>NZ_KK088582.1 GCF_000600335.2 Rubellimicrobium mesophilum DSM 19309 | reverse complement strand
CCGGCTCCTCGTGGACTGGGCGAGCCTCGAGGACCACACCGTCGGCTTCCGCGGCTCGGAGGCCTTCACCCAGTGGCGGGCGCTGGTGTCGCCCCACTTCGCCGCGCCGCCCGTCGTGACCCACTCCGAGGAGGTGCTGTCCTCCGGCGCGGGCTGAGGCCGATGGAGGGTCGCTGGACCCGGCGCCTCCTCACCGTCGCGGTGGCGCTCGGCGGGCTCGTGCTGGCGCTCGGGACCGGGCTGCCCTTGCCCTTCCTGTTCGGGCCGATGCTGGCCTGCCTGGGAGCGGCGCTGCTGGGGGCGCCGCTTCGGGGGCTCGGCCCGGTGACCGACGCCGCGCGCACTGTGCTGGGCGTCGCCGTGGGCGCCTCGGTGACGCCGGCCTTAGTGGGCCAGCTCCCCGCGATGGCGCTCTCGCTCGCGCTGGTGCCGCTCTACGTGGGGCTGATCGGGCTCGTGGGCGTGCCGTTCTTCCGCCGCGTGGTGGGCTTCGACGCGGTCACCGCCTTCTTCGCCGCCATGCCGGGGGGCGCTGCCGACATGGTGCTCTTCGGCAAAGAGGCGGGGGCGAACGTGCGGGCGCTCAGCCTCATCCACGCCACCCGGGTCGCAGTGATCGTGACCGTGGCGCCGATCCTGCTCTCGACCCTCTACGGCGCCCGGCTCACCCGTCCGCTGGGCGCCTCCGCCGCCAGCCTGCCCCCGAGCGAGATCGCCCTCATGGTTCTCGCGGCCGTGGTGGGCTGGCGCGTGGCCAAGCGCGCGGGCCTCTTCGGAGCCGCGATCCTGGGCCCGCTGATCGCGACGCTGCCGCTCTCCCTCGCGGGCCTCATCCACGAGCGCCCGCCGCGCGAGGCGCTCCAGGCCGCGCAGTTCCTGATCGGCATCAGCATCGGCGTCCACTACGTGGGCGTGACATGGCGCGAGCTCACCCGCACCATCGGCATCAGCGCCCTCTTCATGGTGATCCTCGCGATCCTCGCCGGGGTCGTGGCCGAGGCGGTCGTCCTCCTCGGCCTTGCCCGCCCCATGGAGGCCTTCCTGGCCTTCGCCCCCGGCGGGCAGGCCGAGATGACCGTGCTCGCCATCGTCTCGGGCGCCGAGCTCGGCTACGTCGTCCTCCACCACCTCGCCCGCATCCTCCTCGTGATCCTGGGAGCGCCCATGGTCGTCAGAGCCTTCGGAAGGAGAGGATAGGGGACCCTGCCCGGGCGGTGACCCACCGGACCGCAGCCGGGCCGCTCGCGCAGGTGGGCCCGCAGGTCAGGGCCGGTGCGACGGCGCGCGGGCCTCGGGTTCCACGACGACGTTCGCAGGGGCGCCCGGCGCGCCGGGGTCGAGCAGGTCCCGCAGCTCGCCCCGGTCCACGGCGCCGGCCGTCCGCTCGGGCGTGGCCTCCCTGAGGTCCCGGGTTCCCTCCGGTGCGGCCCGCTCGCCCTGCTCCCGTCGCTCGCCCGCCGCCGCCGCCACCGTCCCGGCCTCCACCAGGCCCAGGCCCTCGGCGTGACGGGCCATGGCCAGACTGTCCGCCGCCAGAACTAGCCCGCTGCCGGACGCGGCAACCGCCACGGCGAGGGCCTCGATCTCGGCGATCCGTCGGCGATCCCGCGAGACGTTGCGGATATAGACCGCCAGGACGCGGCCGGGATGCGCGTCCACGATCTTCCGGTAGACCTCGGGGTCGTGCTGGCCGCTGTCGCCGATCAGCACGAATGGAAGGTCGTCGTAGAGCTCCAGCATGTGACCGATGAGTTCCTCCTTGTGGTCGGTCGCCTTGCGGGGCAGGGGGTGCCTCCACGACAATCCCCACTCGCGCAGGAACAGCACCGGGCCCACCGGGATGCCGTGAAGGCGGAAGAACTCGTCCAGCATGTCGTAGATGCCCCAGGGCGCGCGGGAGACGTAGAGCATCGGGTTGCCGTCCCCGCCCGAGGGGCCCGCGTGGAGCGCGCGATAGAGCGCCGCCACGCCGGGGAAGGCCACCCGGCTCTGCGCATCCGCCACGAAGAGGCGCCAGAGCATCCCGAGCTTGTTGGCGACGCCCGTGCGCATGATCGTGTCGTCGATGTCGCTGATGACCACGAAGCGGGCCTGCGGAGGCGGGATGTAGACCCGACCCTCGGCCCGCACGGTCTGCGGGGACTCGAGAGTCAGCTCCATCGCGTGCCAGTCGGCTTCGGGGGATGGCTCGGTCCTGGGGCGGAGATGGACCCGGAAGTAGCCGTCGGCATCCGTGCGGACCCGGTCCTCGGCCCCCTGGAAGCGTGCCGTCAGGACCGCGCCGGCAATGGCATGGCGGGCCAGGCGCCGGCCGATGTCGCGCAGCTCGGATCGGAGGCCGCGCTCCCCCTTGGGATGCGCCTGCGACTGCCTGAACACGCGGCCGATCAGGAAGACCTCGGAGCGGGTGCCATAGCCCCGGTAGGGTTCGAGGACCACGCCGTGCCCGCCCTGCGCTCGTCGGACGGGCCGGCCAAGCAGGCGCAGGATCCCGGTCACCGCCCGGCCCCAGCTCCCTCGGGCGCGGCGCGGCGTCACCGATCCGCTCCAAGGGCTGCGGGCAAGGAAGGGGCGCGCCCTGCTCTCGGCGGCTCGGTGGCGCACCCTGAATTGTGCATCCTCATGTCTTGGGTCCGCATGTCGAGGCTCCGCGGTTGTGCGCGGAAGATGAACGACCAAGGGCGTGGCCCGTTCCTGCCGCAGAGCGACCGAAGCGGGATCATCCGTGGGGTCGGCCAACTCCGCGCCCGCCCGGATGCCGATCCCGGCGGCAACCTCCTGTCCCGCCCCCTCGTTTCGATCGGCCAGCCACGCGGTCTTGCCCTCGGCGGCGCGCACCGCCGTCACGGGCCGCGGGTGGCTCCCGTCATGACAGCGGTCTTGCCGGGAGGCAGTGCGCTGGCCGTCATCGCGACGCCGCTGTGCTCTGACGCAGGACCAGTTCGGGTTGGATGCGAACCAGCTCGGGGGACGGGGGCTCGGCTCGGTTCCGGATCAGGGTCATCAGGCGGGCGACGGCCTGTCGGGCGAGGTCGTCGGCAGGGTAGTCGACGCTCGAAAGCGGGGTCGAGGCGTAGCCGGCGTATTCGATGTTGTCGAAGCCGAAGACCGCGAGGTCGCGGGGCACGGCCACGCCGTTCTCCTGGCACCAGCGCAGGCCGCCGAGGGCGAGGCGGTCGTTGGCGGTCAGGACGGCCGTCGGCGGCTCGGGCAGGGCCATGAGCCGGGCGAAGGCGGCGTGGCCGTGGCCGACCGAGTGCCCCTCCGGGTCGATCACGAGTTCGGGCAGGGGGTCGATCCCGGCGAGACGCAGCGCCGCGACGTAGCCGTCGGCCTTGGCCGGATTCCCGTGCAGATGGGCGCCGTCGACCAGGCCGACCCTACGGTGGCCCTGCTCGAGCAGGTGATGGGTCGCGCACAGGGCCCCGGCCCGTTCGTCGAGGCGGACCACGTCCACGTCGTCGACCCGCTCGCCGGCCAGGAGGACCATCGGCATCCCGCCCAGCCGCAGGCGGCGGAGATGATCGAGCCGGCTGTGATCATGGGGGTAGACCAGCATTCCGTCCACCTGCCGCGCCCGGAAGGTGGCGAGCGCGCGGTCCTCCTCCTCCGGGTCGCCGTTGGATGCGGCAAGGAGGGTGACGTAGCCCAGCGCCTTCAGCTCCTGCTCGACCGAGCGCGCGACCTGGGTGAGGAGGGGACTGGTGACGTCGGTGAGGAGGAGGCCGACGGTCCTGGTCTGCCGGCTGACGAGCGCCTGGGCCATGTGGTTGGGCGTGTAGTCCAGCGCCTCGGCGGCGCTGCGGACCCGCTCGCGCGTGTCGGCGGGGATGCGCGGGCTGCCCCGGAGAGCGAGCGAGACGGTGTTGACCGAGAGTCCGGTTCGCTCCGCGATGTCCTTCAGCCGCGCCATGTCCCTCGACCCCGCCGATCCGTCTCAGTCCCAGTCGGGACCCCAATCGGGGTCGATGGATCGGATGCCACGGTCGAGCGCATCGACTTCGGCCAACTCGTCGGGGGAGAGGTCGAGCTCCTGCGCCGCGAAGTTCTGCCGGATACGCTCGGGGCTGCGCGAGGTCGGGATCGCGGCGTAGCCCTGGGCGAGCTCCCAGGCGAGGGCGACCTGCTCGGGCGTCGCGCCGTGCCGTCGGGCGATCGCTTGAAGGACAGGATCGGCGCCGACCTTCCCCCGGGCGAGCGGCTCGTAGCAGGTGACGACGATGCCCCGGGACGCGCAGTGGTCAGCCAGCCGGCGGTTGCGGAACCAGGGGTTGAGCTCGATCTGGTTCGTCAGGATCGCGCCGGCGCCCAGGATGGAACAGGCCTCCTCGATCAGCGCGATGGTGAAGTTCGACACGCCGATGTGCCACGCGAGGCCTCGGTCCCTCGCCTCGGCGATCTGGCGAAGGTAGGCCTCGGGCGCGGGGCCGCCAGCGCGGGCGGGCCAGTGGATCAGGGCGAGGTCCACATGGTCGAGACCCAGTTCCGCGAGGCTCCGCTCCAGCGATGGGATCACCTGCCCGGGGCCCAGGTTGTGCTCGGCGACCTTTGTGGTCACGAAGACCTCGTCACGCGGCAGGCCGGAGCGGCGGATGGCCTCGCCGACCTCGCGCTCGGTGTCGTAGGTCTGCGCGGTGTCGAGGTGCCGGTAGCCGGCCCCGAGCGCCGAAAGGATCGCGGCGATCCCCTCGGACCCCGTCCGCCCGTAGGTGCCGAAACCCAACCTCGGCATGTCCATGGCGTCCCGCCTCCCCGTGAATTCGGCCGTTGACAGACGCGATCAGCCTATGGAAGTATTAACGTTAATACAAGCGGCCAGGAACCGGCCGACCTCGCGGGCCAAGGCCTGCGACGGAGCTCGAGGAGGAGCTCGCTAGGGAGGACTTCCATGTCGATCCGCTGGACGCGGATCGCTCCGCAGCTTGCGCTGTCGCCCGCCCTGGCGGTCACGACGGTCGCATTCCTCGGGTCGATCCTCTGGACCGTCTACCTGTCCCTGACGCGGTCGCGCCAGGTGCCGGATTACGGCATCGACTGGGCCGAGTGGTCGCGGCAATACGGGCGGCTCTTCGCGGACGACGGCTGGCGCATCGCGCTGTGGAACCTCGTCACGCTGGGGATCGGCAGCGCGCTCGCCATCGTGTTCGGCTTCGTCCTGGCGGCGATGATCGACCGCGAGAAGCGGGGGGAGAGCTTCTTCCGGACCGTGTTCCTCTATCCGCTCGCCGTGTCCCTCATCGTGACCGGCGTCGCCTGGCGCTGGATCCTGAACCCGTCCATGGGCCTCGAGGCGGCCTTGCATCGCGCGGGCTTCGAGGGCGCTTCCTTCAACTGGCTCGCGCAGGGCGACACGGCGATGTACGCGATCATCCTCGCCTCCATCTGGCAGTCGTCCGGCTTCTACATGGCGCTCATGATCGCCGGGCTGAAGTCGATCAATTCCGAGATCTGGAGCGCGGCGCGCCTCGACGGTGTGAGCCTCTGGCGGCTCTATGTCGAGATCATCATCCCGATGATGAGGTTCACCTTCCTCACCTGCGCGATCCTGCTGTCGCTGGGCGTCATCAAGGCCTACGACATCGTGCTCGCCATGACCAACGGGGGGCCGGGGCAGAGCACCTGGGTGCCGGCCTACTTCGTCATCAACGCGTTGAGCCAGAAGCAGAACCTGGGATACGCCTCGGCCGCGGCGGTGATGATGCTGCTCATCACGGCGGTGGTGTTCCTGCCGCTGGTGCTGCTGACCGCCTGGCAGGCCCGTCGGAGGAACGCCGCATGACCGACGTCGCCTCGGCCGCGGCCATCGGCGCCACCGTCGACTCCCGCCCCGTCGTGCGGCGGCGCCGGAAGCGGATCACCGGGCGCTCCATCGCGGTGCTCGTCTTCCTGACGGTCTGCGCGCTCTTCTTCTGCGTGCCGCTCTACGTCGTGCTGACGACCTCGCTCAAGACCATGGACGAGATCCGGCAGGGCCAGATCTTCGCCCTGCCGCAGACCTGGACCCTGGAGGCGTGGCGCTTCGCCTGGACCGAGGCCTGCTCGGGCATCACCTGCGAAGGGCTGCGGGTCGGCTTCCTGAACTCGGTCCTGATCCTGGTGCCGTCGCTGATCCTGTCCGTCGCGCTCTCCATCGTGACGGGCTACGCGCTGGCGCTCTGGGACGTGCGCTGGGCCGGGGCCTTTCTGTTCCTGCTGTTCATGTGCGCCTTCGTGCCCTTCCAGATCATCATGTACCCGCTGATCGCGATGACGCGCTCCATCGGCGTCTACGGCACGATCTGGGGCGTCGCGGTGGTCCACGCGGTGCTGGCCATGCCGGTGCTGACGCTGATCTTCCGCAACTACTACAAGGACGTCCCCCAGGAGATCATGTCGGCCGCCATCATGGACTCCGGCAGCTTCTGGCGCATCTTCGGCGAGATCATCCTGCCCATGTCGGGCAACATCCTGATCGTGGTGCTGATCCTGCAGATCACCTCGATCTGGAACGACTACCTGATCGGCGTGACCTTCGGCGGGTTCAACACCCAGCCCATGACCGTGAACCTCGCCAACATGGTCACCGTCTCGACCGGCACGGCCTCGTACAACGTGGACATGGCGGCGGCCCTGCTGACCGCGCTGCCGCCGCTCCTCATCTACTTCCTCCTCGGCAAGTTCTTCGTCGCCGGCATCACCGCCGGCGCCATCAAGGGATAGCCATGCCGCGCGTCAGCTTCGAGCGCATCCACAAGGCCTTCGGCGCCGTGACGGTGCTGAGGGACCTCGACCTCTCCATCGAGCACGGCGAGTTCCTGGTCCTCCTCGGCCCGTCGGGCTGCGGCAAGACCACGCTCCTGAACATGCTGGCCGGCCTCACGGACGTCACCGGGGGGCGCATCCTGATCGGCGACCGGGACGTGACCGACCTCGACCCCAAGGACCGGGGCCTCGCCATGGTGTTCCAGAGCTACGCGCTCTACCCGACCAAGACGGTGCGGGGGAACCTGCGCTTCGGGCTCGCCTCGGCGCGGCTCCCCCGCGAGGAGGTGGAGCGGCGCGTGGCCTGGGCGGCCAGGCTCCTGCAGATCGAGCCGCTTCTCGACCGCAAGCCCGCGCAGCTTTCGGGCGGCCAGCGGCAGCGGGTGGCGATCGGGCGGGCCCTGGTGAAGCACGCCGAGGTGCTGCTCTTCGACGAGCCCCTGTCGAACCTCGACGCCAAGCTCAGGACCGAGATGCGGCTGGAGATCAAGCGGCTGCACGACGAGCTCAGCCCGACCGTCGTCTACGTGACGCACGACCAGATCGAGGCCATGACCATGGCCACGAAGATCGCCGTCATGAACAATGGGGTGATCCAGCAATTCGGCACGCCGGACGAGATCTACGAGAGGCCCGCGAACCTGTTCGTGGCCGGCTTCATCGGTGCCCCGGCGATGAACCTGAAGAGGGCGCGCATCCTCAGGCGCGGCGGCCTGGTCGCAGGCGTCTTCGGGAACGGCCAGCAGATCGACCTGGGGGACTATGCCTTCGCCAAGGCCCCGCAGGAGGGATCCGAGATCGTCGTCGGGATGCGGCCCGAATACTTCGGCCCGCCCGACGCCCCGGCGCGCGAGGCCGCCGCCGTCTTCGACCTTCCCGTCGCTCACACCGAGCGGACGGGGTCGGACGCCACCGGCTACCTGCGCTTCGACGAGGGTCTGCTGTCGCTCCGGGTCGAGCCGGGTCAGGCCGCGCGTCTGGCCGGGGGCCAGAAGGTCAGGGTCGCCTTCCCGAAGGGCAAGGCGAGCCTGTTCGACGCCGCCACGGGAGGGCGGCTCTAGGAACAACAATGGGAGGAAACGAACCGATGACGAAGACCCTCAAGGGCGGTCTCCTGGCCGCGCTGCTGGCGGGCACGGTCGCCAGCGGCGCCATCGCCGAGGATGTGATCGTCTTCCACAACTGGTCCTCGGGTCCCGAGGTCGCGGCGCTCAACGTGCTCAAGAGCCACTTCGAGGCCATGGGCCACACCTGGACCGACGTCGCGATCCCCCATGACACGGGCTCGAACGTCAACCTCCTGAACCTCGTGCAGGGGGGCAACCCGCCCAACGTGTTCCTGGAATCCAGCCCCGGCGTCTACCGGAACCTGACCGAGATGGGCTTGGCCCGGCCGCTGGACGACTTCTACCAGGAAGGGGGCTACGTCGAGCACCTGCCGGCGGCGGTCGTCCAGTCGATCACCGTCGATGGCCAGATCATGAAGATCCCGACCGCGATCCATATCGACGGGATGATCTACTACAACAAGGACGTGGCCGAGGCCGCCGGCGTGGACCCGACCGCCTGGGCCTCGCTCGACGACATGTTCGCCGATTTCGAGAAGGTCAGCGCTGCGGGCTACGTCCCGATCGCGCTGGGGGGCCAGCAGTGGCAGGTGGGCTACCTCGCCCATGCGATCGCCGCGGCGACCGGCGGCCCCGAGT
Organism: Rubellimicrobium mesophilum DSM 19309; assembly: GCF_000600335.2. Lineage (GTDB taxonomy): Bacteria > Pseudomonadota > Alphaproteobacteria > Rhodobacterales > Rhodobacteraceae > Rubellimicrobium > Rubellimicrobium mesophilum. Next base: position 156,447 of record NZ_KK088582.1, on the reverse strand, counting down.
TCTACGCCAAGCTCTACGGCGAGACGCCCGACCCGGCGGCCCTCGACTCCCCCGAGATGCGGACGGTGCTCGACTGGCTGCGCAAGTTCCAGCAGGCGACGGACGAGGGCTCGGTGAACCGCGACTGGAACGTGACCACCAACACGGTCATCACCGGCCAGGCGCTGATGCAGCTTCACGGCGACTGGATGAAGGGCGAATGGCTCGCCGCCGGCAAGGTTCCGGGCGAGGACTTCGGCTGCCTGGAGATCCCCGGCGCGAAGGCGGTGCCGGTGACGGTCGACTCGTGGGGTCTGCTCGGGAACCAGACGCCCGAGATGGATGCGGCCGAGCTCGACTTCGCGCGTGTCGTGCTCGACCCGGCCGTGCAGGCGGAGTTCGCGGCGCAGAAGGGCTCGACCCCCACGCGGCTCGACGCGCAGGGCGACGTGGACGTCTGCTCGCAGTACGTGCTGGGCGTTCTGGAGGATCCTGCACACCAGGTGCCCAGCCCGCATTCCACCGTGGACGCCGACTGGCTGTCGTCGATGTGGGTCGTGCTCTTCAACTATTGGAGCGACCCGGAGATGAAGTCGGACGAGGCGATCGAGCAGATGAAGGAGGACTACGACGCCATCTTCGGCTGACGCTTGCCCGCGGCGGCCCCGGACAGGTGCGGGGCCGCCTACCGATTTCCAGACCCAAAGGAGACCGACCATGGCGCCCAAGGACGCCCCCGCCGACTCGCGCCTTCTCGACGAGGATGCGGTCATGCAGATCTGCTTCGTCACCCATGACGCGGAGAAGTCCGCGCGGTGGTTCTCGGAGCTCACGGGAAAGCCGATGCCCAAGGAGGGCAAGGCCGCCGATCCCGACGAGGCGCAGGCGACCTACCACGGCCAGCCCGCGCGCGTGGGCTGCCGGATCCGGATGTTCGCCTTCGGCAACATCGACGTGGAGTTCCTCGAACCCGGCCCGGAGAAGAGCGCCTGGCGCGACCTCCTGGAGGAGAAGGGCCCCGGCTGCCACCACATCGCCTTCCGCACCCGGAACCTGACGAAGCGGCACGAGTACCTGGAAGGCAAGGGCCACAAGCTTCTCCAGCGGGGCGAGTTCGATGGCAGTCACGGGCGCTATGCCTACTACGACACGGTGCCGGACCTTGGCGTGATGCTGGAGCTTCTGGAGTTCAACAAGGACATGGAGCCCCAGGGCGAGTCCGCGAGGGCGGTGGAGTGACCTATCCCGTCGCCTACCAGCTCTATTCCTCCCGCAACTTCCCACCGCTCGAAGCTCAGCTTCCCGAGCTGAAGGCGATGGGCTACGACGCCATCGAGCCCTGGTTGCCCGCCTACGAGGCCGACCCGGCCGCGTTCCGGCGGGCGCTGGACGACGCCGGCCTTGGGTGCCTCGGCTTCCATATGCCGCTCAACGGACTAGTGGAGGAGACGCAGCGCTTCATCGACATCGCGCTGACGCTCGGCGCCAGCGTGATGATCCCGCCCTGGGTGGCGCCGGAGAAACGAGAGCCCACGCCCGACTACTGGCGCAGCGTCGGCGAGCGGCTGGCGCGCGGGGCCGAGGCGGCCGCGCGTCACGGGCTCACCGTCGCCTGGCACAACCACGACTTCGAGTATCGCCCGTTGCCCGACGGCTCGCGGCCCATCGACCATGTCCTGGGCGTGGACGACTCGGTGAAGTTCGAGATCGACTGCGGCTGGATCGTGCGGGGCGGGGCGGACCCGGCCGAGGAATTGCGCCGCTACGCCGATCGGATCATCGCGATCCAGCTCAAGGATACCGCCCCGCTCGGCACCACCGAGGAGGACGGTTGGACCGCCACCGGCGACGGCATCATCGACTGGGCCGCGCTGGTCCCGCTCATGCAGGCCACGCACGCGACCCACATCGTCGCCGAGCATGACAACCCCGCCGACTGGCGCCGCTTCGCCAGCCGCTCCATCGACCACATGCGCGCCCTGGGGCTGGCCGCGCGAAGGCCGCCGCATGAGATCCTCCCTCGAAATCTTCGACCTCGACACCGGCGAAAGCACGGTCGTCCTCCAGACCGACCGTCTGATCGAGGCGCCGAACTGGTCGCGCGACGGTCGCTTCCTGGTGGTCAACGGCGACGGCCGGCTCTTCCGGGTGGACCTCGACGCGCCGGGGCTCTCGGAGATCGACACGGGCTTCGCCAAGGACTGCAACAACGACCACGGCATCTCGCCCGACGGGACCATGCTGGTCATCTCGGATGGGACGAGGACGGGGCAGAGCGCCATCTACACGCTTCCCATCGCCGGCGGAGAGCCGCAGCCGGTGACCGAGAAGACTCCGTCCTACTGGCACGGCTGGTCGCCGGACGGGCGGACGCTGGCCATGTGCGCGCAGCGGGACGGGAGCTATGGCATCGTCACGATCCCCGTGGGCGGAGGCGAGGAGACCCGGCTGACCGATGCGCAGGGACACGCCGATGGGCCCGACTACAGTCCTGACGGCGAGTGGATCTGGTTCAACTCCTCGCGCGGCGGCACCATGCAGCTCTGGCGCGTCCACCCGGACGGGACCGGCATGGAGCGGATAACCGATGACGACAGGGTCAACTGGTTCCCGCATCCGTCGCCGACGGGGGACGGGGTGCTCTATGTGGCCTACGAGAGCGGCATCGAGGGGCACCCGCGCGACAAGGACGTGGAGCTGCGGCTGTTGGACCTGGGGGACGGGAGCATCCGGACCCTTCTGCCCATCTTCGGCGGGCAGGGCTCGATCAACGTACCCTGCTGGCATCCGGGCGGCCGGCGCTTCGCCTTCGTCCGCTACGCCCGACCGTGAAGGTGGCATCCTTCCCGCGCGCGGCTCCTGTCACGCGCGGGCAGCCTGGGAGGGCCATTGCCAATCCGCCGAAGCCGCCTCACGGTATGCGCCGCCCAAGGTCCTGAACCCGTTCCATGCCACTCCAACGTCGTCCCTTGCAGTCCGGCTGGGTCCTGCGCGGCTCCGGCCCGGGTCGCCCGCCCACGCTGCCGGAGGCCGTCCCATCCTCGGTCCCGGGCTGCGTTCACACCGACCTGATGGCGGCGGGGCTGCTGGCCGACCCTTGCCTCGACACCAACGAGATCGCGCAGGACTGGGTCGGGCGACAGGACTGGACCCATGAGACGGAGTTCGACTGGACCGACGACGGCGCCGAACGGGTCGATCTGGTGTTCGAGGGGCTCGACACCTTCGCGACGGTCGCGCTCAACGGACGGGTTCTGGGCGAGACGCGCAACATGCATCGGACCTACCGCTTCGATGCGACGCCGCACCTCCGTCGCGGCGCGAACCGGCTGACGGTCGCCTTCCGCTCCTGCTGGGCGGTGGGGGAGGAATTGGCCAGGGCCGTCGCGCCCCGTCCCGCGAACTACCCCGGCCCGGCGAACCTCATGCGCAAGATGGCCTGCAACTTCGGCTGGGATTGGGGACCGACCGTCGTGACCTGCGGCATCTGGAAGCCCGTGCGGCTGGAAAGCTGGTCCGGGGCGCGGCTGGCCGAGGTGCGGCCGCTGGTCGGGGTGCAGGGGAATCGCGGGACGATCACGCTCGACGTGGCTCTGGAGGGGTCGGGGGACGACCTCGTCCTCTTGGCCGAGGTCGGCGGCGTGACGTCGCGGGTCGCCGTCGGAGGGAGCGCGGTGCGCATGGACTTCTCCGTGCCCGAGCCGCGGCTCTGGTGGCCGCACGGCCTGGGCGACCAGCCGCTCTACGAACTCACGCTTCGCCTCCTGGCGGGCGAGCGGGAGCTCGACCGCTGGACGCGGCGAGTGGGCTTCCGCTCGCTGCGGCTCGACACCTCGCCCGACGGGCACGGGGCGGCCTTCGCCATCGTCGTCAACGACACGCCGGTCTGGGCCTGCGGGGCCAACTGGATTCCCGACGACTGCTTCCTTCCCCGAGTCACACCCGAGCGCTACCGGGAGCGTGTCGCGCAAGCCAAGGCGGCGAACATCAACCTTCTCCGCGTCTGGGGCGGCATCTACGAGACGGACGCCTTCTACGAAGCCTGCGACGAGGCCGGGATCCTCGTCTGGCAGGACTTCCTCTTCGCCTGCGCCGCCTACCCGGAGGAGGGCGAGTTTCCCGCCGAGATCGAGGCCGAGGCGCGGGACAACATCGTCCGGCTCATGCCGCACCCCTCGCTCGTCCTCTGGAACGGCAACAACGAGAACATCTGGGGCTGGTTCGACTGGGGCTGGCAGGGGCCCCTCGGCGACCTCTCCTGGGGCAGGGGCTACTACCTCGACCTCCTGCCGCGCCTCGTGGAGGAGCTCGACCCGTCGCGCCCCTACTGGGCGGGCAGCCCCTATTCGGGGTCGATGGACATCCACCCCAACGACCCCGACCACGGCTGCACCCATGTCTGGGACGTCTGGAACGAGAAGGGTCACGAGCATTACCGCGACATCGTCCCGCGCTTCTGCTCGGAGTTCGGCTGGCAGGCGCCCCCGACCTGGGCGACGCTGCGGACCTCCGTGCGCGGACCGCTCGCGCCCGACTCGCCAGGGGTCCTCCATCACCAGAAGGCGACGGATGGCAACGGCAAGCTCCTGCGCGGGCTCGACGGCCACCTGCCGCGCCCCGGGACGATGGACGACTGGCATTTCGCGACCCAGCTCAACCAGGCCCGCGCCATCGCCAACGCCATCGAGCACTGGCGATCGCACCGAGGTCGCTGCATGGGCGCGGTGGTCTGGCAGCTCAACGACTGCTGGCCGGTGACATCGTGGTCGGCCATCGACGGACAGGGCCGGCCGAAGCCCCTCTGGTATGCGCTCCGCCGGGCCTTCGCGCCGCACTTCCTGACGATCCAGCCGCGCGGGGAGGGACTGGCGGTGGTCGCCGTCAACGACGCGGCCCTGTTCTGGCGCCAGCCGGTGCAGATGCGCCGGATCCGCTTCGACGGCACTGTGCTGGCCGAGGCGACGTACTGGCGCCTCTGCGCCGACCGCTTCACGGCCGTCGAGCTTCCCATTCCGCCCGAGGTCGCCACGCCCGAGGACCCCTCGCGCGAGGTGATCCTGGCCACCATGGGCGAAAGCACCGCCCGGTGGTATTTCGCCGAGGACGCGGACCTCGCGTTGCCCGAGCCCCGCGTTGCGCTCGACCTCCGGCCCGAGGAGAGGGGCTACCGCGTCACGGTCGAGGCGCGGAGCTTCGTCAAGGACCTCTGCCTCTTCGCGGACCGGCTCGACCCCGCCGCCTCCGTGGACGAGATGCTCGTGACCCTCCTGCCCGGCGAGTCGCGGGCGTTCCACCTGCGGACCTCGATGGCCCTGTCGCCGGCGGCCCTCGCGCATCCTCCCGTGCTGCGCTCGGCGAACGACCTCGTGGCGCGCTGACGGAAACCCCGATTGCCAAGACGCCGGACAGCCACATCATGTCGGGCCCAAGGATCGCCCCAGGACTCATGACCGATTCCATCATACCCCCTGAGGGCTCGTTCCTCAGCCGAAACCGCGACTTCCGGCTCTTCCTCGGCGCGTCGCTCCTCGTCGACGCGGCGGTCCAGATCGAGGCCGTGACCATCGGCTGGCAGATCTACGCCCTCGCACGCGAGACGCGCGGCGTCGAGCAGAGCGCCTTCCTCGTGGGCATGGTGGGGCTGGCGCAGTTCGTCCCGCTCTTCGTCCTGGCGCTCTTCGCGGGCTCGACGGCCGACAGGCGGGATCGGCGCGGGATCATCCTGTCCTGCCTCGCGCTCGAGACGCTCTGCGTCCTCGTCCTCCTCGCGGTGGCGTTCCGCCCGGTGCCGAGCTTCGCCGTGATCTTCGCCGTGGCGGCGATCTTCGGCGGCGCGCGGGCGTTCCTGTCGCCGGCCAGCTCGGCCTTCGTGCCGATGCTGGTCCCCCGCCACGACATGGCGCGGGCGATCTCGCTCAAGTCGCTGTCCTGGCAGGCGTCGGTCATCGTGGGGCCGTGGTTTGGCGGCCTTCTCTGCGCGCATTCGGCGGCGCTGGCCTACGCCGTCACGGCCGTCCTCTACGTCGGAGGGATGGCCGTCCTTCTCCGCGTCCCCTCGCGCGGACGGCCCGAGCCGCAGGCCGGCAGCCGGATCGAGCAGATCCGCGAGGGGCTGTCCTATGTCTGGGGCAACCGGATCGTTCTGGGGGCGATCTCGCTCGACCTCTTCGCGGTGCTCCTCGGCGGGGCGACGGCGCTGCTGCCGGCCTTCGCGACGGACGTGCTGGACGTCGGCCCGACGGGCTTCGGGCTCCTGCGCTCCGGCCCCGCGCTGGGCGCGGCGACGATGGCGCTCTTCCTCGCCCGGCATCCGCTGCGGCGCCATGCGGGCCCCCGGATGTTCTGGGCGGTGGCGGGCTTCGGCGTGGCGACGCTGGTCTTCGCGGTGTCGGAGCATCTCTGGCTGTCCCTGGTGGCGCTGGCGGTCCTGGGCGCGGCCGACATGATCTCGGTCTACGTCCGCCAGACGCTGATTCAGGTGGTGACGCCCGACCACATGCGGGGGCGCGTGGCCTCCGTCTCGAGCGTGTTCATCTCCGGGTCGAACGAGCTCGGGGAGTTCGAGAGCGGCGTCGCGGCGCGGGTCCTCGGCCCTGTCGGCGCGGCGGTCTTCGGAGGCCTCGGGACGATCGTCGTGACCGGGCTCTGGGCCTGGCTCTTCCCGGAGCTGAGGCGGGCGGACCGGCTGGACGGAGGGCCCGGTAGGACCGAGGCGCCCCATGCTCATGCCGCGACGGCCGCCGCCAGCCAGGCGATGGACTAGGCCGATCCTGGCGATCGCCCGGACGGAAGGCGACAGGGTCCGCCTGCAGGGACTGCGGAAAGGCTCTCCCGGTTTGCGTTGAATCAATGTATCCCGATGCGGGGGCCCGTATCTCGCCGGCGACGCAACCAGCATCCGCCTCGACGCGGAGCAACCCGGAGACAGTGATGACCCCGAAGACCCTGGCCCTCGCGGGCGCCCTGATCCTCGCCACCGCGGGCGCGGCCGCCGCCCACATCACCCTGGAGACCGGCGAGGCCCCCGCCGGCGGCGCCTACAAGGCCGTCCTGCGCGTCGGGCACGGCTGCGAGGGCAAGGCCACCACCGCAGTCCGCGTCCAGATCCCCGACGGCGTGATCGACGCCAAGCCCATGCCCAAGCCCGGCTGGACCCTCGAGACGACGACGGGCGCCTATGCCGAGCCCGTGGAGCTCTGGGGCGAGACCCTGACCGAGGGCGTGCGCGAGATCGCCTGGAGCGGCGGCGAGCTTCCCGACGACTGGTACGACGAGTTCACCTTCCGCGCCCGCCTGACCGACGGACTCGCCGGGCAGACCGTCTACTTCCCCGTGGTGCAGGAATGCGGCGAGACGGTCACCCGCTGGATCGGCATCCCCGCGGAGGGCCAGGACGCCGAGGACATCGAGGAGCCCGCGCCCTCCCTCAACGTGACGACGGCCGTCACCCAGTGACCATGACGGCCCGTCCGGGGAGCGGCATGGCCGTCCGAATCCTCGGGTCGCTGGTCCTGATGCTCCTCCTCCTGGGGGCTGCGGGGTCGGCTCGGGCCCATGCGGTCGTGACCGGGACGGAGCCCCTCGACGGCACCGTCCTGGCGGGCCCGCCGAGCGAGGTCGTCATCGGCTTCAACGAGCCGGTCGCGCTGATCCGCGCGCAGGTGCTCGGCCCGGACGGCCAGGACGTGCTGGAGCCCGACGGCGGAAGGGCCGGGGAGGATGGCCTCCATCTCGACCTGCCGGAAGGCCTGGCGCGCGGGACCTACACCGTCAGCTACCACGTGGTCTCGCTGGACGGGCATCCCGTGGCGGGATCCCTGGTGTTCAGCATCGGGGCGGCGTCGGCGTCCGGCAGCCAGGTCGAGGACGACTCGGCCGGCTGGCGCTGGAGCTTCGTGGCTGCCCGCGTCCTGCTCTACCTCGGCCTTTTCGGGGCCGCCGGCGGAGTGGCCTATGCGCTCCTCGTCCGACCCCTTGAGCCCCTCCGGGAGGAGGTCCGGCGCATCGGCTCGGCCGCGGCGCTCGTCGGTCTCGCGGCGGCGGTCATGGCTCTTGGCCTGCAGGGAGGCCTGCTCCTCGGGGGCCCGCCCGTCATCCTCGCCGATCCTGTCACCTGGGCGGCTGGCCTGAGCTCGACCTTCGGACGCGCCGCCCTATGCGCGATGCTCGGCCTGGCGCTCGTCTGGGCGGGAAGCCGTGTCAGGCGCACCAGGGGCGCCGATCTCCTCGCGGCGAGCGGAGCCGTCGTCGCGCTGGCCAGCTTCGGCCTGAGCGGCCATGTCGTCACCGCCGGACCGGGCGGGCTCACGATCCCGCCGCTCCTGATCCATTCCACCCTCGCCGCCTTCTGGGTGGGCTCGCTCCTGCCGCTGCTGCGTGCGCTCGCCGTGCCGGCCGAAGGGACGGCCCCGACCGTCCAGAGGTTCTCGCGCCAGGCGATCCTCGCGGTGCCGGTGCTGCTCCTGGCCGGACTCGTCCTGGCCTGGATCCAGGTCCGTCGCCCCGGGGCCCTGGCGACGACCGAGTATGGGCGCATCCTCCTGCTCAAGGTCGTGCTCGTCGGCGCGCTGCTTGGGCTGGCGGCGCTGAACCGCCTGAGCCTCACGCCGGCCCTTGCCCGGCACATCCCGGGGGCCGGGCGACGGCTCGGGTGGTCGATCCGGGCGGAGATCGCGCTCGTGGTCCCCATCCTGGCCGCGACCGCCGCCCTGGGCACCACCCCGCCGCCCCGGGCGCTCCTTGCGCAGGGCGCGCCCGCTGACCTGCACGCCCACGAGGAGCACGGGCACATGCGTTCCGAGCGGCGGCTGACCCTCTCCGCCGACGGCTTCGTGGCCGAGGTGGCGCTCGCCCCGGGCCGGATCGGGCCGAACGGCGTCTCGATCGCGCTGCGCGATCCGCGCGGGAGGGACCTCGACGTGCCCGAGGTCACGCTGCGCCTGTCGAATGCGGGGAAGGGGATCGCGCCGCTGGTGCGGCCGGCCGAGCGGACGGGGCCCGGCCTTTGGCACGTTGCCGACCTGCATCTCGCGGTCCCGGGCACATGGACGCTCGAACTCGATGTCCTGGTCTCCGACTTCGAGCGGCAGACGGCGACGGCGGATCTGACGGTCGAGTGATCCCCGTCCGCCGCGCGGTGCGGGCGTTGCGCGGCGCCCTCCCGGATCAGAGCGTGACGACGTGGTTGTCCCAGGCCACCTCGGCGCGGGCCAGCGGACGGACCTCGTCGCCCTGCAGGGCCAGCAGCCCGCCCAGCCCGTCGCTCAGCAGGAAGCCGGTTCCGAGAGGGGCGATGCCGCAGACCTCCGGGCGGCTCGCATGGCCGAGGAATCGCCCTTGGGCATCGAAGCGCTGGATGCGCCCGCCCTTGGGCGAGGTGATCGCCACCTCGATGCCGTCCCCGCTCCAAGCCACCGAGCCCGCGTAGCCCTGCATGAGCCGCGCCTCGGCCTCGGGCGGCTGGGCGAGCGTTATCGTCCCGTCGCTTGCGCGGAGTCCCAGCAGAGGGACCAGCACGTCCGGGTCGCCCTCCCACTGCATGGCGAAGCCGACGGTTCCGTCGGCCCGCAGGGCCAGATGCCGGATGGAGGCCTGGTGGAGGTCCGGGCTGAGCTCGGTCACCTCCGCCACGCCGTCGCCCAAGGGATCGAGAAGCGAGAGGTTCGGACGCATCGTGGCGATGTTGAGCTTGGTGCGATCGGTCGGATCGGTCGCGATCCCGCCGTTCGCCACGAGCACCTGTCCCGACTCGAGGCGCTTGAGGTCGTGGGGCCCGACGCCGCCGGTCGGCACCTCGCCCATGCGGCGGAAGCCCCCCTCCACGTCCCAGAGGCCCAGGACGCCCTCGCTGGTCCCGGTCGCCTGCTCGGAGGTGGCCAGCACCGCGCCCCCGGCGAGGAAGGTCCCATGACCATTGAAGGCGCGTCCCTCGGGGGGGCTCAGGCGCCGGCGCACCGTTCCTCGCGCGCAGTCGAGGACAAGGGCGAAGGTGCCGGGGCGGCGCGCGAAGACGACGGCCAGGGCCTCGGTCGGGTGTCCGCAACCGGCGTGGCCGCGGGCGGGCAGGGGGAGGCGGAACGCTTCCGTGCCATCGCTCCGCAGTCCATGGAGCGAGAAGGTCCCGTCCGGGTCGCCGGCGCAGGCGAGATGCGAGGGCGAGCCAGCCTCGGCCCAGCCGAGCGACGGCAGGCTCGCTGCCGCGAGGAGGGAGGCCAGGAAGCCACGTCGGGTCGCCATGTCAGTCTCCATCCCGGCTGTTGAACCCGGGCTGAAGACCGCGCGGGTTGCCGACCTCCGCTTCCATCGCGTCGATCAGCGCTCGGATCCGCTGCTGGAGGATCTCCAGCTTGAGGCGCGCGGTCGGGTCGGCGAGGTCCTGGAAGGAGGGGTCGTCGATGGCCGCCTCGGCGTGATGCACCTGGTCGAGCGCGGCCTCGGTCGCCGGGATCGGGCCGTCGGCCAGCTCGCGGGCCAGGCCGACCGCTGACTCGACCGAGGCCGCGACGTTGGGCAGGGACCGTCCCGAGCGCCAGGCCTCGGCCCGGGTCGGGCGCGGGGTCCCGGGCTCGCCCAGCGGGCGGCCGAGCCGGGTGTCGGCGCTGAACTCGAGCCCCGACAGTGCCTGCGTGTAGATGGCGCGGAAGGCCTCGTCGGGAGAGAGGTACTCCGCGTTGCCCTCGGCCCCGGCCGTGGTCAGCGCCTGCGCCTCCGCCTGCCATCCCTCGGCCAGCGCCTCGGCCTGGACGGCGAGGTCGGCGGCGACGGTCTGGACGAGGCGGCAAGCGTAGGACCCCCCGGAATAGCCGGACAGGTCCGGATCTCCGAGGAGGAGGTCGAGCGCGGGGAAGCCGCGCGCCGCCGCCGAGACCTCCGCATAGGCGACCGGGTCGAGCCCGGCGGGGTCCTCGGCGGCGATGAGGCCGCGCAGCGTCCGCGCGCCGGCCCCTCGCTCGTCGGGCCAGTAGGCGATGGAGAGCGCGCCGGCCTCCGACGGCCCGAGCCGGATGTCCGCCAGGGGCGCCCAGGCCTCCCACGCCGCGAGGTAGGCCGGCCGCAGCGCGTCGGCGGTGCAGTCCCCCGCGGCGGATCGGGCCAGGGTGCCCGCCGACTCGGCGAAGGCAGCGACGCCGGGCAGGATCCATGCGTTCACGGCCTCCTCGACCCCGGCGAGGGCGGGCGTGGCGAGGAGCGTCAGGGCAAGGGCGAGGCGCATCAGAGGCTCTCCAGGAAACGGATCAGGGCGGCCCGGTCAGCGGGGTCGAGCGCGGCGACCGCGTCGCGCCGGGACTGGGCCTCGCCGCCGTGCCATAGTATCGCCTCCAGAAGCGTGCGGGCACGACCGTCGTGCAGGTAGCTCCCGACCCCGGTCACCTGCTCCGTCAGGCCGATCCCCCAAAGCGGGGCGGTGCGCCATTCGGTGCCCGTTGCGCGCCCCTCGGGCCGGTGGTCGGCCAGCCCCTCGCCCATGTCGTGGAGGAGGAGGTCCGTGTAAGGCCAGATGAGCTGGAAGCTCTGCTCGGGCTGGCCGTCGAGGCGGTGGGTGACGAAGGAGGGCCGGTGGCAGGACTGGCAGCCGATGTCGAAGAACAGCCGCTTGCCGCGCAGGACCTCCGCGTCGTCGGCGCCGCGCCGGCCCGGGACTCCCAGGTTCCGCGCATAGAAGGCCACGAGGTCGAGCGAGGCGTCGTCCACCTCCGGCGAGCCGGGCTCGGCCCCCACCGGGGCCGCGCGGCAATCGGCCTCGGCTGCCGTGCATTCGCCGAAGCCGTTCGGGAAAAGGCTCGTGGAGAGCCCCATGTCGCCCGAGAAGGCGGCGGCCGACTGCTCGCGGATCGTGGCGGTTCCGGCCTTGTGGCCGAAGCGCCCGAGCATGGGCTGGCCGAACTCGTCGGACCAGACCACGTTCGGCCGGCCCGAGATGCCGTCGCCGTCCGCGTCGTCCTCGTCGGCATGGGCCAGGATGTCCGCCTCGGGCACGGATTCGAGCAGTCCCAGGCCGATCATCTGCGGGGCCACGCGCGGGGACAGCATCGCTTCCGGCGCAAGGGGTCCATGGGCGAGGTCCGCCGCCTCGTAGGTCGGCCGGCGCAGATGGGCGACCTCGCCCCCCGCGAGCGGCACCTCGACCTCCTCCCAGGTCACGTGGAAGCGTGCCTCGGGCCTCTGCCCGGGGAGCGCCTTGTCCTGGAGCTGACCGCCGTAGACGGGATCGGGCGCGGTCGGGACGAAGCCCGCGATGCCATGGGTCTCGCCGCCGGGATCCGGGACGGAGACGCGCAGGAAGACCGAGAGCGCCGTGTCGTCCGGCCCCTGAAGGGTGTGCCCGCGCCCGTCCCTCACATGGCAGGCCTGGCAGGAGCGCGAGTTGAACAGCGGCCCCAGGCCGTCGGCGGCCGTGGTGGACGACGGCGCCGACACCCAGTCGCGCGTGAAGAGCGCATTGCCGAGCTTGAAGTCCATCTCGCGCTCGAAGTCCATGTTGCCGGAGGGCTGCGAGAAGGCGTCCGTGCCCGGCCGCGCCCGCACCGTCGCGGCGCCGGCCGGCATATCCTCGAAGCGCTGGGGCGCGGTGAAGTCCGAGGGCAGGGCGGTGGCGGCCGCGATCCGCTGCGTTTCCTCGGGCGTGCGGGGAGCGACGCGGAGGTGCGGCTCGCCCCAGCCCGGCATGGTCAGCGCGGCGGCCGCTCCGGCGAAGACCAGGGGCAGCACGAGCGCCGGCCGGCCGAGCCACCTCGGCAGGCGGTCACTGGAAGACGGCATCGGGGCTGTCCAGGCTGTCCGACCCCTCGAAGGCGATGGCCCCGAGGCCCAAGGCACCGATGGCCCGTTCGAAGGAATGGGTCTGGTCCACCAGCGCGTCCACCGCCGCCGAGATCAGCCGTTCGCCCTCGGCGTTCCCGGCCTCGAGCATCGCATCGTAGGCGAGGCCGCCTTCGGCCGCCGCCTTGACCTCGCCGAGCGCTGCCACGGACGCCGCGAGCTTCGCCGTGATCTCGGCGTCGAGCGCGGGATCGGTCGCCGCGACGAGGTCCCGAAGCAAGGGACCCTCCACGACGCTGCCGTCGGTCCGGACGTAGCGCCCGAGGTAGACGTTCTGGATGCCGAGACCGTCGTAGTAATGGCTGTTCGGCGTATTGTCCGAGAAGCAGTCCTGCTCCTCCTCGGGGTCGTTGAGCATGAGGCCGAGCCGCATCCGCTCGCCCGCGAGCTCCCCGTAGGAGAGCGACCCCATGCCCTTGACCATGGCGCCGAGCCCCGCTTCCGGATTCGCCGTGACGGCGGCCCGGGCGCTGCCCCCTTCGGCCCACTGCCCGGTCATCCAGTCGAGGTCGTCCACGAGGAGCTGGGTAGCCGCGCGCAGGTAGGCCGCGCGCCGCTCGCAGTTGCCGTTGGTGCACTCCGCCCCCTGCGCGTAGTCGGTCCAGGGACGGTCGCCGGCCCCGGGCCCGTGGCCGTTCAGGTCCTGTCCCCAAAGCAGGAACTCGACCGCATGGTAGCCCCGGGCCACGTTGGACTCGACGCCATCGGCCTGGTCGAGCGTGTCGGCGAGGAGGGCGGGCGTGATCTCGCTCGCATCGACGGCCTGCCCGCCGATCGTGAGCGTCGGGTTGCCGATGACGTTCAGCGCCGCCAGCGCGTTCTCGTCCGTCGCGCCGCCGTAGGAGGGGTCGACGTAGTCGATGAGCCCTTCGTCGAGCGGCCAGGCGTTCACCTTGCCCTCCCAGTCGTCCACGACCGGGTTGCCGAAGCGGAACACCTCGGTCTGCGGATAGGGCACGCGGGCTGCGATCCAGGCGGCGCGCGCGGAGGACAGTCTCTCCGGCGACGGCGCGGACAGGAAGCTCTCGACGGCCGACTGCAGGTCCCGCGCCGCCGAAAGGCTGTCGTCATAGGCCGCCTGCGCGAGGCTGGCATAGGTATCGACGACCTCGGCGGGGGTCGCGGCAAGGGCAGGCATGGCAAAGGCCAGCACCGGGACGGACCCGGCGGCAAGGAGGAGCGGACGCATGAGAACTCTCTGCTATGGACGGAGTATTCCTGACTTTTCTAGTAGGCTATGTCAACCGAGGTCGCGGTGTCGATATTGCGCGGGCGACCCCGCTCAGGAAGCCCGGCCCCCCTGGCCGTCCGGCTGGGTCGCCCAGAGGCGCCGCGAAGGTCGGCCTGCCATCCTCGTCGCTCCCAGGGGCTGACGCACTTGCTGGACACGCCCCGCCCCCATTTGATCGCGGATCAGGCTGGCAAAACAGGAAACGACGGAACGAGCACCGGAAGCACGAAATCGTTTCCGGCTTTCAGGACGAATAACCCGGAAGGGCTCAGATATTCCGTTCGCGGGCGTGCCTCACGCAAAGGCTACGAAACTCGGAAGATGCGGAGGAATCCGAGGCCGGAGTCTCGCCATGACGCGGGACGAGATGTCCGCGCCCGCAAACCAGCGGTTTGGAACGCGCCCGCAAGCCTGCTGGGACAGGAAGCCTCCTCCGACCACGCGTCGTCTTTCGGCCATCGGTTCTTCCGGGATGATTGAACCTATCAGCCCAGATGGCGACATATGGGCAGGTCGATACCCGGCCGCCCCTCCTGGCTCGACTTCCCTCCCTGCATCCATCGACTGAAATCATTTCCGATATCGCAGGCCCGTCCCGATCCACCTCTCTGCCCTCGAGGGGCCCCGTTTCCGATAGGAAGACTTGTCGCCATTTCGCCCGTGAAGAATAGCAGGAAATGACGGATGTTGCGCATATCTGAGGACAGGCGGACGAGAGATTCGTGCCGACCGGCCAGTCCGACTGGATTGAACATGACATCGCTCAGGACCACTGAACCTTCGTTCGGCGCCACGCTCCTTCCCGACGCCGACGAGGCCGAGGTCCCCTTCGGATTCAAGGAGATCTTCTTTTCCCGGACCGATGCGCGTGGCGTGATCCAGGCCGGCAACTCCGTCTTCCGCCGGGTGTCGGGCTATGACTGGCCTCGTCTCATCGGTGCGCCGCACCGGATCATTCGCCATCCCGCCATGCCGAAGGCGGCGTTCCACCTGCTCTGGGACCGGCTCCGGGCGGGGCGGCCCACCGGTGTCTACGTCCGCAACCGATCCGTGGAGGGCGGCACCTACTGGGTATTCGCCATCGTGGTTCCCATCCGGGACGGCTTCCTATCGGTCCGGATCAAGCCCGGCACCGCGACCTTCGGCCGTGTCCAGGGCATCTACGCGGACCTGCGCGCGGCCGAGTCGCGGGGGCTCACGCCGGCCGAGGGCGCGACCGAACTGCTCGTCCGCCTGGGGGACGACGGCTTCCCGAGCTACGACTCCTTCCAGGCCCGCGCGCTCGCGGCGGAAATCATGAACCGAGCCGGCCGCAGAGGCCACCCCGCGCCACGCCTCGCCCAAGCCATCAAGGCCGCCGAGGCGGCCGACCGGATCGGGGCGGAACTCGCGGCCACGCAGCGCGTGTTCGACTCGGCGATGCTCATCGCGATGAACCTCCGCATTACGGCCACGCGCCTCGGCGACCGCCCGCTGACCGCCATCTCCAACAACTACGCACTCGTCTCCAGCGACATGGCCTCCTGGCTCGACAAGCGGATCTCCGGGTCCGACGGAGGCTTCGAAGGCATCGCGCGTTCGGTCAGCGAGAGCCTGTTCCTGAAGAACGCCACGACGCTCCTCGACGAGATGTCGGAGACCTTCGCCAGGGACGGAGAGGTCGGCTCGGGGGACGCGGCGGAGGAGCGCGCCAGGCTGGCCGAAGCGGCGGCCCAGTACCGCGAGCGCGCCGAGGAGTGCAACGAGCGCGCGGTCGAGATGGCGATCGCGCTGGAATCGCATCTCGGCCAGATGCGCCATCGCGTCACCGCGCTCGACTCCATCCGAATGCTGTGCCGGGTCGAGGGCGCTGGCCTGTGCGGGACCGAAGGGTCCCTCGACCAGACCGTGAGCCAGTTCGACGGCTTCCAGGACGATCTTGGGGCGCGTCTGGCACGAACGATGCTGCTCGGCCAGGAGATCCAGGACGCCGCAGCCGTTCCCTGAGCGAACTCGAGCTTCGTCAGGACCATCCCTGCGCCCAGCGGCCTCCCAAGGTGCCGCCCTCGAGGAGCTCGAACCCGTTCGGACGCCCTGACCCATGCGCATGGCGGGCCTTCGGCCGCCATCGCTGCAAAGTCGACAGATGTTCGCGCCCAGCCGACCGACGCATTCATCGGTTGGTGATATCCTTCTGGCAGACCTGTCGACATGAGAATCGCTGATCCAGTCCTGGTCGCCATCCTTGGCCTGACGTTGTGCGTCGGCCTGGATCTGGCGGCCTTCGCCTCCGGTGCCCCCGGAGCTGGCGCCGGGCCCGTGCTCGTGGTGGCGCCCCCTTGGGACGGCGGGGCCGAACAGGTCGTGGAGACGGCCGGCGGGCGGGTCGTCGGGCCGGGGTCGGCGCCTTTCTCCGTCCTTGCGACGGGCGCGACGCCGGCCGCCTACGAGCTCGCCGGGGCCTGGCTGGTCCTGGACCCCGCCGTTCTCGAAATCCTCTGCGGTAACAAGGATACTCGATGACGATGTCGCCAGACGAAGCAGATCGGGCAGGCCCCGCAGCGACGGCGGACGGCACGGGCGTGGCTCGCGCGGTGGCGCTTGCCACGATGCCGGTTCCGCCCCTCGCGGCTCTCCTGACAGGCGGGCCGGCGGTCCTCAGCCTTGTGGGCGCCACCCTCTTCGCGATCATCGGTCTCCTGTCGTCACGCCTGACGCCCAAGGCCCGCCCGATGCCTCTGGGCGTCGCCTTGGTCGGGCAATGCATCGCCTTCACGGCAGCGTTTGCGGGCCATCCCTGGCAGATCGATTCGCACATGCTGTTCTTCGCCATGCTGGCCATCGTCTCGACGATGGGCAGCATCCCGGCGCTGCTCCTGGCCGTGGGCATGACGGCCCTCCACCACCTCGTCCTGGGGGTCGTCCTTCCGGCCCTGGTCTATCCCACCGTGGGCCTAGCGGACGTCCTGTTCCGGACGGCCCTGCACGCCGCGATCGTGCTGTTCGAATGCATCATTCTGGTCTGGTCCATGGCGAGGTCCGCCACGGCCGCCGCCGAGACCGAGGCGGCACGCGCCAACCTGGCCGAGAGCGTGGCCCAGGCTGCCGATGCCCGGACCCTGGCCGAGGCCGCCCGGGAGCGTGCGATGGCGACGACCGAGCGAACCCGTCAGGAGAGCCAGAAGGCCGCCTCGGCTGTCGAGGAGATCGCGGCCACGGCCAAGTCCGCGGCCAGAGGCGCCGCCCATGCGCGCGACGTGGTCGCCGGCGCCAAGGGCGAGGCGGAGAGATCCGGGCAGGTCGTCCGGCGCGCCGTGGAAGCGATGGCGGCCATCGAGACCTCTGCCGTCGAGATCGAGCGTATCGTGGACATGATCGGCGAGATCGCGCGCCAGACCGACCTCCTCGCCCTCAACGCCGCCGTGGAGTCCGCCCGGGCTGGCGAGGCGGGGGCGTGGCTTCGCGGTGGTGGCGGGCGAGGTCCGCAGGCTGTCCCAGCGCGCGGCCGAGGCCACTCAGCAGATCCGCGGCCTCGTCGTCACCTCCTCGTCCCAGGTGGGCGAGGGCGCGGAGCTCGTCCGCGAGACCGGGCTGGCTCTCGACCGGATCGTCGGTGCGGTGGTCGGCCTGAATGACCTGGTCAGCGACATCGCAGCCGGCGCCGCCGAGCAGTCCGTCGGCCTTCACCAGATCAGCGTGGCCATCACCCGGATCGACAGCATCGCCCAGGAGGACGTGCTCCAAGGGTCGGAGGCGGTGGGGCCGCTGCCGGCAGGTCCGCGGGATCGTCGGCCACGGGAGATCAGGCCCCCAGTCCTTCGTGCAGCGTGACGAGGTATCCCTGAAGCTTCGGAGGAGCTGCCAGACGGCCTCGCGGGTCGTCGGGCCGACTTCCCTGAACGATCCCGTTCGATGCTGCAAAGGTTCGGGCTCCGCCGTCCGACCGTCCCTTTCGCAGAGGATCGGCGTCACAGCCCCAGCCTCCGGCACGGAGGGTCGACCTCCGACCGTCTCCATGGATCGCGTGACGAAGGACCCGGGTGGGCGGCCGATATGACGAAGGACAGGCAAAGGAGAAGACGGACGCGCGTTCGGGGCGGAGCCGCGCGGGACTGTCCCTAGCATTCGCTTCCGGGGACGCTTACATGATCCGACCTCGTCCCTGCGGCGTTCGGCGGGGCCGGATCATGGGTCCGACCTTGGGGAACGGGCTGGGGCGGCCCCTGCAGTTCAAGACATCGGCTCGGATGCGGACACGAGAACTCCAATGAACCAAGGATGTCCTGAACTGTCCGCGGCCGCCCGCCTGTCCGTGGCACCGATGATGGATTGGACCGACCGCCGCTGTCGGGCCTTCCACCGCAGCCTGTCGCGCGGGGCGCTCCTCTACACCGAGATGGTCACCGCCGCCGCCGTCCTCCATGGCGACCGAGGGCGCCTCCTCGGTTTCTCCGACACCGAGCGGCCCGTCGCGCTCCAGCTCGGCGGCTCGGACCCGCGCGAGCTGGCCCAGGCCGCGCGGATCGGGGGCGAGCTCGGCTACCCGGAGATCAACCTCAACTGCGGCTGCCCATCCGACCGCGTGCAGTCGGGCTGCTTCGGCGCCGTGCTGATGCAGCAGCCGGACCTCGTCGCCGGTTGCGTCCGGGCGATGCAGGACTCCACGGAGGCCGAGGTCACGGTCAAGTGCCGCATCGGCGTGGACGATCAGGACCCCCGAGGAGGCGCTGCCCCGCTTCCTCGAGGCCGTCGCCGGGGCCGGCGTGCGTCGCGTCACGGTCCATGCCCGCAAGGCCTGGCTCCAGGGCCTCTCGCCCAAGGAGAACCGCGAGGTGCCGCCGCTCGACTACCCGCTCGTCCTGCGGATGAAGGCGCGGTTCCCCGAGCTGCACATGTCGATCAACGGCGGCATCCAGAGCCTCGAACAGGCCGAGAGCTTGCTCGCGCAAGGCCTTGACGGCGTCATGGTCGGCCGCGCGGCCTATCACGCGCCCTGGGACATCCTGGGCGACGCCGACCGGCGGATCTTCGGGGTCGCCAATCCGGTCGCGACCCCCGAGGAGGCAGTCCGGGCCATGATCCCCTACATCGAAGCCCACATCGCCGAGGGCGGGCGGCTCCATCAGGTGACACGGCACATGCTTGGGCTCTTCGCGGGCCGCTCGGGCGCGCGCGCCTGGCGGCGCATCCTGTCGGAGGAGGCGAACCGGCCCGGCGCCGGGGTCGAAGTATTGGCGAAGGCGCTTTCGGCGGTGGAAGGCGAGGCCCTGCGCGCGGCCTGACTGCCAGGAACCCTCGCCGGGGACTTTCGGCCCACGAGCCGCTTCCGATCGGAACGACGGCCGTTTCTCCGCGAAGTTTCCCCGGTCGTTAACCGTTCCTTAAACTCTGTCTGCCATGGTGACCCTGTCCCTGGGTCGCCGCCCGGCGGGGTAGGGGAAGCTGCGTCCTCCGCCTGCGCAAGGCCGCGCCCGCGACGCGGTCGGATATCGGCCTACCCGTTCCCCTCCGGCCGGAACATCGCCGCGTCCTCGGCCGCCTTGCGGATCGCCTGCGACTTGTGGACCGTCTCCATGTATTCCGCTTCGGGGTCGCTGTCGTAGACCACGCCGCCCCCGGACTGGATGTAGAGCTGGTCGCCCTTCAGCACCGCCGTGCGCAGCGCGATGCACATGTCCATGTCGCCGTTCGCGCTGAAGTAGCCGACCCCGCCGCCGTAGACGCCCCGCTTCTCGGGCTCGAGCTCGTCGATGATCTGCATCGCCCGCACCTTGGGCGCGCCCGAGACCGTCCCGGCCGGCATCCCGGCGAAGAAGGCCGAGAGCGCGTCCTGATCCTCGGCCAGCTCGCCCACCACGTTCGAGACGATGTGCATGACGTGGGAATAGCGCTCGATCACGAAGGTCTCGGTCGGGCGCACGGTCCCGGGCTTGGCGACCCGGCCGACGTCGTTGCGGCCGAGGTCGAGCAGCATGAGATGCTCCGCCCGCTCCTTCTGGTCGGCGAGGAGCGACTCCTCGTTCGCGCGGTCCTGCTCGGGCGTGGCGCCGCGCGGGCGGGTCCCGGCGATCGGGCGGATCGTGACCTGCTTCCCGAACACCCGCACGAGGATCTCCGGCGAGGCGCCGATCACCTGGAAGCCGCCGAAGTTGAAGAAGAACATGAAGGGTGAAGGGTTCGTCCGCCGCAAGGATCGGTAGAGAGCGAAGGGCGGCTCCGAGAACGTCTGCGTCCAGCGCTGCGCCGGGACGACCTGGAAGATGTCGCCCGCGCGGATGTAGTCCTTGGCCTTCTCGACGGCGGCCATGTAGCCCGCCTTGGTGAAGTTCGACCGGGGCGGCGACGGCTCGCGCGGCTCACCCAGCGCCCGAGGCGCCACCGGCACGCCGCGCTCTAGCGCCCGCTGCGCGTCCATGACCCGCTCGGCCGCCTGCGCATAGGCGGCCTTGGCCGGAAGCCCCGACCCGGTCCAAGCCGGAGCCACGAGGATCACGTCCCCCTTCACCCCGTCGAGCACCGCCACCACCGAAGGCCGCAGCAGCACCGCGTCGGGCAGCCCCAACGGGTCCGGCCGTCCATCCGGCAGCCGCTCGACCAGCCGGATCATGTCGTAGCCCAGGTATCCGAAGAGTCCTGCCGAGGCGGCGGGCAGCCCCTCCGGCAGGTCGATCCGGCACTCCGCCAGCAGCGCCCGCAGCGTCTCCAGCGGTGACCCTTCGAGGTCCTCGAAGGCCTCGTCGTCGTAGCGCGCCGCCCGGTTCAGCCGGCTCCGCGTCCCCCGGCATTCCCAGACCAGATCGGGATTCATGCCGATGATCGAGTATCGCCCCCGCACCTCGCCTCCCGTCACGCTCTCCAGCATGAAGGAATGCCGGGCCGCCCCCGCGAGCTTCAGCATGACCGACACCGGCGTGTCGAGGTCGGCGGCGAGCCGCGTCCAGACCACCTGGTTACAGCCCGCCTCGAAACCCTGGCGGAACGTCTCGTAGTCGGGAAGCAGCGCCATCAGTTCATCTGCGCGTTCACGGCCGAGATCGCCCGGTCGTCGAGCCGCACCTCGGTGCTCGCCTGGAGCTGCCGCTCGAAGGCCTGGAACAGGTCGTTGGCGATGCTGCTCGACACCTGCGTGGCGATGGCATCCCGCTCGGCTGCGACGTTCTCGTCGTCCTCCGGCGCGGCCTCCACGGCATCGAGCCGCAGGACGATGGCTCCATCCTCCGTCGGCAGGGCGTGGGCCTCGCCGGCAGACATGGAGAACGCCGTGGCCGAGAAGTTCGCCGGCGTCCCCTCGATGGGATCGCGCCGATTCACCCCAGCCTGCGTCTGCGGCGTCAGGCCCTGATCCTCGAAGCTCGCTCCCCCTGCGATGGCCTCCGCCTTCGCATTGGCCTGCGCCAGGATCTCGTCCCGCAGAGCCTCGGCGTCCCAGGCCTTGCGAACCTCGGCCTGCACCTCCTCGTAGGGCCTGAGCGCCGGCGGCGTCACGCCGGCGATCTGCAGCACCAGCACGCCGCCGTCGGACAGCTCGACCTCCTTGGGGATGTCGTTCGGCTGGGCGGCCTGCACGGCGTCGCGGAACTCCTGGTAGGCCGCGGGTCCCTCCGCCGCGCCCTCCGACCAGGCGATCTGGCCGGGCTCGAGGTCGGTCTGCTCGGCCACGTCCGCGACGCTTGCCCCGCCGGCGATCAGGTCCTCGATCTTCGGCAGCAGCTCGCCGATGGCGTCGCGCGCCCTCTCGTCGGCGATCTCCGCCCGCAGGTCCGGGGCCGCCTCCTCGAAGCTGGTTTCGTCGGCGGCGAGCAGGGCGTTGACCCGGAACAGCGCCGGGCCGAGCGGCGAGGGCAGGGGGCCGATCACGTTGCCCGTCTCGGCCCCGAAGACCGGGTCCGCCGCATCGCCCAGGTCCGCCTTGGACACATCCCCAGATCGATGTCCGAAAGCTGGAGCCCCCGCTCCGCGACGAGGTCCTCGAAGCTCGCCGCCCCGGAGTCGAGCCGCGCCTTCGCGGCCTGCGCCTCTTCCTCGGAAGGGTAGACCAGCCGCTCCACGAGCCGCCGCTCCTCCTGCACGAACTGGCCGATGCGCTCGTCGTAGAGGGCGCGGACCTCCTGGTCGTCCACGGTCATCTTGCCCTGGATCATCTCGGGCGTGAGCCAGGCGTAGCTGACCTGCCGGACCTCGGGTGCCGTGAACTGATCCGGGTGCGCGTCGTAATAGGCACGCAACTCCTCCTCGGTGGGCTGCGGCAGCACCGCGACCGCCTCGGGGGCCGATCGTCGCCCAGGTCACGTCCCGACGTTCGTTCGAATAGGCGGCGAGGAGCTTGCCGTAGGTCTCGGGCTTGGGCACGCCGCCCAGAACGGCAGCCTGGAGCATCGCGCGAGTGCTGTCCCGTCGCAGCGAGGTTTCGAAGGCCTCCTCCCGAAGCCCGCTGCGGCGCAGCGCCTCGCGGTAGGCCTGCCGGTCGAACTCGCCGTTGATGCCTTGGAAGGCCGGGGTGGAACGGACCGCCTCCGCCACGCGCGCGTCACCGACCGAGAGCCCGAGGCGTCGCGCCTCCGCGTCGAGCGCCCGGTCGCTCACCAGTCGCGCCAGCACGGCGCGGTCCAGCCCCGCCGCCTGCGCCTGCTCGAAGGTGACGGCCTGCCCCGTCTGCTCCTGGAACTGACGCAACTGGTTGCGCAGCGCGTTGGCGTAGTCCTGATGCGAGATCTCCAGTTCGCCGACGCTGCCGATCGAGGTGGTCCGCCCGCCGGCGCCGCCGGTGAACCAGCCGCCGAAGCCCGCCACGATGAGGGCCAGCATGATCCAGTAGACCCACTTCGTGCTCTTGCGCGTCGCCATGTGCCGTCCCCCTCGCGCCCTCTGACGGGGCGGGGCCCTGCATAGGCGCGCGGGCAGGGGCGCGCAAGCGTCAGGGGGTGACGGCTTCGAGGCGGTCGAGCAGCGCCCCGATCCCCGTGTCGATCCACGTTGGCGAAGGCGATCCGCAGGCCCCGCGCGGCCTCGGGCATCCCCTCCGGCATGAACATCGTCCCGGGAAGGAGCAGCACCCCGGCCTCGCGCACCAGCCGCCTGGCGAGCGCGTCCGACGCCTCGGGGAAGGGATGGGTCGCATAGGCGAAGTAGGCGCCGCAGCCCAGGAGCTCCCACCCCTTCGCCGCGAGCATCGGGAACCCTTCCGTCACGGCCGCGCGACGGTCGAGGATCTCCAGCCGCTCGCGCGCGACCCAGTCGCGCAGGTGCCGCATCCCCCAGAGAGCCGCGTGCTGGCCCACCTGAGGCGGGCAGATCGCCACGGTGTCGAGGAACTTCTCGACCTCGGCGAGCCGTCCGGGCGACGACAGGATCGCCCCGACCCGGTGCCCCGTGAGGCGGTAGGCCTTGGAGAAGGAATAGAGGTGGATCAGCGTGTCGTCCCAGTCCGGGTCGCGGAGCAGGTCGTGCGGCGCCCCCTCGCGCGAGTCGAAGTCGCGATAGGTCTCGTCCACGATGAGGGCGAGGCCGCGCGACCGCGCCAATTCCAGGAAGGCCCGCAGCGTCCCCGCCGGATACTCCGCCCCGCCCGGGTTGTTGGGCGACACGAGGACGATGGCCCGTGTGCGCGGAGTGACGAGGGCCGCCGCGCGGCCAGCCTCGGGGATCAGGCCCGGGCCACAGGGTAGGGGCACCGTGACCACTCCCGCCATGTCGTTCCACATGCGATGGTTGAAGTAGTAGGGGACCGGCAGGATGACCTCGTCCCCCTCGGCGCAAAGCGTCGCGATGGCCGCGCAATAGGCCTGGTTGCAGCCCGAGGTGATGGCGACCTGATCCGGCCGGACCTCTCCGCCATAGGCCGCCGACCACTGGCCCGCGATCTCCTCCCGCAGCGCCGGCAGCCCCAGGACCGGCCCGTAGAGATGCACCGAGGGGTCCGACAGCACCATCTCGGCCATCGCCTCACGGAGGGGAGCCGGCGGCGGGTCCACCGGTGCGGCCTGGCTCACGTTGATGAGCGGCCGGTTCGCCGGGAAGGTCACGCCTTCCAGCCAGCGCCGCGCCTCCATGACCGGCGGGGCGAAGGTGGTCGCGGTGCGGGGCAGGGTCATGGACGGCTCCGATGGGGCAGGGAATTAGCGCGGCGTCCTTCGTGCCGCACCAGCAGGATGACGCCAAGGTCGTAGGCGCTGAGCACGAGGAGGATCGGGTCCCCCGTGCGGACGAACTCGCTGACCTGATAGGCCACGAAGCCGGCGAGGCAAAGCATGGCGAAGGCATGGGCGCGCGGCAGCCGCAGCGCGAGCCCCGCCACGATGAACAGGTTGAGGAGCCCATGGACCAGCAGGTAGACGGTGTAGACGCCGCCCGGCGCGAGGTTGGCATGGGCCAGCAGGCGCTCGACGGCGCGGGCGAAGGGATCGGTCGGGTCCTCGGCCAGCTCGTTCCGCGCCATCCAGTCCACGAGTCGGGGAAGGGTGCCCGGCGGCGACATCGCCAGCGCCACGCCCCCCGCGAACTGGCCCAGCCCCAGGAGCGCCTTGCCGAACAGGCCGAGGACGAAGGCCGCGTGGAGGAGGTCCGGCCGCTCCCGCGCCACGCCCTCAGTCCCGCCCGCGATAGGGCTCCACGTATTGCAGCGCCATGTCCCAGGGGAAGAAGATCCAGGTGTCCTGGCTCACCTCGGTGACGTAGGTGTCCACCTGCGGCTTGCCCTTAGGCTTGGCGTAGACGGTGGCGAAATGCGCCTTGGGGTACATCTGCCGCACCAGCTCCAGCGTCCGCCCCGAATCGACGAGGTCGTCCACGATCAGGATGCCGGTCCCGTCGCCCATGAGCTGCGCGTCCGGCGCCTTGAGGACGCTCGCCTCGGCCTGCGTCTGGTGGTTGTAGCTCTGGACGCTGATCGTATCCACGGTGCGGATGCCGAGCTCCCGGCTCACGATCATCGCAGGGGCCATGCCGCCCCGCGTGATCGCCACGACGGCCCTCCAGGCCCCCGCATCCGGTCCCTGGCCGTCGAGCCTCCAGGCCAGCGCCCGGCTGTCGCGGTGGATCTGGTCCCAGGAGACGTGGAAGCCTTTTTCGTGGGGCAGGCGGTCGATCATGGCGTCGTCCGTTCGGTCAGTGTCGCAGGATGAGGAGGAGGCCGAGCACGGCGATCAGCACCGCCGCGATGCGGTCGATCCATGGCTTTGCCGCGAAGTAGCGCGCCTGGATCGCCGCCGCCGACAGGACCGAGGCGAGGCCCAGGTAGTAGAAGAGCTCCACGCTCAGGGCCACGGCGTAGACCGAGGCGGTGGCGCCGATGCCCCGCAGGTCCGGGAAGATCGACAGCAGCACCGAGGCATAGAACAGCCCGGGCTTGGGGTTGGACAGGTTCAGCGCCATCCCGGCGGCGAGGCCCCGCCCGGCGCCCGCAGGCTCGGGCAGCGGGTCGGCGGCGTGGGACCACATCTTGAACGCGATCCAAAGGAGGTAGAGCCCGCCCACAACATGGAAGGCCGACAGCGCGAGCGGGAAGGTCTGGAACAGCACCGTCAGGCCAAGGAGCGCGATCAGGCACCACAGCGACGCGCCGAGCGCGAGGCCCAGCGCATAGGGCAGGGCTCCACGGCGTCCCATGCTGAATGCGGCGTGCGAGACCGCGAGGATGCCCGGCCCTGGCGACAGGATCGCGACCGAGAGCGTCGCCACGAAGAGCCCGAGCTGCGCAAGAGTCACGCCTTCCATCGAGGCCTCCTCCCGGCGGGCATCACTCGCCCTTCGCGACCGCGATGTCGGGGGCGTCCACGGCCTTCATCCCCACCAGGTGATAGCCGGCATCGACGTGCATCACCTCGCCCGTCGTGCCCGAGCCCAGCTCGGACAGCAGGTAAAGCGCGGCCTTGCCCACCTCGTCCTGCGTGACGTTCCGGCGAAGCGGCGAGTTCAGCTCGTTCCACTTCAGGATGTACCGGAAGTCGCCGATGCCGGAGGCCGCCAGCGTCTTGATCGGTCCGGCGCTGATCGCGTTCACGCGGATGCCGTCCTTGCCGAGATCCTCGGCCAGGTAACGGACCGAGGCCTCGAGCCCCGCCTTGGCCACGCCCATGACGTTGTAGTGCGGCATGACCCGCTCGGCCCCGTAGTAGGTGAGCGTCAGGCAGGAGCCCCCCTCGGTCATCAGCTTCTCGGCACGGTTCACCACGGCGGTGAAGGAGTACACCGAGATGTCCATGGTCATGAGGAAGTTGTCGCGGCTCGTGTCCACGTAACGCCCGCGCAGCTCGTTCTTGTCCGAGAAGCCGATGGCGTGCACGAGGAAGTCGAGCCGCCCCCAGCGCTGCCGCAGCGCCTCGAAGAGGCCGTCGACCGACTCCATGTCCCCCACGTCGCAGGGCAGCACGATGTCCGAGCCCACCTCGGCCGCGAGCGGCGTCACCCGCTTCAGCAGCGCATCCCCCTGGTAGGAGAAGGCGAGCTCGGCGCCGGCCTCGTGGCAGCACTTCGCGATCCCCCAGGCGATGGACTTGTCGTTGGCCAGCCCCATGATGAGGCCGCGCTTGCCCTTGAGCAGATCGGTCTGCATGCGGCCCGTCCCTTCCCGCGCGTTGGTTCCGCCTCGTGTAGGCGAAGCGTCGTGCCCCATCAAGGGCCGGTCGTGGGAGCGCTATCGGCACGTTGCCGCTGCGTTTCGGAATAACATAGGTTGCCATGGGGCCGGATGCCGGTTTACGCGTGCGGCAGGCAAAGGGACAGGAAACGTGGCCGACAGGACCGGCATCTTCGCAGGGGAGGACCCCTTCGCGCTCGCCCGCGCCTGGCTGTCCGAGGCCGGGAGGTCCGAGCCCAACGACCCCAACGCCATCGCGCTCGCCACCGTCGACGCCGAGGGATTGCCCAACGTCCGCATGGTCCTCCTCAAGGAGATCGAGGACGGGGCCTTCGTCTTCTACACCAACCACGAGAGCCGCAAGGCCGAGGAGATCGAGTCCGCCGGCCGCGCGGCCTTCGTCATGCATTGGAAGTCCCTGCGCCGTCAGGTCCGCGCCCGCGGCCTCGTCTCCCGGGTCGAGGGGCCTCAGGCCGACGCCTACTTCGCCTCCCGCTCGCTCCAGAGCCGCCTCGGCGCCTGGGCTTCCCGCCAGTCGCGGTCCCTCGAATCCCGTGCCGCGCTCCTGGCCGAGGTCGCCCGCGTCACGGCGCGCTTCGGAACCAGCCCACCCCGTCCGCCCTTCTGGGGGGGCTACCGCCTGGTGCCCCTGGAGATCGAGTTCTGGGCCGACGGGCCCTTCCGGCTCCACGACCGATTCCGCTGGTCGCGCCCGGATCCCGGCCTGGATTGGAGCGTGGTGCGGCTGAATCCGTGACCGTTGTGAACGGTGACTTTAGTTAGTCGTGCGCGTGTCGTCGATGTAAGATAGCTGGTTTCGCAGTATTGTGGTTACGCTTGCAGATCCGACCCAACCTGTGGCCTGCTCCTGCGAGGAGCGGCGTGTGAGACCCTGAAGATGTCCGAAGGCCCGAGTGGACGCGCCGTCGTCCGCGGTCATGTGAAATGGTTCGACCCCGGCAAGGGGTTCGGCTTCGTCGTGGCCGACGAAGGAGGCCCCGACATCCTCCTGCACGCCAACGTGCTGCGCAGCTTCGGCCAGAGCACGGTGGCCGACGGCTCGGCCATCGAGGTCGAGGTCGCCCGGACCGACAGGGGGATGCAGGCCACCGTCGTGCTCTCCATCCGCCCGCCCGAGGTCCCGCCGGGCGCGGGCCTCGCCGACCTCTCCGACATGGACCCCGCCGTCCTCGCGCAGCAGCCCCTGGAGCCCGCGCGCGTGAAGTGGTTCGACAAGGGCAAGGGCTTCGGCTTCGCCAATGTCTGGGGCTCCGAGGAGGACGTGTTCCTGCACATCGAGGTGCTGCGCCGGTCGGGCTTCGCCGACCTCGCCCCGGGCGAGGCCGTCGGCCTGCGCGTCATCGACGGCAAGCGCGGCAAGCTGGCGGTGGAGGTCCTCGCCTGGGACGCCGCCGCACGGGCGTCGCGTTGAAGGCGCTGGCCCTTGCCCTGACCGTCCTCGCCAGCGGCGCGGCGGCCGAGTGCCGGGACGACCGCGTCACGATCAAAGGCGGCTTCGGCGAGGCGCACATCGCCGTCCAGGTGGCCGACAACGAGGGCGAACGCGCCCAGGGCCTGATGAACGTGCCGCGCATGGGCACCCTCCAGGGGATGCTCTTCGTCTACGACGCGCCCGAGACGGTCGCGTTCTGGATGCACGATACCCTGATCCCGCTCGACATGATCTTCGCGGGCGCGGATGGCACGATCACCAGGGTCCACGAGAACGCGAAGCCCATGGACGACACGCCCATCCCCCGGGCGGGGACGCGGTGCAGTTCGTCCTCGAGGTCAACGGCGGCCTCGCCGGCCGGCTCGGCATCGAGCCCGGCGACATCCTCCAGCACCCCACGATAGGCGAGGGCGCCGCGCTCCCCTGCAACTGAGCAGGCCCTGGCGCGTCCCTACATCTTGTGCCGTCACGCGCCACGCGGACGCTTGGCCTCCGCACGTCTCTGCCTTATGACTGGCGCCGGTTCGGGGCGTAGCGCAGTCTGGTAGCGCATCTGCTTTGGGAGCAGAGGGTCGGGAGTTCGAATCTCTCCGCCCCGACCAATCGGCGGACCGGCGCCGACGTAATCTCGCCTGATGTGACGCGATCGCCACGCCCTTTCGACGGGGCTGTGGATAGTCGCGGGGGCATCTCGTGCGCGACTCGTATTTATCCACAGGGACTCGGATCGTCATTCGAGTCAACAGCTTTGCGTGGCTTATCCACAACACAATTCCAATTGCAGCGTGGAACGCGATACTTCAGAGTGTGTTGAGGCACCAGAAGCCCACTATATCTGGTGGGACGAGACGGGCAGTAACGAAACGTAGACGAGAATCGGGACAACGGGAACGGCGCTGCCACGCAGTCGCCGAACGGCCTCGGCTTTCGAAACGACATGAGGATAGGACGCCATGAAGATCGCGCGCGCATTCACGACGGAAGGGCGGGACGCCTACGAGGGCATCGCCTTCCGCACGACGGCCTCCGAGATCCGCAATCCCGACGGCACGACGGTGTTCAAGCTCGACACCCTCGAGGTGCCCGAGGCCTGGTCGCAGGTCGCCGCCGACGTCATCGCCCAGAAGTATTTCCGCAAGGCCGGCGTGCCGTCCAAGGCCTCGCGCGTGAGGGAGGAGGGCGTGCCCGAGTTCCTCTGGCGCTCCACCCCCGCCAAGGGCGCGACGCTCGGCGGCGAGACCAGCGCCAAGCAGGTCTTCGACCGCCTCGCCGGCGCCTGGGCCTACTGGGGCTGGAAGGGCGGCTACTTCACGGACCAGTCCGACGCCCGCGCCTACTACGACGAGATGCGCCATATGCTCGCCCGCCAGATGGGCGCGCCCAACTCGCCGCAATGGTTCAACACCGGCCTCCACTGGGCCTACGGCATCGACGGCCCGGCGCAGGGCCACTTCTACGTGGACTTCCAGACCGGCGAGCTCACCCGCTCGAATTCCGCCTACGAGCATCCGCAGCCTCATGCCTGCTTCATCCAGTCCGTGAAGGACGACCTCGTGAACGAAGGCGGCATCATGGACCTCTGGGTCCGCGAGGCGCGCCTCTTCAAGTACGGCTCCGGGACGGGGACCAACTTCTCCTCCCTGCGCGCCGAGGGCGAGAAGCTCTCAGGCGGCGGCAAGTCGTCCGGCCTGATGGGCTTCCTCAAGATCGGCGACCGCGCCGCGGGCGCCATCAAGTCCGGCGGCACCACGCGCCGCGCCGCCAAGATGGTGATCGTCGACGCCGACCATCCCGACATCGAGGCCTTCATCAACTGGAAGGTCACCGAGGAGCAGAAGGTCGCCTCGCTCGTCGCCGGCTCCAAGATGCACGAGAAGCGCCTCAACGCCATCTTCGAGGCCCTGCGGTCCTGGGACGGGGACGCCGCCGACGCCTTCGACCCGTCGCAGAACGCCGCCCTCAAGGCCGCGATCCGCGAGGCCAAGAAGTGCGCGATCCCCGAGACCTACATCAAGCGCGTCCTCGACTACGCCCGCCAAGGCTTCGATTCCATCGAGTTCCCGACCTACGACACCGACTGGGACTCCGAGGCCTATGCCTCCGTCTCGGGCCAGAACTCGAACAACTCGATCCGCGTCACTGATTCATTCCTCCGCGCCGTGGAGGCCGACGGGGACTGGAACCTCATCGACGACGCCGCGACGGCAAGGTCACGCGCACCATCAAGGCCCGCGACCTCTGGGACCAGATCGGACACGCCGCCTGGGCCTGCGCCGACCCCGGCATCCAGTTCCACGACACCGTCAACGCCTGGCACACCTGCCCGGCCGACGGCCCGATCCGGGGCTCGAACCCCTGCTCGGAATACATGTTCCTCGACGACACAGCCTGCAACCTCGCCTCGCTGAACCTCCTGACCTTCTGGAACGGGCAGGAGCTCGACGCGGCCCTCTACGTCCACGCCGTCAAGCTCTGGACGCTGACGCTCGAGATCAGCGTCACCATGGCGCAGTTCCCGTCCAAGGAGATCGCTCAGCTCTCCTACGACTTCCGCACCCTGGGCCTCGGCTACGCCAATATCGGCGGCCTGCTGATGAACATGGGCCTCGGCTACGACTCGGCCGAAGGCCGCGCCCTCTGCGGTGCCCTCACCGCCATCATGACCGGCACCGCCTACGCCACCTCCGCCGAGATCGCCGCCGAGCTCGGCGCCTTCGCCGCCTACGACCGCAACCGCGAGTCGATGCTCCGCGTCATCCGCAACCACCGCCGCGCCGCCCATGGCCAGGCGGGCGGCTACGAGAACCTTGCCGTCAAGCCCGTTCCCCTCGACCACGCCAACGTTCCCGATGCCCGCCTCTCCGAGCTCGCCATGCAGGCCTGGGACGACGCCCTCTCGCTGGGCGAGGCGCACGGCTTCCGCAACGCCCAGACGACCGTCATCGCGCCCACCGGCACGATCGGCCTCGTCATGGACTGCGACACCACCGGCATCGAGCCCGACTTCGCCTTGGTGAAGTTCAAGAAGCTCGCCGGCGGCGGCTACTTCAAGATCATCAACCAGTCCGTCCCCGCCGCCTTGGACAAGCTCGGCTACTCCTCCGCCGAGATCGAGGAGGTCATCGCCTACGCCGTCGGCCACCGCACGCTCGGCAACGCCCCCGGCCTCAACCACACCGCCCTCATCGGCCACGGCTTCGGCCCCGAGGAGATCGAGAAGATCGAGGCCGCCCTCCCGCAAGCCTTCGACATCCGCTTCGTCTTCAACCAGTGGACGCTGGGCGAGGAGTTCTGCACCGGCACCCTCGGCATCCCGGCCGCGCGGCTGAACGACCCGGGCTTCGACATGCTCCGCCACCTGGGCTTCACGCGGGCTCAGATCGACGCCGCCAACGACCACGTCTGCGGCACCATGACCCTCGAAGGCGCCCCCACCTGCGCGAGGAGCACCTCTCCGTCTTCGACTGCGCCAACCCCTGCGGCAAGAAGGGTCAGCGCTTCCTCTCGGTCGAGAGCCACATCACCATGATGGCCGCCGCCCAGAGCTTCATCTCCGGCGCCATCTCCAAGACCATCAACATGCCGAACGGCGCGACCATCGCCGACTGCCAGGACGCTTACATGCTGTCCTGGTCCCTCGGGGTGAAGGCCAACGCCCTCTACCGCGACGGCTCCAAGCTCTCCCAGCCGCTCGCCGCCGCCCTTATCGACGGCGACGAGGAGGCGGAGGAGGTGCTCGCCACCGGCACCGCGCCCGAGAAGGCCGTCGTCCTCGCCGAGAAGATCGTCGAGAAGGTCATCATCCGCGAGGTCCGCTCGCGCGAGCGCGACAAGCTTCCCGCCCGCCGCAAGGGCTACACCCAGAAGGCGATCATCGGCGGCCACAAGGTCTATCTCCGCACTGGCGAATACGCCGACGGCCGCCTGGGCGAGATCTTCCTCGACATGCACAAGGAAGGCGCGGGCTTCCGGGCGATGATGAACAACTTCGCCATCGCCGTCTCGGTCGGCCTCCAATACGGCGTCCCCCTGGAGGAGTTCGTCGACGCCTTCACCTTCACCCGCTTCGAGCCCGCGGGCATGGTCCAGGGCAACGACTCGATCAAGTCCGCGACCTCGATCCTCGACTACATCTTCCGCGAGCTGGCGATCAGCTACCTCGACCGCACCGACCTCGCCCATGTCGCCCCCAAGGGGCCGAGCTTCGACGAGCTGGGGCAGGGCGAGGCGGAGCGGAACGTGGTCCCCATGGGCGAGAGCGTGGCGACCCAGTCGCTCAACCTCCTCAAGCAGATCAGCTCCACGGGCTACCTGAGGAAGCGCCTGCCGCAGGACCTGATCGGCACGAGCCTCGGCCTCGCCGAGCCCAAGGCGACCTACGAGGTCTCGACCTCCACGACCGCCATCGCAACGAGCACGATCAGCGCCCGCGACAAGGCCCGCATCCAGGGCTACGAGGGCGACCCCTGCGGCGAATGCGGCAACTACACGCTGGTGCGGAACGGAACCTGCATGAAGTGCAATACCTGCGGGGGGACGAGCGGGTGTAGCTGAGGAAATTGGGGTTGGGGCGCGAACGGTCCAGGTTCGCGCCCCAGCCTGCCCGCATTGGTGTGCACGCTGTGGGACAAGCATCCTCGCCCCTAACGGGTCGATGGCAACAAAAAGCCAAGAACGAGGACAGCGAGCAATGGCGTGCCGAAGGGGGCCAACCTGAATCTGCCAAGGGCAGACAGGGGGCCAGCATCGGAGAACGCATATGGAGACCACAAGTCTCAGGATTGTCTACGAAGTCATCCTCACTCCATCTGGACCGCCGAGCCACTGTGTGGCGTCCCAGACTTACCGGCCAGTTTCTTTGATCAGGGCTCACCTGAGTTCAAAGTGCGCTGAGTGCGGGGCGAATCTCGAACATGACGGCTTCGGCCGATTCGTGTGCGTGATGTGCGAGGCTGAGGCCTAGTGAGGCCGTGCAGAGCAGGGCGCCGCAAACCTGTGGCGCTCTGCTGTCCCTTTGACTGCGGAGACAATCATGACGAAGAAGAACTCTGAAGTGACAGGCGCTAAGGCAGCCTCTAACGCTGGCAAGGTCTTGAGGGATCCCAACTCGAGTCCGGCCGCACGAAGTGCGGCAGCGTCGGCGCTTACGCAAGCGCAGGACAAGAGGACCAGGCCCTCCGCGAAGAAGCCGAAGTAGGGCGGGTATGCGGCGTGGGGTCCGGTGACAGGACCTCACGCAAGTCGTGTATTAGGCCTCTCGAATACTCCCCCATGCACCTCATCCAGATCCTCCTCCCCACCGCCGACAACGCCGGCCAGCCCTTCCCGCGCTCCCTCTTCACCGCTCTCCGCCGCGAGTTGACCGCCCGCTTCGGCGGCGTCACCGTCTACGCGCGCGGCCCGGCCGAGGGCTTCTGGGATGCCGATGACGGCCAATCCCGCGACGACATCGTCATCTTCGAGGTCATGGCCGACGCCCTCGACGAGCTCTGGTGGCGCGCCACCCGCGAATCGCTCGAACGCGACTTCCGCCAGGACGAGGTCGTGATCCGCGCCCAGGAGGTCCGTCGCCTCTGATCGGGCACAACATCTTGTGGCGTTGCGTCCCCTCGGACCCAACGCGCGTTACCCTCGCAATTCGTTTACCTTTGTCCGGCATCCTGTCTCTCAACAGGACGAATCATCCGGCGCTCGCCCCCAAGGGACCCGCGCCGCCAGCCGAGACACAGAGATGCACGACAGACCCCAGGGCGGACTCCGCCCAACCGATCCCCGCCCCGCGCGGTGCTCCCGCTCAGGCCCGCCGCAGCCCCGTCTCCTCCAGGAGCCCCCGGGCCTTCGCCTCGTAGTAGTAGCCGCGCTTGTACCAGTCGTAGGCCCGCGTCTGGTTGCCGTTCGCCACGATGTAGGCCCCGCGCAGATAGGCCCCCGCGAACCTCAGGTTCGTCTCGGCGTCGAGCAGCCCCGAATCCGGCCCGCGATAGCCCATCGTATGCGCCGTCTGCGGGTTGATCTGCATGAGCCCCCAATAGGGCCCGTTCCTCGCCGCCGGGTTGTAGCCGCTCTCCACCCGGACCACATGGTCGAGGAGCTCCGACGGGATCTCCAGGAAGGACGCGTAGCGCCGGATCATCGCCTGCATCTCGGGCGTGTTGCCGGCGTAGCGGGCGGCGGCCGTAGGCGCCTTGTCCCGCTCGGGCCGGGGGCCGCAGGCGGCGACGGGAAGAAGGGCAAGCACGAAGAGGCTACGGCGCGTCAGCGTCATCCAGGGCTCCAACCGGGGGTTGCACGCCAATTCCCTAACGGAACCGAATCGCAGCGCAAGGCCCTACCGTCGCAGCCCGACCCCGAACATGTCGAGCTCCGCCTCGACCCGCGTCAGCCCCGGGTCGCAATGCCGGGCCTTCAACGCATCGAACCGCTCGCGCAGCGCCACCTTCTCGGCCCCCTTGCAGTCGTTCCAGGGGCGTCCCTGAAGCGCCATGTGGATCACGTAGTAGCCGATGAAATGCGGCCGCTCCCCCGCCTCCAGCAGCCGCGCATAGGCCGCGTCGGCCCCGAGGTCCCGCAGCTCCTCGGCCGTGCTGATTCCGACCTTGCGGAAGGCCGCCTCGCTGGCCGGGCCCATGTTGCGGAGGGAGGAGATCGCGGCCATGCCGCCGGACCTGTCAGAAAGAGGGGCCAGGGGAGCGGGGTTCCGTGGGAGATCGGGACTCCGTTCCCCTGGCCGCCAGGTGTCCCGGAACAGCCCGAGGGAGAGGCGGGCCGCTGCGTGCTCCGGGACGGAAACTCATATGCTCGCCAGGTCGCGGAACACGATGGCCGCCCCGCCGCTGGTCCCGAAGGCCGCGAAGCCGGGCGCCTTGGGCGTCGCGCCGCTCTGCGAGGCCGTCATCTGCTGGCCCTGAGCCGGGGACGACCCCGGCTGCTCGGAGGCCTGAGGGGCTCCGGGTTGCTTGTCCACCATGGTCCTGGTCCTTCACTCGATGGTCCGAGGACTCAACTCCCTCGGCCGTCCTCACGTTTCTCGGGTAAGACCTCTGGCCGGGTCCTGGGGACAGAATGCCACGATTCGACCCCCCCTCGCACGGCCGATTTCGTGCGAGCCGCCGTCATCGTGGCCCCGAGGCCACAGGGCGCAGCGCCGTTGCATCCCCCGCCGAAGCCTGCGACACACTCCCGTGAACAGGGAGCACGCGGTCGCCCGGCGATCGGCCGGGACGACCACCCGCATCTGAGGACAAACGCATGAAGCTTCTGCGCCATGGGGATAGGGGCTCCGAGAAGCCCGGCCTGATGCACACGGACGGCACGATCCGGGATCTGTCGGGCGTCGTGCCCGACATCGCCGGAGACGTGCTGTCGGACGAGGGCCTGAGCCGGCTCCGCGACGTCGACCCCTCGGGCCTTCCCGTCGTCGATCCCTCGACCCGGCTGGGCGCCTGCGTGGGCGGCACGGGCAAGTTCATGTGCATCGGCCTGAACTATGCCGACCACGCGGCGGAGTCCGGGATGAAGGTCCCCTCCGAGCCCGTGCTGTTCATGAAGGCCAGCTCGGCGATCTGCGGGCCCAACGACCCCATCATCATCCCGCGCGGATCCGAGAAGACCGACTGGGAGGTCGAGCTTGCCGTCATCATCGGGACCAAGGGCAAGTACATCTCCGAGGCCGATGCGCTGAGGCACGTCGCCGGCTACGCCGTCGCCAACGACGTGTCGGAGCGGTCGTTCCAGGCCGAGCGGCAGGGCCAGTGGACCAAAGGCAAGAGCTGCGACAACTTCGGCCAGCTCGGCCCCTGGCTGGTCACCCGCGACGAGGTCGCGGACCCGCAGGACCTGACGATGTACTGCCGCGTGAACGGCCAGACGATGCAGGACGGCTCCACGCGGACCATGGTCTACGGCGTGGCCTACCTGGTGAGCTACCTCAGCCAGTTCTTCACGCTCCACCCCGGCGACGTGATCTCGACCGGCACGCCGCCCGGCGTGGGCCTGGGCATGAAGCCGCCCCGCTACCTCAAGGCCGGCGAGGTCGTGGAGCTCGGCATCCAGGGCCTTGGCGACCAGCGCCAGGCCTGCGTCGCGGACGACTGACCGGGACCGGTGCGATGAGGCTGATCGACACGCACCTCCATCTCGTGGACCGCTCGGTCACAGGCCACGCATGGACCGAGCGGGTGCCGCCGCTCCAGCGGGACTTCCCGCTGGAGGAGGCGCTCGACCTCTACGGCGGCCGCGTCGCGGGCTCGATCTTCATGGAGGTCGCCGCCCTCGATTGGGAGGCCGAGTCGCGCTGGATCGCGGGATTGGTTCGCGAGGGGAGGCTCCTTGGCCAGATCGCCAACTGCCGTCCGGAGACGGACAAGGGCTTCGAGGCTTGGATCGACGAGGGCAGGGACCTCGGCGTCGTGGGCTACCGGCGCATCCTGCACGAGGATGTGGCCGAGGATGTCTCCGTCTCGGACCGCTTCCGCACGAACGTCCGCAGGATCGGCCGCGCAGGCTACCCCTTCGACGTGAACGTGCTGGGCCGCACCCTTTGGCTCGCTCGCGACCTGGCGCAGGCCTGCCCGGACATGACGTTTGTCCTCGATCATTGCGGGACACCCGACATTGCCGGCGGCGGCTGGGAAATCTGGGCCGAGGGGCTGAAGGAGGTGGCCGCCTGCCCGAACGTCAACGTGAAGCTCTCGGGCATCAGCGCATACGCGACCCCTGGGACCGCGTCGCTCGGGACCCTGCGGCCCTGGATCGACCATGTCGTCTCGACCTTCACGCCAGGTCGCATGGTCTGGGGCTCGGACTGGCCGGTCGTGAACCTCGGCGCCGGCCTCCCGGCCTGGCTGGATATCACCCAGGCCGTGCTCGCCGAGCTATCGCCCGACGAGCAGGACCAGATCGGCTGGCGGAACGCCGAGCGGATCTACGGGGTGAAGGCGCCCGCCTAGGGGCGCCTCACTCCGCCGCCTCGGCGTAGCTCTCCAAGGGCGGGCAGACGCAGACGAGGTTCCGGTCTCCATAGGCGTTGTCCACGCGACCCACCGGTGGCCAGTACTTGTCCACCCGGAACGCGCCCGGCGGGAAGCAGCCCTGCTCGCGCGAGTAGGCCCGAGTCCAGTCGGCCACGAGGTCCTCGACCGTGTGGGGCGCATGGCGGAGCGGGCTCTCCTCGGCCTTGATCTCGCCGCGCTCGACCGCCCGGATCTCCTCCCGTATCGCGAGGAGCGCCGTGACGAAGCGGTCGATCTCGGCCTTGGGCTCGGACTCCGTGGGCTCGACCATCAGCGTTCCCGCCACCGGCCAGCTCATCGTCGGCGCGTGGAAGCCGTTGTCGACCAGCCGTTTGGCGAGGTCGTCCACGGTCACCCCATGCTCCGCGAAGGGCCGGGTGTCGAGGATGCACTCATGCGCCACCCGTCCGCGGTTCCCGGCGAAGAGGACGTCGTAGGCACCTCGCAGCCGCGCCGCGATGTAGTTGGCGTTGAGGATCGCCACCTTGGTGGCCTGCGTCAGGCCCGAGCCGCCCATCATCAGGCAATAGGCCCAGGAGATCAGCAGGATCGAGGCCGACCCATAGGGCGCCGCCGAGACCGTACCCTCGCCGCCGGACTCGGGGTGGCCGGGGAGGTAGGGCGCCAGATGCGCCTTGACCCCGATCGGCCCCATGCCGGGACCGCCGCCGCCATGCGGGATGGCAAAGGTCTTGTGGAGATTCAGGTGAGACACGTCCGATCCCACCTCGCCCGGCTTCACGAGGCCCACGAGGGCGTTCATGTTGGCGCCATCGAGATAGACCTGCCCGCCGTGGTCATGCGTGACTTGGCAGACCTCGCGCAGCGTGTCCTCGAACACACCGTGGGTCGAGGGATAGGTGATCATGCAGGCGGCGAGGCGGCGCCCCGCGGCCTCGGCCTTCTGGCGGAAGTCCTCGATGTCGATGTCGCCGTTCGGCGCCGTCTTGACGACGACCACCTCCATTCCCGCCATCTGCGCCGAGGCGGGTTCGTCCCGTGCGCCGAGGTCGGGATCAGGCAGACCTTGCGGTCATGGTCCCCCTTGGCCCGGTGATAGGCCTGGATCGTCAGGAGCCCCGCATACTCTCCCTGCGCGCCGCTGTTGGGCTGCATGGAGAAAGCCTCGTAGCCCGTGATCTCGCAGAGCTTCCGCGACAGGTCCTCGATGGCCTCCTGGTAGCCCCGGGCCTGGTCGCGCGGCACGAAGGGATGAATCTGCCCGAACTCCGGCCAGGTGATGGGCATCATCTCGGCCGCCGCGTTGAGCTTCATCGTGCAGGAGCCGAGCGGGATCATGGCCCGGTCGAGCGCGAGGTCCCGATCCGACAGACGGCGCATGTAGCGCATCATCTCGGATTCGGCGCGGTTCATGTGGAAGACGGGGTGCGTGAGGTAGTCCGACTGCCGCTGCAGGCCCTCGGGGATCGCCACCTCGCCGCGATGGGGCGCCGCGGCGTCGATGCCGAAGGCCCGCAGGACGCGCAGGAGCACGTTCTCGTCGGTGGTCTCGTCGAGCGAGATGCCCACGCAGTCATTGCCGATCTTGCGGAAGTTGAGCCCCTCGGCCCGCGCGGCGGCGAGGATGCCCGCCTGACCGACGCCAACCTCGACCGTGATCGTGTCGAAGAAATGCTCGGGCGAGACACGCGCGCCGGCGGCCCTGAGGGCCCGGGCGAGGCGCTGGGTCGAGATATGGACCCTCTCGGCCATGGCGCGGAGGCCAAGAGGGCCGTGGAAGACAGCGTACATCGAGGCCATCACCGCCAGCAGCGCCTGCGCCGTGCAGACGTTGGAGGTCGCCTTCTCGCGGCGGATGTGCTGCTCGCGGGTCTGGAGCGCAAGGCGGTAGGCGCGGTTCCCTCGTGCGTCGACCGAGACGCCCACGATCCGCCCCGGCATGGAGCGCTTCAACGCGTCGCGGCAACTCAGGAACGCGGCGTGCGGGCCGCCGTAGCCCATCGGAACGCCGAAGCGCTGCGCCGAGCCGACGGCGATGTCGGCGCCCATGGCGCCCGGCTCCTTGAGCAGGGTCAGCGCGAGAAGGTCCGTCGCGACGATGGCAAGGGCGTTGGCCTCGTGCAGCCGCGCGATGTCGGCCGACAGGTCACGGATATGGCCGTAGGTGCCCGGGTACTGGAAGATCGCCCCGAAGACCCTTGACGGATCGAGGGTTTCCGAAGGTCCTACGATCACCTCGATCCCAAGGGGCATGGCCCGCGTCCGGATCACCGCGACGGTCTGCGGATGCAGGTCGTCGGCCACGAAGAAGGCCCGGGCCTTGGACTTGGCCGACCGCTCCGCCATCGTCATCGCCTCGGCGGCTGCGGTCGCCTCATCGAGGAGCGAGGCATTCGCGACAGGCAGCCCGGTCAGGTCCGCAACCATCGTCTGGAAGTTGAGCAGCGCCTCGAGCCGGCCCTGTGCGATCTCGGGCTGGTAGGGTGTATAGGCCGTATACCAGGCCGGATTTTCCAGGATATTCCGCTGGATGGCCGGTGGAGTGAAGGTGCCGTAGTAACCCTGCCCGATGAGCGAGGTCATCACCCGGTTCTTCGCGGCGACCTCTCGCATCTTCTGGAGAAGCCCGGCCTCGGTCAGCGGCGCCCAGGAGAGAGGCGCGTCCTGGCGAATGGAGGCGGGGATGGTTTCGTCGATCAGCGCGTCCAGGCTCTCGGTGCCTACGACCCGGAGCATCTCCTCCATCTCGGAGGGGCTGGGGCCGATATGGCGGCGGTTGGCGAAGTCGTCGGGATCGTAGTCGGTGGGCTGCCAGGGCATCTCAGGCGATCATCTCCTGATACTCGTCCTCGTCCATGAAGTCGTTGAGCACGCTGATGTCGTCGACGCGGATCTTGAAGAACCAGCCGGCGCCGAGCGGGTCGGCGTTCACGAGTCCCGGGTTCTCGGTCAGCTTGGCATTGACCTCGACGATCTCTCCGTCGATCGGCGCGAGGATGTCGGACGCGGCCTTGACGCTCTCGATGACGACGACCTCGTCGCCGTGGGCGACCATGGCCTCTATCTCGGGCAGCTCGACGAAGACGATGTCGCCCAGCTCCTTGGCGGCGTGCTCGGTGATGCCGACGACGACGAGGTCGTCGCCCTCGGCGCGGAGCCATTCATGGTCTTCGGTGAATTTCATGCGGGGTCCTCAGCGCTTGAACGAGGGGGGAACGAAGGGAAGCGGGGCGACCTTCACGGGGAGCGCGCGGCCGCGCACCTCGCCCGTGAGATCGGTGCCGGGGGCGGCAAGGGTGGCATCGACATAGCCCATGGCCACCGGGGCCTGGAGGGTCGGGCCGAAGCCGCCGGAGGTGACGTGGCCCACGTGGCCGTCCGGGCCGATCAGCGCGGTGCCGGCCCGCATGGGTTGCCGTCCCTCGGGTCTCAGGCCGACCCGCACCCTCCGTGCGCCGAGCTCCAACTGCCGCAGCACGCGGTCGGCGCCCGCGAAGCCGCCGGCCCTGGCCCCGCCGGGGCGGCGGGCCTTGCCGATGGACCACGAGAGACCAGCCTCGACGGGGCTGGTGGTGCGGTCGATGTCGTTGCCGTAGAGAGGCAGCCCGGCCTCGAGCCGGAGGGAGTCGCGGGCGCCGAGACCGGCGGGGAGGACCCCCGGCTGCCCGAGGACGGCCATGGCGAAGGCTTCGGCGGCAACGCTTGGGATGGAGATCTCGAACCCGTCCTCGCCGGTGTAGCCGGAGCGGGAGATCCAGAGCTCGGAGCCTTGCCAAGGGGCGACACGTGCCTCCATGAACCGCATCGTCGCGACGCCGGGGACGAGGGTCGCGAGCGCGGCCTCGGAGGCCGGGCCCTGGAGCGCGAGGAGGGCGCGGTCGGTGACCTCCTGAACCTCCGTCTGGCCCAGCCCGTCCCGGAGATGCGCGAGGTCGGCGTCACGCATCGAGGCGTTGACGACGACGAGGAGGTGGTCGCCCCGGTTCGTGACCATGATGTCGTCGCGGATTCCGCCCGAGTCGTCGGTCAGGAGACCGTAGCGCTGCCGACCCTCGGGCAGGCCCAGGATGTCCGCGGGAACCAGCGCCTCGAGCGCCAGGGCGAGGTGCTCCAAGCCGTTGCGGGGCCGCAAGAGCACCTGGCCCATGTGGCTCACGTCGAAGAGGCTGGCGCTCGCGCGGGTATGGAGGTGCTCGGCCATGACGCCGGGCTCGTATTGGACCGGCATCTCCCAGCCCGCGAAGGGGACGAGGCGGGCGCCCCGGGAGAGGTGCAGGTCGCGCAGGGGCAGGCGCCTCAGCGGTGCGGTGAGTGCATCGTCCATGGTTCGCCTCCTCCGCCATCTCAGATGGCGCCCTCCTGGAACAGGGGTAGACATCGGCTCGGCCTCTTGCAAGCCGGGGGACGGCTGCCGTGACACTGGAACTCCTCCTCGACGTCGGAGGTTCTTGCGCCCTGGCCGTATGTGGCCGCCGATGTCATTGCGCATCCGCAGTATATCGCAAGATCATCCTAAAGTTTCCTATCGGAAACAGGTATACGGGAAAAGCTTCAGGCGTGGTCGTGCGATACCGCTCCCTGTCTTGGAGTCGGGAGCAGCCCCATGAAGATCGTGATCCTCGGAGCCGGCGTGATCGGCGTCACCTCGGCCTGGTACCTGTCCCGGGCGGGTCATGAAGTCGTCGTCCTGGACCGCCAGCCCGCTCCGGCGCGGGAGACCTCCTTCGCCAACGCGGGCGAGGTGAGCCCCGGCTACAGCGCGCCCTGGGCCGCGCCGGGCATCCCGCTCAAGGCGCTCAAGTGGATGTTCCAGAAGCACGCGCCGCTGGTCGTGCAGCCTCGGCCGGACCTCGCGAAGCTGGGCTGGCTCGCGCGGATGCTGGGGAACTGCACGACCGAGGCCTACAAGGTGAACAAGGCGCGGATGGTGCGGCTCGCGGAATACTCGCGCGACTGCCTGGAGGACCTGCGGAACGAGACCGGCATCCGCTACGACGAGCGGACGCAGGGGACGCTCCAGCTCTTCCGGAAGGAAGCGCAGGTCGAGGCGGCCGAGAAGGACATCGCCGTGCTGCGCGAGGGCGGCGTGGCCTTCGAGGTGCTGGACGCGGCCGGATGCCTTGCGGTGGAGCCGGGGCTTGAAGGGGCCGCGGGCGAGATCGCGGGCGGGTTGCGCCTGCCCGGCGACGAGACCGGGGACTGCTTCAAGTTCACGACCGCGCTGGCGGAGCGTGCGGCCGGCGAAGGTGTCGAGTTCCGCTACGGCGTCGCCATCGAGCGGTTGATCGTCGAGGACGGGCGCGTGCGGGGGGCGGTGACGTCGGAAGGCGAGGTCCGGGGCGATGCGGTCGTGGTGGCGCTCGGGAGCTACTCGCCGGTGCTGGTGCGGTCGCTGGGGCTCAGGCTCCCGGTCTATCCGGTCAAGGGCTACTCGTTGACGCTGCCGATCATCGAGGAGGGGCGGGCGCCGGTCTCCACCGTGATGGACGAGACCTACAAGGTGGCGATCACCCGTCTCGGGGACCGCATCCGCGTGGGGGGGCTGGCCGAGATCGCCGGGTTCGACCTGTCGCTGCCCGAGCGCCGGAAGGCCACGCTGCTGCATTCGGTCGAAGGGCTCTTCGAGGGGGCGGGCGACACCGCGCTGGCGGCGTTCTGGTGCGGGCTGCGGCCGATGACGCCGGACGGGACGCCGGTGGTGGGCCGGACGCCGGTGCCGGGGCTGTTCCTCAACACGGGCCACGGGACGCTGGGCTGGACCATGGCGGCGGGCTCGGGCCGGGTGCTGTCCGACATCGTCTCGGGGCGTCGGGCGGACATCGAGACGGCGGACCTGGGCTATGCGCGCTACCTGCGCGAAGGGCGGCGGTCGGGTCCGTTGGTGCCGGCCGAGGCCTGAGTCAGAGCAGGTCCCAGAGGAACCTGGCCGAGACGAAGAGCAGGAAGAGGCCGAAGGCCGTCTCGAGCGCGCGGCGCGAGAGGCGGTGCGCGAGGGCGACCCCGGCGCGCGTCGTCATCAGCGTCGTGGGCACGGTGGCGGCCACGGTGAGCCAGGAGACGTAGCCCGTCGCGTCCAGCGGGAGGCCGGGCTTGCCCCAGCCGGCGTAGACGTAGCCCAGCGTCGCGGGGAGCGCGATCAGGACACCTGCGCCGGCTCCGGTCGAGACGGCGCGGTGGATCGGCACGCCGTGGAGGGTCAGCAGGAGGTTGGTGATCGAGCCGCCGCCGATGCCCATGAGGGCGGAGAGCAGGCCCGTCACGACGCCGTAGAGCCGCAGCACCGCCCGCCCGGGGAGGCCGTCGCGGATGCGCCAGCCCTCGCCGCCGAAGAGGAGCTTGATCGCGTTCACCCCGGCGACGCCGACG
Organism: Rubellimicrobium mesophilum DSM 19309; assembly: GCF_000600335.2. GTDB lineage: Bacteria > Pseudomonadota > Alphaproteobacteria > Rhodobacterales > Rhodobacteraceae > Rubellimicrobium > Rubellimicrobium mesophilum. The sequence continues at coordinate 113,074 of NZ_KK088582.1, read as the reverse complement.
AAGACCAGCTTGAAGACCCAGGGGTCGGCGAAGCGGGCGATGACGGAGCCCAGGACGACGCCCGCGATCACCGGGACGGCCCAGAGCCTGAGGAGGCCCATGTCCACGGTGCCGCGCCGCAGGTGAGCGCGGGCGGAGATGAAGGAGGTCGGGATGATGACGGCCAGGGAGGTGCCGACGGCCAGCGGCATCCGCACGGCCTCGTCGAAGCCCAGGACGCCGAAGACCTGGTAGAAGACCGGCACCGAGATGGCGCCGCCGCCGATGCCGAAGAGCCCCGCCATGAAGCCGATCGCGCTGCCGGCGACGATCAGGGCGGCCACGACGGGCAGGAGGTCGTTGGCGAGGTCGATGAGGGCGTCGAACACGGGCGGGCTCCGGCTGCGGATGCGGCTTGGTAGGAGGTTTCGGGGGGAGGGGGAAGGCAGGGCCCCTGAAATGACTTCAATCCCGCGGGGCCTCCGGGTTGCCTCGTCCGCCCCGGCGCGAGGGGGTTTTCGGGACCTATCCGGACCGCCTCGTCGGCGGGCTTGAGTCTATGGGGGACGCGGGGAGGATCTCCCGTTCCCGTTATGTGGCCGCGTGGCGTCGCGCTGTTGCAGGTCCCGGCTGTCAGGCCGGGAGGCTCTTCATGGTGGCTCCTGGTCCTCCGGGGCTGCGCTCCGCCTGGCCTGCACCCGATCTGCGCGCTTGGCGCGGGGGTGGTCTGGGGCTCGGCGGGGGTCAGGTCCCGGATGTCTGATTCGTGTGTTCGGGGAGCAGGATGCCACGCAGATGTTAACGAATTGCGAGACCAACGAACGGTGCTCGGGAGGGGGCGACGCAACGCCCCTTTGCGGTGTGATAGGGGCGCGGGCTGCGAATCGGGGCGTCACCCCGTCACGCGACGGCGGCACCCGGAACCGGCCTGGGATGCTCGGGTGAAACCCCACCTTCGGGCGGATGGGAGGGGCGTGGCGCGAGCGGCAGCCGTCGCGTGGTGGGCCGAAGCCCGCCCTGAGGCAGTGGCGGAGGTGGCCTGCCCCTGTCCGACGAGGCCAGGCGGCGCGGGTGCATGGTGCGAGCGGGCAGAGGCCTTGCGGGCGCTTCCGGGCCATCGTGTGGGGCCAATGCCACGCCCGCAGATGTGACGCCCTGTCCCGTGACGAGGGCGGCCGGGCGGGGTAGGACTGCGGCCGAAGGCCAGCCACGGACGAAGCGATGTTCACCTCCGACATGATCCTCGACGCGACGCTGCTTCCGGCGATGGCGGTCGCGCTGGTGGCGGGGCTCCTGTCGTTCCTGAGCCCCTGCGTCCTGCCCATCGTGCCGCCCTACCTTGCGTACATGGGCGGGGTGTCGGTCGGCGAGATGGCCGAGGCGAGGGAGGCGCGCAGGCGGGCGCTGCTGGCGGCGGCGTTCTTCGTGCTGGGGCTGAGCACCGTGTTCCTGCTCCTGGGCGCGGCGGCCTCGGCCATGGGGCGGGCGCTCCTGCAGTGGCAGGGGTGGTTCGTGCCGGTCGCGGGGATCGTCATCATGGTGTTCGGGGCGCACTTCCTGGGCGTGCTGCGCATCCCGTTCCTCGCGCGCGAGGCGCGGCTCGACGCGGGGGACCGGGGCGGCTCGGCTCTGGGGGCCTACGTGCTGGGGCTGGCCTTCGCCTTCGGCTGGACGCCCTGCCTGGGGCCGATCCTGGGGGCGATCCTGGGGCTGGCCGCGACGCAGGCCGACGTGGCGCGGGGGACGGCCCTGCTCGCCACCTACGCGCTGGGGCTGGGCATCCCGTTCCTGCTGGTGGCCGCGTTCTTCCCGAGCCTGCATGGCTTCATGCGCTGGATGAAGCGGCACATGGAGCGGATCGAGCGGACCTCGGGGCTGCTGCTCTGGACCGTGGGGCTCCTGATGCTCACGGGGCAGTTCACGGCCTTCTCCTGGTGGCTGCTGGAGACCTTCCCGTCGCTCGCGACGATCGGCTGAGTCAGCGGCGCGGGGGCGCCGCGCGGATCGGAGCGGGAACGGGCCGGGGCACGCGGTGGCGGGCCCAGGCGCCGAGACGCAGGAGATGCTCGTGCCGGTGGCCGGCCGGGGCGAGGCCGCGCTGCTCGATGAGCCAGATGGCGAAGGAGCCGCCGAGCGCGGCGCCGGCCGTGTCCATGACGACGTCGAGGATCGTGTCGGGCCATTCGAAGGGGAGGTAGGTCCATTCGATCACCTCCCAGCCGACGCCGAGGGCGAAGCCGATGGCCGTGGACCAGAGGACGAAGCGGCCCTTGCGCGGGGCGTGCGCGAGGAGGTCGGCCTTCCACAGCATGAACATGGAGCCCGCCATCATGACGAGCGGGTTCACGAAGTGGAGCACCACGTCGAACCACCAGAAGAGGCCATACCAGTCCCAGGCCCAGCCCGCGCCGCTGATCAGGAAGCAGCCCACGATCACCGCGACGAGGAGGCTGGGGAGGCCGTGACGCGCGACCATCAGGGCCGCGAGCGGCGCGAAGAACGCGGCGGCGATCTTGGCCTCGTCCCAGCGGTGGAGCAGCAGGAGCGTCGCGAGCCCGGCCGCGAAGACCACGGTGCCCGCCCGCGCCAGGGTCAGCCAGACCCGCGCGTCGATGATCCTGTTGGGCAGGGGTCGGGTCGAGGCGTGGAGGATGGCGGCGGTCATCGGAGGCTCCCTTGCCTCCGGCGAACGGATGAGACGCGGTCAGCGTTCCGCGAGCGCCCGCTCCAACACGTAGACGCGAATGGCCGAGGCGAGGCCCACGTCGCCCCGGGCCTCGTCGATGCGCTCCGCGAGCTGGTTCAGGGGCAGGGCGTCCCGGGCGGCGAGGCGGCGGAACTCCTGCCAGAAGGCCTCCTCGAGCGAGACGCTCGTGCGGTGGCCGTGGAGGGTGAGCGAGCGCTTGACGGGGCGGGTGCTGCTCACTCGTCCTCGAACTTCGACTGGTCGAGGGCGCGCCTGGCCTTTTCGGCCTGCGCGGCCTCGAGGAGGCGCTGGGCCTTGGTGCGGCCGTGCTTCAGGGCGTTGGCGTCGGCCTGCGCCTTCTCCTTGGAGCGGTCGAGCGCCTTGCGCGCGCGGTTCAGGTTGGTGACGGAGCCGGTCATGAGGGGGCGATCATCTCCTCGGGGCGGACGACGCGGTCGAAGGTCTCCGCGTCCACGTAGCCGAGGTTAATCGCTTCCTCGCGCAGAGTCGTCCCGTTCTTGTGGGCGGTCTTCGCGACGGTGGTGGCCTTGTCATAGCCGATGGTGGGGGCGAGGGCCGTGACCAGCATGAGCGATTCGCGCATGAGCTTGTCGATGCGCTGGCGGTCGGCCTCGATGCCGGCGACGCAGTTGTCGGTGAAGGCCACGGCGGCGTCGCCCAGGAGCTGCATGGATTGCAGCACGTTATAGGCGATCATCGGCTTCATGACGTTCAGCTCGAAGTGGCCCTGGCTGTCGGCGAAGCCCACGGCGGCGTCGTTGCCCATGATGTGGGCGCAGACCATGGTGATGGCCTCGACCTGCGTCGGGTTCACCTTGCCCGGCATGATCGAGGAGCCGGGCTCGTTCTCGGGGAGCTTGAGCTCGCCCAGGCCGCAGCGGGGGCCGGAGCCGAGCATACGGATGTCGTGGGCGAGCTTGTAGATGCCCGAGGCGGCCGTGCGGATCGCGCCCGAGAGCTGGGTCAGGGCGTCATGAGCCGCGAGCGCCTCGAACTTGTTGGGGGCGGTCACGAAGGGGAGGCCCGTGAGGCGGGCGACGCCAGCGGCAATCGTCTCGCCCCAGCCGACGGGGGAGTTCAGGCCGGTGCCGACGGCGGTGCCGCCTTGGGCCAGCTCGTGGACATCGGGGAGGGCCCGCTCGATCCGCTCGATGGCCTTCTGGACCTGGTGGGCGTAGCCGCCGAACTCCTGGCCCAAGGTCAGGGGCGTCGCGTCCATGGTGTGGGTGCGGCCGATCTTGATGATGTCGGCGAACTCCTCGGACTTGGTGACCAGCGCCTTGAGGAGGTGCGTCAGGCCGGGGAGGAGGACGTCGCGGGCGACCATGGCGGCGGCGACGTGCATGGCGGTGGGATAGGTGTCGTTGGACGACTGGCCCATGTTGACATGATCGTTGGGGTGGACGGGCGTCTTGGAGCCCAACTGGCCGCCCAGCATCTCGATGGCGCGGTTCGAGATGACCTCGTTGGCGTTCATGTTGGTCTGGGTGCCGGAGCCCGTCTGCCAGACGACGAGAGGGAAGTGATCGTCGAGCTTGCCGCTCGCCACCTCGGCGGCGGCGGCGATGATGGCGTCGGCGATCTCGGGCTTGAGGGCGCCGCGGGCCTTGTTGGCCTCGGCGCAGGCCTGCTTGATGTAGCCCAGCGCGTGGACGATGGCGCGGGGCTGACGCTCCCAGCCGATGGGGAAGTTCTGGATCGAGCGCTGGGTCTGCGCCCCCCAGTAGCGGTCGGACGGAACCTCGAGGGGCCCGAAGCTGTCGGTCTCGGTGCGCGTCGCGGTCATCTGAATCCCCTTCGGTATACCGTCGCATACGCCATTAGCGCAGCGGCGGCGGGGACGGAAGCCTACTTGCGGAACTTGTCGAGGCTGAGGACCTCGGCGCCGCTGCGGTCGGGCTTGGCCTCCGGCTTGGCCTCGGCCTTGGAGCGGTCGCCGCCGGGGGGAGGCGTCTCGGGCTCGGCGGAGGCGGCGTGGGACTGGGTCTCGAAGCGGAGGCCGAACTCCACGGACGGGTCCACGAAGGTCTTGATGGCGTCCCAGGGGATGTAGAGCGGCTCGGGGTTGTCGCCGAAGTTGAGCGTCACCGAGAACCCCTCGTCGCTGGTCTCGAGGTCGGCGAACCAGTGCTGGAGGACGATGGTCATCTCGCCGGGGTAGCGGTCCGAGAGCCAGTCGGCGATCTCCACGTCCGGGTGCTGGGTGTCGAAGGTGATGAAGAAGTGGTGCTTGCCGGGCAATCCGTTGGCCGCCACGTCCGCCAGGACCTCGTGGATCAGGCCGCGCATCGCGCGGTGCATGAGGTTCCCATAATCGATCGAACGCGTCACGGTACTCACCTCCGGTTGTCGTGGGGCCGAGCATAGGCAATTCCCCGGCAGGGGGAAGTCGAAACGACCCTACGTCAACCCGACAAGGTGGAGTCCCGCTGCGAGCGCCGCGACGAGCGCCAGGGTCGGGACCATGGAGACGTGCCGCACGAGGAGGAGCCAGGCCGCCACCAGGGCGAGCGCGGCGGCGAGCGGCTGGAAGGTGCTCCAGTCCGGGAGGGTCGTGTCCAGCGGCCCGGCCCGTAGGGGTGCGACCTCGGCGAAGAGGACGTGGAGCGCGAACCAGACCGAGAGGTTCAGGATCACCCCCACCACGGCGGCGGTGATGGCGGTGAGGGCGGCGCGGAGCCGGGGCTGGCCCTCGAGCCAGTCCACCAGCGGGGCGCCCGCGAAGATCCAGAGGAAGCAGGGGACGAAGGTGACCCAGATCGCCATGAGGCCCGCCGCCAGGGCCAGGAGGGCGCTGCCCTGGTTCAGCCCCGCCGTGATGGCGACGAAGGCGGTGACGAGGATCAGGGGGCCGGGCGTGGTCTCGGCGAGGCCGAGGGCGTCCATGACCTGCGAGGTGGAGACCCAACCGTAGCCGGAGACGACCTCCTGCGCGAGGTAGCTCAGGACCGCGTAGGCGCCGCCGAAGGTGACGACGGCGAGCTTGGAGAAGAAGAGGCCCACGTCGGTCAGGAAGCCCTGGTCGGCGAGGGCCGTCAGGGCGACCGGCGCGCCCCAGAGGGCGAGGCCCAGGGCCAGGGTCAGGGCCAGCGTCGCCGGATGGATGCGCGGCCGGGCGAGGTCGCGCGGGGCCGAGCCGGCGGTGGCGGCGCCGAACAGGCCGGCGGCGAGCACGACCAGGGGGAAGGGGACGGCGAAGAGGAAGATCGCCACGAAGGCGAGACCCGCGAGGGCCCAGTGAGCGGGCTGCTTCAGGGCGCGTCGGGCGACGCGGAGGATCGCCTCGACGACGATCACGACCACGGTCGCCTTCACGCCCAGGAAGATCGCCTGGACCCAAGCCAGGTCGATCAGCGCCCCATAGGCGAAAGCCAGGGCGAAGATCACGGCGGCGCCGGGAAGGACGAAGAGCCATCCGGCGATCAGGCCGCCGAGATAGCCGTGCAGCCGCCAGCCCGCGAAGGTGGCGAGCTGCGTGGCCTCGGGCCCCGGCAGCAGCATGCAGAAGGAGAGGGCGCGGAGGAACTCGGGCTCGGAGAGCCAGGGGCGCTCCTCGACCAGCTCGCGGTGCATGAGGGCGATCTGCCCGGCGGGGCCGCCGAAGCTGAGAAGGCCGATGCGGAGGAAGACGCGGGTGAGCTCGCGCAGGCTCGGGGCGGTGGCGCTGGCGGGCGTCATGCGGTCTCCTCTCGCGGGTGCGGCATGGGTCGCAGGTGGCGAGGCGGCGGTCAATCAGCCCGTGGGGGTCGCGAGCTCGCGCAGGATTTTCTCGCGGATCGCGCGGGGGTAGTCGCGGTGGCCGCGCGCCGACATGACGAAGCCGCCGGGGGTCACGAGCTCGTCGCGGAAGAAGTCGGCGACGCCGTGGCCCACCGTCTCGATGGCGATGGCGTTGACGGTCACGCCTTGGGCGACGGCGTCGTCGCGGGCCCGAGCGACCGGGCCGCCCATGTTGCGCGCGCCGTCGCCCGAGACATCGACGACATGGCGTCCGCAGGGCGGCGCCTGCGCAAGGAGGTCGAGGGCGGCCAGCAGGGCCTCGGCCGGGGCGGTGCCGGATCGGACATAGGGACGGGGGAGCGCACGCACCCGCGTGGAGAGGAGCCGCGCGTCGGACGGCTCGGCAACCTGCTGCCAGGGGATCGCGGCGAGCTGCTCCCTCGGGCCGGACCAGAGGAGCACGGCGACGGCCGCTTGGGCGACGACGAGGGCGTCGCTCACGTCCGGGTCGTTCAGCGCGTCGGCGAGGCCGTCGATCTGGAGGCGGTACTCGCTCTCGTCCACCGAGTTCGAGACGTCGATGGCGAGGAGGAGGGCGGTGTCGCAGGTGCCGTCGGCCTCTCCGGCGGCGGCCGGGGGCGCGGAAAGGACCGCCAGGGCGCAGAGCAAAGCGCGCAGCATGAGGCCCAAGCTAAGGGGCGCGTCGAGGCCGTCCAGGGAGGGGAGGAAGTGCAGGCTTCTGTTGCCAGGTGCCTGCGAACCCCGCCTGAGGGGCTTATTCCCCAGGACTTTGGCTCAGGTCTCTACCGCCGTTAGGCGGCGAGGGCCATCGCCGGAGCACGGTTGTCGTTGGCAACTATGCGTTTTGGACCGATAACGGTGGTACCTCACCGGGACAAAGCAAACACCTTTACACGTTCGTCGATCCTGTTTCGGCCCCGTTCCGTCCCCCAACGAGGGATGATTGGTGGAGCCGCCGGGTACCGCCCCCGGGTCCGATCCGCTTATTCCGTGCGCGTTTATGCCCATAGTCCGGTTGCCCGGACGCCTCATAGATAAGGTGTGCGAGGCCCCCGCTCAAGGGGCATCGCGGGGGCGGAGGTCGAATCCGCCGCTCGCGCGCGGGGCGGCTGCGGGGTAACGTCGCGGCGCGGGCCGTGCCCGTTGGAGGAGAGCCGCGATGAAAGCCCATGTCCTTGCCGTCCTCATGGCGCTGCCCGCCGCGCCGGCCTTGGCCGACCCGGGGCAGTGCGCGACCTTTCCCGATTCGGCCGAGAGCCTGAGCTGTTCCTGCCCGTCGGGCTTCGTTCCGGGGGCGGTCTGGGGCTCGGGGCCCTACACGGCGGACAGCGACATCTGCACGGCGGCCCTGCACGCGGGCGTGCTGGGAGTGGAAGGCGGGCCGGTGACGGCGAACCGCGTGGCCCCGCCATCGGCATATCGCGGCAGCGCGGCGAACGGGGTCACGACCTCGGATTACGGGTCCTATCCCTCGGCCTACGTGATCGCGGGGGCGGCGGAGAACACCGGCGAAAAGACCTGCGGGCCGCTGGAGGCGATGGCGGTCTCGACCTGCGTCTGCCAGTCCGACGCGCCGCAGCGGTCGGTCTGGGGCTCGGGGCCCTACACGGCGGACAGCGATATCTGCACCGCCGCGCGCCATGCGGGCGTGATCGGGGCCGAGGGCGGCGAGGTCACGGTCCGGCGCGTCGCGGGGCAGGAGTCCTACGCGGGCGGCACCGCGAACGGCGTGACCACGTCGAGCTACGGCAGCTACGGGGCGAGCTTCACCTTCGGGGCCAAGTAGTCAGGCCCGGCACGGGAGCGACGCGGCCTCGGCGGCGAGGCGGGTGATGCCATCCCAGTCGCCCGAGCGGACCATCGCGGTGGGCGCGACCCAGGAGCCGCCCACGCAGGCGACGTTCGGCAGCGCGAGGTAGTCGGCGGCGTTCGAGAGGCCGATGCCGCCCGTGGGGCAGAAGCGGATCTGCGGCAGCGGCGCGCCCCAGGCCTTGAGGACGGGCACGCCGCCGTTGGCCTCGGCCGGGAAGAACTTGGCGACCGAGTAGCCGCGCTGGAGCAGGTACATGGCCTCGGACGGCGTGGCGGTGCCGGGGAGCATGGGAAGGTCGTTCGACTCGGCCGCGTCGAGCAGCCGCCGGGTGAAGCCGGGCGAGACGCCGAAGGTGGCGCCGGCGGCCTTGGCGGCCTCGACGTCCTTCTCGTTGAGGAGGGTGCCGGCGCCGACGACTCCGCCCTGAACCTGGGCCATCTCGGCAATGGCCTCCAGCGCGGCGGGGGTGCGGAGCGTCACCTCCAGCGCCGGGAGGCCGCCGGCGACCAAAGCGCGGGCGAGGTCGGCAGCGCGGCTCGCGTCGTCGATCACCAGGACAGGGATCACGGGGGCCAGGGCGCAGACCTTGGCGGTGAGCTCGGAGGCGTGTTCGGGGGTCATCGCAGGGTCCTTCGTGATCTGGGGCGGCGGGTCAGAGCACGACCGCCGCGCCCTCCGTAGCGGGGCCGACGTTGCGGCGGAAGACGGCGAAGAGCTCGCGCCCGATGCCGTCGTCGTTGGCGGAGAGGTCAACGCGGTCGGGGACGCGGCCCGCGAGGTCGGTGAGGCATTCCAGCCGGCCGGCGCTCGCGTCGAGCCGCAGGAGGTCGCCGTCGCGGAGGAGCGCGATGGGGCCGCCGTCCGCCGCCTCGGGCGAGACGTGGATCGCGGCGGGGACCTTGCCCGAGGCGCCGGACATCCGGCCATCGGTGACGAGCGCGACCTTGTGGCCCCGGTCCTGGAGGACGGCGAGGACGGGAGTCAGGGCGTGGAGCTCGGGCATCCCGTTGGCGGCGGGGCCCTGGTAGCGGACGACGACGATGACGTCGCTGGTGAACTCGCCGGCCTTGAAGGCATCCTTCACCGCGTCCTGGGAGTGGAAGACGCGGGCGGGGGCCTGGATGACGTGCCGCTCGGGCGCGACGGCGGAGACCTTGATGACGGCGCGGCCGAGGTTGCCGTTAAGCTGGACGAGGCCGCCCTGCGGCTGGAACGGATCGCGCGCCGGGCGGAGGATCCGGTCGTTCTCGGTGGCCGTGGGACCGTCGCCCCAGACGAGGCCGGCGTCGGTCAGGCGCGGTTCCTTGGTGTAGTAGTGCAGGCCGTCGCCCATCACGGTCACCACGTCGTCGTGCAGGAGGCCGGAGGCGAGGAGCTCGCCAATCATGAACTGGAGGCCACCCGCCGCATGGAAGTGGTTCACGTCGGCGAGGCCGTTCGGGTAGACCTTGGCCATCAGCGGGACCTTCGCGGAGATGTCAGCGAAATCCTGGAGGTCGAGGAGGATGCCCGCCGCCCGCGCCATCGCGGGGAGGTGCAGGACGAGGTTGGTGGAGCCGCCCGTCGCCATGAGGCCGACGATGCCGTTCACGAAGGTCCTCTCGTCGAGGATGTCGGCCACGGGGCGGTAGTCGTTGCCCAAGCTGGTGATCGCGACGGAGCGCTCGGCGGCGGCCACCGTCAGGGCGTCCCGCAGCGGCGTGTTGGGGTTCACGAACGAGGCGCCGGGGAGGTGCAGGCCCATGAACTCCATGAGCATCTGGTTGGAATTGGCGGTGCCGTAGAAGGTGCAGGTGCCGGGGCCGTGGTAGGAGGCCATCTCGGCCGCCATCAGTTCGGACCGCGTGGCATCTCCGGTCGCGAAGCGCTGGCGGACCTTGGACTTTTCGTCGTTGGGGATGCCCGAGGTCATGGGTCCGGCGGGGACGAAGATGCCGGGGAGGTGGCCGAAGCTCGCGGCGGCCATGACGAGGCCGGGGACGATCTTGTCGCAGATGCCGAGGTAGAGCGCGGCGTCGAAGGTGTTGTGCGAGAGCGCGACGCCGGTCGCGAGCGCGATCACGTCGCGGGAGAAGAGCGACAGCTCCATCCCCGTCTGGCCCTGTGTGACGCCGTCGCACATGGCCGGGACGCCGCCCGCGACCTGCGCCGTGCCGCCCGCGCGGTTGATCGCAGCCTTGAGGACGGGCGGATAGGTCTCGTAGGGCTGATGGGCCGAGAGCATGTCGTTGTAGGCGGTCACGATCCCCACGTTCGGGACGCGGCCCTCGACGAGGGCGTCCTTCTGGTCGCCCATCGCGGCATAGGCATGGGCCTGGTTGCCGCAGGCGAGGTGGGCGCGGCGGGGCCCCTCGGCCTGGGCGCGGGCGATCTTGTCGCGGTAGCGCTGGCGTGTCGCGCGGGAGCGTTCGCGGATGCGGTCCGTGACGGCGGCGATCGTGGAGTCGAGGGGCATCGGCGGGTCCTCCTTCGGGCGACGAGGCGGCATCTAGCACCGGCTGTTAGCGCTAACAATAGGGCGGGCTGCGGTTTGTGGGCGCAGGTCTTTCGTGCCTCGGTCGCGCACTATATGGGGGCGGCATGACATTGCCCCAGTTCTTCACCCCACCTTACCCCGTCGTGCGCCTCAGCCCCAAGGCCGAGGCGCGGGCGATCCGCCATGGCTTTCCCTGGGTCTATGCGGGGGAGCTGGTCATGGACCGGCGGACCTCGAACCTGCTGCCCGGGGCCTTCGCGGTGCTGGAGGACAGCGAGCGGCGGCCGATGGGCGTCGTGACGGTCAATCCGGAGAGCAAGATCGTCGCGCGGGTCATGGACCAGGACCCGGCGGCGGTGATCGACGAGGACTGGATCGCGGCGCGGCTCGCGCGGGCCCTGGCGCATCGGGAGGCGCTGTTCGACGAGCCGTTCTACCGACTCGTCCATGCGGAGGCGGACGGGTTTTCCGGGCGTGGTGATCGACCGGATGGGGGACCTCGCGGTCGTACAGCCGAACGCGGCCTGGTCGGAGGCGATGGTTGGGGTGCTGGTCTCGGCGCTGGCCCGGGTGACGGGGGTCACGCGGGTCGTCAAGAACGGCTCCGGGCGGGCGCGGGGGCTGGAGGGGCTGCCCGAGGAGATCGTCATGGCGCTGGGGACGGCGCCGGATGGGCCGGTGCCGGTGCCGATGAACGGGGCGATCTACCTGGCCGATGTCATGGGCGGGCAGAAGACGGGACTCTTCTACGACCAGCGGCCGAACCATGCCTTCGCCGCGCGGCTCGGGCACGGGGGGCGGGTGCTGGACGTGTTCTCCCATGTGGGCGGGTTCGGGCTGGCGGCACTGGCGGCGGGCGCGCGGGAAGCCGTGCTGGTGGACGCCTCGGCGGCGGTGCTGGCGCTGGCCAAGGGCGGGGCCGAGGCGATGGGGATGCGCGGCAAGGTCGCGCTGCGGCAGGGCGATGCCTTCGCGGCTCTGGAGCAACTGGCGGCGGAGGGGGAGACCTTCGACCTCGTGGTCTGCGATCCTCCGGCCTTCGCGCCCAACAAGAATGCGCTCGAGGCGGGACTGCGGGCCTATGAGCGGGTGGCGAAGCTCGCCGCGCCGCTGGTGAGGGAGGGAGGCTATCTCGGGCTGTGCTCCTGCTCGCACGCGGCAGACCTCGCGAAGTTCCGAGCGGCCTCGGCGCGAGGGATCGGCAAGGCGGGGCGGCGGGGGCAGATCGTCTGGACCGGGTTCGCCGGGCCGGACCACCCGACGCTGCCGCAACTCGCCGAATCGAGCTACCTCAAGTCGCTGTTCTTCCGGCTGTGACGAAGCCGAGAGTCGTCCTCGACGCCTGCGTCCTCTATCCGACGGTGATGCGGGAGATCCTCCTCGGCGCGGCCGCCGAGGGGCTGTTCGTGCCGCTCTGGTCGGAGCGGTTGCTGGAGGAGTGGGCGCGGGCGGCGGCGCGGCTCGGGCCGGAGGGCGAGGCCGTCGCGCGGGGGGAGATCGCGGCGGTCCTTGCGAAGTGGCCGCAGGCGATGGTGAAGGGGGCGGAGGGGCTGGAGCGGCGGCTCTCCCTGCCGGACCCGGACGACGTGCACGTGCTGGCGACCGCCGTGGCGGGGTCGGCCGATGCGATCATGACCATGAACGCCAAGGACTTTCCAAGGAACGTGCTGGCGGAGGAGGGGCTGCGACGGCTCGACCCGGACCAGTTCCTGACCGGGCTCGCGGAGGAGGCGCCGGAGGTCATCGCTCGCGTCGTGGGGGAGTCGGTGGCGACCGCCTCGCGGCTCTCGGGCGAGGCGTGGACGGTGCGGACGCTGCTGAGGAAGGCGCGGCTCCACCGGCTGGCGAAGGCGCTGGAGCGGGTCAGCGGGTGAGGATCAGCTTGCCGTCCTCGATCTCGATCCGCGAGAAGCGCTGGAGGTAGGCCATGCCCAGGAGCGAGGATTCGAGGTCGCCGTCCGTCACCACCGCACGGACGTCCCGATCCACGATGCCCTCCAGCGCGACCTCGTCCAGCGTCACGCGCGCGGTGCGGACGAGGCCGTTGGCGGTGCCGGCGCTGCCCAGGTAGGCGAGGTCGTCGGGGTCGACACCGGCCGCCCTCGCGTCGGCGCGGGAGAGGACCATATCGGTCGCGCCGGTGTCCACGGTGAAGGTGACGGGCGCGCCGTTCACGCGGAGGTCCAGGTAGTAGTGGCCGTTGATCGCGCGGGGAACGGTGACCGCCTGTCCCTCGGGCGTCATGAGGGCCTGCTGGGTGGGCACCAGGGCCGACCTGATCTCGGGCCAGAGGCCATAGACGGCGATGGCGCCGAGGAAGATCAGCGCCCAGATCGCCGCCTGCGTGAGCACCTGGCCCAGCCGCGCGCGGGAGGCGAGGAAGTAGGAGCCCGCGACCAGCAGGAGGAGCAGCGCGAGATAGGCGAGGGAGGCGGTGTCGTCGGAGGACATGAGGGGAATATGGGGCCCGGAAGGGAGTCGGGGAAGGGGGCATGGCGGGCTCGTGGGGCCGCGACCGGGCGAGGCTTCCTGGTGGCCGATCGGGGCTGGCGCATGTTCCCATGCAGAATTCCGCAATAACGTAGTCCCCGCGTGGCCTCCGGTCTCCTCCGGGCTCGCGGGTTCAGGGCGCGCGAGGGGGAGGGCCGGTCCGCCGGGGTGGCCGGCGGGCGGGGTCCTGGGGGCAACTGAACAGGGGAGGGTCTCCCTGGCCCGGTATGTGTGGTTTCGCGCTGTTGCGGCCCGGCTCTCACCGGGGGCTCTTCATGGTCCTTCTCCTCTCCGCCCCCCTGCCGCCGTTCTCCGTCCCCGCGCCCTTGCGACGGGGATCTCGGAGCGGCGCGGCTCCGGGGCTATCGCCCCGGGTTCGTCGTCCGGCCTGCACCCATGCGTGCCCTCGACGGGCGGGGGTGGTCTGGGGCCGGGGCGGCGGGCGCCCGGGGTGTTCGGGGGGGAGATTCGCAGGGCGGGGTTAACGAGGCGTTACCCGGGCGTGCGGTGCCCCAAGGGGGGCAACGCAACACCCCGCCGAGACGTGGTAAGGGCGCAGGTGATTCGAGGCACCAGCCTGCGCCGAAGCGCCGCCTGCGCTCGCTTCCGACTGGAGGGAGGCCTGAGCCTACCGGCCGATCACGACGTGGGTGGCGAGGTCGGTGGGGGCGGTCCGGGTCACGCGATAGCCGAGCGCAGGGAGGTCCAGGCCCTCGAACATCGCCTCGCCCCGCCCGAGAAGGACCGGAGAGAACGCGACGTGCAGTTCGTCGATGAGGCCCGCCTGCAGGTACTGGCGGACGGTGGACACGCCGCCGCCGATCTTGACGTCCTTTTCCCCGGCGGCCTCGCGGGCGCGATCGAGTGCGGCGTGGATGCCGTCGGTCACGAAGTGGAAGGTGGTGCCGCCCTCCATCGCGATCGGGTCGCGGGGGTGGTGCGTCAGGATGAAGGTGGGGGCGTGATAGGGCGGGTTCTCGCCCCACCAGCCTTTCCAGCCGTCGTCCGTCCAGGGCCCGCGCGAATGCGCGAACATGTTGCGCCCCAGGATGAAGGCGCCGAAGCCGTCCATGGAGCGATGGGCGAAGTCCTGGTCCACGCCCTCGGAGCCGCCCTCCTGCCCGAACATGGAGCGGAAGGCCTTGGTGCCGACGAACCAGCGGTGCAGGTCCCGCCCGCCCTTGCCGAGGGGGTCCTGGAGGCTCTGCTCGGGTCCCGCCCCGAACCCGTCCAGCGACACCGAGAAGGCAGCAGCTCTCACCCGTCCCATCACCGTCTCCCTTTTTCGGCAGCATGGATCATCGGGCTGCCGAAAGGCCAGACCGTTCCTGGGTTCCGGGTCCGGCTATTCGATCCCCTTCTGGATCGTGGGGTTCGCCCGGCCTCTGAAGCCCCTCACTTCACGATCACCTCGTCGCGCACGAACATGTTCGCCCAGGCACGATCGATCAGGTCGCTGTTCATCTGCGGCGGGATGCCCTCGAAGCGGCAGATGGAGAGCATCTGGTCGATCAGGTAGACCGGCTGGTAGTTCGCGTAGACGTTGTTGATCGAGGGATACTTGAGCTTCAGCAGGTAGATCAGCGCCGCCTGGTCGATCGGCATCCCCTTCTTCTTGGCCACCATGGCGAAGATGCGGAGGAAGTCCTCCTGGCTCGGCCCGTCGATCTTGATCTTGAAGAAGATCCGGCGAAGCGCCGCCTTGTCGAAGATCTCGTTGGGGTGGAAGTTCGTCGAGAAGATCACGAGGGTGTCGAAGGGCACCTCGAACTTCTCGCCGGACTGGAGCGCGAGGATGTCGCGCGACTCCTCCAGGGGCACGATCCAGCGGTTGACGATCTTTTGCGGCGGCTCGGCCTGGCGGCCGAGGTCGTCGATGATGAAGATGCCGCCCGTGGCCTTGAGCTGGAGCGGCGCCTGGTAGGTGCGTGCGACCGGGTTGTAGACGAGGTCCAGCATGTCGAGCGAGAGCTCGCCTCCGGTGATGACGGTGGGACGCTCGCAGCGGACGTAGCGGGTGTCGTAGCGCCCCGAGGTGCGGCGCAGCGAGTTGGGGTCGTCGAAGTTGTCCTCGGCGGCCGAGTGGATGATCGGGTCGTAGACGGTGATGATCTGGCCCGCGTATTCGATGGCGCGGGGGACGTAGATCTTGTCCCCGATGGCGGCGCGGATGCCGTTCGAGATCGAGGACTTGCCGTTCCCCGGGGGGCCGTACATCAGGATCGAGCGGCCGGCGCCCACGGCTGGCCCGAGGTGGTCGAGGAGCGACTTGGGCAGGATCAGGTGGCCCATGGCCGCCTGGAGCTGCTCGCGCGTCACCGCGATGTTGCGGATGGACTGGCGCTTGACCTGCTCGCGGTAGACCTCGAGCGGGACGGGCATGGCGCCGTAGTATTCGGACTGGGCGAGGGCGTCGAGCGCGCGGGCCTTGCCGCCATCGGTGAGCTGGTAGCCCATCTCGCCCCCGGAGTTGGCGTGGAGCGTCCCCGTCGCCTCGAGGAGGCGCTGGGAGCGGGCGAGGTCCACGAGCTCCTGCGTCACGGGGTTGGGGAGGCAGATCGCGCGGGCGATCTCGCTCACCTGGGTGACGTTCATGCGGAACATCGTCTTGATGAGGACGTCCCGCATCATCACGGGATGGAGCCGCATCCCCTCCAGCGACCGGGGCGCGGGAGGCGGGGTGACGCCCGCCGGGGCCGTCGATTCGGGGGCGACCGCGACGTTCATGGGGACTCCTCCTTGGGCTCGGCCCCGCCAGAGTGGGAAACCACTGTGGCGGAATTGGGGAGGAGCTGGGGTGGCCCCTAGGCCGTGGCGCAGATGAGGAGATAGGCGAGGAGCGTGGCCGCGATCACCACGCCCATGGGAAAGCGGCGGCCGGAGGTCCAGCTCGCCCATTCCGGGACGAGGCGGGGGCCGGTCGTGAGCCGCGCCAGCCGGTGCACGGCCCAGCACAGGATGAGCATCGCGGGAAAGAGCGTGAGCGCCAGGATCCCGTCCGAGAGCGCGACGAAGGGCGCGGCGGCGGCGAGGAGCTTGGCGTCCCCGGCGCCCATCATGCCCGCGCCGTTGAGGAGCATCCCCAAGATCAGCACCACGACGAGATGCGTCCAGCGCCAGCCCCAGTCGGCCAGGGTCCACCCTTCGAGCGGCAGGCAGGCCAGGCCCACCACGGCGAAGACCGCCGCGAGCAGGAGCACCGCGTTGTTGGGGATCTTCATGCGGCTGAGGTCCGCGTGGGCGGCCCAGGCGCAGGGGGCCAGGGCGCCTAGCAGGAAGGCGAGCGCGACGAGCGGCGGCGTCCCCATCTCAGGTGGTCCCCAGGGCGTCGAGGGCGCGCGAGGCTTCCTCGAAGTAGGTCGGGCTGGTCTCCACCGCGTCCTCGAGGAGGCCGCGCCCGATGGCGATGTCGTTCTGCTTGATGGCCGCGAGGGCCAGCGTGTAGAGGAGCTGCGCCCTCTCCTGCTGGGTCATCGGGACGACCGGGAGGTCGTAGTTGCGCTGCGCCCCCCGCGCCATGACCAGGTTGTTCTTGGCGGTGAACATGTCGGGCTCGTGGCGCAGCGCCTCGGCGAAGAGGCGTTCGGCGGCCCCGTAGTCGCCCCGGGTCAGCTTGGAGAAACCCCAGTTGTTGAGGACGCCCGCCGGGGTCGTGGTCAGGCCCGTGGCGATCTCGTAGTAGCTGTCGGCCTTGTCCCATTGCTCCTGCGCGTCGGCGACCATGGCCTCGTAGCGGTAGCGGTCGAAGGTCTCGTGGGTGGGGGGCACGGCGTCGAGCGCGCCCCGCGCCTGCGGCCACTGGTTCGTCCGGATGTAGGCCCCCGCGAGCTCCACCCGGTCGTCGGCCGTGGACTGGGGGTTGGCCGTGACCTTCTCCCAGGCGGAGACGGCCTCGGTGTTGCGGCCGGCACGGATCAGCGCCTTGGCGTAGTTCCTCTCGAGGTCGACGCGGCCCGGGTTCTCGCGCAGGGCGCGGCTGAAGTAGGCGACGGCCTCCTCCGGGTCGGCCACGGTCAGCATGACGTCGCTCAGGCCGGCCTCGTCGATGACGTTGACCTCCTGCATCGCGTCCCGGACCGCGTCCTCGTCCCGGTTCTGGCCGCAGGCGGCCAGGGCGAGCAGGCCGAAGCCCGCGACGATCGTGATGTGGCGCATGGAACTGCCCTCCTGCCTCAGAGCGGCTCGATGGATTCGAGGGCCTCCTCGGGGCTGAGGGCTTCCTCGTCCCCGATGCCGATGAGCCGCGCCCCGCCGGACACGTCGTTGAACGTGACCGAGCCGCCTTCGCCGTCATACACGCCCGAGTAGAGGCGGTCGTCCATCCTCGCGAGGGCGAGGCGCAGATTGTCGCGGATCGTGTCGCTGTTGCCGCTGTCGGCGGCATAGGCGCGGCGGAAGACCTCCGAGGCCTCGCCGTACTTCTCCCGCTCCATGAGCAGGACGCCGAGGTTGTTCCAGGCGGGGACGAAGGTCGGGTCCTCCTCGACGGCGCGGCGCAGGAGGTCCTCGGCCTGGCCCAGCCGTCCGAGGCGCAGGTCGGCGCTGCCCATGCCGGCCAGGGTGTCGGGGGTCAGGCCCTCATGGGCGGCGGCCCGCATGTAGGCGTCGAGCGCGAGCTGATACTGGCCGGCCGCCATCAGCCGGTGCCCGGCCTGAAGCTGGTCGGCCTCCTCGCCGGGCGCCAGCCCCGGGGCGTAGACCCCGCCGGCCGACCGGTTGAGGCCCGCGTCCTCGCACCCCGCGAGGAGGGCGAAGGCGAGGGCCATCCCGCAGGCAGCCCGCCATGTCCGTTCCGTCACTACTGTTGCCCGTCCGTCGATCCGTCCTGCACGCCCGCCATCCCACCGCCCAGGACGGTCGCGATGTTGAACACGGACGGCCCGATCAGGATGAGGAGGAGCGGCGGCACCGTCAACAGCATGGTGGCCAGGGTCATCTTGGTCGGCAGGGTATTGGCCTTCTCCTCGGCGCGCATGACACGCTTGTCGCGCATCTCGAAGGCGTAGACCCGCAGGGCGTCGGCGATCGAGGTGCCGAACTGCTGAGACTGGACCAGCACGGTCACGAAGCTCGCGATGTCGGTGACGCCGCAGCGCTCGCTGAAGTCGCGCAGGACCTGGACCTTGTCCTTGCCGGCCTTGAGCTCGAAGGAGACCATCTCGAACTCGTCGGCGAGGTCGGGGAAGCCCGAGCGGAACTCCTTGGCGACGCGGACGATGGACTGGTCGAGCGACTGGCCCGCCTCCACGCAGACCAGCATCATGTCGAGGCTGTCGGGAAAGGCGTTGGTGATCGCCTCGGTCCGGGACTGGACCCGCCGCGTGACCCAGTACTTGGGCAGCATGTAGCCGACGAGCCCCGGCCCCAGCACCTGCATCGCCATGCTGGTCGTCGACATCTCGGCATCGGTCATGGTCGACTTGTAGACCGTGTAGAGCACCCCCAGCACGAGAAGGCCCAGCCCCAGCGCGAACTGGGCGAAGTGGAAGACGCGGACCGCGTTCTTGGACTGGTAGCCCGCGCGCAGGAGCTTGAGGCGGACCGCCGAGTATTCCTGGGCGTCCTGGGGCTCGAGGAAGTTGGAATACTTCTCGAGCTTGTCGTTGCCGTCGGCCCGGCGAAGCCGCGAGGCCTTGTCCTCGACGGTGGCGGCCTTGGTCTCCCGCTCGCGCAGGCGGTCGAGGGGGTCCTTGCGCCGCGCCAGCATGGCGGGGAGCGAGATGAGGATCAGGACCACGCCCAGCATCCCCACGGCGATGAGGGGACCGAAGGGGCCGAGCAGGCCGACGAGCCGGTCGTTCAGGGCGGCGACGTAGGACATGGCGGGCTCAGACCTTGATGTTCACGAGGGCGCGCATGACGAAGATGTTGGCGATCAGCATCCCCGCCACGAACAGGCAGGCCGGCACCCAGTAGGCGGTCAGCTTGACCTCGTCGTAGTAGTTGGGCTTGAGGAGGTTCACCATCAGGAGGGCGCCGATCGGGAAGCCCGACAGGAACTTGCCCGACCACTTGGCCTCGGCGGTGATGGCCTTCACCCGGCGGAAGAGCTTGAAGCGCGAGCGGATCACCTTGGCCAGGCCGTCGAGGATCTCGGCCAGGTTGCCGCCCGACTGGCTCTGGATGGAGACTGCCACCGCGAGGAAGCGGAGGTCCTGGGTGCCGATCCGCTCGGCCATGGTCTTGAGCGCCTCGCCCATGTCGCGGCCGTAGGCGGCCTCGTCTGAGATGAAGCCCATCTCGGTGCCGAGCGGGTCCGGCGTCTCGCGGGCGACGGTGGCCAGAGCGGTCGAGAACGGGTGTCCGACCCGGAGCGAGCGCACCATGAGCTCCACCGCGTCGGGGAGCTGCTCCTCGATCAGGGCCATGCGCTTGGTGGCCTTGCGGTTGATCCAGACGTAGATGCCGCCCACGCCCATCACGACGGCCATCCCGATCCGCACGATCAGCGAGGCCCCGGTGCCCAGCGTGATCCCGGCGAAGGCCACCATCGAGAGGAGGCCCATCAGGAGGAGGAGCTGGACGGGCGAGAAGGCGATGTTGGCCTTCTGCGCCTTCTCGGCCAGGAGCGAGTAGAGCGGGATCGACTGCGACTTGATGTGCTGGCTCATCTCCTTGCGGAGCTGCTCGAGCACCTGCTCGCGCCCGGCCCCCTTGTCGAGGAGGGTGAGGCGGCGGTTGACCTTGCTGTTGAGGCTGATCGACTTGCCGAAGGCCGTCAGGTAGATGCCCTCGACGAGGACGATGACGGCGATGAAGATCAGCCCATAGATGATCGGCTCGGGGGAGATTACCATGTGGTCACCCGTGGTTAGGCTCGAAGAGCGAGGCCGGCAGGTTGTAGCCCCAGAGCTTGAAGCGCTCGCTGTAGTGCGAGCGCACGCCGGTGGCGGTGAAGTGCCCGATGATCTTGTTGTCCGGCGTCAGGCCCACGCGCTGGTAGCGGACACCTCCTGGCTGGAGATGACCTCGCCCTCCATGCCGGTGAGCTCGGTGATGGAGACCATCCGGCGCGAGCCGTCCTGGAGGCGGCTGGCCTGCACGATGAGGTTCACGGCCGAGGCGATCTGCGCGCGGATCGCCTTGATCGGCATCTCGATGCCGGCCATGGCCACCATGTTCTCGAGGCGGGACACGGCGTCGCGGGCGGAGTTGGCGTGGATCGTCGTCATCGACCCGTCGTGGCCGGTGTTCATGGCCTGGAGCATATCGATCACCTCCTCGCCGCGGGTCTCGCCGACGATGATGCGGTCGGGACGCATCCGGAGCGCGTTCCTGAGGCAGTCGCGCTGGGTCACGGCGCCCTTGCCCTCGACGTTGGGGGGCGTGACTCCATCCGGCCCACGTGGGTCTGCTGGAGCTGCAGTTCCGCCGTGTCCTCGATGGTGAGGATGCGCTCGTTGTTGTCGATGAAGGAGGAGAGGGCGTTCAGCGTGGTCGTCTTGCCGGAGCCGGTCCCGCCCGACACGATGACGTTGAGCCGGGTGGACACCGCCGCCTGGAGATAGGCGGCCATCTCCTCGCTGAAGGCGCCGAACTTCACGAGGTCGTCGATGCCGAGCTTGTCCTTCTTGAACTTCCGGATCGAGACGAGCGAGCCGTCCACCGCGACGGGCGGCACCATGGCGTTGAAGCGCGAGCCGTCGGCGAGGCGGGCGTCCACGTAGGGGTTCGACTCGTCCACGCGCCGGCCCACCGCCGACACGATCTTGTCGATGATGCGGAGGAGGTGCTTCTCGTCCTTGAAGGTGATGTCGGTGAGCTGGAGCTTGCCCGCCCGTTCCACGAAGATCTGCTGCGGGCCGTTCACCAGGATGTCGTTGACGCTATCGTCCTTGAGCAGCGCCTCGAGCGGACCCAGGCCCCGCACCTCGTCGTAGAGATCCTGGGAGAGCTGCGTGCGCTCCTCGCGGTTGAGGGCGACGCCCATCTCCTCGAGCGATTCGCTCGCGATGCTCTGGATCTCGTTGCGGAGGTCCTGCTCGGTCGCCTTCTCGAGGGCCGAGAGGTTGAGGTTGTCGAGGAGCGCCTTGTGGATCTCGAGCTTGACCTCCTGCAGGCGCTCCTTGCGCTTGCGGTCCTTGTCCTGCGGCGCGGCCTCGGCCGACTTGGGCGGGACGGGACGCATCAGGCCCGGTTTGGCGGCGGGCGCCTCCGGGTCGGCGTGCGAGGACGGCCGCTCGGGCGAGGAGGCCTCCGGCTTGGCGGCGTCAGGCTTGCGGAACTTGGCGAACATCGGGGGCTCCGGGCGCGGGAGGGACGTCAGGCGTGGGCGCGGGCCTTCTGCGGCGCGGCGTCCGCGAGGTTGACCTCGTGGACCTGCTTGGCGAGCTTGGCGATCTCGCGCCGCAGGGCGTTCTTGGGCGCGGCCTCGGCGAGGGGCACGCCCTGGTCGGCGGATTCGGCGACGGCGCGGCCGCCCTCGGGCAGTTGCAGGTCGATCGAGATGCCGAGGGACTCGGCCATCCGCTTGACCCGCGCGCGCCCCTGGAGGTCGGTGAAGCCGGGCGCGCGGTTCACGGCGAAGCGGATCTTCTGGAAGGGCAGTCCCTCGGAGGTCAGCGCGCGCTTCAACCGCAGCGTGTTCTGCGCCGAGCGCATGTCGAGTCCCAGGACCGCGAAGCAGAGATGCGCGGCGCTCAGCACCGCCTCGCCCCAGTCGGCCATGGCCGGGGGCATGTCGATCACGACGTAGTCGAAGTTGACCCGCGCGGTCTCGAGGAGGCGCTCCACGTCCTTGGAGTCGATCAGGTCGAGCGGCACGAGGTCGAGCGGCGCGGTGAGGACATGGAGCTTGTCGTTGTAGGTCTGGAGCGCACCGGCCAGCACCTCGCCGTCCATGCCCTCGGTGTTCGACAGGAGCTCCAGCACGGCCTCGCGCCGGGGGAGGTCGAGGAGGGTGGCGACCGAGCCGAACTGCAGGCCCAGGTCGATCAGGCAGACGCGGGCGGAGAGCTCCTTGTCGAGGGTCGCGAGCTCCCAGGCGAGGTTGACGGCGAGGGTGGTCCCGCCGGCGCCGCCGGACATGGAGTAGACGGGGATCACGACGCCGGAATGGCCGCCCGGGGCCGCGGGCGTCCCGCCCGGCGCGGCGGGCTCGGCGGCCCGGGCCGGGGCCGGCGAACGGGGCCGGTTGGCGGCGCGCTGGAGCTCCCCCTCGGGAAGGGGGTAGGGGACGAAGGCGTCGGCCCCCTCGCGCAGGAGCTGGTGGAGGATCGTCGGGCTCACGTCCTCGGCCACCAGGATGACCTGGATGCCCTTGGCCCGCGCGGCGGCGATGACGGCGCGCACCTGGTCGATGCTGCCCTCGTCCTGGCGGTCGATGGCGAGGGCCACGAAGTCGAGCGTGTCGGAGTCGGGCTGGGCGAGGAAGGTCGCGGCTTCGGCAAAGGTCAGGTCGCCCCAGCGATCCCCCGCGACGTTCTGCATATCCTCGATGAGGAGGTCGAACTCCTGGACGTTGCGGCTGATCGTGCAGGCGACCAGGGATTGCGGCTCGATCAGCAAGGCGACGTTCCTGCCCATGGCTCCTCCTCGCGACGGGATCCCGGCCGCGGGGAGGGCGCCGAGCTATCCGTCAAGCTCTTGGATCGCGGGCAAAGGTGACAAGATTGGGGCCGGATTTCTGTCTTTGTAAGGACCCAAGAAACGGTCCGGCCCCATCCCGTGGCTACTGCGCGCCGGCGACCTGCCCGCCCGTCTCGGGCGTGGCGATGGTGGCCTCGGTCACGCCGGCCGAGGCGACGTAGTCGCGGTAGATGATCTGCGCGTACTTGCCGTCCAGCACGCTCGGGTTCGACTGCACGAAGCCCCGGACGTCGGTCACCGTTCGCCGGTTCGCCCGCTCGGGCTGCTGGGTCGAGATGAGCGGCATCGTTTCCCCTTCGGAAACGAGAGCCTCGAGCCGGTCCTGGCTCACCCCGCGCGAGACGAGATAGGCCACGGCGGCGCGGGCCCGGCGCAGGCCGAGCTGGTAGTTGTAGCCGTTCGAGCCCACGAGGTCGGTATGACCGTAGACGGCGAAGCGGACCTCGGGGAACTGGTTGATGAAGTTGGCCTGCTGGTCGAGCGCGGCCCGCGCCTGGGCGTCGAGCTCGGCCGAATCGAAGGCGAAGTTGATGGTGGTGGGCACCGTCTCCGCGAAGCGTTGGGAGAGCGCGACCGCGTAGTTCATCTGACCCGACTGGATCAGGATGTTGTTCATGGTCGCGTTGCCGAAGCCGCCGTCGTTCGGGGCCTGCCCGGCCTCGCCGTTGAAGGTGGTCAGGGTCGGGTCGGGCGCGCAGCCCGCGAGAAGCCCCAGCGCCGCCGGAACCGTGAGAAGAAGCCGCCGCATGGGTATCCTCAATCCATCACATAGCCGTAGGAGCCGCTGAAGTCCTGGCGGGCCACCTCGCCCGCGCCGCCCGTCGTGGGGGCCTGGGACGCTGCGACGCGGCCGAACAGGAACAGGTCGCGCTCGGAGGGTGGGCGGACCCGGTCGGTCGGCAGGGCCAGGGCCTCGCCGCGGGTGGGCGTCACGAGGTGCGGCGTCACGATGATGACGAGCTCGGACTGCGCGCGCTGGTACGAGGCCGAGCGGAAGAGGGCGCCCAGCACCGGGACGTCGCCGAGCCACGGCACCTGCCCGTTGAGGTCGCGGAAGTCGTCCTGCAGGAGGCCGGCGATGGCGAAGCTCTCCCCGTCGCGCATCTCCACGGTGGTGGAGCTCTCGCGGCGGCGGAAGGCGGCGATGTTCAGGCCGCTCTGGCTGATGCCGTTGGCCGTGTCGATGGACGACACCGCGGCCTGCATCTCGATGTTGATGAGGTCGCCGTCCACCACGCGGGGCACGAAGTTGAGCTCCACGCCGAAGGGCTTGAACTCCACGCTGATGGTGCCGTCGCCCTGCGCGACCGGGATCGGGTATTCGCCGCCGGCGAGGAAGCTCGCCGTCTGGCCGGACAGGGCGGTGAGGTTGGGCTCTGCCAGGGTGCGCACGACGCCCCGCTGCTCCAACGCCTCGAGCAGGAGGCCCACTTCGAGGCCGCCGGCGTTGAAGCCGAGCAGCACGCCCGCGGTATTGGTGCCGCCTGCCGGGAGATTGCCGCCGAAGGCCCCGCCGAGCGTGGTGCCGTCGTTGAGCGCGCCGGTGCCCGCGGAGACGCCCAGGTCGCCACCGAGCGTCGTGCCCTGGATGCCCAGGGAGGAGCTGAGCGACTTGGTGACCGTGCGGTTCATCTCCGCGAAGCGGACCTGCAGCATCACCTGCTGCGTGCCGCCCACGGTCATCAGGTTCGACACCCGGTCGGGCGCGTAGCGATTCGCGAGCTCCAGCGCGCGGTCGAGGTCCTGGATGCTGTCCACGGTGCCCGAGAGCACGATGCCGTCGTTGGCGGTCCTCACCTCGACGCCCTGGCCGGGGAGGATCTGCTCCAGCCGCTCCTTGAACTCGGCCACGTCGGGGGTCACGCGGACCTCGACGTTGGAGATGAGCTGGCCGTCGGCGCCCAGAAGCGTCAGCGTGGTGCGGCCGGGGGCCTTGCCCAGGACGTAGATCGTGCGGTCCGACAGCGAGGAGATGTCGGCGATGCCCGGGTTGGCGATCGACAGCTCGGTGAAGGGCACGTCCGATTCGACCACGACGGCGCGGTTGAGCGGCACGTCGATCGGCTCCTGGACGCTGCCTTGCAGAACCGTCAGGTTCTGTGCCGGGAGCGCGGCCGGCAGGCCCGTCACGGCCAGCGCGAGGCCCGCGAGCGCGGCCTGCATGAGTTGCTTCTGTCCCATCTAACCTGCCTTTGGCTTGAGCACGCGGACCCGTCCCACGTCCGGCCGTCACCCTTCATTTGTCCGTGAGCCTGCGGTTCCGCCCGAAAACTCGCAAGCGTGCTTTGCATCCACCGCCGCGAGCCCCGGATTCTGTGGGACGCCCGCCACAGGACCGGAGCCCGTGCCGGTCCCCAGAACGGCAAGCGGCGCCCCCCGGAGGAGGGCGCCGCAGGGTCGTCCGGCGTTGAGGGAGGTCAGTTGGTGGGCGGGCAGTCGACCGGGGTCTCGATCACCTGGTCGCCCTTGCGGGTCCGAACGGTGCAGACGCGCGGCGCCGGAGCCTCGGGGGCGACGACCGGGGCGGGAGCGTCCTGGATGTCGAGGAGGCTGCGCTGGTCCACCTCGATGACCCCGGCGGCCGCGACCTCGTCGCCCTGGCCCACGAGCGACAGGGACAGGCTGCCCGAGGCCTGGGCCTGGGCGAGGTCGGCGACCTGCTGGGGCGTGACCTGCACGGTCACGGTGCGGGCGATGCTCGCCCCCATGATGTCCTCGTCGGCGGTCTGGTCGATGGCGATGAGGCTGAGGCCGGGCTCGATGAGGCGGGTCACCTGCCGGCCCGCGTCGGCGCCCTCGTCGATGGTCCCCGTCCAGTAGACGTCGACCTTGTCGCCCGGGCGCAGGAAGCCCGACACGCCCGAGGCCACGTCCACGCTGATCGCGAAGGCGCGCATGCCCTTCCCGAGGCGCGAGGTGAGGCCCGCGTCCTCGCCGGGCTCGGTCACCTTGACGGCGAGGATCGGCTCGTTCGGCTCCATCTGCCGCAGGACGACGCGCGTCTCGTCGGGGCCCTTGGGGAAGAGCTCCTCCTGGGTGCGGAAGACGCCCTCGGGGAGGAAGGGCTCGGCGTATTGGATGGGCTGGACGTCGTCCATGGTGATGGGCTCGCCGTAGGCCATCTCGCGCTTGACCGCCCAGACCTCGACGGTCGGGATCATGGCGGCGGCGGCGGCGCTCACCTGGGCGAGGGCCATCGACTGCTGCTGGAAATGGTCGCGGACCATCCAGACGGCGGATCCGGCCAGCCCGAGGCCCGCGACGAAGACCAGTCCGAATGCCAGTTTCATGATTCGCTTCCTTCTGGAGTCGTTCGGGTCAGAACTTGATAGTGTAGACAGAGGCGGAGCTCAGCTTCGCGCCGATCCCGCTCGAGACATCGGTCGCCCCGTCCTGGATGAGGGCCACGATGGCCACCCCCAAGCTGACCACGACGGCGGCCATCACCACCCAGTCCACCGTCACGGCGCCGTCCTCGCTTTGGAGGATGCGACAGAAGGTTGTGGCTAGCATGGGTGACTCCTGCGAGGTTCACGGTGGGACCGGTCTTCGTTCCGCGTCGAGCCTGGCGGAAAAATGTGGTCGATCTTCGCCCATTTTGCAGCGGGGGCGCGGATTCCGGGCGGCCTAGTGGGACTGGGACCAAAGAAAAGGACCGCGCCCCCGCGAGCGCGGCCCCAAATTCGTTGCGAACTGCCTCAGCTGCCGCTGCCGAGCGTGCCGAGCGTCGCGACCGTTGCGCCCGAGAGCGACGACGAGATATTGGTGGCCATGGAGTTGGCGCCGCCCCGGACGGTGGTGACGACGACGATGCCGAGGCCCACGACGGCGGCGGTCAGCACCACCCAGTCCACGGTCACGGCGCCGTCTTCGTCGGCGGCGAAGGTCTTGATGAAGTTGAGCATCTCTCTCTCCTCTGGGGTTCTGCGTTGGCACCGCGCCGGATCGTCTCGGGCTGGCCTCGTCCTTGGCCCGATCCCCGTCGTCGATGGAGAGATATGGCCCCCGGAATGGGGCGGGATTTGGGCTCGTTTCGTGCATTTTCGCGTGGAATTAACGCTTTGCTAGGACCTCGGGCCAAACCGTGGCGCGGGCTCCCCACCCCCGAAGGGAATCGCGCGCGCGTGAAGGCGCGGCTAGGCGCGGGCTGGCCGGGCTGGCAGATTGGGCCGAGGGACAGGGCCGCTCGGGCCCCAGGCGGAGCGTCAGGGATGATGCGAATCACGGGACGGGGAACGGGCCTGCGCGCCTGGGCCGTGGCGGGGGCGACGGTCGGGCTGCTCCTGGCCGAGATGGCGCAGGCGGAAGACTTCACGTTCCGCCGCGTGGGCGTGCCGGACCGGGGGGCCGCCAACCGGATCACGGTGCAGATCGACCCCGCCCAGCCGATGTTCGTGTCGAATCGGCCGGCCACGCCCTTCGTGCCGCTCACGCCCGAAACGGCCCCTGGGATCGCGGGCGGCAACGCCGCCGCCAAGCCCGCCGGCGTGGAGTGGTTCTGGGATCGCGTCTCGCCGCTCCTGGCCGATTCGCGGCCCGGGCGGCTCCAGGACGCGCTGGGCGTGCTGTCGCTCGCGCCCTCCGGCGACATCACCGGGCCCCGGATGCAGATGCTCCAGGACATCGCCAAGGCCTATGGGACCGACATCCTGCGCGAGACGGTGGGGACCCGCGTCTCGCCCGCCCTCGTGCTGGCCGTCATCGCCGTGGAGAGCGCGGGGCGGTCGGACGCGGTCTCGCCGGTCGGGGCGGCCGGGCTCATGCAGCTCATGCCCGGGACCGCGGCCCGATTCGGGGTGAGCGACCGGACCGCGCCGGGCGAGAGCATCCGGGGCGGCGTCGCCTATCTCGACTGGCTGCTGAACCATTTCGGGGGCGACCCGATCCTCGCTCTCGCCGCCTACAACGCGGGCGAAGGCGCGGTCGAGGACAACGGCGGCGTGCCCCCCTACGCCGAGACGCGGGCCTACGTGCCCAAGGTCCTGGCGGCCTGGAACGTGGCGCGGGGACTCTGCCAGACGCCACCCGAGCTCGCCTCGGACGGTTGCGTGTTCATGGTGAGCGCGCTCTAGGGCAGGCGCTCGACCATGCGGTCGAGCTTGGCGTGGAGCTCCATGATCTCGATCTCGGCCTTGAGGTTGACCTCGTAGTCGCTGCCGGCCTGATGGCGGTCGATCTCGGCCTGGCGGTTCTGGCTCATCATGATGATGGGAGCCTGCACGGCGGCGAGCATCGACAGGAGCAGGTTCAGGAAGATGAAGGGGTAGGGGTCGAAGGCGCGGCCGGAGAGGAGGTTCCAGGCGCACCAGAGGAGGAGGAAGAGTCCGAATCCCCCCACGAAGACCCAGGAGCCGCCCCAGCGGGCGATCTGGTCCGCCGCCCTCTGACCCAGGGTCATGCCGGCCTCGTATTCGGTCCGGGGATCGTGGGCGACGTGGCGGCGGCTGGCCATGCGGGCGAGGACGCGCCGGTCGCGCTCGCTGAGCCGGACGACGCCGTGCTCCAGCAGCTCCCTCGCGAGCGCCTTGATGTCCTCTTCCATGGTGCTCCCCCTGCCTTCCGGTGTCCGCAGGCTAGCCGCGCCGCGCCGCGCGCGTCATGTGGCGAAGAGCGCGGCCCATTCCAGGTGCCGCCGGGCCTGGGAGGCCACGTAGGGGCAGAGGGGGACGATGGTGAAGCCCTGCGCGCGGGCATCCGACAGGAGCGCGTCGAGGAGATCCTCCGCCAGCCCCTGGCCGCGCAGCGCGTCGGGGACGTAGGTGTGGTCCGCGATGACACGGGTGGGGGAGAGGACCGAGAGCGTGAGCTCGGCCTCGCCTTCCGGGCGGCGGATCACGTAGCGGCGCTTGGAGCCGTGATCCTCGCGCTCGACCTCAGACAAGGGTGGCCTCCGTCGCCTTGCGGATCTCCTCCGCCGTCACCCCGTCCGCGCATTCGACGATCCGCAGGCCGCCCTCCACCACGTCGAGGACGCCCAGGTTGGTGATGATGCGGTCCACCACCGCCTTGCCGGTCAGCGGCAGCGTGCAGCGGTGGAGCACCTTCGATTCGCCCGCCTTGTTGGCGTGGTCCATGACGACGACCACGCGGCCGACGCCGGCCACGAGGTCCATGGCGCCCCCCATGCCCTTCACGAGCTTGCCGGGGATCATCCAGTTGGCGAGGTCGCCTTCCTCGGAGACCTCCATGGCGCCGAGGATCGCCATGGCGATCTTGCCGCCCCGGATCATCGCGAAGCTCTGGGCCGAGTCGAAGTAGGCCGAGTGCGGCAGCTCGGTGATGGTCTGCTTGCCGGCGTTGATGAGGTCGGGGTCCTCCTCGCCCTCGTAGGGAAAGGGGCCCATGCCGAGCATCCCGTTCTCGCTCTGGAGCGTGACGCTGACGCCCTCCGGGATGTGGTTGGCGACCAGCGTCGGGATGCCGATGCCGAGGTTGACATACATGCCGTCCTTGAGCTCCCGCGCGGCGCGCGCGGCCATCTGGTGGCGGTCCCAGGGCATGGTCAGGCTCCTCTCGGGAAAGAACGGACGGACAGGCGGGCGCGGCAGGAGAAGGTCATCCTCAGACCTCGCTGCCCGTGGCGGCGGCGGGGGCTGCCTCTCGCTTGCGCACGGTGCGCTGCTCGATGCGCTTCTCGTGCGGGCCTTGGATCAGGCGGTGGACGTAGATGCCGGGGAGGTGGATCGTGTCGGGGTCGAGGCTGCCGGCGGGCACGATCTCCTCCACCTCGACCACGCAGACCTTGCCGCAGGTCGCGGCGGGGACGTTGAAGTTGCGCGCGGTCTTGCGAAAGACGAGGTTGCCGGTCGGGTCGGCCTTCCAGGCCTTCACGATGGACAGGTCGGCGACGATGCCGCGCTCCAGGATGTAGGTCTGGCCGTCGAAGTCCTTGTGCTCCTTGCCCTCGGCCACGACGGTGCCGACGCCGGTCTTGGTGTAGAAGCCGGGGATGCCGGCACCGCCCGCGCGCATCCGCTCCGCGAGCGTGCCCTGCGGGTTGAACTCCAGCTCCAGCTCGCCCGAAAGGTACTGGCGCATGAACTCGGCGTTCTCGCCCACGTAGGACGACATCATCTTCCTGACCTGCCGGGTCTCCAGGAGGACGCCGAGGCCGAAGCCGTCCACGCCGGCGTTGTTCGAGGCGACGGTGAGGTCCTTGGTCCCGGCCTCGCGGATGGCCGCGATCAGGAGCTCGGGGATGCCGCAGAGGCCGAAGCCGCCCGAGGCGATCAGCATGCCATCGAAGAGCAGGCCGTCGAGGGCAGACCTCGCGTCCGGGTAAACCTTGTTCATGTTGCCTCCCCGCTGTGGTCGGGCGCGACCCTAGCGCCGCGCCGCAGCGGAGGGAAGGGCGGTCACTCGGCCGCGGAGGCCTTGGCCTTGCGGGGCGTGACCGTCTTGGCGGCGGGCTTGGGCTTGGCAGCGGCCTTGGGCTTGGCCGCCTTCGCGGGGGCCTTCGCGGGGGCCTTGCGCTTGGCGGCGGGCTTGCTCCCGGCCTTGGCGTCGACCAGGGCCACGGCCTCGTCGAGGGTGATCGCCTCGGGCTCCAGGGTCTTGGGGATCGTGGCGTTGACCTTGCCCCACTTCACGTAGGGGCCGAAGCGGCCGGGCATCACGGTGATCTCGCCGCCGCCCGGGTGCTCGCCCAGGCTGCGGAGCGCGGCCGTGCTGGCGCGTCCCCGCCCGGCGCCGCGACCGGCGGCCTTCTGGGCGAGGACCTCCATGGCGCGATTCATGCCGATCTCGAAGACCTCGGCGACCTCGGGGAGGTTCGCGTAGGTCGAGTTGTGCTTCACGTAGGGGCCGAAGCGGCCGATGCCGGCCTCGACGGGCTGGCCGTCCCCGGGGTGGGCGCCGACGAGGCGGGGAAGGGCGAGGAGGCGCAGCGCCTTCTCGAGGTCCATGTCCTGCGCGGCCCAGCCCTTGGGGAGCGAGGCGCGCGGCGGCTTGGGGTTCTCGGTCGTGGCGTCGCCGCGCTGGACATAGGGACCGAAGCGGCCGTCCTTGAGGTGGATCGCGTCGCCCTGGTCGTAGCCCAGCACGCGCTCGCCCGTCTGCGCCTCGCCGTCCTCGGACGGAGGGCCGAAGGGGCGGGTGAAGCGGCAGTCGGGGTAGTTCGAGCAGCCGATGAAGGCGCCGCCCGTCCGCGCGGTCCGCATGGAGAGCCGGCCCTTGCCGCAGTTGGGGCAGAGGCGAGGGTCGCCGCCGTCAGGCCGCGCAGGGTAGAGGTGCGGCGCGAGGACCTCGTCGATCTTGTCCAGGACCTCGCCGATGCGCAGGTCGGCGGTCTCGCCCAGCGCGGCGGAGAAGTCGCGCCAGAACTGCGCCAGGACCTCCTTGTAGTCGGCGCCGCCGGCGCTGATCTCGTCGAGCTGGTCCTCGAGGCCGGCGGTGAAGTCGTACTCCACGTAGCGGCGGAAGTAGTTGGTCAGGAAGATCGTGACGAGGCGGCCCTTGTCCTCGGGGATCAGCCGCCCGTTCTCCTTGCGGACGTATTCGCGGTCCTGGATCGTGGTGACGATCGAGGCGTAGGTCGAGGGGCGGCCGATGCCGAGCTCCTCCATGCGCTTGACCAGCGTCGCCTCGGTGTAGCGGGGCGGGGGCTGGGTGAAGTGCTGCTCGGGCGTGACCGACTCCTTGGCGAGGCGGTCGCCCTGGGCCATCTGCGGCAGGCGGGCGTCGTCCTCGTCATCCCCGGCGCCGGGCGCGGGGTCGTCGCGGCCTTCGGTGTAGACGCGCATGAAGCCGTCGAAGAGGATCACCTGGCCGGTCGCGCGCAGGCCGACCTGGCCGTCCTCCGAGCCGATCTCGACGGTGGTCCGCTCCAGCCGCGCCTCGGACATCTGGGAGGCGAGGGTCCGCTTCCAGATCAGGTCGTAGAGGCGGCGCTGGTCGTTGTCGGTGATCTTGAGGCTGCCCACGTCCTTGGCCATGTCGGTGGGCCGGATGCATTCGTGCGCTTCCTGGGCGTTCTTGGCCTTGTTCTTGTACATCCTGGGCGACTTGGGCAGGCAGTCCGCCCCGAAGCGGTCCTTGATGGCATCGCGGGCGGCCATGACCGCCTCGGGCGCCATGTCGATGCCGTCGGTCCGCATGTAGGTGATGAGGCCCGCCTCGTAGAGGCGCTGGGCCGCCGACATCGTGGCCTTGGCGCCCATGCCGAACTTGCGCGACGCCTCCTGCTGGAGGGTCGAGGTCATGAACGGCGCGGAGGGGTGACGGCTGCCGGGCTTGGCCTCGACGCTCGTGACCGCGAGGTCGCGGTGGCGGATCGCGGCGACGGCGAGGTCGGCGTCCTCCTGCGTCTTGAGGTCGAACTTGTCGAGCTTCTTGCCCGCGAAGGACACGAGGCGCGCGGTGAACTCCTTGCCGCGCGGCGTCTTCAGCAGGGCCTCGACGGTCCAGTATTCCTGGGCGCGGAAGGCCTCGATCTCCATCTCGCGCTCGACGATCAGGCGGAGGCAGACGGACTGGACGCGGCCCGCCGACTTGGCGCCGGGGAGCTTGCGCCAGAGCACGGGCGACAGGTTGAAACCCACGAGGTAGTCGAGCGCGCGGCGGGCGAGGTAGGCGTCCACCAGCGGCACGTCGACCTGCCGGGGGTGCTTCATCGCCTCGGCCACGGCGGTCTTGGTTATGGCGTTGAAGGTGACGCGGCTGACCTGGGTCGCGGCCTTGATGGCCTTGCGGTCGCGCAGCGCCTCGGTCAGGTGCCAGGAGATGGCCTCGCCCTCGCGGTCGGGGTCGGTGGCGAGGATGAGGTTCGGGTCGTCCTTCAGCGCGTCGGCGATGGCCTTGAGGTGCTTCTTCGAGTCGGCGGCGACCTCCCACTCCATGGCGAAGCCGTGCTCCGGGTCCACCGAGCCGTCCTTGGCGGGGAGGTCGCGGACATGCCCGAAGCTGGCCAGGACCGTGTAGTCCTTGCCCAGGTAGGAGTTGATCGTCTTGGCCTTGGCCGGGGATTCGACGACGACGACGGGCATACGGGCACCTTGGGTCGGAGCGTTTCGAGGGCGCCGTATGTGGGGGTGGGACCCCCAATGTCAATCCAAGGGCCGGCGGGAGGTCCCACCTCGTGGCGGCCGGGTCCTCAGGCGGCGAGGGCCAGGAGGCCGCCGGGCTGGCGGACGATGCGCCCCTCGAGCTCCAGGTCGGTGAGGGCGGGGGCGAGGGCGGCGGCCCCGGCGCCGAGGTCGCGGATGAGTTGGTCCTCGGCCAGTGGCGAGGGGCCGAGGCGGTCGAGGATCAGGGCGCGGAGGTCGCCGGAGGGGGTGGGCGCGATGGGTGGCATGGAGCGGGCCGTGCGGCGGGCGACCTCTGGCGGGCGCGAGGAGGAGTCGGCCTTGGAGGCAGGCTCGGCCAGCGGCAGCCCCTCGGGGCGGGCGAGCGAGGCGGCGAGGGCCTCCAGGATGTCCTCGGGCGAGCGGACGAGGGTCGCGCCGTCGCGGAGGAGGAGGTTGCAGCCCGCCGCCCGGGGGTCCATCGGGTGGCCGGGCACGGCCAGAACCTCGCGCCCCTGGTCGGCGGCGCTGCGGGCGGTGATGAGGGTGCCCGAGCGTTCCGCCGCCTCGACCACCACGACGCCGTGGCAGAGGCCCGAGACGATGCGGTTGCGGGCCGGGAAGTGACGGGCCTGCGGCTCCATCCCGATGGGATGCTCGGAGAGGCGGAGGCCTTTCGCGGCGATCTCCTCGGCCAGGACCTCGTTCTCGGGCGGATAGATGTGGTCCACGCCGCCGGCCATCACGGCGACGGTGCCGGTGGGGAGCGCGGCCTTGTGGGCGGCGGTGTCGATGCCGCGCGCGAGGCCCGAGACGACGACCATCCCGGCCTGTCCGAGCCCCTCGGCCAGCATCCGCGTCATGCGGAGCCCCAGCGAGGAGGCGTTGCGGGCGCCGACCAGCGCTACCATGGGGCGGGCCAGCAGCCCCGCATCGCCCAGTGCCCAGAGGAGCGGCGGCGCGTCGGGCAGGAGGTCGAGCAGCGCCGGATAGGCCGGGTCGCCGCGCAGGAGGAGGCGGGCGCCCAAGGTGGTGCCGGCCTTGTATTCCTTGAGGGCGACCCCCTCCGGGCAGGGGGCGTAGTCCTCCACCCCGGCGGCGCGGGCGATGGCGGGGAGGGCGCGGAGGGCCTCGCGCGCCGACCCATGCTCGCGCAGCAGGCGCATGAAGGTGACGACGCCCACGCGGCGGGAACGGAGGAGGCGCAGCCAGTCGATGCGCTCGTCCTCGGCCACCGGGGCGCGGGGCAGGGGGGAAGGCATGGGCATGACGGGTCCTCCGTGGCGGCGGACCTTCTGGATAGCAGAAGAAGGTTAACAAACAGTGAACGCGGGCGGGAAAACGGGCGGGCGCCAGGGGCCTCGCCCGGGGGACATAGGGCCTGATCGTTGTGCGGAGAGGCTGCGGATCGGGGGGACCTCACAGGATGGGCGTCAGCCCGCCGCGACGTGGGCCAGCGACGCGGGGACGGCCAGCCGGGCGTGGCGGCCTGACGCCCGCCCTAGGCCAGGGCGGTCCGTGCTGGTCGGGTCCCAAGGGCCGCGAGGCTGATGCCCGAATCCGCGTCGTCGGCCCCGGGACGGTCACGAGCCCCCGGTCGATGCCGCCTCCGGCCGCAGGAAGGCGGCGGAGTCGTAGTAGGTCTCGAAGCGGCGGACCTTGCCGTC
This sequence comes from Rubellimicrobium mesophilum DSM 19309, assembly GCF_000600335.2. Classification (GTDB taxonomy): domain Bacteria; phylum Pseudomonadota; class Alphaproteobacteria; order Rhodobacterales; family Rhodobacteraceae; genus Rubellimicrobium; species Rubellimicrobium mesophilum. The sequence goes on along the minus strand of NZ_KK088582.1, from coordinate 78,612 downwards.
CTCGGCCTCGATGACGCTCACGCCCGAATAGCTGATGGGCTGGCCGCCCTTGAGGGTGCCCACGGAGGTCCAGACCAGCGCCGCCTGGCCGCCGTCCTCGATGATCCGGATGAAGCGCGAGCGGATGTCGGAGAACTGCTCGAGATAGCTGAACCAGAAGCGCCGGGCGCCTTCGATCCCCGACTCGCGGCGCGCGTAGTTGGACAGCTCCGCGTCGGGCGCGAAGAGCTGGAGGAGCGGGTCGGGGTCGCGGCCCTCCTCCGTGCGCTGGAGGGCCTCCGCGAAGGTCTGCGCCATGCCGGCCATGCTGGGGCCCTCCCGCTGCTGCATCGGTGCGCAACCCGCGTGGGGGGCCGGGGGTTCCCGCCGGTCAGGGACGTAGGCTGACCGGAAGGGTGACGGTGCGCTCGCCGAAGCTCGCGATCAGGCTCAGGGCCTTGTCGATGCTGGCCCTGACGGCGGGGAGATCGAGCGAGGCGCGCCAGTCCTCCTCGCTGTCCCAGACCTCGGTGATCCAGACGGCGTCCGGATCGGCGGGGTCCTTGGCCACGACGAAGCTGCGGCAACCGGGAAGGGGGCCGGCATCCCCGGTCATCGCGGCGATGAGCTCGTCCCGGCGGCCGGGATGCGTGGTGAACCGGTTGATGAGGCCGTACATCAGGGCTGTCCTCCGCGTTCGGGCTCGATCTCGCCCTTCCGTTCGAGCCAGCGGGCGACGAGCGCGCAGAGGAGGGCCCAGGCCGCGCCCAATGTCCAGCCCGCCGCCACGTCCGAGGGCCAGTGGACGCCGAGATAGACGCGCGAGACACCCACCGCGACGGTGACGAGCGCGGCGAGCGTGACCCAGTAGACCTTCATGCGCCGCTTGGGCTCCGCCCGGGCGAGCATCACGGCGAGGGTGAGCCAGGTCACGGCGGCCATCATGGAATGGCCGGAGGGGAAGGAGGAGGACAGCACCTCGGTCGCGTGGGGGACGAGGTCGGGACGGGGGCGGTCGAAGAAGCTCTTGGCGACGTGGGACAGGAGCTGCCCGCTGCCCACGGCGACGGCGAGGAAGGCGGCCGAGCGGCGCTGGCCCCGGATCGCGAGGGCGCCGACCACGGCGGCGGTGACGAGGGCCAGGACCGTGATGCCGCCCAGCGCGGTGATGTCGCGCATGGCGGTCTCGACGGCGGGCGGCCCGAGCGGATCGTCGGGGTCGCCGGGGACGCGGAGCGCGAGGAGGAGCGCGGTGTCGATGGCGTGGGTATCGCCCTCGGCCATCTCCTCGGCGATGCCGCCGAAGGTCCAGAGCGCGGCGGCGATGAGGAGCACCGCGAGGAGGGTCCGGGTCTCGATCCGGGCGAGGAGGGGGCGCAGGGGGGGCATGACGCGTCTGAGGGTGGGGCGCGGGGCGCGCGGAGCAAGGGCCTTTAGGTCCGCCAGAGTCGGGGGAGGGGACCGCCCGGCCCATGCACGGGGTCGGACTTGGGCAGGGGGAGCGTGGCGAGGTTCTCCCGCTGGCGCGCGGTGGGGGCACCCCGGACGATGTCGTAGTCGCGGCCCCCGTCGGTGGCGCCGACGACCTGGAAGTCGGGGGATGAGCCCTCGTTGCAGTGGGCGACCCCGGCGGGGATCACCAGCACCGTTCCGGGGATGGCGTCGAGGAGGAGGCCCTCGGGGCCGCCGAGGCGCAGGCGGGCTTGGCCCCGGGTGCAGCCGAGGACCTCGTGGGCGGAGGAGTGCCAGTGGTGGAAGGGGTAGACGCCGTTCACCCAGGCGGCGGTCCAGCCGTGGCGGGCGAAGAGGGACTCGACGGCGGCGGGGTCGGAGGGGAGGGCGTCGTGGTAGACGAGGAGGGGGAGGGGGGAGTTGGGGAAGGGGGTGGACGGCGGGAGGTGGTGGGGTTCGGGTTGGTCCATCATGTCCCTCCGGGCGCTTCCGACGGAGGAATAGCGCGAGGGCAACGTCCGGCGAGCCGCCTTGCGGCTGCCGGCGCGAAGGCGCTGGATCGCCGGGTGCGATTCGGCCGGGGAGGGCGTGACATGAACGGGATGGCGGCGGTGGCGATGGGCGTCCTCGTGGCGGCGGGTGCCTCGATGGCCGTGCAGGCCCCGGTCAACGCCGCGCTCGGGCGGTCCCTGGGGGCGAGCGTGCCGGCCGCCGCGATCTCCTTCGGGACGGGTTGCCTGATCCTGACCTTCATCGCCGTCGTTCTGGGGCAGGCAGGCGGTTTCCTAGCGGTAGGCCGCGCGGCGCCTTGGCAGTTCCTCGGCGGGGCGCTCGGTGCGCTCTACGTTTGGGGGGCGCTCTGGAGCGTCGGGAGCCTGGGCGTCGTGACGATGATCGCGGCGGTGATCCTGGGGCAGATGCTGGGGGCCATGGTGCTCGACACCTGGGGGGCCTTCGGGCTGCCGGTGCGCGAGCTGAGCCTCACGCGGGTCCTGTCCGTGGTGCTGGTCGCGGCGGGGCTGGTCCTGTCGAGGGTGTGACGGGCCCGGCGCTGCCAAGCCCGTCACGATCTCGTCAGGCGGCGGCGCCCCCCACCGTCAGCCCGCCGATCAGCAGGCTCGGCTGGCCCACGCCCACCGGCACCCATTGCCCGGCCTTGCCGCAGTTGCCGATGCCGGGGTCGAGGCTCAGGTCGTTGCCGATGGCGCGGATCTGCCTGAGCGCCGTCGCGCCGTCGCCGATCAGGGTCGCGCCCTTGACGGGCTCCTGCACCTGGCCGTTGCGGACGCGGTAGGCCTCGGTGCAGGAGAAGACGAACTTTCCGGAGGTGATGTCCACCTGCCCGCCGCCGAAGCCCACGGCGTAGATGCCGTCCTTGAGCGAGGCCACCATGGACGCGGGGTCGGCGTCGCCCGCGAGCATGTAGGTGTTGGTCATGCGCGGCATGGGGATGTGGGCGAAGCTCTCGCGCCGGCCGTTGCCGGTGGGGGTCACGCCCATGAGGCGGGCGTTCTGGCGGTCCTGCATGTAGCCCACGAGGATGCCGTCCTCGATCAGCACCGTGCGGTTCGAGGGGGTGCCCTCGTCGTCCACGGTGATGCTGCCGCGCCGGTCGGGGATCGTGCCGTCGTCGAGGACCGTCACGCCCCTGGCCGCGACCTGCTGGCCCATGAGGCCCGCGAAGGCCGAGGTGCCCTTGCGGTTGAAGTCGCCCTCGAGCCCGTGGCCGATGGCCTCGTGGAGGAGGATGCCCGGCCAGCCGGGGCCGAGGACCACGTCCATGACGCCGGCCGGCGCCGCCTCGGCGCGCAGGTTGACGAGGGCGATGCGGAGCGCCTCGCGCGTGGTGGACTCCCAGGTGGCGCGGTCGATGAGGCCGGTGAGGCCGTGCCGCCCGCCCGAGCCATGGCCGCCGGCCTCGCGCCGGCCGTTCTCCTCGACGATGACCGAGACGTTGAGGCGCGACATGGGGCGGATGTCGGTGACGAGGTCGCCCTCGGGCCGCAGGATCGCGACCTCCTGGAGCGAGGCGGCGAGGCTCGCGCTGACCTGCACCACGCGGGGGTCGAGGGCTCGCGCGAAGGTGTCGATCTCGCGCAGGGTCTCGACCTTGAGGGCGAAGGCCGCGCCCTCGATGGGGTCCTCGTCGCCGTAGAGGCGCCTGTTGGTCCTGGGCGGAGGCGCGGCGAGTGTGCCGCCGCCCGAGCCCACCGCGAGCCGGGCCGTCGCCACGGCGCGGGCGAGCGCGGGCTCGTCGATGGTGGTGGAATGGGCGTAGCCGGCCGTCTCGCCCTTGACGGCGCGCAGGCCGAAGCCCTCGGAGGCGTCGAAGCTCGCCGTCTTCAGGCGGCCGTCATCGAAGCCCAGCACCTCGCCGCGCCGGCGCTCGAGGAAGAGCTCGCCGTCGTCGGCGCCCGCCACGGCGTCGCGCAGGCGGCGAAGCGCGGCGTCCCGGTCGAGGAGGTCGTCGAAGGGGCGGAAGGGGGCGGAGGCCATCGGAAACTCCTCGTGAGTCTGGGGCCGGAGGATGCGGGCACGGCATCGGGCGGCTTGTTATGCCCCCAAGGATATGGGATGAGGCAGCCGACCGACAGGGGCCCGTCACGCCTCCGTCATATCATCGCCGCCCCTTGAGGACTGCCCATGAGCCTGCTCCAGACCTTCAGAACCCTTGCCGCCGCCACGGGGGCGACCCTCCTCGGCGGCGCCGCCTGGGCGCAGGAGGCCGCGGACAACTCGGGCGCGGGGCTCGTCGTGGACGGGCTGCCGGTCATCGGCCAGCCGCACCAGGGCGGCATCGCGCTCCAGCCCGCCATGAGCACCGTCGCCGAGAACACGCACTGGCTCGACGGCATGGTGCTCTGGATCATCTCGGCCATCGTGCTGTTCGTGATGCTGCTGCTCGTCGTCGTGATCTTCCGCTTCAACGAGCGGCGGAACCCGACCCCGGCGCGCTTCACGCACAACTCCCCGCTCGAGATCGCCTGGACCATCGTGCCGATCGTCATCCTGGTCTTCATCGGGGCCTTCTCGCTCCCCGTGCTGTTCGACCAGCAGGAGATCCCCGAGGGGGACATCCACATCAAGGTCACCGGCTACCAGTGGTTCTGGCACTACGACTACCCGGACGAGGCCATCTCCTTCGACAGCTACATGATCGGCTACGGCGAGGGGAACCTGAACCCCGACATCAGCGCGGCCCTCCAGGAGGCCGGCTTCACGGACCAGCAGTTCAAGCTCGCCACCGACACCTACGTCGTGGTCCCCGTGGGCGCGACCGTGGTCGTGACCGTGACCGGCGGCGACGTGATCCACTCCTGGAAGGTGCCCGCCTTCGGCGTGATGCAGGACGCCGTGCCGGGCCGCCTCGCGCATCTCTGGTTCAAGGCCGAGCAGGAAGGCATCTTCTTCGGCCAGTGCTCGGAGCTCTGCGGCAAGGACCACGCCTTCATGCCGATCCAGGTGCGCGTCGTCTCGCAGGAGGCCTATGACGCCTGGGTCCAGCAGGCCAAGGTCGACTTCCCGTCGCCCGCCTCCTGAGGTCCCGGACAGCGGCACCGAGTCGCGGCGCCCGGGCCTGTCCCTCGGGCGCCGTTCGGCCTATCTGACGACCCTCCCGCAAGGAGTCCCCCATGAGCGACGCGAGCCTGCCGAACTCCCTCAGCGTCCCCGGCGAGGCCGGGATGGGCGACTACTGGGCGCTGCTCAAGCCCCGGGTCATGTCGCTCGTCGTGTTCACGGCGCTCGTAGGCCTCGCGGCGGCGCCGGTCCATGTGCATCCCTTCATCGCCTTCGTGGCGGTGCTCTGCATCGCGGTGGGCGGCGGCGCCTCGGGCGCGCTCAACATGTGGTGGGACGCCGACATCGACGCGCTGATGCGGCGGACGCGGGGCCGCCCCGTGCCCTCGGGCCGCGTGCAGCCGGAGGAGGCGATGGCCCTGGGCCTCGCGCTCTCGGGATTCGCGGTGATGCTGCTGGGGCTGGCCACGAATTGGCTGGCGGCGGGCCTCCTGGCCTTCACGATCTTCTTCTACGCCGTCGTCTACACGATGTGGCTCAAGCGCCGGACGCCGCAGAACATCGTCATCGGCGGCCTCGCGGGCGCCTTGCCGCCGCTGGTGGGCTGGGTCGCGGCGACCGGGTCCTTCGCCTGGGCGCCGGTGCTGATGGTGGCGCTGGTCTTCATGTGGACGCCGCCGCACTTCTGGGCGCTCGCGCTCTTCGTGCGGGGGACTACGGGCTGGCGAAGGTCCCGATGCTGACCGAGACGCACGGCGACCGCGTCACGCGCAACCACATCCTGGCCTATGCCGTCCTCCTCGTCCCGGTGTCCCTGGCGCTGGGCCTCACCGAGGTCGCCGGGCCCATCTACCTCGCGGCGAGCGTGGTGCTGAACGCCCTGTTCCTGGGGGCCTGCTGGCAGGTCTGGCGGCGCGACCGCGCGGACTCCGAGGCCGACCGATTCGCGGCCGAGAAGCGGGCCTTCAAGGTCTCGCTCCTCTACCTCACCCTTCACTTCGGGGCCCTCCTCGCGGAGGCGACCCTCGGCAGCCTCCTGGGGGCCTGACATGGCGATCAAGGTCGAGCACGAGCTTCACAACCGCCGCTGGGGGCGCAACCTGGGCGTGGGCCTGATCCTCGCCGGGCTGGTGGCGATCATCTTCGGGCTGACGGTGGTCAAGATCCTGGAGCTGGGCGATCCCATGAAGTTCGAGGGCTACGACCATGTCGTGCAGCCGCAGGCGGCCGTGGAGGAGGGGCCGGGCCAATGACCCCGCAGTCCCGCACCGCTCTGGGCACCGTAGGCCTCGTCGTGCTCATGGGCTCGCTCAGCTTCGCGGCGGTGCCCTTCTACAGTTGGTTCTGCAAGGTGACGGGCTTCGCCGGCACGACGGCGGTGGGCACCGGCGAGGGGGTCCCGGTGCTGGACAAGACGGTCACCGTGCGCTTCGACGCCTCGGTGGACCGAGGGATGCCCTGGAGCTTCCGGCCGGCCCAGACCCACATGTCCGTGCGCCTGGGCGAGACCAACCTCGCCTTCTTCGAGGCCCACAACCCGACCGACCACCCCATCGCCGGGCAGGCGAGCTTCAACGTCGTGCCCGACGCGGCGGGTGGCTACTTCACCAAGATCGAGTGCTTCTGCTTCACCCAGCAGGTCCTCCAGCCGGGCGAGACGGTGCAGATGCCCGTCAGCTTCTACGTGGACCCCGCGATGCTGGACGACCCGGAGGGGAAATACGTCCACGAGATCACGCTGGGCTACACCTTCTACCAGACCGACCTCCCCTCCGAGGAGAGCACGCAGGCCGCGCTCGGCTCCGCTGCCGCCGGGGGGCCTTTGACAGCCGACGCGGACGCCTCCATAGAGTGACGCCGCGACCGAACGGGGATACGCCGACATGGCCCATGTGAAAGACCACGACTACCACATCCTGCCGCCCTCCATCTGGCCCCTGACCGGGGCGGTCGGGGCCTTCGTCATGCTGTTCGGGGCGGTGCTCTGGATGCATGGCTCGGGGCCCTGGATGTTCGCGATCGGCGCCGTGGCGGCGCTCTACACGATGTACGGCTGGTGGGCCGACGTGGTGGCCGAGAGCCGGGTGGGCGACCACACCCCCGTGGTCCGCATCGGCCTGCGCTACGGCTTCATCCTGTTCATCATGTCCGAGGTCATGTTCTTCGCGGCGTGGTTCTGGACCTTCTTCAAGCACGCCATGTACCCGATGGGCCCCGAATCCCCGGCGGTGGACGGCGTCTGGCCGCCCGCGGGCGTCGTCCCCTTCGACCCCTGGGACCTGCCTCTCATCAACACGCTGATCCTGCTCTGCTCGGGCGCGGCCGTGACCTGGGCGCACCACGCCCTCGTGCACGAGAACAACCGCCGCGACATGAAGATGGGCCTCTGGCTGGCCGTGATCCTGGGCGTGATGTTCACCTGCTTCCAGGCGCTCGAATACAGCCACGCGGCCTTCGGCTTCTCCGGCAACATCTACGGCGCGGCCTTCTTCATGGCCACGGGCTTCCACGGCGCGCACGTCATCATCGGGACGATCTTCCTCGCCGTCTGCCTGATCCGCACCTATCGCGGCGACTTCACCCCCGAGCGGCACGTGGGCTTCGAGGCGGCGGCCTGGTACTGGCACTTCGTCGACGTCGTCTGGCTGTTCCTCTTCACCGTGGTCTACATCTGGGGGAGCTGAGACCTCGGCCCTCCGGGGTTCCCCCTGATGCGCGCGGGGACCCCCTCGCGCGCTTCCGTTTTGAAAGGGTGGCGGTGAAGCGGCTCTGGTTTCCCATCGTCCTGGGCGTGGTCGGCGTGGCGATCCTCTGCGCCCTGGGCACGTGGCAGGTGCAGCGCCTCGGCCAGAAGGAGGCGCTGATCGCCGCCATCGAGGCGCGGATCGGCTCGGCCCCCGTCGACCTGCCCGCCGCGCCGGACCCGGAGGCGGACCAGTATCTCCCTGTCCGCGTGACTGGGGCGCTCTCGGGCGAGGAGGCGCCGGTGCTGACCTCGATGCAGGGGGAGGGGCCGGGCTACCGGGTCGTCTCGGTGCTGACGACGGGCGACCGGCGCGTCCTCGTGGACCTGGGCTTCGTGCCGGAGGAGGCCAAGGCCCTGCCGCGCATGGCGGAGAGGGTGACGGTCACGGGCAACCTGCTCTGGCCGCGCGAGACCGATTCCTGGACCCCCGAGCCGGACCAGGGGCGGAACATCTGGTTCGCCCGCGACCTGCCCGCCATGGCCGAGGCCCTTGGCACCGAGCCGGTGCTGGTGGTCGCCAAGGGCATCGACGGCGCCGACCTCGGGACGATCCCCATGCCGGTGGACACGGCCGGCATCCCGAACGACCACCTCAACTACGCGATCACCTGGCTCGGGCTCGCGGCCGTCTGGGCGGTGATGAGCGTCGCCCTGATCGTCCGCGTCCGTCGCGGGCCGAAGGACACGAGGCCGGGGCAGCCGGCCGCTTGACGGACTAGAGGACAGCCGATGCGCTACATCTCCACCCGGGGGCAGGCCCCCGCCCTGGACTTCGAGCGGGCCATGATGACGGGCCTCGCCTCGGACGGCGGGCTCTACGTGCCCGAGGTCGTGCCGGTGATGAACCCGGAGGAGATCGCGGCGCTGGCCGGGCTCCCCTTCGAGGAGGCGGCCTTCCGCGTGATGAGGCCCTTCGTCGGCGACAGCTTCTCGGACGAGGAGTTCCGGGCACTGATCGACGCCGCCTACAGCGGCTTCGGCCACGCCGCGCGGGTGCCGCTGGTGCAGCTCGGGCCGAACCACTTCCTGCTGGAGCTGTTCCACGGGCCGACGCTCGCCTTCAAGGACGTGGCGATGCAGCTCATCGGGCAGCTCTTCCAGGCGTCGCTCGCGCGCTCGGGCGGGCGCATCGCCATCGTGGGCGCGACCTCCGGGGACACGGGGAGCGCGGCCATCGAGGCGTTCCGGGGGCTGAAGGGGGTGGACGTGTTCATCCTCTATCCGCACGGACGGGTCTCCGAGGTCCAGCGGCGGCAGATGACGACGCCGGCTGAGGCGAACGTCCACGCGCTCGCGCTCGATGGGGACTTCGACGACTGTCAGGCGGCGCTCAAGGCGATGTTCGCGGACCGGGTGTTCGCGGACGGGGTGAAGCTCGCGGGCGTGAACTCGATCAACTGGGCGCGCGTGCTGGCGCAGGTCGTCTACTACTTCACCGCCGCCGTGAGCCTCGGGGCGCCGCAGCGGGCGGTCAGCTTCACCGTGCCCACGGGCAACTTCGGCGACATCTACGCCGGGCTGATCGCCAAGCGCATGGGCCTGCCCATCGAGCGGCTGGTGATCGCGACCAACCAGAACGACATCCTGCACCGGACGCTGGTGACGGGCGAGCATCGGAAGGAGGGCGTCACGCCCTCGATCAGCCCGTCCATGGATATCCAAGTCAGCTCCAACTTCGAGCGGGCGCTCTTCGACGCCTATGGGCGGGACGCGCACGCGGTCGCGCACGACATGGCCAGCTTGCGGACCGAGCGCGGCTTCGCGGTCGGGCAGGGGGCCATCGAGCAGTTGCGCGAGTGGTTCGACTCGGGCCGAGCCTCTGAGGAGGAGACGTCCGCGACCATCGCGCGGACCCTTGCGGCGACCGGGGAGCTGGTATGCCCGCACACGGCGGTTGGAATCCACGTCGCGGAATCCCATCTCGGCACCACGCCCATGGTCACGCTCGCCACGGCCCACCCCGCGAAGTTCCCCGACGCCGTGGAGGCCGCGACCGGCGTCCGGCCCCCTCTTCCCCCCCGCATGGCCGACCTGTATGACCGGCCAGAGCGGGTGACGCGGGTGCCCAACGACCTCGACGCCCTGAAAACCCTCATCCGGGAGCGAATCCGCCCGTGACCGTCCGACTGCACACGCTCCCCAACGGCTTCCGCATCGCCACCGAGTCCATGCCGGGCCTCAAGTCCGCCGCCATCGGCATCTGGGTCCTCGCCGGCGGGCGGCACGAGCGGGCCGAGCAGAACGGCATCGCCCATTTCCTCGAGCACATGGCCTTCAAGGGGACCGAGAGGCGCACCGCGCTGGAGATCGCCGAGGCGATCGAGGACGTGGGGGGCTACATCAACGCCTACACCTCGCGCGAGATGACGGCCTACTACGCGCGGGTGCTTGAGGACGACGTGGACCTCGCGCTCGACGTGATCGCGGACATCCTGCTGAACCCGGTCTTCTCGGAGGAGGAGATCGAGGTGGAGCGGGGCGTGATCCTGCAGGAGATCGGGCAGACGCTCGACACGCCGGACGACATCGTCTTCGACTGGCTGCAGGAGGCTGCCTATCCGGACCAGCCGCTCGGCCGGACGATCCTGGGCGAGGCGGAGAGGGTCAGCGCCTTCGGCAAGGGCGACCTGCGCACCTTCGTGGGCGAGCATTACGGGCCGGGGCAGATGATCCTCTGCGCCGCAGGAAGCGTGGACCACGACGCGATCTGCCGCGCGGCCGAGGCGCTGTTCGGGCATCTCTCGCCGCTGCCCAAGGCCTCGCTGATCCAGCCCGCCAAGTGGCGGGGCGGCGAGCGGCGCGAGATCAAGGCGCTGGAGCAGGTGCACTTCGCGCTGGCGCTGGAGGGGCCGGACTACCGCGACCCGGCGATCCACACGGCGCAGATCTGGGCGACGGCGCTGGGCGGCGGCATGTCCTCGCGGTTGTTCCAAGAAATCCGCGAGAACCGGGGCCTCTGCTACACGATCTTCGCCCAGGCGGGGGCCTACGAGGACACGGGGCTCTCGACGATCTACGCGGGCACCAGCGCCGAGGACATCGTGGAGCTCGTGGACCTGACGGTGGCCGAGCTCAGGCGCGCCGCCGACGACATGACCGACGCCGAGGTCGCGCGGTCGAGGGCGCAGATGAAGGCCGGGCTGCTGATGGGCCTCGAAAGCCCGTCGAACCGGGCCGAGCGGCTGGCGCGGATGCTGTCCATCTGGGGGCGCGTGCCGCCGGTGGAGGAGCAGATCGCCAAGATCGAGGCGGTGACCACGCAGGACGTGAAGGACTTCGCCGCGCGGATGGCCGGGGGCACCGGCACGGCGCTGGCGGTCTACGGGCCCGCCGAGGCGGCGCCCCGACTCGAGGAGCTGCGGGACAGGCTGGCGGCCTGATGATCTTCCGCCGCCGGGACCTCCGGATCGAGACCGAGCGGATGGTGCTGCGGCCGCCCGTGATGGGCGACTGGCCGGGCTGGGCGGCGCTGCGGCGCGACTCGGCCGACTTCCTCAAGCCCTGGGAGCCGGTCTGGGCGCCGGACCACCTGACACGACGCGCCTTCGCCAACCGCGTGGCCTGGGCCCGACGCTCCATCGCCAGCGGGACGGCGGTGCCGCTGTTCCTGATCCGGCGCGAGGACGGCATCCTTTTGGGGGCGATCACGCTGGACAACATCCGGCGGGGGCCCGCGCAGTCGGGGACCACGGGCTACTGGGTCGGCCAGCCCTTCGCGCGGCAGGGCTACATGCGCGAGGCGGTCTCGGCGGTGGTGAACTACGCCTTCACGGCGCTGGACCTGAGCCGCATCGAGGCCGGCTGCCTGCCCGAGAACACGCCCTCGCGCCGGCTGCTGGAGGGCTGCGGCTACAAGTACGAGGGCGTGGCGCAGGCTTATCTTCAGATCAACGGGCGCTGGCGCAACCACGTGCTCTACGCCAACCTTCGGATGGACCGGAGGGGGCGGACGGACGCCGGCTGAGGCTTGCTCCTCCCCCCGGGCGGTGCAAGTTGGGCGCCATGACGCTCCAGCCCGCCACGCCCGCCTTCCTCGACAGCTTGCGCGACCGTCTGCCGCCCTCCGCCTTCCGCGAGGCGGAGGAGCGGCACCTCTCCGAGCCGCGCGGGCGGTTCCGGGGGACGGGGCTGCTGCTGGCGCCGGGTTCCACCGAGGAGGTCGCGGCGATCCTGCGCGCCTGCTTCGATGCACGGGTGCCGGTGGTGCCGCATTCGGGCGGGACGGGCCTCGTCGGCGGGCAGGTCATGGCCGAGGGGCCGGCGCCGGTGATCCTGTCGCTCGCCCGCATGGACAGGGTCCGCGCCGTGCATCCCTCCGAGAGCGTGCTGGTCGCCGAGGCCGGGGTGATCCTGGCCGACGTGCATCGGGAGGCGGAGCGGGCGGGAAGGATGTTCCCGCTGTCGCTGGCCTCGGAGGGCTCGGCACGGATCGGGGGGCTGCTCGCGACCAACGCCGGGGGGACGGCGGTGCTGCGGCACGGGAACGCGCGGGCGCTCTGCCTGGGGGTCGAGGCGGTCACGGCGCAGGGAGAGGTCTGGCACGGGCTGACGCGCCTTCGGAAGGATAACGCGGGATACGACCTGCGCGACCTGCTGATCGGGTCGGAGGGGACGCTGGGGGTCATCACGGCGGCGGCCCTGCGGCTCGTGCAGCCGCCGTCGCGCGTGGGCGTGGCGCTGCTCGCGGTGCCCTCGCCGGCGGTGGCGCTGGAGTTGCTGGCCCTGGCGCAGGGGCGTTACGGCGACACGGTGCAGGGGTTCGAGCTCATGGGGCGCATGGGCTTCGTGTTCCTGGCGGAGACGGGGCTCGGGGCCTCGCCGCTCTCGCCGGTGCCGGACTGGACGGTGCTGGTGGAGCTGGGGCTGCCCGAGGGGCTGGAGCCGCAGGCGGCGCTGGAGCGGATATTCGAGGAGGGCATGGAGAGGGGGCTCGTCACCGACGGCGTGCTCGCGGCGAGCGAGGCGCAGGCGACGGCGCTCTGGGAGCTGCGGGAGCGCATCCCGGAGGCCAACCGGAAGATCGGCGCGGTGTCCTCGCACGACATCTCGCTGCCGCTGTCCGAGATCCCGGCCTTCATCCCGGAGGCGGAGGCGGCGCTGGCGAGGCTCGGCCCGTTCCGCGTCAACTGCTTCGGGCATCTGGGCGACGGAAACCTGCATTTCAACGTCTTCCCGCCCTCGGGCGTCGCGCGGGCGGAGTTCGATCCGGTGCGGGGGCGCGTGAAGGAGCTGGTGCACGACCTCGTCCATGCGCGGGGAGGCTCGGTCGCGGCCGAGCACGGGGTCGGGCGGCTCAAGGTCGGGGACCTGGAGCGCTACGGGGACCCGGTGAAGCTCTCGATGATGCGGGCGGTCAAGCAGGCGCTCGACCCGAGGGGCATCCTCAACCCGGGGGCGGTGCTGCGGGCGCAGGGCAACCGACCGTAGGATGCGCTTCAGCGCACCACGACTCGCGGACAAGCATAGGGCGAAGGTGCGCTGAAGCGCACCCTACGAGTTGCCGTTTCAGTGCCCCTCGAAGGCGCAGAGGGCGTGGACCTGATGGCCGGCGGCTTCCAGCAGTTGCCGACCGCCGAGCTCGGGGAGGTCGATGACGAAGGCGCAGCCGAGGGTCTGGCCGCCGAGCTTCTCGATCAGCGTGAGGCCGGCGAGCGCGGTGCCCCCCGTGGCGAGGAGGTCGTCGACGAGGAGGACCTTCTCCCCGGGCTTGATGGCGTCGTCGTGGACCTCGAGCGTCGCGGTGCCGTATTCGAGCTTGTAGCTCTGCTCGATGGTGCGGCCGGGGAGCTTGCCCTTCTTGCGCATGGGGACGAAGCCGGCCGAGAGCTGGTGCGCGACGGCGCCGCCCAGGATGAAGCCCCGCGCCTCCAGGCCCGCCACCTTGTCGATGCGGACGCCCGCCCAAGGGTGGAGGAGCAGGTCCACCGCCATGCGGAAGCCCCTCGGGTCGCCGAAGAGCGTGGTCACGTCGCGGAACATGATCCCGGGCGAGGGGAAGTCGGGGATCGTGCGGATGTAGTCCTTGACGGACATGGCGCCTCCGGGGGTGGGAACGGGGGCGTCCTACATCAGGGCTCGGCCGGGGGGTAGTGGCGGCGCAGGGCCTCCTTGTCCTGGGAGCCGAGCCTCAGGACGCGGTTCGAGTCCTCGGAGAACACCGACACGTCGTCATAGGTCGGGTTGCGGATGTCGGTCATCAGCCCCATGGCCTGCGTCAGCTCCTCGAGCACGACGGGGCGGATGTCGGCGGCGGGCAGGTCCTCGGCCATGACGATCACCGCCTCGGTGAGGTCCTGGCCGATGTCCCACCAGACCGTCACCAGCGCGGCGCCGATCACCTGGCCGTCCACGCCCCAGACGCCGGTCCCCTCGATGGCGTCGCCCTCGCGGATGCTGGCGAGGTGGAAGGTGATGTCGGGCCTCTCGCCCTCGAGCGCGCGGCGGAGGTGGAGCGCGGCGCCGGCCGAGTTGATCTCGGAGATGGCGTGGTCCACCGCTTGGGACATCCGCCGGATCGTCTCGGGCGGGTAGTCGGGGGCCGGGACGGTGATGCCGACCTTGAGGTCCAGCGCCTTCTCGGGCGACCAGCGGACCGGATCGACGGTGCAGGGGCCGCCGGGGAGGGCGCGGCAGGCGACGAGACGGTAGAAGTCCTCGCCCGAGAGCCTTCCGCTGGTGACGAGGAAGTCGTCCTCCTGCGCCGAGGCCGCCGGCCCGGCCGCGAGGAGCCCGAGGAGCAGCAGCCCGCGGAGGGTCAAAGCACGCGTCCCGCCACGGCGCGGAGCCGCTCCACCAGGGACGGGTCGCGACGGTCGGGCGCAGTCATCACCGCATGGTCGAGGGCGCGGTCGCAGCCATGCGGACAGGGGTGGGCCTGTCCGGGGGCATCGGGGCCGAGGCGCCCGGGAAGGCGCAGGGCGAGGTCGCGCCCGCGCGCCACGTTGGCGGCGAGCACCGCGAGGACGGCGGAGACGTCCACGGCGCCGTGGCCCTCGAGCCAGGAGTCGTAGTCGGTGACCATGGCGACGATGGCGTAGCAGAGCTCGGCCTCGCGGGCGAGGCGGGCCTCGGGCATGGCGGTCATGCCGATGACGTCGCAGCCCCAGGAGTCGCGCCAGATGCGCGACTCGGCGCGGGAGGAGAACTGCGGCCCCTCCATGCAGAGATAGGTGCCGCCCCGGTGGACGGTCGCCCCGGTCGCCTCGGCGGCCTCCGCCGCCAGGGCCGAGAGGCGGGGACAGGTGGGCTGGGCGAGCGAGACATGGGCCACGCAGCCGGTGCCGAAGAAGCTGGCGGGACGGGCCACGGTGCGGTCCACGATCTGGTCCACCACGACGAGGTGGCCGGGCGCCATGGCCTCGCGGAAGCTGCCCACGGCGGAGATGGAGAGGACGTCGGTGACGCCCAGGGCCTTGAGCGCGGCGACGTTGGCGCGGGAGGGGAGCTCTCCGGGGGCGTGGACATGGCCGCGCCCATGACGGGGAAGGAAGCTGACCGGAAGGCCGTCGAGCGTGCCGGTCAGGATCGCGTCGGAGGGGGCGCCCCAGGGCGTGTCCACCTCGCGCCATTCGGCGCCTTCGAGCGGGAGCCCGTAGAGGCCCGAGCCGCCGATCAGTCCCAGATGCGTCGCCATGCCTGTCCCGACGTTCTCCCCCCAGGGCGAGCCTGCCCTCGGGCGGTTCGAGGTGCAACATCGGCCGGGAGGGGATGGACGGAAAGGGGGCAGGACCCCCGTCACAAACACTTCAATCCCGCGGGGCCTCCGGGTTGCTCCGTCCGCCCCGGCGCGAGGGGGCATGTTGAGCCTATCCGGACCGCCTCTTCGGCGGGCTTGAGTCTATGGTCAGCCGATTGGCAGGCCGGGGAGGGTCTCCCGGCCAGGTATGTGGGCGGCTCAACGATGCGCGCCGAAGGGGTGCCTGCTCATGGTCTCCGGTCCCCGGGGCTGCGCGCCGCCTCGCCTGCACCCTGATGCGTGCCCTCGTGGGGCGGGGGTGGTCTTCGGTCTGGCGGGGCCGGGCCCCGGCTGTCTGGTTCTGGTGTCTGCGAATCAGGATGCCGGAGAGAGGTTAACGAATGGTAAGCGGGGCGCGCGATGCTCCCGAGGGGGCGACGCAACACCCCGGCCGGGCGTGATAAGGGCGCGGGCGATTCGGAGCTGTGGGGTGGGGCTCCGCCCCCCTTCGAGCGTGGCCTCCGATTCGGGCCGGGGACGGTGGGATGGCGGGCGCTGCCGCTACTGCGCCGGGGCGGGCTGGGCCGTCCGGGCGTTCCAGAGCGGCACGGTGGAGATCGACATCTTGGCCGAGCCCTCGGTCACCTCGTTGGCGTGGACGAGGTAGATGAGCACCTGGTTCTCCTCGTCGAAGATGCGCGTCACGCGCAGCGACTTGAAGATGATCGACTGCCGCTCGGAGAAGATCTCCTCGCCCTCGGGGCCGGTGTCGATGTCGCCCAGCTCGATGGGGCCGGTCTGGCGGCAGGCGATGGAGGAGTTGGACGGGTCCTCGAACCAGTTCCCCTGCGAGAGGCGGTCGATGAAGGACCTCTCGAAGTAGGCGACGTGGCAGGTGACGCCCTCGACCTCGGGGTCGGGGAGGGCCTCGACGATGATGTCGTTGCCGACCCAGTCCACGCCGACGCGGCCGACCTCCTGCGCCGGGGCGAGGGCGGGAAGGAGCGCCGCGATCACGGTGGGGAGAACGACCTTCATGGCCGGGGAACGCCAGGGCTCCATGCGTTGTTCCCCCTGTCAATGGGCGTGGGCGCACGCACCCGGACCGTGTCGGCCCGGCCGGCTCCTCGCGTCCGGCAACCTGATCGGGTCGCTCCATGGCTCCTGGGCACCGGCGCTCCTCTCCGCCGCCTGACCGCTCCGCCGCGACGCGGAGCCGACGCCCGTGGTCTCCTGGCAGGCCCGGCCCCCCTGGAGAGACCTCCCCATGTTCCTGCCACCCTTCGCGCGCCGTGTCACGCCCGTGGCCTCCGCCCTCCTGGCCCTCGGCGCCCCCGCCTGGGCCGAGTCGCCCGACCGCGCCCCCAGCGTCCAGTCCTGGGGCGAGACGACGCCCGCCTTCGTCCGTCTCGAGCCGGCCGAGGACCATCCGGCGGACCTCTACTTCGTCAACGAGCTCACGCTGGGCAACCCCCTCCAGATGTTCTTCGCCCTGTCGGTCAACGGGTTGCGGGTGGACGTGGAGGTGAGCAACGGCGTGGGCGACGTGCCGGACGTCGTCACCGTGCATCCCCCGATGGGCTACGTCGCGGTGCCCGAGTCGATCGAGGTGGACGAGGGATCGACGGGGCGGATCGCGATCCTCTACGCGCTGGTGAGCTGAACGCCTTGACCGGGACGTCCCGGCAGGGCGACCATCGGCCGGATGCGCCCCGGAGGGACCCATGTCGCGCGAGCCGCCCGCCCTGATCCTGGAAACCGCCGTCTATGTCGACGACCTGGAGGCGGCCGAGGCCTTCTACGGCGGCGTGCTGGGGCTCCCTCGGATCGGGAGGGTGCCGGGGCGGCACGCGTTCTACCGGGTCGGCGCGGGGGTGCTGCTGGTGTTCCGGCCGGAGGCGACGGAGGTCGTGGACCCGAAGTCGCCGCTCCCCGTGCCGCCGCATGGGGCGCGGGGGCCCGGGCATCTCTGCTTCGCGGCCGAGCCCCTGGGGCTCGGCGCCTGGCGGGAGAGGCTGGTGGCCGAGGGCATCGAGGTCGAGGCGGAGGTGACCTGGCCGGGCGGCGGGCGGAGCTTCTACTTCCGCGATCCGGCGGGGAACTCCCTGGAGGTCGCGGAGGCGCGCATCTGGGACCGCTAGGCCGGAAGGGCGCGGCGGCGCGGTCGGGTGCGGGCGAGGATGATCTCGGCCACCAGGAGGTTCGGGACCCAGCAGGCCCAGGCGATCACGCGGTAGCTCTCCTCGAAGGGGAGGCCGATGGCCTGGGTGATCGGCAGGTAGATGCGGAGCATCACGGCCGCGAAGGTCAGGGCGAAGGACCGGATCATCCAGTCGCGGTGGGCGGTGGCGTGGCGGCCCTGGAGCGCCATGCGCCAGCCCTGCGCCGTGCAGCCGAGCCAGCCGAGCGCGAGGAGGGCGAAGCCGGCCTGCGAGATCGGCCCGGTCGAGGCGCCGAGCGCCATGGCGAATCCCGCCGTTCCTCCAAGGAGGCAGGCCACCGCGTAGGCGCGCCCGGTCCAGCGGTGGACCTTGGGGACGCCGACGCGGAGGCGCCTGACGAACTGGAACGGCCCGAGGGTCAGCGCTACCGTGGCGGCCGCCACATGGAGGGGAAACCAGCCGGGCAGGAAGCGGTTGGCGAAGACCGGCTCGGGCGGCTCGACTCCGAACAGGAAACGCAGGGAGGCGAGCGCGATGAGGGCGGAGAACAGGACGACGAGCGCGAAGCCCGTGCGGGCGAGGGTGGAGGTCCGGCTGGTCATGGCAGCGGCCTTTCGATGGGACGCCGGCAGGCTATCACGTCGCGTGCCGGCGGTCCTTGCCGGAATCCCTGCCCGGATCGTGCCTCGCGGTCGGCGGCCTAGGCTCGGTCCCGATGGAGGACGGTCGATGTCGGGCAAGGCGGCGGCGTGGGTCTTCGCGGGGCTCGCGGCGGGGGTCGTGGCGTTTCACCTCGCGGTGATCGGCGGGGCGCCCTGGGGGAGCCTCACCATGGGCGGGCGCTGGCCGGGGGTGGTGCCGGGACCGGCGAAGGGCCTCTCGGCGCTGTCCGCGCTGCTGGTTGCGGGGATGGCGGTCGTGATGCTCGCGCGGGCAGGGGTGCTGGGGCTGCGGATGCCGCGCGGGGCGGTGAGGGCGGTGCTCCTTCTGTCCGGGCTCGCGGTCGTCGCGAACGCCGTGACGCCCTCCGCGCCGGAGCGGGCGTTGTGGCTGCCGGTGACGCTCGCGATGCTGGCCGCCGCGCTCGTTGTCTCAAAGGCGTGATGCGCCTTGGTTGACCCCGCCGGGGGCGGGCGCTAAGCCCCCGGTTGGGCGCGAGGGCGCGCCCTTGTCCTGGGGGCGCGCGTGGCAGACGGCTTTCTGAGGGAATATCTCCCCATCATCATCTTCCTGGGGCTCGCGGTCGCCCTGGGGGTCATCCTGATCCTGGCGGCGGTGGTGCTGGCCGTGCGCAACCCGGACCCGGAGAAGGTGTCCGCCTACGAATGCGGCTTCAACGCCTTCGACGACGCGCGGATGAAGTTCGACGTGAGGTTCTACCTCGTGTCCATCCTCTTCATCATCTTCGACCTCGAGGTCGCGTTCCTGTTCCCCTGGGCCACGGCCTTCGGCGGGCTGAGCATGGCGGCGTTCTGGTCGATGATGATCTTCCTGGCCGTGCTGACCATCGGCTTCGCCTACGAATGGCGGAAAGGAGCCCTCGAATGGCAGTGAAGGACGACATCCGGGACAAGGTCTCGCTCGCCGGGCTCCAGCCGGAGCAGGTGGGCGGGTCGCTCGTGCAGGGCGGGCCGCAGACCGGCGGCCTGCGCGTCGAGGGCGTGCAGACGGGGCTCTACACCGCCGGCGCCGACCGCGAGGTGACCGTGCGCGAGATGAACCGGGACCTCCAGGACAAGGGGTTCCTCGTCACCTCGACGGCCGACGTCATCAACTGGGCGCGGACCGGCAGCTTGCACTGGATGACCTTCGGGCTCGCCTGCTGCGCCGTGGAGATGATGCACCTCTCCATGCCGCGCTACGACCTGGAGCGCTTCGGGACGGCGCCGCGCGCCTCCCCGCGCCAGTCGGACCTCATCATCGTGGCCGGGACGCTGACCAACAAGATGGCGCCCGCCTTCCGCAAGATCTACGACCAGATGCCCGAGCCGCGCTACGTGATCTCCATGGGGTCCTGCGCGAACGGGGGCGGCTACTACCACTTCTCCTATTCGGTGGTGCGGGGCTGCGACCGCGTCGTGCCGGTGGACGTCTACGTCCCGGGCTGCCCGCCCACGGCGGAGGCGCTGCTCTACGGCATCCTCCAGCTCCAGCGCAAAATCCGCCGCACCGGCACCATCGTCCGCTGAGGGACCCCTGATGGCCAACACGCCCGTCGCCGACAACCCGGCCCCCGCCGAGCCCGCGCAGACCCCCGAGGTGCAGGTCGATCCGCTCGTCGCGCTGGGCGAATCCATCGCCGCGCGCGGCAAGGGCGCGATCCTGTCGCAGGCGGTCCGCAACGGCGAGCTCACCATCGAGACGGGGCTCGGGTCCCTGCTGGAGACGGTGGCGTTCCTGAAGGCCGATTCGTCCTGCCGCTTCGCCATGCTGATCGACGTGACGGCGGTGGACTGGCCGGGGCGCGAGAAGCGGTTCGATTTGGTCTACCACTTCCTGTCGATGTACACGAACCGCCGCATCCGCCTGAAGGTGCAGGTGGGCGAGGAGGAGATGGTGCCCTCGGTCACCTCCATCCACCCGGGCGCCAACTGGTTCGAGCGCGAGGTCTTCGACATGTTCGGGCTCGTGTTCTCCGGCCACCCGGACATGCGGCGCATCCTGACGGACTACGGCTTCCGCGGGCATCCGCTGCGAAAGGACTTCCCGCTCACCGGCTACAACGAGGTCCGCTACGACGAGGTGCAGAAGCGCGTCGTCTACGAGCCCGTGCGGCTGACGGCCGAGTGGCGCGAGTTCGACTTCCTGAGCCCCTGGGAAGGTGGCGCCTTCGCGCTTCCGGGCGACGAGAAAGCTGGCGACGCCAAGGCGGGCCTGCCCGGGTCCCCCAACATCAACCGCTGAGGCGAGGAGAGTCGAGATGGACGGCGATCTGAAGGGCGACATCCGGCCGAACCTCCGGGGCACGGACATCGAGCGCAGCAGCGACGTGCGCGGCACGGGCTTCGACGACGTGCTGACGGGCGAGCAGAAGATCCGCAACTTCAACATCAACTTCGGGCCCCAGCACCCGGCGGCGCACGGCGTGCTGCGGCTGATCCTCGAGCTCGACGGCGAGATCGTGGAGCGGGTGGACCCGCATATCGGCCTCCTGCACCGGGGCACCGAGAAGCTCTGCGAGCACAAGACCTACCTTCAGGCGCTCCCGTATTTCGACCGGCTCGACTACTGCTCGCCCATGTGCATGGAGCACGTCTTCTGCCTCGCCATCGAGAAGCTGGCGGGCGTGACGATCCCGCGCCGGGCCTCGCTGATCCGGGTGCTGTATTCCGAGATCACCCGCGTCCTGAACCACCTCCTCAACGTCACGACCTGGGCGATGGACGTGGGCGCGCTGACGCCGCCGCTCTGGGGCTTCGTGCAGCGGGAGATCCTGTTCGACTTCTACGAGCGGGCCTCGGGCGCGCGGATGCACGCCAACTACTTCCGCCCCGGCGGCGTCCACCAGGACCTGCCGCCCGCCCTCATCGACGACATCGAGGCCTGGGCGGAGAAGTTCCCGCAGGTGCTGGACGACATCGACGAGCTCCTGACCGAGAACCGCATCTTCAAGCAGCGCAACGTCGACATCGCCATCGTCACCGAGAAGGACGTGAACGAGTGGGGCCTGACCGGGCCGATCGCGCGCTCGGCCGGCCTGCCCTGGGACCTGCGGCGCTCGCAGCCCTACGAGTGCTACGACGAGTTCGACTTCCAGATCCCGGTGGGAAAGAACGGCGACAACTACGACCGCTTCCTGATCCGGATGCAGGAGATGCGCGAGTCGACCAAGATCATCCGTCAGGCGATCCCCAAGCTGCGCGCGACCCCGGGCGACGTGCTGACGCGGGGCAAGGTGACGCCGCCGAAGCGGGGCGAGATGAAGACCTCGATGGAGGCCCTCATCCACCACTTCAAGCTCTACACCGAGGGGTTCCACGTGCCCTCTGGCGAGACCTACGCCGCGATCGAGGCGCCCAAGGGCGAGTTCGGGGTGTATCTGGTGGCCGACGGCACCAACAAGCCTTACCGCGTGAAGATCCGCGCGGCGGACTACGCGCACCTGCAGGCGATGGACCACCTCGCCAAGGGGCACATGCTGGCGGACGTGTCGGCGATCATCGCCACGCTCGACATCGTGTTCGGGAGCATCGACCGCTGAGGTCGGAGCCCTGACGAAGGATTGGGGCCCGAGGGCCGCTCCGTGATAGCCTTCCCGGGAATCGCCTGACGGCTCCGGGGAGGCTTTTTCGTGCGCCTCGTCCTCCTGACGCTGGCAGTCCTGCTCCTCGCCCCGGGCGCGAGGGCCGAGGAGAGGCTGCGGGACGAGGTGACGGGCCTGCTGCGGAGCCAGGACTGCGCGATGCCGCTGGAGCGGATCGAGGGCGTCTTCACCGTCATGGGCCATGACCTTGCCGAGCTGGAGGCGGCCGTGGACGGGCTCCTCGAGTCGGGCGGGGCTGCGCTGTCCCCGGACCGCCGGACGCTCGTGCTGGCGCCGGAGGCCTGCCGGCCGCGCATCGAGATTCCCCGCGAGGTCGAGGCCGTGCCCTGGATCGAGGAGCGGCTCGCGCTCGCACGCGGGTGCCGCCGGCCGCTTGGGGTGCTCGAGGGCGAGGCCCGGGAGGCCGGCGTGGCAGCGGAGGAGTTCGAGCGCGCCGTGCGGGACCTGTCCGCCGTGGGCCGCTACATGACGGAGGGCGAGGCGCTCGGGCTCAGGGCCGACCTCTGCGGGCCCGGGCGGGAGCCGGACCGGCCGCTCGCGCGAGTCGAGGCGCTGAGGACGGAGGGCCTGCGGGCGACCATCGGCCTCCTGGCGATGGAGCGGGGGTGCCGCCTGCCGCTCTCGGACCGGCCGGCGCTGCTCCGGGACCTGGGAGCCACGGCCGTCGAGCGGATGGGCCTGGGCCGGGAGCTGTCGCCGGACGCGGCGGCGGCGCTGGAGCGGCGCCTCGCGGAGACGCTGGCGGACCCCGGCCCGGCCTATCGGATCGACAGGGCGGCGGGCGAGATCGTGGCGATCCACTGCCGGCCCTAGCGCGCCGTGCGTCGCGGACGCGACGGGCCGCGAGGTTCTGGACAATCGGGCCCAAGCGTATCAGATCGACAGGGCGACCCGTAGGCGGCTGCGTGCCGTGACCGTCCGTTCCATGCAAGGGGCCATGATGATCGCCAGGATTTCGACGCTTCTCGCGCTGGGCGCATTCGCGCTTTCGGCC
Source organism: Rubellimicrobium mesophilum DSM 19309 (assembly GCF_000600335.2). Taxonomy (GTDB): domain Bacteria; phylum Pseudomonadota; class Alphaproteobacteria; order Rhodobacterales; family Rhodobacteraceae; genus Rubellimicrobium; species Rubellimicrobium mesophilum. The sequence goes on along the minus strand of NZ_KK088582.1, from coordinate 55,821 downwards.
TGCACGCAACCCGCGCCGGCGCCGCAGCCGGTGGGGCCCGCGCCCTCGGTGGCCCCGGCCGACCGCCTCGCCGCGGCCATCGAGTCCGAGGGCTGCGTGCTGAACAGCCAGAACTCGGGCGCCGTGCTGCTGCGCGCCAACCTCACGCGGGACGAGCTGGCGCCGCTGATCCTCCAGCTCCAGAGCCAGGGGCAGGTCGAGGCCTCGGGCGACGCGTCGATCCGGCTGCTGTCGCAGAACTGCATCTGATGCGATGCGGCGGGGGTCTGTCCCTGCCCGACGGAGGCGTGTATAGGCCGGGCCCGACGCCTCCGTGAACTGCCCGATCGGACTCCCATGCTTCGCCGCCTTCACACCGAACAGCCCGCCTCCTTCGCCTTCACGCCCGCGAACCTCCGATGGGCCGAGGCGCAGATCCAGAAATATCCCGAGGGCCGGCAGGCCAGCGCGGTGATCCCGCTCCTCTGGCGCGCGCAGGAGCAGGAGGGCTGGCTGTCGAAGCCCGCGATCGAGGAGGTCGCGCGGATGCTGGGCCTGGCCTATATCCGGGTGCTCGAGGTCGCGACCTTCTACTTCATGTTCCAGCTCTCCCCCGTGGGGAGCGTGGCGCATATCCAGATCTGCGGCACCACCCCCTGCATGCTGTGCGGGAGCGAGGACCTGATCGAGTTCTGCAAGACCCGCATCAGCCAAGAGCCGCACCACCCCTCGGCGGACGGCAAGTTCTCCTGGGAGGAGGTCGAGTGCCTGGGCGCCTGCGCGAACGCGCCGATGGCCCAGATCGGCAAGGACTACTACGAGGACCTCACGGTCGAGAGCCTGGGCCGCATCCTCGACGAGCTGGGGGCGGGACGCGTGCCCCAGCCCGGCTCCCAGATCGGCCGCTTCGCGTCCGAGCCCGAGGGTGGGCCAACGGCGCTGACCCAATATGCGGGCGAGGGGCGCGAGGCGCACAACGCGAGCGTGGAGCTCGCGCTGGCGATCGGCGACACGGTCAAGCGCATCGACGGGACCGAGGTGCCGTTCCGTGCGCCCTGGCTCAAGACCCCGCAGCCCGAGCAGCCCGCGCCGGCCGGGGAGGTTGACACCGCGACCCCGCCCGACGGCGAGACCAGCGAGGCTCCGACCGATCTCGACCGGGAGCACACGGCCCGGCCGCCGGGCGTGCGCCAGCCGCTCGCGGGCGGCGAGACGGTGGCGCCCGCGCCCGTGGGCCACGAATCGGGCGTGACGCGGCACGAGGCCGGATCGCAGGCCGGCGGCACCGTTCCCGCGCCGGACACGGCCGCGCCGCTCGTCCCCGAGGTGGCGCCGCCGGTGCTCACCGCGCCGCGCGACGGGGTGGGGGACAACCTGCAGGAGATCGCCGGCGTCGGGCCGAAGCTCGAGGCGCTGCTGCACGACCTGGGCTTCTGGCACTTCGACCAGATCGCCGCCTGGAGCCCGGGCGAGGTCGCCTGGGTGAACTCGCGCCTGGGCGCGTTCCGGGGCCGGATCGAGCGCGAGCACTGGATCGACCAGGCCCGCAAGCTGGCGGGGCAGTGACGCGGTGGCGGAGCGCCGGACCAACGAGGGCCGCAGTGGCCATGCCCGGCTGGTGCCGCGCAGGGACCGTCCCGTGTCCCGTCCGGCGGCGCCGCTGACCGATCCGCGCCGCGCGCCCGCGCCGCCGCCGCGACCCGCGCCGGACCCGAAGGCGACCCGTGCGGGGCGGACCGCCGCCGCTGTGCTGGCGGGGACGGGGCTCTTCTGGATGATCGCCACCTGGGCGGCCGAGGCCTGGGGCTGGTCCATCCGGGTTCAGGCGCTTTGTGACCTTTTCGCGCTCGCGGGCTTCGGCTTCGGGCTCTATCTGACATGGCAGGCCTGGCGCATCGGCCGGGCACACAAGGGGTAAGGCCCATGCTTCTCGACCAGGACCGCATCTTCACCAACCTCTACGGGATGCACGACCGGAGCCTCGCGGGGGCGCGGGCGCGGGGGCATTGGGACGGCACCAAGGACATCCTCGCCAAGGGCCGCGACTGGATCGTCAACGAGGTGAAGGCCTCGGGCCTGCGGGGCCGGGGCGGCGCGGGCTTCCCGACGGGGATGAAGTGGTCCTTCATGCCCAAGGAATCGGACGGGCGGCCCTGCTACCTCGTGGTCAACGCCGACGAATCCGAGCCCGGGACCTGCAAGGACCGCGAGATCATGCGCCACGACCCGCACACGCTGGTCGAGGGCTGCCTGATCGCGTCCTTCGCGATGGGGGCGCACGCCGCCTACATCTACATCCGGGGCGAATACATCCGCGAGAAGGAAGCGCTGCAGCGCGCCATCGACGAGGCCTATGACGCGGGGCTGGTGGGCCGGAACGCCTGCGGCTCGGGCTGGGACTTCGACCTCTACCTGCACCACGGCGCGGGCGCCTACATCTGCGGCGAGGAGACGGCGCTGCTGGAGAGCCTTGAGGGCAAGAAGGGGATGCCCCGGATGAAGCCGCCGTTCCCGGCGGGCGCGGGGCTCTACGGCTGCCCGACCACGGTGAACAACGTCGAATCCATCGCCGTGACGCCGACGATCCTGCGGCGCGGCGCGTCCTGGTTCGCGGGCTTCGGCCGGCCGAACAACACCGGGACCAAGATCTTCGCGATCAGCGGCCACGTGAACAAGCCCTGCGTGGTCGAGGAAGCCATGTCCATCTCGTTCCGCGAGCTGATCGACACCCATTGCGGCGGCATCCGGGGCGGCTGGGACAACCTCAAGGCGGTGATCCCGGGCGGGTCGTCGGTGCCGGCGCTGCGGGCCGACCAGATGGCCGACGCGATCATGGACTTCGACTGGCTGCGCGAGCAGCGGTCGGGCCTGGGCACGGCGGCCGTGATCGTCATGGACAAGAGCACCGACATGGTGAAGGCCATCTGGCGCCTGTCCAAGTTCTACAAGCACGAGTCCTGCGGCCAGTGCACGCCCTGCCGCGAAGGCACCGGCTGGATGATGCGGGTTATGGAGCGTATGGTGCGCGGCGAGGCGGAGGTCGAGGAGATCGACATGCTGCTCGACGTGACCAAGCAGGTCGAGGGGCACACGATCTGCGCGCTGGGCGACGCGGCGGCTTGGCCGATCCAGGGCCTGATCCGCAACTTCCGCGACGAGCTCGAGGACCGGCTTCGCGCCAAGCGCACGGGTCGCATCACGGCGGTCGCGGCGGAGTGATGGCGGCGACCTGACCTTGGGCCGCGCCGGCCTATCATCCCGGGCGCGGAACATCGGGAGGGTCGGGATGCCGAAGAGCCTGTTGATGGCGGGCGTCGCGCTGGTGCTGCTTGCCGGCTGCGAGGCCCCGACCGGCGGCACGCCGCCTGCGACGGTGACGGCCGTGGCCTCGGAGCCTCGGCCCCACATCTTTCCCGAATCGCTTGGGCGCTGGCCCGGCGGGGACCTGCTCGTCCCTTCGGAGGCGGCCTTCGTGACCGAAAGCCCGGCCCTGCGCGTCAGCGGCGCGGCGGACGAGGCGGCGGCGCGGATGGCGGCGGAGGGCTTCTGCGGCGGCGCCTTGTCCGTCCCGCCGGAGTTCGGGGGCGTACCGGCGCGACTCGACCCGCCGACCGGCGATTTCGTGCTCTACGCGACCTGCTGAGGACGCCCCGTCGGGCGAGGTGCCGAAGCCGTGGACCGTGCTACATTCCCGGACAGTCATCCAGCGGAGGGCATGGGAATGAGGGCTTGGGCTGTGGCCGTGGCGGTTCTGGGACTCGCGGGAGGGGCGGAGGCCGGGGGCTTCGCCCCGGTGGGGACGGTGCGGACCGTGACGGCGCCGGTCGTCGCCGCGCCGACCCCGCTCGAGTGGCTCCGCCAGGTCGGGCCGCAGGTCGGGCAGAACGTGAGGGTCCCGGCGAACGGCGGCTACGTGCCCGGGATCGAGTGGCACCGCGACGTCCAGGTTCGGGTGCGGACCCGGTCGGGCGCCCTTCTCACCCCGGCCGAGCAGGCTTCGATCCGGGCCCAGGCGCTGATCTGCGGCCGGGGCGAGGTGCGGGCACCCATGGCGCGCGTGGAGCCCAACGGGACGCTGGTGATCGACTACGACTGCGCTTGGCTGCAGGGCTCCTGACGCGCGGCCGGCTCCCGGGGCCGCGCGGCGTCGGGAGCGCGACTCAGTAGGTCGCGGGCGGGTCGCTGGCCGGGAAGCTCTCGTCCACGGCCTCGTCCACCTTGGTCCATTCGCGGCGGAGGGGGAGCGTCATCTCCTCCGGGCCGGCGTTGCGGACCGGATGGTAGGGCGACTTGGTCCCGCTGCCCGGATGGGCGGCGCGGGGCCGGAAGGCATAGGCGGCGCCGGCGAGACCGAGGGCGATCAGCATCAGCGTCGGGCGGTTGAAGGTCATGGCGGGTCTCCCCTGAGGCAAGTGGCTGGAGAGCAACGGCGGCAAAGGGCGGGATGTTCCACGGGCGCGCGCCGAGGCCCGCTCCGCCGAGGGCCTTGGCAGCGCGCCGGTCCGCGGCCTAGCCTCGGTGGGCAGGCTTCGGAGGACCCCATGCCCCATCTCGCCCAGCTCAACGTCGGCCGCCTCGTGGCCGAGACGGACGACCCCCGGGTGGCCGAGTTCATGGCGGCTCTCGACCGGGTGAACGGCCTGGCCAAGCGGATGCCGGGCTACGTCTGGATGATGGAAGGATCCGAGGGCCTGGGGAACACCGAGACCAAGATCGGTGGCGACCCGCGATTCGTCTCGAACCTCACGGTCTGGGACTCGGTCGAGGCGCTGGAGCGATTCGTCTGGGGCACCATCCACCGGCGGTTCTACGAGCGGAGGGTGGAGTGGTTCGAGGTCCTCTCGGGCCTGCGCCTCGTCATGTGGTGGGTGCCGGAGGGACACCGGCCGACGCTGGAGGAAGGGCTGGAGCGGCTCGCGCATCTGGAAGGGCAGGGCGACGGCGACCACGCCTTCGGCTGGCGGCACCTTCCGCAGGCGCGGCTCTGGCGCGAGAGGGCCTGCGCGCGCGGGGCGGCCTGAGCGGGGCGTCGCCCGCTCGCGGGGTGTTGATATGGCCTAGCAGGGGGTCCGCTCCCATATGGGGCGTCGGAACGGCCGGACCGGGAGAGCCCCGCAACCGGCCCCCCGGACAGGAGCCACCCGCATGACCCATTCCCTGCGACCCCTCGCGCTCGGCCTGCTGGCGGCCCTTCCCACCGTGGCGGGCGCGCAGGACCGCCCCCCCTCGGGCAGGTGGAGGTCATCACCGAGGGCCTCATCGACACCGCCATCGCCTACGAGCTCGACCGCAAGTGCGACGAGCTGGAGGGGCGGCGCTTGCAGGGGATCGCCTTCCTCTGGTCGCTGGCGGCGCAGGCGCAGCGGCTGGGCTACTCGCGCGAGGAGATCGAGGCCTTCATCGACGACAAGGACGAGAAGCACCGCCTGGAAGGCATCGCGCGGGAACGGCTGCGCGGCATGGGCGCGGTCGAGGGCGAGTGGGACACCTACTGCGCGGTCGGGCGCGAGGAGATCGCCAAGGGCAGCCAGATCGGGAAACTCCTCGACGATTGATCCCCTCGGGGTTGCGAGAAGGCCACGCGAAGCGTCTGGCCTCCCCGGAGGCTTCCCGCTAGAACGCCGGGCAAATCGGGGCGCCCCCGCGTCCCGCAGCCGAAAGGGATGCCCGGATGTCCGACCAGAAGCCCATCATGATCGACGGCACGGTCTACGAGGTGCCGGGGGGCGCTGACGATCCTGCAGGCCTGCGACATGGTGGGGATCGAGGTCCCGCGCTTCTGCTACCACGAGCGGCTGTCGATCGCCGGGAACTGCCGGATGTGCCTCGTGGAGGTCGTGGGCGGGCCGCCGAAGCCCACCGCCTCCTGCGCGATGCAGGTCAAGGACCTGCGGCCCGGCAAGAACGGCGAGCCGCCGGAGGTCAAGACCAGCTCCCCCATGGTCCGCAAGGCGCGGCAGGGGGTGATGGAGTTCCTGCTCATCAACCACCCGCTCGACTGCCCGATCTGCGACCAGGGGGGCGAGTGCGACCTTCAGGACCAGGCGCTGGCCTACGGCATGGACTTCTCGCGCTACCGCGAGCCCAAGCGCGCCACCGACGACCTGAACCTCGGGCCGCTGGTCGAGACGCACATGACGCGCTGCATCTCCTGCACGCGCTGCGTCCGCTTACGACGCGAGATCGCCGGCATCGACCAGATGGGCCAGACCGGCCGGGGCGAGGACTCGGAGATCACCTCGTACCTCAACCAGACGCTGAGCTCGAACCTGCAGGGCAACATCATCGACCTCTGCCCGGTGGGTGCGCTGGTCTCCAAGCCCTACGCCTACAAGGCCCGGCCCTGGGAGCTGACCAAGACCGAGACCGTGGACGTCATGGACGCGCTCGGCTCCAACATCCGCGTCGACGCCAAGGGCCGCGAGGTGCTCCGCATCCTGCCGCGCAACCATGACGGCGTGAACGAGGAGTGGATCAGCGACAAGACCCGCTTCGTCTGGGACGGCCTGCGGCGGCAGCGGCTGGACACGCCCTATGTGCGCGAGAACGGGCGGCTGCGGAAGGCGACCTGGGGCGAGGCGCTGTCGGTCGCCGCGCAGGCGATGCGCGGACGGCGGGTCGTGGGCCTCGTGGGCGACCTCGCCCCGGTCGAGGCGGCCTATGCGCTCAAGGACCTGATGGCGCGGGTCGGCGGCACGACCGAATGCCGGACCGACGGAGCGAAGCTCTATGCCGGGACGCGCGGTGGCTATGCCGGGACCGCGAAGATCGCAGACATCTCCACGGCCAAGCGCATCGTCATCGTCGGCTCGAATCCGCGCGTCGAGGCGCCGGTGCTGAACGCCCGCATCCGGGGCGCCTACCTCAAGGGCGCGCAGGTGACGGTGATCGGCGAGGCGGCGGACCTCACCTATTCCTACGATCACGCCGGCGAGGATCGGGCGGCGCTGGAGAAGCTGGCGCAGGGCGCGCAAGCCACCGAGAACGCCGTGGTGATCCTGGGGCAAGGGGCGCTGCGCGAGGCGGACGGCGAGGCGGTGCTGTCGCACGTGCTGGCCCTGACGGAAGCGATGGGCGCCAAGCTGCTGATCCTGCACACGGCAGCGTCGCGCGTGGGCGCGATGGACGTGGGCTGCGTGACCGAGGGCGGGATGCAGGCCGCCGTCGAGGGCGCCGAGGTCATCTGGAACCTCGGCGCCGACGAGATCGAGATCCAGCCCGGCCCCTTCGTGATCTACCAGGGCAGCCACGGCGACCGGGGCGCGCACCGCGCCGACCTGATCCTGCCCGCCGCGGCCTACACCGAGGAGAACGGCCTCTTCGTCAACACCGAAGGGCGGCCGCAACTCGCGCTCCGCGCCGGCTTCGCGCCGGGCGAGGCCAAGGAGAACTGGGCGATCCTGCGCGCGGCGTCCGCTGCCATCGGCTCGGCGCAGCCCTGGGACAGCCTCGCGCAGCTTCGGCAGGCGATGATCGCGGCGCATCCCGTCCTGGGCGAGATCGACACGGTGCCCGAGAACCGGCTGCCGCATATCCCGCCGCGCCCGATGGGGCAGGCGACCTTCCGCAACGTCCTCCGCGACTTCTACCTGACCAACCCCATCGCGCGGGCGAGCCAGCTCATGGGCGAGCTCTCGGCGCAGGAAGCAGGTCGGGGGCGGCCGAGGCTCGCGGCGGAGTAGGGCCGTGACCGGCTGGCCCCGCTCGCGAGATTGCGGCGGAATCGGCTGGAAACCGGCGGGCGGATGCTGTTTACACCCACACGCCGACGGCCCTACGGGGCTTCGGCGGATGGGTCCCGAAACCATGGTGGCCGGTCGCGGCCCGAACGGCGGATCGACGGTCTAGAGGAACGCGATGGTCGAATTCTTCACGCAGAACTGGCTCGGCATCATCCTCCTGACGCTCGGGCAATGCCTTCTCATCGTGGTGCCCCTGCTGGTGGCGCTGGCCTTCCTTCTCTACGCCGACCGCAAGATCTGGGCGGCGGTGCAGATCCGGCGCGGGCCCAACGTGGTGGGCCCCTTCGGCCTGTTCCAGAGCTTCGCGGACTTCCTCAAGTACATCGTCAAGGAAGTGGTGATCCCGGCGGGCGCGGACAAGACCGTGTTCCTGCTGGCGCCGATGATCTCGTTCGTCGTCGCCATCATCGCCTGGGCGGTGATCCCGTTCAGCGACGGCTGGGTCCTGGCCGACATCAACGTGGCGATCCTCTACGTCTTCGCGATCTCCTCGCTGGGCGTCTACGGGATCATCATGGGCGGCTGGGCGTCGAACTCGAAGTACCCGTTCCTGGGGTCGCTGAGGTCCGCCGCGCAGATGATCTCCTACGAGGTCTCGCTCGGCCTCATCATCATCGGCGTCATCATCTCGACGGGGTCGATGAACTTCGGCGCCATCGTGCGGGCGCAGGACACCGGCTGGGGGCTGCTCGGCTGGTACTGGATACCGCACTTCCCGATGGTGTTCCTGTTCACGATCTCCGCGCTGGCCGAGACCAACCGCCCGCCCTTCGACCTGCCCGAAGCCGAGTCCGAGCTCGTGGCGGGCTACCAGGTGGAATACTCGTCCACCCCCTTCCTCCTCTTCATGATCGCCGAGTACATGGCCATGGTGCTGATGTGCACGCTGACGGCGATCCTGTTCTTCGGAGGCTGGCTCTCGCCCATCCCGGGCCTGCCGGACGGCGTGCTCTGGCTGGTGCTCAAGATCCTGATCTTCTTCTTCATCTACTCGATGGTGAAGGCGATCACCCCCCGCTACCGCTACGACCAGCTCATGCGCCTCGGCTGGAAGGTGTTCCTACCCTTCTCGCTCTTCTGGGTCGTGCTGGTGGCGTTCCTGGCGAAATACGAAGTCCTGGGCGGCCTCTGGGCCCGCTGGACCTGGGGAGTCTGACATGGCGACGACGCAGTTCGACTACGGCCGCGCGGCGAAGTACTGGTTGCTCGTCGATTTCATCAAGGGCTTCGCGGTGGGCATGAAGTACTTCTTCAAGCCCAAGGAGACCCTCAACTACCCGCACGAGAGGGCGCCGCTCTCCCCCCGCTTCCGGGGCGAGCACGCGCTGCGCCGCTACCCGAACGGCGAGGAACGCTGCATCGCCTGCAAGCTCTGCGAGGCGGTCTGCCCGGCGAACTGCATCGTCATCGACGCCGAGCCGCGCGAGGACGGCTCGCGCCGGACGACGCGCTACGACATCGACATGACCAAGTGCATCTACTGCGGCCTTTGCCAGGAGGCCTGCCCGGTCGACGCCATCGTCGAGACGCCCAACCTCGAGTTCTCGACCGAGACGCGGGAGGAGCTGTTCTACGACAAGCAGAAGCTCCTCGACAACGGCGCCCGCTGGGAGGTCGTGATGGCCCGCAACCTCGAGCTCGACGCTCCGTACCGGTGAGCGGGATGGCCGACCCCAACAACCCCTTCGCGGCGATGATGCAGATGGGCCAGGACTGGGCCCGGGCGGTGAACCCGGCGCTCGAGTCCTTCACGCCCAAGGGCTTCGAGGCGCTGCTGCCGACGATGCCCAAGGACATGATGGAGATGTTCCTGGGCAAGACCATGAATCCCGAGGGGCTCGACGCCAAGACGCGGCTCCTCGTCACGCTCGCGGGGCTGACGATCCAGGGCGCCCAGGCCGAGCCGCAGGTGCGCCTCACGGTGCGCCATGCGCGGGAGGCGGGGGCCTCCAAGCAGGAGATCGCGGAGACCATTGCGGTGGCCGGCCTCTTCGGCGGGGTGCCCGCGATGGCCAAGGCCATGGAGCTCGCCACCGAGGCGATGAAGGAGGACAAGTCGTGACCGACGAGCCCGACAGCCTCACGCTCCGCTACCTGCCGCGTCTCGACGAGAAGATGGACCGGCCCGGCGACCAGGTGAGCGACCTCTCCGCCGAGATCCGTGCCATCAAGAGCCACATGGCCGGCTTCATGCAGAACGAGGTGGCGCAGGACGGCGCCATCGCCACAATCCGGCAGCGGCTCGACCGCATCGAGCGCCGCCTCGATCTTCAGGAGACGCGCTGATGACCGCGCACGCCTTCATCTTCTACGTCTTCGCCGTCACCACCCTCGCGGGCGGGCTCATGACGGTCATCAGCCGCAACCCGGTGCATTCGGTGCTGTGGCTCATCCTGTCGTTCCTGTCCTCCGCCGGGCTCTTCGTGCTCCTGGGCGCGGAGTTCGTGGCGATGCTCCTCGTGATCGTCTACGTGGGCGCGGTCGCGGTGCTGTTCCTCTTCGTCGTGATGATGCTCGACGTGGACTTCGCCGAGCTCAAGGCCGAGATGGCGCGCTACATGCCGCTCGCGCTGCTGATCGGGCTCATCATCATCATGCAGCTCGCCATCGCCTTTGGCGTCTGGCACGTCGATGCGGGCGCCTCGGGGCGGATCGCGGCGCCGATCACCGGCATCGACAACACCCGCGCCATCGGGCTGCTGCTCTACGACCGCTACTTCCTGCTGTTCCAGCTCGCCGGGATGATCCTGCTCGTGGCGATGATCGGGGCCATCGTGCTGACCCTGCGCCACCGCCAGGACGTCAAGCGCCAGGACGCGCTGGCCCAGATGTTCCGAGACCCGGCCAAGACGCTGGCGATCCTGGACGTGACGCCGGGGCAGGGCGTCACGGCCCCCATCGAAGGAGCCCGCCAATGATCGGCGTCGAGCATTACCTGACCGTATCGGCCGCGCTGTTCGTGATCGGCATCTTCGGGCTGTTCCTGAACCGCAAGAACATCATCATCCTGCTGATGTCGCTGGAGCTCATCCTCCTCGCGGTGAACATCAACTTCGTGGCCTTCTCGTCCTTCATGGGCGACCTCGTGGGCCAGATCTTCACGCTCTTCGTGCTGACGGTCGCGGCGGCCGAGGCGGCCATCGGGCTCGCCATCCTGGTCTGCTTCTTCCGCAACCGCGGCACGATCGACGTCGAAGACGTCAACGTCATGAAGGGCTGACGCCGTGACCTCGATCATCCTCTTCGCGCCCCTGGTCGGCGCCCTGGTCTGCGGCTTCGGCTGGCGCCTGATCGGCGAGAACGCCGCCTGCTGGTTCGCGACCGCGCTCCTGTTCCTCTCGGCCTTCCTGAGCTGGATCGTCTTCTTCACGGTGGACGGTCCCGCGCTGCACGTCGAGATCCTGCGCTGGATCCAGTCGGGCACGCTCGACTCGGCCTGGTCGATCCGCCTCGACCGCCTCACGGCGGTCATGCTGGTGGTCATCACCACCGTCTCGGCGCTCGTGCACCTCTACTCGGTGGGCTACATGGCCCATGACGAGAACTTCCACGAGGGCGAGAGCTACCGTCCCCGCTTCTTCGCCTACCTCTCGCTCTTCACCTTCGCGATGCTGATGCTGGTGACGGCGGACAACCTCCTCCAGCTCTTCTTCGGCTGGGAAGGGGTGGGCCTCGCCTCCTACCTCCTGATCGGCTTCTACTTCCGCAAGCCCTCCGCGAACGCGGCGCAGATCAAGGCCTTCATCGTCAACCGCGTGGGCGACTTCGGCTTCCTGCTGGGCATCTTCGCGCTCTACTTCCTGGTGGACTCGATCCAGCTCGACGACATCTTCGCCGCCGCGCCCGGGCTTGCGCAGACCCAGCTCACCTTCCTCTGGACCGAGTGGAACGCAGCCGAGCTCGCGGCGGTGCTGCTGTTCATCGGCGCCATGGGGAAATCAGCGCAGCTCTTCCTGCACACCTGGCTGCCGGACGCGATGGAGGGCCCGACGCCCGTCTCCGCGCTCATCCACGCGGCCACCATGGTCACGGCCGGGGTCTTCCTCGTCTGCCGGATGTCGCCGCTCTTCGAGGTCGCGCCCTACGCCAAGACCTTCGTGATGTATGTCGGCGCGGCGACGGCCTTCTTCGCGGCGACCGTGGGCCTCGTGCAGAACGACATCAAGCGCGTGATCGCCTATTCGACCTGCTCGCAGCTCGGCTACATGTTCGTGGCGGCGGGGGCGGGCATCTACGGCGCCGCCATGTTCCACCTGTTCACGCACGCCTTCTTCAAGGCCATGCTCTTCCTCGGCGCGGGCTCGGTCATCACCGCGACGCACCACGAGCAGGACATGCGGAACTACGGCGGGCTGCGGAAATACATCCCCTACACCTTCTGGGCGATGATGATCGGGACGCTGGCCATCACCGGCGTCGGCATTCCGCTCACCTACATCGGCTTCGCGGGCTTCCTGTCCAAGGACGCCATCGTCGAGTCCGCCTGGGCCTCGGGCAACGCCTTCGCCTTCTGGGCGCTGGTGCTCGCCGCCGCGATGACCGCCTTCTACTCCTGGCGGCTGATCTTCCTGACCTTCTACGGCGCGCCGCGCTGGGGCCATGCCCATCACGACGCCCACCACGTCGCGGCCCATTCCCAGCCCGACCACGGCGGCGCCCCCCTCGTGGGGACCGAGGCCGGGCCGCATGACCACGGCGACCACCACCACGTCCCGCACGAGAGCCCGATGGTCATGCTGATCCCGCTCGGCGTGCTGGCCGTCGGCGCGGTCTTCGCGGGGATGATCTGGCACAACAGCTTCTTCGGCGACCACGAGCGCATGGTCAGCTTCTTCGACATGCCCGAGCACGGCGCCGAGAGCAGCGAGGCCCGCGCCGGCGACGCCGAGGCCGAGCCCGCCGCCGAACCCGGCGACACCCCGGCCCAGGCTGCCGAGGAGGCGACCGGCCAAGCCAGCGCCGCCGCGCCCGAGGAGGCCACCGCCGCGCCCGGCGAGCCCGCCGAGGTCATGGCGCCCCCGCTGGGCGGCGGCATCGCGATGAACGAGGCGAGCACCGAGGTCCTTGAGGCCGCGCACGCCTCGCCCTGGCTGGTGAAGATCTCGCCTTTCCTCGCCATGCTGCTCGGGACCGGGCTGGCCTACGTCATGTACATCCGCCGGCCCGACCTTCCGGGCCGCGTCGTGGCCGCGAACCGGCCGCTCTACGAGTTCCTGCTGAACAAGTGGTACTTCGACGAGATCTATGATTTCGTCTTCGTCCGCCCGGCCGGTGCGATCGGCCGGTTCCTCTGGCGGCGCGGCGATGGGACCGTGATCGACGGCACCATCAACGGGTGGCGATGGGCTTCATCCCGACCTTCACCCGCGCGGCGAACCGGCTCCAGTCCGGCTACGTCTTCCACTACGCCTTCGCCATGGTCATCGGGATCGCGATCCTGCTCACCTGGTTCACTCTCACCGGGGGGTCGAGTGATGCTCCTTTCGCTCGTCACCTTCCTGCCCGCCATCGGCGCGGTGGCGCTCCTCCTGCTTCGCGGCGACGATGCCGCGTCCCAGCGGAACGCCAAGTGGATCGCCTTCGCGACCACCCTCATCACCTTCGTGGCCTCGCTCTTCATCTGGGGCCGTTTCGACTACGCGAACCCGGGCTTCCAACTCGTCGAGGAGCGGCAGTGGCTCCTCGGCCTCAACTACAAGCTCGGCGTGGACGGCATCTCGCTGCCCTTCGTCCTGCTGACCACGTTCCTCATGCCGCTGGTGATCGGCTCGGCTTGGAACGTCACGCACCGCGTGAAGGAATACATGGTCGCCTTCCTGATGCTCGAGACGCTGATGCTCGGCGTCTTCGTGGCCCTGGACCTGATCCTGTTCTACCTCTTCTTCGAGGGCGGCCTGATCCCGATGTTCCTCATCATCGGCATCTGGGGCGGCCAGAACCGCATCTACGCGGCCTTCAAGTTCTTCCTCTACACCTTCCTCGGATCGGTCTTCATGCTGGTCGCGATGGTGGTGATGTTCCAGCAGGCCGGGACGACCGACATCCCGACGCTGATGGGGTTCCAGTTCGACACGGCGCCGATGCGGATCCTGAACATCACCGTCCTGGGCGGCCTCCAGACGCTGCTGTTCCTGGGCTTCTTCCTGAGCTTCGCCGTGAAGATGCCGATGTGGCCGGTCCACACCTGGCTGCCGGACGCGCACGTGCAGGCGCCGACGGCGGGCTCGGTGGTGCTGGCGGCGATCCTGCTGAAGATGGGGGGCTACGGCTTCCTGCGCTTCTCCCTGCCGATGTTCCCGGTGGGGTCCGAGGTCATGGCGCCCGTCGTGCTCTGGATGTCGGCCATCGCGGTCGTCTACGCCTCGCTGGTGGCGCTGGTGCAGACCGACATGAAGAAGCTCGTGGCCTACTCGTCGGTCGCTCACATGGGCTTCGTGACCATGGGCATCCTGGCCGCGAACCAGCAGGGCGTGGACGGCGCGGTCTTCCAGATGCTGAGCCACGGCTTCATCTCCGCCGCGCTCTTCCTCATCGTGGGCGTGATCTACGACCGGATGCACACGCGCGAGATCGCGGCCTATGGCGGCCTCATCAACCGGATGCCGGCCTATGCGGCGGTGTTCCTGCTCTTCACCATGGGCAACGTCGGCCTGCCGGGGACGAGCGGCTTCGTGGGCGAGTTCCTGACGATGGCCGGCACCTTCCAGGTGAACACCTGGGTCGTCGCCGTGGCCTGCACGGGCGTGATCTTCTCGGCGGGCTACGCGCTCTGGCTCTACCGCCGCGTCACGCTCGGCGAGCTGGTCAAGGAATCGCTGCGCGGCATCACCGACATGGACCGGCGCGAGAAGGCGATCTTCGCCCCGCTGATCGTCATGACGATCCTGCTCGGGGTCTATCCGTCGCTGGTGACCGACATGGTCAGCCCGACCACCGAGGCCCTGCTGGGCCCGGTGCAGGAGGCGCAGGCGGCCTTCGGGCCTGAGACTCAAGTGGCGCAAGCCGAAGAAGGGGCGGCCGAATGAGCGGCGACATCGATGTGATCCGGCCCGAGGTCTACCTCGCCATCTACTGCCTGCTGGCGCTGCTTGGCGCGGCCTTCACGATCCGGGACCGGGCGACGCCCATCCTGATCTGGCTGACCGCCATCGTGCTCGCACTCATGGCCTGGTGGATCGGCGCCAAGGACGGCCTCGACCTCGCCTTCGCGGGGAGCTTCGTGGACGATGGCTTCGCCCGCTTCGCCAAGGTCACGATCCTGCTCTCGGCCGCCGTGGTGCTGCTCCTGAGCGAGGACTACCTGCGCCGCGCCAACGTGCTGCGGTTCGAGTATCCGATCCTCGTGGCGCTCTCGGTGCTCGGCATGATGGTGATGGTCTCGGCGGGCGACCTGATCGTCCTCTACATGGGGCTGGAGCTTCAGGCGCTGGCCGCCTACGTGCTGACCTCGATCCGCCGCGACTCCGTTCGGTCCACCGAGGCCGGGCTCAAGTTCTTCGTGCTGGGCGCGCTGAGCTCGGGCCTTCTCCTCTATGGGGCCTCGCTGACCTACGGCTACGCCGGCACGACCGCCTTCGCCGGGATCATCGCGGGCACGGCGGACGGCGTGTCGCTCGGGCTGCTGTTCGGCCTCGTGTTCATCTGCGCGGGCATCGCCTTCAAGGTCTCGGCCGCGCCCTTCCACATGTGGACGCCCGACGTCTACGAGGGCTCGCCCACGCCGATCACCGCCTTCCTCGCCACCGCCTCCAAGGTCGCGGCCACCGGACTCCTGGCGCGGATCGTCTTCGGCGCCTTCGGGATGGTCGCGGGCGACTGGCAGCAGATCGTGGCCTTCCTGTCGGTGGTCTCGATGTACCTCGGCTCCATCGCGGCGATCGGGCAGCGGGACATCAAGCGGCTGATGGCCTATTCCTCGATCTCGCACATGGGCTTCGCGCTCATGGGGCTCGCCTCGGCGACCGAGTTCGGGGTCCAGGCCATGCTGATCTACATGGCGATCTACGTCGTGATGAACCTCGGCACCTTCGCCTTCATCCTGTCGATGGAGAAGAACGGCCAGCCGATCACCGACATCCGGATGCTGAACATGTTCTCGCGGACCGAGCCCGCCAAGGCGCTGGCGCTGCTCGTGCTTCTGTTCTCGCTCGCCGGCGTGCCGCCGATGGTCGGCTTCTTCGGGAAGCTCTACGTGCTGCGGGCCGCCTACGAGGGGGACCTGACCTGGCTCGCCATCCTGGGCATGATCGCCTCGGTGATCTCGGCCTTCTTCTATCTCCGCATCGTCTACTTCATGTACTTCGGCGAGGAGCGGCAGCCCATCGACGGGCGGATGTCGGGAATCAACTGGGCGATCCTGATGGGCTCGGCCGCGATCATGATCCTGGGCGTCGTGAACCTCTTCGGGATCGAGGGCGTCGCGGCGGCCGCGGCGGCCACCCTTGTCCAGTGACGTCCCTGCCTCGGGCCTTTGGCCCGAGGGCTATGATCTCGTCGTCCTCGACGAGGTGGACAGCACCATGGCCGAGGCGCGCCGCCGCGCCCCGGATCTGACGCGCCCGACCTGGATCATGGCGCGGGAGCAGACCAACGCGAAGGGGCGGCGTGGCCGGACCTGGCTGGGCGGCAACGGCAACCTCGCCGCCACGCTGGTCTACAAGCCCTGGTGCACCCCGGCGCAGGCCGCCGCCCGCAGCTTCATGGCCGCGAACGCCCTGTTCGAGAGCCTCGCGCTCTACATCGACCGCGACCTCCTCGCGCTGAAGTGGCCGAACGACGTGCTGCTCAACAACGGCAAGGTCGCGGGCATCCTGCTGGAGAGCGCCTCATCGGCCGAGGGGCCGCTGGTGGACTGGCTCTCGATCGGCGTCGGCGTGAACCTCGCGAGGGCCCCGCACGACACGCGGACCGAGTTCCCGCCCGTCTCCCTCGCGGGGGAAGGGGGCGAGACGGTGGGCCCCGAGACCTTCCTCGCGGTCCTCGCCGGGCATTTCGCCACGCAGGAGGGCAAGCTCGAGGCCATGGGCTTCCCCCGCATCCGCGAGGACTGGCTGGAGAAGGCCGCGCGGCTGGGCGAGATCGTGACGGCGCGAACCAGCACGCGCGAGATCACCGGCGTCTTCGAGACCGTGGACATGGCCGGCAACCTGATCCTGCGGGTCGAGGGCAGGGAGGTCCTGATCCCGGCGGCGGACGTGTACTTCTGATGGGGCGGGATCGTGCCCCGGCGCCGGGGGTCCGTTGATGCTCCTCGCCATCGACTGCGGCAACACCAACACCGTCTTCGCGGTCTGGGACGGGACGAAGTTCCTCGGCACCTGGCGGATCGCCACCGACTGGCGGCGCACGGCGGACGAGTACTTCGTCTGGCTGACCTCGATCATGCAGCTCCAGCGCGTCGAGGCGACGGTCGACGAGGTCATCATCTCGTCCACCGTGCCGCGCGTGGTGTTCAACCTCCGCGTCCTCTCGGACCGCTACTTCGGCTGCCGGCCCCTGGTCGTGGGCAAGCCCGAATGCCGCCTGCCGCGCACGCCGCGCGTGGACGAGGGGACGCAGGTCGGCCCCGACCGGATCGTGAACGCGACCGGCGCCTATGACCGGCACGGGGGCAACCTGATCGTGGTGGACTTCGGCACCGCCACGACCTTCGACGTGGTGGACGACGACGGCGCCTATGTGGGCGGCGTGATCGCGCCGGGGGTGAACCTGTCGCTGGAGGCCCTGCACATGGCCGCCGCCGCGCTCCCCCATGTGGACGTGACCAAGCCGCAGCGCGTGATCGGCACCAACACCGTCGCCTGCATGCAGTCCGGCATCTTCTGGGGCTACGTGGGCCTCGTCCGTGGCATCTGCGACCGCATCAAAGGCGAGCGGGCGCGCGAGATGTGCATCGTCGGAACCGGGGGCCTCGCCCCGCTGTTCGGGCAGGGCGACGTTCTCTTCGACCGGATCGAGGACGACCTGACCATGCACGGCCTGACCGTGATCCACGCCTACAACAAGGAGACGGCATGACCGTCGAACACCTGAGGACGGCCGCCCGATGAGCGGTGAGCGCCTGATCTACATGCCGCTGGGCGGCGCCGGCGAGATCGGCATGAACGCCTATGTCTACGGCTACGGCAAGCCCGACCAGGAGCGGCTGGTCGTCGTGGACCTGGGCGTGACCTTCGGGGACATGGATGGGACGCCCGGCATCGACCTGATCCTGCCCGACGTCCAGTGGCTCGCCGAGAGGCGCGACCGCATCGAGGCCATCGTCATCACCCACGCGCACGAAGACCATGTGGGGGCCGTGGGCCTCGTCTGGGACCGCCTGCGCGCGCCGATCTACGCGCGCAAGTTCACCATGGCCATCGCGAAGCTCAAGCTCGAGGAGCGGGGCGCCGCCATCCCCGAGTCGATGCTGCGCGAGGTCGGGCCCTGGCCCGAGACCTTCAAGGCCGGGCCCTTCACCCTGGGCCTCGTGCCCATCAGCCACTCGATCCCCGAGAGCGCGGGGATGGTAATCGACAGCCCGGCGGGCCGGATCGTCCATTCGGGCGACTTCAAGATCGACCCGACGCCGGTGGTGGGCGAGCCCTTCGACCCCGAGCTCTGGCGCGAGATCGGCAAGTCCGGCGTTCGCGCGCTGATGTGCGATTCGACCAACGTCTTCTCCCCCCATCCGGGGCGGTCCGAGGCGTCGCTGGCGGACAACCTCTCGGCGCTGCTGCGCGAATCGCGGGGGCTCGTGGTCGCCACGACCTTCGCCTCCAACATCGCGCGGCTCCAGACGCTCGCCAACGCGGCGCAGGCGGCGGGACGGTCGGTCTGCCTCCTCGGTCGGGCCATGCGGCGGATGGTGGAGACCGCCATCGAGACGGGGCTGCTCACGCAGTTCCCCCGCACCGTGTCGCCGGAGGACGCAAGCCAGATCCCGCGCGAGAACCTGCTCCTCCTCGTGACCGGCTCGCAGGGCGAGCGGCGCGCGGCGGCCTCCCAGCTTTCGAGCCAAGGCTACATGGGCCTCGTGCTGCAGGAGGGGGACACGTTCCTCTTCTCCGCCCGCACGATCCCGGGGAACGAGAAGCCGGTGGCGCGGATCATGAACCAGCTCTCCGAGAAGGGCGTGGACGTGATCGACGACCAGGGCGGGCGCTACCACGTCTCGGGCCATGCCAACCGGCCCGACCTGGAGACCTTCCACGACCTCGTCAGGCCGCAGTTCCTGATCCCCATGCACGGCGAGCACCGCCACCTGCGCGAGCACATGAAGCTCGGCGAGGCGAAGGGGCTGAAGGGCATCATCGCCACCAACGGCATGATGATCGACTTGTCGGGCAACGCCCCCAAGGTGGCCGAATACGTCGAGGCCGGGCGCACCTACCTCGATGGCAACGTGCTCATCGGCGGCATGGACGGCATCGTCCGCGACCGGATGCGGATGGCGATGAACGGCCACGTCACCGTGACGCTGATCGTGGACGAGAACGACGATCCCCTGGGCGAGCCCTGGTGCGAGCTCATGGGCCTGCCCGCGCGGGGACGGTCGAACTCCGACCTCGTGGAGGTGCTCGAGGCCGATCTGGGCCAGTTCATCCACCGGGCCGAGAAGCGGACGCTGAAGGACGACGAGAGGCTGGAGAAGGAGCTGATCCGCATCGTCCGCCAGACCTCGCAGGCCGAGATCGGCAAGAAGCCCGAGGTGACGGTGGTGGTGTCGCGGCTGGTGTGAGGCGCGGCAGGGCGTCCGAGCGGGTCGCGGCGCGAGGAGGCCCACGGGTGCGCTTCGGCGCGCCGCCTCCCGTCGCGCATGTCGCGCCGGGGCGCGCCCTTCAGGACGGTGTGTCCCCGCGCGATGGGTCCCCAGCGACCCTCTTTGGTCGCAAACGGCGGCGGCGCCCTTTCCGTGGGCGGCCTGCCGCACTATGCTGCACCGCGAAAGGATGCCGCAGTGCAGCGCCACGTCGCCTTCCCGCAGATCACCCTGGTCACCCCGGACGCCCCCATGTCGGCCGAGGTCTACGGGGGCCGTGCCAAGTGCCTTCAGCGCCTGATCCGCCTCGGGATGCCGGTGCCGCAGACCGTGGCGCTGTCCTTCGAGACGGTGCGGGGGATCGCGCAGGGCAGGATGCCGGACCTCGGCGCGATCATGGCCCCCTTCGGCTTCGCGCCGCTGCTGTCGGTGCGCCCCTCCAGCCTCGACCCCGACTGGGGGGGGCCGGGCGCGATCCTCAACATCGGCATGTGCCGCGACCGCTACGAGGCGCTCATGGCCACGGCGGGGGAGAGGGCGGCGACCTCGCTCTACCTCCGCTTCGTCCAGAGCTACGCGGTCCACGTCGCCCACCTCGACCCCGAGCCCTTCGACCTCCCCGAGGAGCCCACGCGCGACGCCCTCAAGGCCATGCTCGACGCCTATGAGCGCGAGACGGACGAGCCCTTCCCCCAGGACCCCGCCATCCAGGTCGGAGAGGTGCTCCGCTCCATGGCGCGCGCCTGGGAGGGGACGACCGCGCGGCTCCTGCGGCAGGCCAAGGGCGCCCCGGCCGAGGCGGGTCTGGGGCTCGTCGTGCAGGCCATGGCGCTGGGCGTGGGGCGGGGCGAGAGCGGGTCCGGCGTCATCCAGTTCGTGAATGCCGAGACCGGTGAGCCCTGCGTGATGGGCCGCTACCTCGCCCAGAGCCAGGGCCGCGAGGCGCTGAGCGGCAAGCGCGAGACGATGCCCCTGACCAAGCAGGCCGGCAGCCCTTCGCTCGAGGAGCTGGCCCCCTTCGCGCTGCGCGAGCTCCTCGCCCATGGCAAGGTCGGGCGCGAGCGCCTGCGCGAGGAGATGCAGATCGAGTTCACCCTGGAGAACGGGCGCCTCTGCATCCTCGACGCGGTGCGCGTGCCGCGATCCGCCCGCGCCGCCGTGCGGATCGCCGTGGCGCTGGCGCAGGACGGCGTGATCCCGCGCGAGGAGGCGGTGATGCGGGTGGAGCCCGGCTCGCTCACCACGCTCCTGCACCGCCAGGTGGACCCCGCCGCGCCGCGCGACCGCATCGTGACCGGCATCGCGGCGAGCCCCGGCGCCGCCTCCGGCCGGATCGTCTTCTCCGCCGCCGACGCCCAGGCCAGCGCGGCGCGGGGCGAGCCCTGCATCCTCGTGCGCCGCGAGACCACGCCCGAGGACATCCGGGGGATGCACGCCGCCTCGGCCGTCCTCACCGTCCGCGGGGGCATGACGAGCCACGCGGCGGTGATCGCCCGGGGTCTCGGCCTCCCCTGCGTCGTGGGCGCCTCGGAGCTGGAGATCGACCGGCGGCGGCACGTCGTGGTCGCCCCGGGCGGGCGGACCTTCGGCGCGGGCGACATCGTCACGGTGGACGGCACCACCGGCGACCTGCTCGCGGGCGAGGCGCCGACGCTCGACGCGGCGCTCGACGATTCGTTCCGGACCCTGCTCGACTGGGCCGACGATTTCCGCGACCTGGGCGTGCGCGCCAACGCCGACACGCCGCAGGACGCCCGCATCGCCCGCGACTTCGCCGCCGAGGGGATCGGCCTCTGCCGCACCGAGCACATGTTCTTCGAGGGCGAGCGCATCGGCATGATGCGCGAGATGATCTTCGCCGAGAGCGCGGCGGAACGGCGCGCCGTGCTCGACCGCCTCCTGCCCATGCAGCGGGACGACTTCGCCGCGCTCTTCCGGATCATGGCGGGCAAGCCCGTCTGCATCCGCCTCTTCGACCCGCCGCTCCACGAGTTCCTCCCTTCCGACCGCCAGGGCCTGCGCGACCTCGCCGAGGTTCTGGCCCAGCCGCTCTCGGACGTGGAGGCGCGGGTCGAGGCGCTGCGCGAATACAACCCGATGCTCGGCCTGCGTGGCGTCCGGGTCGGCATCACCGTCCCCGAGATCTACGAGATGCAGGCCCGCGCCATCTTCGAGGCCGTCGTCCAGGCGCGCGGCGGCGGCGAGCCCGTGGTGCCCGAGGTGATGATCCCGCTCGTCTCCGCCCGTCGCGAGGTGGAGCTGGTCAAGGCCCGCGTGGATGCCGTGGCGGCGGCGGTGCGGGCCGAGACCGGCGTGGACTTCGCCTATCGGCTCGGCGTGATGGTCGAGACGCCGCGCGCCGCGCTCCGCGCCGCCGAGATCGCGCAGCACGCCGCCTTCCTGTCCTTCGGGACCAACGACCTCACGCAGATGACCTACGGCCTTTCGCGCGACGACGCCGGCCGGTTCCTGGGCACTTATGTCGCGCAGGGCGTCTACGAGGAGGACCCGTTCCACTCGCTCGACCTCGACGGCGTGGGCGAGCTTCTGCACATCGGGGCCGAGCGGGGACGTCGGGGACGCCCGGACGTGGTCCTCTCGATCTGCGGAGAGCACGCGGGCAGTCGCCGCGCCATCGAGTTCTGCCGGCGCGAGGGGTTCGACTATGTCTCCTGCTCGCCCTACCGCGTCCCCGTTGCGCGACTTTCCGCCGCCCAAGTTGCCTTGGGATTCCGTTCCGAATCAGAAGCTTGATTTCGCCTAGTGTCATTGCCGCAACAGCTAGGCGGATTATTTCCAACCGCTCTGGCGGTGTGTCGCGCATGCACCTGTGGCTACATAGACACAATGGAACCTAATTCGTAGTCCCTCTGCAGGTGGCGGGGATCACCCGCTCGGAACGGTGGGACAGTGCGATGACGGTGAAGTTCGAGCGCGCGACGTGGCGCGCCATCGCGGTGGGCTCGGCCCTCGCGGTTCTGGGTGCGGGGTCCGCCACGGCCTCGGGGGCCGACCTCGATGGCCATCTCGAATCCCTTCTGGGCGTGACGCGACAGGGCGCCGAGGTCTCTCTGGCGGCCCGCGACGGCGCGCTCCCCCCCGCCGCCGAGCGGGGCATCGCGACCGCCGAGGCCGAGGAGCCCGACCTGACGTCCATCGAGGACCTGATCGCCGAGGCCGATCCCAAGGGCGATGCCGAGTGGGAGTGCCTCTCCCAGGCCATCTACCACGAGGCCCGGGGCGAGCCGGTCGAGGGCCAGATCGCCGTGGCCGAGGTGATCCTGAACCGGCGCGACAGCGGCCGGTATCCCTCGACGGTCTGCGGCGTCGTCGAGCAGGGCACCGGCAAGCGCTACCAATGCCAGTTCAGCTACTACTGCGACGGCCTGTCGGACGAGATCCGGGACCAGCGCGCCTGGGCCGAGGTCGGCCGCGTCGCCCGCGTGATGATCGACGGCGCCCCGCGCGGGCTCACCAGCGGGGCGATGTTCTACCACACCAGGGCCGTCGAGCCCTACTGGGCCGCCAAGTTCACCGAGACCGCCGAGATCGGCGCGCATCTCTTCTACCGCGAGGGCGACGAGGTCCGCATGGCGTCCAGCGCCTCCCGCGCCTCGGACTGACCCTGCTTGCCGGGGTCCCGCCGCCGCGCTAGGGACCCCGGGATGACGAGCGACGACCTCCGCACCGCCTTCGGGCCCCTCACGGACCGGGCCGAGGCGATGGCCGGCCCCGATCCCCTCGACCGCATCAGCCTCCGCGATCACCTGGTCGAGGTGGAGATCGGCGCCTTCCAGGTGGAGCGGGGCATCCGCCAGCGGCTCCGCTTCGACATCGTCGTGGAGGTCCACCCGCTCGGGGACGCGGGCGACGACGTGGACCGCATCCTGTCCTACGACAAGCTGGCCGAGGCCGTGGCCGCCGGGCTCGCGGCCGAGCGGCTGAACCTCCTGGAGACCCTGGCCGAGCGCGTGGCCGCCCGCATCCTGCGCGAGCCGCAGGCCGAGCGGGTGTTCCTGCGCATCGAGAAGCTCGACCGTGGCCCGGGCGACCTGGGCGTCGAGGTCGTCCGCTCGCGCCGCGAGGTCGGGGAAGCGGCCTCCGACCACCCCCCGCGCCCGCGAGTGGTGCTGCTCGGCGGTGCCGCGCCAGGGGGGCCGGACCTGTCCATCCTGCTGGACCGCCCCGGCGGCCCGCTCGTGCTCTGCGTGGACGGCCCGGACACCGCCACGCCCGTGGCCGGGACCGAACCCGCCCAGCGCCACATCGACCTCCTCGCCCTGGATCAGGCGGCCTGGGCCCTCGCCTCGCGCGACGCGCGGCTCCTCGTGGTGGGGACGCGGACCGAGCTCGACTGGGCGCTGCGGCAGGGCCTCCCGTCCGTGTGGGCCCCCTCGAAGATGGTGCTCGACGCCGTGGGCGGGCCGGAGGGCGCGGACCCGCTGGCGCTCGCGGCCTGGCTGGCCGGCGTGCTCGGGGCCACGGAGCTCCGCCTGATCGGCCGGGAGCCGCCCGACGGCTTCACGGCCCCGGTCCCGGTGGCGACCGGCCTCCCGAAGGGCACGGCATGACCTACTGGCGCCCCATCCCCATGACCGACCCGGCCCGCCACCCGGAGGCGCTTCCCCTTGCAGGCGGCTGGTGCTGGTTCGACCGCGTCGAGCGCCTCTCCCGCAGCGAGCCGCCCGCGATCATGCCGCTCCCCGAGGTCCCGCCCGAGGTCCTCGACCGCCTCGCCTCGCCTCGCGCGCCCATCGCCGGACTTTCCTGGGAAAGGCCGCGCCTCATGGGCATCCTCAACGTCACGCCCGACAGCTTCTCGGACGGCGGCCTCTTCGACGCCCCCGACTCCGCCCTCGCGCAGGCCCGTGCGATGGAGGCGGAAGGAGCCGACCTCCTCGACCTCGGCGGCGAGAGCACGCGCCCCGGCGCCCGCCAGGTGCCGCCCGAGGAGGAGATCGCCCGTGTCGTGCCCGTGCTGGGCGCGATCCGCCGGCACAGCCCCATCACCCTCTCCGTGGACACCCGCAAGGCCGCCGTCGCCGAGGCCGCGCTGGCGGCGGGCGCGGAGATCGTCAACGACGTCTCGGCCCTCCACTTCGACCCCGGCATGGCCCGGGTCGCCGCCCGCGCGCCCGGCCTCTGCATCATGCACGCCCAAGGCAGCCCCGAGACGATGCAGCTCGACCCCCGCTACGACGACGTGGTGCTCGACGTCTACGACATGCTGGAGGAGCGGGTCGCCGCCGCCGAATCGCAGGGCATCCCGCGCGGCCGCATCCTCGTCGATCCCGGCATCGGCTTTGGAAAGACGCTGCAACACAACGTGAGCCTGCTCCGACGGCTGTCGCTTTACCACGCGTTGGGATGCGCGATACTCTTGGGTGCCTCCCGCAAGGGCTTCGTCGGTGTGCTGGGCGGGGCGAGGGAGGCGCGGGACCGGATGCCGGGCTCGGTGTCGGTCGCACTCCATGCGGCGAGGCAGGGGGTCCAGGTGCTCCGGGTGCACGACGTAGGCGAGACAAGACAGGCCCTGAGCCTGCAAGAATCAGTGAGCGGGACAGTATGACCAAGAAGCTTTTCGGCACCGATGGGGTGCGCGGCACGGCGAACGCCTGGCCGATGACGGCCGACCTCGCGCTGCGGCTGGGCGCGGCGGCAGGCCGCTACTTCCGCAACGACGGATCGAACGGCCATCGCGTCGTGATCGGCAAGGACACCCGCCTCTCGGGCTACATGTTCGAGAGCGCGCTGACGGCGGGCCTGACCTCCACCGGCATGAACGTGCTGCTGCTCGGCCCCGTGCCGACGCCGGCCGTGGGGCTGCTCACGACCTCCATGCGCGCCGACGTGGGGATCATGATCTCGGCGTCCCACAACCCCCACCAGGACAACGGCATCAAGTTCTTCGGCCCCGACGGCTTCAAGCTCTCCGACGAGGCCGAGGCCGAGATCGAGGCGCTGGTGGATGCCGGCGTGGAGCCCACGGGCGCCGTCAACATCGGCCACGCCAGACGGGTCGACGACGGCCGCTTCCGCTACATGGAGCGGCTCAAGGGCACCTTTCCGAACGGCCGGCGGCTCGACGGACTCAAGGTCGTGATCGACTGCGGCAACGGCGCCGCCTACAAGGTCGCCCCCGAGGTTCTCTGGGAGCTTGGCGCGACCGTGGTGCCCGTCGGCACCAACCCGACCGGCACCAACATCAACGAGGGCTGCGGCTCCACCGCCCCGCGCGCGGCGGCCGAGATGGTGGTCGCCCACGGCGCCGACCTCGGCATCTGCCTCGACGGCGACGCCGACCGCGTGATCCTGATCGACGAGAACGGCGAGATCGCGGACGGCGATCAGGTCATGGCCCTGCTGGCCGCTCGCTGGGCCGAGCAGGGGCGCCTCGCGGGCGGCACCCTGGTCGCGACCGTCATGTCGAACCTCGGGCTGGAGCGGTTCCTCGGCGGGCGCGGCCTGCGCCTGGAGCGCACCGCCGTCGGCGACCGCTACGTGGTCGAGGCGATGCGCGCCGGCGGCTGGAACCTCGGCGGCGAGCAGTCGGGCCACATCGTCATGTCCGATTACGCGACGACCGGCGACGGCCTCCTCGCCGCGCTCCAGGTCCTCGCCGCGATGATCGAGACGGGGCGGCCCGCCTCCGCCCTCCTGCGGCAGTTCGAGACGGTGCCCCAGCTCCTCAGGAACGTCCGCTTCGCGGCGGACCAGCAGCCGCTCTCCGCCCCGTCGGTCGAGAGGGCCATCGCCGGCGCCCAGGCCCGCCTCGACGGCCAGGGGCGGCTCCTCATCCGCAAGTCGGGGACCGAGCCGCTGATCCGCGTCATGGCCGAATGCGAGGACGAGGCCCTCCTCGCCGAGGTGGTGGGCGACGTCGTGGCCGCCGTCGAGAACGCGGCGATGGTGCGCACGGCGGAGTAGTCAGAGCCTCTCGCAGGCGAAGAGCCGCACCAGGACGTGCGGCTCCCTCACCGTGAAGGCGCGGACGGGGCCGAGCGACTCCAGCAGGCGCCACTCGCCCTCGGCCTCCAGAGCCGCCTGCTCCTCGCGGAACCCCTGCTGGTCGTGCACCACGTCCCGCACGCTGAACAGGAGCCGCCCGCCCGGCCGCGTGACCCGCACCAGCTCCCGAAGGCTTGCGGCGGGCGCGTGGCCCAAGGTGAAGACGCCCGCCGCCATCACCGCGGCGAAGCGCCCGTCGGGGAAGGGCAGGGCCTCGCCCAGCACGCCGCGAACCAGCTCCGCATAAGCGCCGAGCCGGGCCGCCCGCTCCATCATCGGCTCCGACATGTCGAACCCGACGATCCCCCGATAGCCCAGCGCGTGCAGCAGGTCGCCCCCGACCCCCGTTCCGCAGCCCGCGTCCAGCACTCGCCCGCCTCCCTCGGCACATGACGCGCCACCAGCATCGCCACGAGATGCGGCAGACGATAGCCCGAGGCCGCTGTCTCCGCGTCGTAGGTCTCAGCCCAGGCGGCGTAGCCGGCCCGCAACTCCTCCGCGTCCCTGGCGGCATAGACCGCCGCCATGGCCTCGCTCTCGGCCTCCGTGCTCATGCGGCGGTGAACCCGTTGTCCACGAAGAGCCGCGCCCCGTTCACGAAGCTCGCCTCGTCGCTCGCCAGGAACAGCGCCGCCTTCGCCACCTCCTCCGGCGTGCCGATGCGCCCCTGCTGGGCGGCGATGGCGGCCTCGGACACGTCCACCCCCAGCGCCTGAAGGTCCCGCACCTCGCGCAGCCCGTGCGGCGTCTCGATGAAGCCCGGGCAGACGGCGTTGCAGCGGATGCCCCGGTCGCGGAACTCCACCGCGATGGCGCGGGCGAACATGTGCACCGCCCCCTTGGTCGTATCGTAGAGCACCTCCATCGGCGTCCCCGCCACGGCGCTGATCGACGACGTGCAGACGATGGACCCGCCACCCTGCGCCAGCATCCCCGGCAGGACGGCCTTGGTCATCAGGAACATCGACTTCACGTTGACGGCATGGAGCCAGTCCCATTCCTCCTCGGTCGTCTCCAGGAACGGCTTGATGACGATGGTGCCCGCGTGGTTGAAGAGCACGTTCGCCGGCCCATGCGCCGCCTCCGCGCCCTTCACGGCGGCCTCGACCTGGCCCGCGTCCGACACGTCCGCTTGGAACGCCGCCGCCGTCCCGCCCGCGCGCCGGATGGCGTCCACCCGCTCCTCTCCCGCCTGGAGGTTCCGGTCGATCACCGCGACCTTCGCGCCCTCCTGCGCGAACAGCGACGACGCCGCGCCCCCCATCCCCGTCGCCCCGCCCGAGACGATGGCCACCTTGCCGTCCAGCCTGCCCATTCCGGTCCCTCCCCTAGCGACGCCAGCTTGGCAGAGACGTGGGAAAAGGGAAGGGAAGGAGAGCGCCCCGCGAGGCTTCGGGAGGGCATGGCGGCTCGTTCCGGCGTGGGGTGGGGTTTCGTCCCGCCATCGCTGGCCCACTTCACGAATGGTCGATTCCTGATGGGGTGAAACCCCAACCCCACGGGCGACGCAACACCCCCGACGGCGGTTTTGGCTCGTGAATCCAGCTATTTGCCCAGTGGTGTTGCGTCGCCCCACCCCCCCACCGCCCGTTGGTCCCGCAATTCGTTAACCTTTGTCGGGCATCCTCAATGCAAAGGGGCGCCGAATCACCGGCGCCCCCGCATGAGGAGTTATGATGACCCCGAGGTCAGTTGCGCGAACGGTCCACCATCTTGCCCTTGGAGATCCAGGGCATCATGGCGCGGAGCTTTTCGCCGACCTGCTCGATCTGGTGCTCGTCGTTCAGGCGGCGGGTGGCCTTGAACATCGGCTGGCCGACGGCGTTCTCCTGCATGAAGTCGCGGACGAACTTGCCGGTCTGGATGTCCCGCAGCACGTCGCGCATGCGCTGCTTGGTTTCCTCGTAGGGGAGGATGCGCGGCCCCGAGACATACTCGCCGTATTCGGCGGTGTTCGAGATCGAGTAGTTCATGTTGGCGATGCCGCCCTCGTAGATCAGGTCGACGATCAGCTTCACCTCGTGCAGGCACTCGAAATAGGCCATCTCGGGCTCGTAGCCGGCCTCGACCAGCGTCTCGAAGCCCATGCGGATCAGCTCCACGAGGCCGCCGCAGAGCACCGCCTGCTCGCCGAAGAGGTCGGTCTCGCATTCCTGGCGGAAGTTGGTCTCGATGATGCCCGAACGGCCGCCGCCGATGGCGGAGCAGTAGGACAGCCCGATCTCCATGGCCTTGCCGGAGGCGTCGTTGTGCACCGCCACGAGGCAGGGCACGCCACCGCCCTTGAGGTATTCGCCGCGCACCGTGTGGCCCGGGCCCTTGGGCGCCATCATGATGACGTCCACGCCCTTCTTGGGCTCGATCAGGCCGAAGTGGATGTTGAGCCCGTGGGCGAAGGCGATGGCCGCCCCCTCGCGCAGGTGGTCGTGGACGTAGCGCTTGTAGGTGTCGGCCTGCAGCTCGTCGGGCATGGTGAACATGATGAGGTCGGCCCAGGCGGCGGCCTCGCTGATGCCCATGACCTTGAGCCCCTCGGCCTCGGCCTTCTTCGCCGACGGCGAGCCCTCGCGCAGCGCCACGACGACGTTCTTGGCGCCCGAGTCGCGCAGGTTCAGCGCATGGGCATGCCCCTGCGAGCCGTAGCCCAGGATCGCGACCTTCTTGTCCTTGATCAGGTTCACGTCGCAGTCGCGATCGTAGTAGACGCGCATTCTAGTCCCTCCATCCGGTTGGCCGCGCCTTATCGCAGCGAACGCGGGAGGGCAACCGGGGCAGCAGGCTCAGCCGATGCCGAGCCCCAGCCGCATGAGCGCGTGCCGCACCGGGGCTACGTCGTGCATCGCCCGCAGCCCCAGCGCCCGCAGCGGCCCGAGCCCGCCGATGGAGGCGCGGTTCAGCACGTCGATCCCCGTGGCGCGCAGCCGGATGTCGGGCTCGCGCTTGCGGGCGTAGTCCCGCAGCCAGCCGTCCGCCCCGACCTCGTCGGGACGCTCGGCCGACAGGTCGATCAGCACCCGCAGGTCCGCGAGGCTCATGTTCAGCCCCTGCGCCCCGATGGGCGGGACGACATGGGCGGCCTCAGCCATCAGCGCCGTGCGCCGGGCGGTGATCCGGTCCGCGACCTGCGTGACGATGGGCCAGGCCTGCCGCCCGCCGACCGGGGTCAGGTGCCCCATGATCCCCGCCGACCGGGCGTTGACCGCCTCCGCGAAGTCGCCTTCGGGCAGGGCCTTCAGCCGCAGCGCCTCGGCCCCGTCCGTCATCCACACGACCGCCGAGCAGGGACGGCCCTGATGGTCGGGCAGGGGGACCAGCGTGAAGGGCCCGCCCGAGGCATGGACCTCGGTCGAGACGCCGCCATGCGGCTGATCGTGCGTGACGGCGAAGACCAGCGCCTTCTGCCCGTAGCGCCTCGTCCGCACGCCGATCCCGCAGGCCTCCCGCACCGCCGAGCCGCGTCCGTCCGCGCCGACGAGCAGCCGCGCCGAGACCTTGCGCCCATCGGAGAGGGTGACGACCACATCCTCCACCTCGGCCATCCGCCCCGCGAAGCCGATGCCGCGCAGCAGCGTGACCTCCGGCATCTCCGCCAGCCTCTCCGCGAGGGCGCGCTTTAGGGCGAGGTTCGGGATGTTCCACCCGAAAGGCTGGTCGCCGAGGTCCCCGGCGTCGAACTCGCGCTCGACCGGTCGGCCCCGGGCATCGACGATGCGCATGACCCGCAACGGGGTCGCCTCGGGGGCGAGCCGCTCCCAGAGCCCCGCCTGGTCCAGCAGCTTCCGCCCCGGCTGCAGGATCGCGGTGGTCCTGAGGTCCGCGTCGGGCCCGTCCGGCATCTCGGCGGGCGCGGGGTCCACGCAGGTGACCCGGAGCCCGAGGCTCCCGAAGGCCGCCGCCGCCGCGAGCCCCGCCGTGCCGCCGCCGGCGATGAGGATGTCCGTCCTGTCCATGCGCCCGGAGATAGGCCAGAGGCGCGGGGCCGGGAAGGCCCCTCAGACGAGCGTCGCGAGGAAGGCGGCGAGGTCGTCGGTATGGTGGTGGATGTGGTCCTGCGCCAGAGCCTCGGGCCCCACCAGCACCGTCCGCATTCCCATCAGGTGCGGGACCATGAGGTTCCTCGGATCGTCCTCGAACATCGCCCCTTCGGAGGGCGAGAGGCCGTCGAGCGCGAAGACCGCCTCGAAGGCCGCCTGCTCGGGCTTGGGAAGGTAGCCTGCGTGCTCCACGCCGTAGACCGCGTCGAAGGCCCCGGTCAGCCCGCGCGTCGCCAGCACCTTGGCCGCATAAGCGCCATCGCCGTTGGTGAACACGATCCGGCGCCCCGGGAGCGCGGTGATGCGCGCCGCGAGAAGGGGATCGGGCGAGAGGCCGGAGAAGTCGATGTCATGGACATCGTCCAGGTAAGGCCCCGGATCGAGCCCGTGCTCCGCCATCAGCCCGGCGAGCGTCGTCCCATAGGTCGCCCAGTAATGCGCGCGAAGACGGTCGGCCTCCGCCTCCGAGACGCCCAGGAGACGGGCCACATAGGCCGTCATGCGGACCTCTATCTGGGCGAAGAGACGAGCCTCGGGCGGATACAACGTATTGTCGAGGTCGAAGACCCAGGTCCGGACATGGGAGAAGGAGGCGGCGACCATCGCCCGACCCTAGGGGACCTCCGGGATGGCCGCAACCGCGCCCGCTTGCGTGCGGGCCCAAGGGGTCTAACATCGCCGCGCGTAAAGGAATCCGCATGACCGACCTCAAGACCCAGCGCGACGCCTACGGCCTGATCCTGGAGGCCATCGACTCCGGCCTCTACAAGCCCGGCGACCGGCTGGTGGAAAGCGAGCTCGCCGACCGCTTCGGCGTATCGCGCACCCCCATCCGCGAGGCGCTGCAACGGATGGAGACGCAGTCGCTCCTGGTCCGGGACGGGCGGTCGCTGATCGTGGCCTCGCTCGACCACAACCAGCTCGCGGAGCTCTACGTGGTCCGGGGGAGCTGGAGGGCCTCGCCGCGCGGCTCGCCGCCAAGCACGCCACGGCCGAGGAGGTCCGCGTCCTGCGCGACATGCTGGAGGCCGACCGGGCGCTGGTGAGCGACCCCCAGGCGCTGTCCCGCGCGAACCGGCGGTTCCACCGGCAGATCCACCTCGCCTCGCACAACCGCTTCCTCGTGCAGCAGCTCGACCTCGTGCACCGGTCCATGGCGCTGCTGGCGTCCACCTCCCTCTCGGCCGAGGGCCGGTCCAAGGGGACGCTCGACGAGCACGAGGCCATCGTGCGCGCCATCGAGGCGGGGGACGAGGACGCCGCCGATGCCGCGCTGCGCGAGCATATCTCGCGCGCCTTCATGACGCGGCTGCGGCTGGACGCGGCCAAGGTGCAGGCGGCGGAGTGACCATCCCGGCCGGGGCGTCCGCGCGATCCAAGCCGTGAGCCGTCTTGTCCCAGTGGAACGGCCGAAGGACGATCTCCCACAGGGCCTTGTAGAGGGCCAGGGTGGCCAGGGGGAAATACGCGATCATCGTGGGCGCCCAGATCGCGAGGCCCTTCTTTCCGGCCCGTCGGGCTCCGATCGAGGCACAGGCGATCTCGAGAGCCTGAGCCCCGAGGAACAGCAGCGACAGGCCGCCCAGGGCGTCGGACGGCAGGACAGGCGAGAGCGGGTGCAGGCCGAGGGGCGCGAGCCAGAAGCTCCAAAGCACAGGGGCCAGTGCGAACTGGAGGACCGTGCCCAGGAACATGATCTGGAATCCGAAGAAACGTCTCGGCCCCAGTTCCCGCCAGAGCCGCCGAGGGTCGCGCATGTGCACCGCCCAGGTCACGGCGTAGCCCTTGAGCCAGCGGCTCCGCTGCCGGACCCAGGGCCAGGGGCGGAAGTTGGCCTCCTCCTGCGTGGCGATGGGGATCATCTCGGTCCGGTAGCCGTGACGGGCGAGGCGGAGGCCCAGGTCCGCGTCCTCGGTCACGTTGTGGGCGTCCCAGCCGCCGACCGCCTCCAGCGCCTCGCGGCGGAGGAACGGCCTTAGGTAGCAAGAGCACCACGTCGTTTCTGCCGCCTGACGGCCCCTGCGGCTACCTTGCCTGCATGACGGACACGACGATAGCGGGGCTGCTCAAGGCCCGAGACGAGATGCTGGCCGAGTTGCTGGCGCTGCGGGACCGCGCGGCCAAGGTCTACAACGACATCGAGGCCATGGACCGCGTTCTGGACGCCTTGGGCTATGACGGCCCGCCGCTGGCCGAGCGGCAGGCGCGGCAGCACCGCCTCGTCATCTTCAACCGGAACGAGCTGCGGCAGTTCATCCTGCGCGAGCTGCGCAAGGGCGAGCCGCTGACGAGCCGCGACTTGGCCGAGCGGATCTGCGGCGAGGAAGGCAAGGACATACGCGATCAGCGTATGGTCATGGACGTGACGCGGCGCGTGTCCAAGGCCGTGAAGCTGCTCGAGGAGCGGAAGGCCGTGCGCGGGACGAAGGACCGGATGGGGCGGTGGGTGTGGGAGTTGGCTATTCGCCACTCTGCCGAAGCATCATGATCCAAGCGTAGTGTTTCTGATAATCCAGCAGCAGAGAGCCGATGCGGGGCGAGCGGCGGCCAGTCCAGCAACCAAAGTGGGGCGGCTTCCAAGGCATGACAATGCACTGGTCTTCGTCTAAGACGAAGCGCGTGGCTACCGCCAAGCCCATCTCATCCAAGTCGGACGTGTTCTGGATGATTATATCCCGGTCATGTCTGGCCCAAGCTCTCAACGTCTTGGTCCCATAGGCGATCTTGCAGGCGAACTCTCCGGTTCTCGTGTTCCGGCGGACATCCAGAACGAGACAGGGGCGAAGGCTTGGACCTTCGCCCCTTGGTTTTGATTCTCTGTAGTGGCCCGCTACGATGTCGAAGACAGACGGCGGGCTCTTTGTCCACTCAGGCAGCGTGGATGACTCGTCCGAAGCCATCTACCACTTCCCACTCATCAGACGAAAAGTCGACGCCGAGCTCGTCGCGCATCGCGGCCACAGTTTTAGCGTCCACATCTTCGTCATAATCATACGCCTCCGGCGGGAAGGGCCGAACAACCCCACCGTTCGCCACGGTCGGTTGGTTCTTTCTTTGCGCCATCGGTATCTCCAAAACTTCCATGGTCATGATATGTGCCCGCTCGACTGTCTTCGCAATGATTCTGGCGACAGCGTGACCAACATACCCGAGCGTTCACTACCGGGGCCCTAACGTTGCCTAGTTGCCCCAGTTCCTCCCTGTGCCCCTCTTTAGTCTCGGCTCGCCTTGGGGACAAGTAGGGTTTTCCACTCCGCCTAGCACGTCCAGTGTGTCCATCCCTCACCAAGCCTGTCTTTCGGTTACTCGGGGTAACGACGTGCGACTTCATGCCGCCCGCTGCCAATATCCCTTCCACGCCCGGCTGACGGGCGAGTCCATGGCATCCCCGGCCAGCCGATAGGCCAGCGTTCCGTTGTCCCGGCGGCGGTTGTCCTCCAGCCAAGCCGCTTGGTTGGCGTACTGGTGGAGGTACTGCGGGCTGACGTGGTGATGCTGACCCTCGACCATGCGGCGCAGGCGCGAGAAGAACGACTCGACTTGGTTCGTGTTCTTGCCGTGATCTGAGTAGGCTTCCGAGTGATTGATGCGCTCCACTGGCCACGCCAGTTCCAGCGCGTCCCAATGCGAGGCTTCGTCGGCGGACAGGATCGCCCGCTCGCACACGTTCTCCACGGCCAGCGCCACGCCCTCGTCTTCGGCCATGGTCACGAACGGCAACGTCCGACCCTTGCGCTCACGGAAGGCGACCACGACCCGGCGACGCCCGTTCTGGTGGCGGGCCAAGCGACGGTCGATCCGATCTTCCTTGCGGTTCTCGGGCCGGATGGTCCCGCCGAAGTAGGCGCCATCAACCTCGACGTGGCCCGTCAGCACCTCGCCCGTCTGGACCTCCAGCGCCATGGCCTCGCGCAGCTTGTGAGCGAGAACTAAGGCCGTCTTGTACTGGCAATCCAGCGTCCGCGAGAGCTGCACCATGGACAGGCCCTTGGCCGCGTTCACGGTGATGCAGATGGCGGCCAGCAGGTCCATGAAGGACATCTTGCGCGAGGCAAAGATGGTCCCCGACGTGACCGAGAACTGGTAGGCGCACGCCTTGCACTTGAACTTGCGGCGGGTCGCGATGGGGTAGGTCGCCGCGCAGTCGCAGCGGGGGCACACGGCTTCGCCGTTCGTCTCGGGCCAGCGCAGTTGGCAGAACGTCTGGTAGGCCGCATCTTCGCCCGCCTTGTAGATCGCCTTGAGGCTCAAGGTGCGAGCGGCGGCGGAGAGGAGGAAGTGCTGGGCCATCGTACTGTATCCGTTGCTTACGTAACGAATATAGTACGTAGACGCACTCCTCACAAGTGCATATGTAACGAATAAGATACGTTCAGCATCGAAGGCATTACATGACCGAACAGACCGAATGGGAGACGAAGGCCGCGAACATTCTCAAGGCCGAGTTGAAGCGGGCGGGCGTGACTTACGCCCAACTGGCGGAGCGGATCGGGGATAAGGAAGTCAACATCCGCAACAAGCTCTCTCGGGGCAAGTTCACAGCGGCCTTCATGTTGCAATGCTTAGAGGCGGTAGGCGCAAGAGACCTGCGGCTTTAATCCTTCACCCTGTAGCTTGGTACCCGACCAAACTCGTCCTCCAGCTCATCCTCCAGCGCGAGGTCGAGGAACTTGAGCAGAGCGCCGCGTTCGTACTCCTGCTTGTCGTCCACTTGGCGCGTCGCTTCGGGGTTGCTTTCCGCAAAGGATCGGAGAGTGCGGCCAAGGAACATCAGATATTTTCGCCTGCCCTTTTCGGCGTCCGACATGCCGGCAATGGTTCGGGTAGTACTGTGGCCCAAGAGGGCTGCCAGACCTGCAGTGTCGAACCTGTTGACCGTCTCGGTGATGTGCGGGATGCGGAGCATCCCCCAGTCACTCTGCTTCAGCGTCTCGATTGCGTCCTTCTCTGAGAGCCAGACTTCATCGGCCATAAGCGACCTCCCTGCCATTCTGATATTGTAGCGTGCACGGGTGAACCAGCGTGCGTGCCAGAAAAGGAGGAGGAGGCCGACAAGCACGAATGCCAACCGAACAGCCCAATGATCTAGGAAGGCCGCGAACGCCCCGCCGTCCAGCATCAGCCAATCTGGGATAGGCGTGCTCATCAACGGCCCGACCCACGGAGCAAGCCAGACCCACCACAACTGAACGTCACCGGGGACACCGGATAGCCCGACAACCAGCAGGACGAGGCCCACCAGCCCGTAGATCTTCCCGCCGTAGTGCTTAATCCTCCGCCACATAGAGGCGAGCCTGCCCGAAGGCGTTGGCGCTGTGGAGTCACAACTTACCTCCCCCAACGGCCTTGGTGCGTTTGCTACCTAAGGCCGCGGAGGAACAGTGTCGTGCCGCCGAGGGGCAGGGCCATGCCGAGCCGTTCGAGCCCCGGGAGGAGGACGCGGAACCACGCGGCGTATTCGAGGGTGAAGCAGCGCGCCATCCAGTTGCGGCCCGAGTTGAAGTAGTCGAGCGCCCCCTGGAGGCAGGCGGTCCGGGCGCCCCGGCGGGCGAAGACCTCGGCCACCCGGCGCAGGTGGTCGGGGGCAGGAAGGTCCTCGGCGTCGTAGATGCCGATCACCGACCCCCTGGCGAAGGGCAGCGCATAGTTGAGCGCGCGCGGCTTGGTGCGGATCGTCCCCTCGGGCACGACGATCACCTGAACCCAAGCGGGCAACTCCGCCGAGGCGACGGCGCGTCGGGTCAGGTCATCGTCATCCTCGAGGATCAGGCAGAGGTCGAGGCACTTGCGCGGATAATCCAGCGCGGCGATCCGCGCGAGGATCGTGCCGGCGATCTCGGGCTCCCGGTAGAGGGGCACGAGGACCGACACGATCGGCAGCCGGGCCGGCACCACTTGGGCGCCTTGGTCAGCCGATTCGACGCGAAGCGCCGTCAGAAGGGCCGCGAGGCGCAGCGCGGCCGAGAGGAGCAGGGTTGCCGCCGCCAGCATGGCGAGAGAGGCGAGAAGGGCGAGCGGCGCGAGAAGGACCGCCGCAAGCAGGAGCGCCGCTCCGGAAAGGCCCCAGCGGGCAAGGCGCCCCCCGCGAAGGGATCGGCAGCTTGCCGGCGACGGAAGCCGCCGTTCGGCCCGCGTGGCCAGGGGGCGCCCGACGAGATCGGACAGGGCGGATCGGAGCGGCTCGGGCTCGGCGCGGGCGAGGCGTACGGGCCCAAGGGCGGCCTCGAGCTGCGGAAGCGTCCGAATGGCGCGTGACGGGTCCGCGCAGACGACGACCGTGGCCGCACCGCTCCGCCGCCAGGGCAGGACGCCCTCCCGCAACGCGAGGAGCGGCGGGAGCAGGGCGGCGAGACTCGGGTCGGGAGGGAGGGTCGCGAGATCGACCGTTCCCCATGCGGCATCGGGCGTCGGCTGTCGTGCCGGCGCGACACGGTGCCACCTGAGAGCGACTTGGACCATCCGGCGCTTCCTCCTTCGCGGGAAGGATAGCGCAGGATGGTTAACGGCCGGTTAACCGTGCTGGGACTTCCGCTCCGTCATGGCCGCCGCGAAGCGGTCGAAGAGATAGGCGCTGTCCTGCGGGCCCGGGCTCGCCTCCGGGTGGTACTGCACGCTGAACACGGGCCGGTCGAGGAGCCTCAGCCCGCAGTTCGAGCCGTCGAAGAGGCTCACATGGGTCTCCTTGACGCCCACGGGCAGGGTCTGGCTGTCCACCGTGAAGCCATGGTTCATCGAGGTGATCTCGACCTTGCCGGTCTCGATGTCCTTGACGGGGTGGTTGGCGCCATGGTGGCCGTGGTTCATCTTGACGGTCTTCGCCCCCAGCGCGAGCGCCAGCATCTGATGCCCGAGGCAGATGCCGAAGAGGGGCAGGTCCGTGCGGTCGAGGACCTCGCGGATCATCGGCACGGCGTACTGCCCGGTCGCGGCCGGGTCGCCGGGACCGTTCGACAGGAACACCCCGTCGGGGTTCAGCGCGAGGACGTCGTCGGCCGTCGCGGTGGCGGGAAGGACCGTCACCTCGGCGCCGACCGAGGCCAGCGAGCGCAGGATGTTGCGCTTGGCGCCGTAGTCGATGGCGACGACGCGGTGCTTGGGCGATTCCTGGCGGGCATAGCCCTGCGGCCAGGCCCAGCGCATCTCGTCCCAGCGGTAGCTCTGGGCGCAGGTCACCTCCTTGGCGAGGTCGAGGCCCACGAGTCCCTTGAAAGCCCGGGCCTTGGCGACCAGCGCCTCGAGGTCGAAGTTCCCCTCGGGATCGTGGGCGAGGGCCACGTGCGGCGCACCCTGCTGGCGGATCGCGCGGGTCAGCCGCCGGGTGTCGACGCCGCCGATGCCGATGCGGCCGCGCTTCTGGAGCCACACGGCCAGCGACTCGGCCGCGCGCCAGTTCGAGGGTTCGGTCGGGTCCCACTTGACCACGAGCCCCTCGGCCACCGGGTCGGCGGCCTCGTCGTCCTCGGGGTTGGCGCCGACGTTGCCGATGTGCGGGAAGGTGAAGGTCACGACCTGGCCCGCGTAGGAGGGGTCGGTCATGATCTCCTGATAGCCGGTCATCGCGGTGTTGAAGACGAGCTCGGCGGTGACGAGGCCGGTGGCCCCGAAGCCCTTGCCGTAGAAGACGGTGCCGTCGGCCAGGGCGAGGCAGGCGGTCGGGCGCGGCGACTGCGGCATGGCGGGCTTCCTTTCCGTGGATCGGGCACCCGTTACCCACGCCGGGCCGCTGGGTCAAGGCGAGCGATTGCGTCACGGGGGCGCGGGACCTATGACGCGCCGGACCCGGGAAGGAGAGACGGCCATGGACCTGCGGACGAGGATCAACGACGCGCTCAAGGACGCGATGCGGGCCAAGGCGGCGGACCGGCTGTCCGTGCTGCGGCTGATGAATTCCGCCATCAAGGACCGCGACATCGCCGCCCGAGGCGAGGGCCAGCCTTCGCCGGTGCCGGACGACGGGGTGATCGCGGTGCTCGCCAAGATGGTCAAGCAGCGGCAGGAGAGCGCGCGCGCCTACGACGAGGCGGGACGCGACGATCTCTCGGGCAAGGAGCGCTCCGAGGCGCAGGTGATCGAGGAGTTCCTGCCGCGCCAGCTCTCCCAGGAGGAGGCCGAGGCGGCGGTCGCGGCGGCCATCGCGGAGACGGGAGCCAGCTCGATCAAGGACATGGGCCGGGTCATGGCCGCGCTCAGGTCGCGCCATGCCGGCCAGATGGATTTCAGTGCGGTAGGGCCGCTGGTGAAGGCGCGCTTGGGATAGGGACGGAGCCGGAGCAGCGAGGCACGGGGCCGGGCGCGCGGCAGGTCCGGCGTCGGCCCGCCCTTCGATTGCCTTCCAAGCCGATCCGGCGTATATTGACCCTGCGTAAGGCAGTGGCCGCCGGACTGTGTCTCGGTGCGAGTGCCTGTTGAGCGAACCGCTCCGGCCCTCCTGCCCAGCGCGAAAGCGGCATCCGGGGGCTCGGGACATGAGCCAGCCTGCCAAAGCTGCGATGCTACGCATTCGACCCCGAACGGGCCGCCTCTCGACCCGGCGGCTCCCGTGCGCCGCTCCCTCGCCGCCCCTGGGGCGGCCATTCCGCCATGTCCTGCCAAGGGAGATCATCGTGAGACCTTCACAGCTACTCCTCGCGGCCCTCGGCGCCGCTCTGGCGTCCCCGGTTTCGGCACAGGATGATGCCGCCATGATCACAAGCGCCGAGTCGGCGGCGCCGGCCTCCGTTTCCTCCGGGGCCACGATCCTCGCGATGGGGGCCGACGGTGCGATGCAGACGCTGCGCGAAGGCACCAACGGGTGGTGGTGCATGCCGGACTTCCCGGAGACGCCCGGCCCGGACCCGATGTGCGGCGATGCCAACGCCATGGAATGGGCGACGGCCTGGATGAACCATCAGGACCCGCCGGCGGGCAAGGTGGGCTTCCTGTACATGCTGGCCGGGGGCACGGATGCGAGCAACACCGACCCCTATGCCACGGGGCCGAGCGCGGACAACAACTGGATCACCACCGGGCCGCACGTGATGATCGTGAACTCCGGCGACACGATGTCGGGCTACTCCGAGGAGCCCATGCCGGATACCGCGATGCCCTATGTCATGTGGGCCGGCACCCCCTATGCCCATCTGATGATCCCGGTCCAGTAGCGTCGGGGAACGACCGAGGGCATCGTGCGTTGCTCTTCCGCCCAAGGCAGGAGAGAACCGCCGATGCCCGCCCAGTCCAAGGCCCAGCAGCGCGCCGCGGGAGCCGCCCT
The DNA here is from genome assembly GCF_000600335.2 of Rubellimicrobium mesophilum DSM 19309. Taxonomy (GTDB): domain Bacteria; phylum Pseudomonadota; class Alphaproteobacteria; order Rhodobacterales; family Rhodobacteraceae; genus Rubellimicrobium; species Rubellimicrobium mesophilum. The sequence goes on along the minus strand of NZ_KK088582.1, from coordinate 16,068 downwards.
TGCCGCCAAGCGCGGCGAGATCCGACCCGAGGATCTGGAGCGCGCGTCGCGCGACATGTACGACAGCATGACCGAGGAGCAGCTCGAGGAGCTGGCCTCGACGAAGCTGGGCGGCTTGCCCGAGCACAAGCCCCACTGATCCGGCCTTCGGTCCAGGCTGCGACTGACGCCAGGGAACCCTGGCCGGGCGACGTCGTTGACCTTTCTGGCGCGCCACGCTGGTGCGGGGGCGGCCCCAATCATCAACGAGGAGGAGAACGACCATGCCCAGACTCACGCGCGCGTCGGCGACCCTGCTGGCCTTCGCGGCTACCGGCCTCCTGTCTCCCGCCTGGGCGGAGCAGATGATGTTCCACGCCGACCTGACGGGTGCCGCGCAGGTGCCGCCGGTGGACACGGCGGCGACCGGGGCGGCGGACGTCACGGTCGACAGCGATGCTATGACGGTGTCCTGGACCGTGACCTACGAAGGCCTCTCGGGCGATCCCGTGGCGGCGCACTTCCACGGGCCCGCAAGCCCGGAGGAGACGGCGCCGCCGGTGATCGACATCTCGGCGAACCTCGCGCAGGGCTCGGCCGAGATCACCCCCGAGCAGATGCAGATGATTCAGGACGGGCAGACCTACATCAACATCCACACCGAGGCGAACCCGGACGGCGAGATCCGGGGACAGGTGATGGCGGCCGCGCAGTAATCGTCAGGCAAGGGGCTCGGCCGCGGCTTGGCCGAGCCTCCAGAGGACCGGAGGCAGTTCCTTCCAGAGGGTCAGCCGCTCGTCCTCGCTGAGGAAGGCGCCGATCTCGACCGTGCGGCCGGCGCCGGTCAGGGTCAGGTAGTTGGGGACCGGCCCGCCGGTCGCGTGCAGGGCGGGCCGGACCCAGTGGGGATTGGCCTCCCAGCGCCGGACGGGGCGGCGCGGCTCGGTCCGGGTGAGCTCCAGCCGGTCGGGCCAGAGGCGCAACTCCTCCACGACCTCGCCGGTGCGGTAGCTGAACTGGATCGCCGCCCAGAGCCCGCCCAGCGTGAGCAGGACGAAGGGCAGGAGCCCCCAAAGGATCGGCGAGCCCAGAACGGCGAGGAGGGGCACCGTCCCCAACGCGGCGGTCGCGCCGAAGAACCGGACGAAGCCGCTGCGGGGCAGGGACCGATGCGGCCAGAGCCGAAGCTGCGCCACCGGCGCGGGCTCGTCGGGCCGCAAGGTCGGCTCGGTCCAGCTGTAGGGCATCGACTCCCCCTTGTTGTCCGGCCCGTTCATTCGTGACGCGCCGCCGCTGGACATAGGACCCTTGGCCTCGCGGATCAAAGCCGGGTCCCTGAAACGCGAAGGCCCCAGCGGTGCCGGGGCCTCCTGATCCTGTCTGTCGGTTCGCCCCTCAGTGGGCGTGGGTCCGGTTCCAGTCGGACGGCTTGGGCAGCGTCTCGAAGGTGTGCTCAGGCGGGGGCGAGGGCAGGGTCCATTCGAGCGTGTCGGCCCATTCGTTCCAGGGGTTCGCCGGCGCCGTCGCCTTCTGGGTGAAGAGCACCCGGAAGAGGATGACGAGGAAGAACACGAAGGAGGCGAAGGAGATGAAGGCGCCGATCGACGAGACGAAGTTCCAGGTGGCGAAGGCCTCCGGGTAGTCGATGTAGCGGCGCGGCATCCCCTGGCGGCCCAGGAAGTGCTGCGGGAAGAAGGTCAGGTTGGTGCCGATGAAGAAGGCCCAGAAGTGGATCTTGCCCGCCCATTCCGGCATCATCTTGCCGGTGAACTTGGGCAGGTAGAAGTAGAGGCCCGCGAAGATCCCGAAGACCGCGCCCAGCGACATCACGTAGTGGAAGTGGGCCACCACGTAGTAGGTGTCGTGATAGTAGCGGTCGATCGGGGCCTGCGAGAGGACCACGCCGGTGACGCCGCCGGTGGTGAACACGGCGATGAAGCCGATCGCCCAGAGCATGGGCACGCGGAAGTCGATGGAGCCGCCCCACATGGTGGCAATCCAGGAGAAGACCTTCACGCCGGTCGGCACGGCGATGACCATGGTCGCCAGCATGAAGTAGCTCTGCTGGGTCAGCGACATGCCGGCCGTGTACATGTGGTGCGCCCAGACGACGAAGCCCAGGACGCCGATGGCGATCATCGCCCAGACCATCGGCAGGTAGCCGAAGATCGGCTTGCGCGAGAAGGTCGCGACCACGTGGCTGATGATGCCGAAGGCCGGGATGATGACGATGTAGACCTCGGGGTGGCCGAAGAACCAGAGGATGTGCTGGTAGAGCACCGGGTCGCCGCCGCCATCGGGCTGGAAGAAGGTCGTCCCGAAGTTGCGGTCGGTGAGCAGCATGGTGATCGCGCCGGCGAGCACGGGCAGCGCGAGCAGGATCAGCCAGGCGGTCACGAAGATCGACCAGGAGAAGAGCGGCACCTTGAACAGCGTCATGCCGGGGGCGCGCATGTTCAGGAAGGTGGTGATCATGTTGATCGCGCCGAGGATCGACGACGCGCCCGAGAGGTGCACCGCGAAGATCGCGAGGTCCATGGCCATGCCGCCCTCGGAGGTGGAGAGCGGCGGGTAGAGCACCCAGCCCACGCCCGCGCCGGCCTGCCCGTCGCCGCCGGGGCTCAGCATCGAGGCGACGCCCAGCGACGTGCCCGCGACGTACATCCAGAAGGACAGGTTGTTGAGACGCGGGAAGGCCATGTCCGGCGCGCCGATCTGCAGCGGCATCAGGAAGTTGCCGAAGCCGCCGAAGAGAGCGGGGATGACCACGAAGAACATCATCAGCACCCCGTGATAGGTGATGAGGACGTTCCAGAGGTGCCCGTTCGGGGTGCAGGTGGTCGGATCGCCCGGCCAGAAGCGGACGCCTTCCATGCAGAGGAACTGCACGCCCGGATACATCAGCTCCAGGCGCATGAAGACGGTGAGGAGGACGGCGACGAAGCCCGCGATCCCCGACACGATCAGGTACAGCAGGCCGATGTCCTTGTGGTTCGTGGACATGAACCAGCGGGTGAAGAAGCCCCGCTCGTCATGGTGGTCGTGATGGATGGCGGCGTCGGCCATGCGGCGGCTCTCCCGGATGGAATCGAGTGGGCGTGAGGCAAGAGCCGCGCCCATACGGTGCGCGTTCTAGAGTGTCCGGCCGAAAGCAGCAAGCCGACAGGCGGCCGCAGCCGTCACGTCGACGAGTCTATCGCCCAGGAGCGCATCGTTCGTTGGCCTGGCTCAAATTCGCGGCGCTCCCAGGCGGGAGGGCCGGGTCCTCAGGGGAAGCGGCGCGGGAAGGTGCGTCGCAAGGCCGCGTCGAGGTCGCCCATCGTCACGGGCAGGCCGAGGTCCACGAGGCTCGTGACCCCGTGCCCGCGGATGCCGCAGGGGACGATGCCGTCGAAGTGCGCGAGGTCGGGCTCGACGTTGATCGACATGCCGTGGAAGCTGACCCAGCGGCGCAGGCGGATGCCGATGGCGGCCACCTTGTCCTCGCGCAGGGATCCGTCGGGATTCGGCGCCTTCTCGGGCCGGGCGACCCAGATGCCGACGCGGCCCGCGCGGCGCTCGCCCTTCACGCCGAATTCGGCCAGCGCGTCGATCACCCAGCCTTCGAGGTCGCAGACGAACCGCCGGACGTCGCGCCCCCGACGGTTCAGGTCGAGCATCACGTAGACGACCCGCTGCCCCGGCCCGTGATAGGTGTACTGCCCGCCGCGCCGGGCCTCGAAGACCGGAAATCGGTCGGGGTCCGTCAGGTCCTCGGGTCGGGCGGAGGTGCCGGCGGTGTAGAGGGGCGGGTGCTCGAGGAGCCAGACGGCCTCTCCGGCCTCTCCTCGCGCGATCGCCTCGGCCCGCGATTCCATCAGGGCGAGCGCCTCGGGGTAGGGGACCAGCCCCTCGCTGTGCATCCATTCGACCATGCCGCTTAGATGGCCTGCGACGGCTCCGGCGAAAAGCCCCCGAAATGTCGCGCGCCCCCCTTGTGGTCCCCCGAGGGCCTCGTCTATACGCCCCTTCGCCAGGACGTGCGGTTGTGGCGGAATTGGTAGACGCGCAGCGTTGAGGTCGCTGTGGGGTAACACCCGTGGAGGTTCGAGTCCTCTCAACCGCACCATCCTGGCCGATCCCCCTTCCCGGTCCGGTCAGAGCGTATGCCCGCTTCGCGGGCGGTTGCTCTCGTGCTAGGCTGATTGCGGGCGCTTGCCGGAGATGTGCTGGACGGCGGCTTGCCAGCGACCGAGCCCCCCGGTAAGTGAGGCCCACTGACCTAGAGCGGGGGAACCCGCCTTCAACAGGGGGTGACGATTTGGTCCAGGCTCAGCGGGACTCTGCCTTCGTGCAGTTCGAGCGCGTGCAGAAGAGCTATGACGGTCAGACGCTGGTCGTTAAGGATCTGAACCTTACGGTTCCCAAGGGCGAGTTCCTGACGATGCTCGGGCCTTCCGGCTCGGGCAAGACCACCACGCTCATGATGCTGGCGGGCTTCGAGACGGCGACGCATGGGCAGATCCGGCTGAACGGGCGCAACATCAACGACGTGCCGCCCCACAAGCGCGGCATCGGCATGGTGTTCCAGAACTACGCCCTCTTCCCGCACATGAGCGTGGCCGAGAACCTGGCCTTCCCGCTCGACGTCCGGAGCCTCGGCAAGGCCGAGAAGGAGCAGAAGGTCAAGCGCGCCCTCGACATGGTGCAGATGGGCCAGTTCGCGAACCGCCGCCCCGGGCAGCTCTCGGGCGGGCAGCAGCAGCGGATCGCGCTGGCCCGCGCCCTCGTGTTCGAGCCCGAGCTGGTGCTGATGGACGAGCCGCTGGGCGCCCTGGACAAGCAGCTCCGCGAGCACATGCAGTTCGAGATCAAGCACATCGCGGACAGCCTGGGCATCACCGTGGTCTACGTGACCCACGACCAGACCGAGGCGCTGACCATGTCGGACCGGGTCGCGGTGTTCAACGACGGGGTCATCCAGCAGCTCGCCCCGCCCGACGAGCTCTACGAGGCGCCCATGAACAGCTTCGTGGCCCGCTTCATCGGCGAGAACAACACCATGACCGGCGTGGTGACGGCTCTCGACGGGTCGCGCTGCGTGGTGCGGCTCGATTCGGGGGACGAGATCGACGCCAAGCCCGTCAACGTGGCCAAGGTCGGCGAGCGGACCAAGGTCTCGATCCGGCCCGAGCGGGTGGAGACCAACAAGGCCCGCCTGCGGCCCGGCGCGCACACCCTGACGGCGCGGGTCGAGGAGTTCATCTACATGGGCGACATGTTCCGCACCCGCCTTTCGGTGGCCGGCAACAGCAACTTCATCATGAAGACCCGCAACGCCCCCGACCAGGTGCGCCTCGAGCCCGGCGCCGAGATCGAGATCGGCTGGCTGCCCGAGGACTGCCGCGCGCTCGACGCGGCGTGACGACGAAGAACGACCAACTGGGAGAAACAAGAATGAGAATCACGAAACTGCTGGGCTCGGCGGCGCTGGCGCTCCTGCCCATGGCCGCGCCGGTCCTGGCGCAGGACGCGGCCACGGAGCTGCCGCCCTGCGACGGCTGCTCGGACTCCATGGTCATCATGTCCTGGGGCGGCGCCTACCAGAACTCGCAGCTCAAGGCCTACGTTGAGCCCTACCAGGCGCTCACCGGGATCACCGTGACCTGGGACGAATCCTCGAACGAGGCGATCGCCAAGCTCCGGGCCGCGCAGGAAGCGGGCAACATGCCCTACGACCTCGTGGACGTGGAAGGCCCCGACTCCCAGCGCGCCTGCGACGAGGGCCTCGCGGCCGAGATCGACTTCGACGAGGCGCTGGCGCCCGGCTCGGACGGCTCCTCGGTCGAGGACGACTTCGGCGACTCGCTCATCAACGACTGCTTCGTCCCGCAGATCTACTTCTCGACCACCTTCGGCTACCGCACCGACGTGGCCGAGTGGAACGGCCAGACCCCGGACGACATCTGCGACATCTTCGACACCGCCACCTTCCCGGGCAAGCGGTCGCTCCAGGCCTCGCCCAAGAAGAACCTCGAATGGGCGCTGGTCTGCGACGGCGTGCCGGCCGATCAGGTCTACGACGTGCTCGACACGCCCGAGGGCGTGGACCGCGCGCTGGCCAAGCTCGACACCATCAAGGACGACGTGATCTGGTGGACCGCCGGCGCCGAGACGCCGCAGCTCCTCGCGGACAAGGAAGTCGTGATGGGCTCGACCTACAACGGCCGCCTGTTCTCGGTCATCGCCGAGGAGAAGCAGCCGGTCGCGATGCTCTGGGACTACGAGAACTTCGACTTCGACGGCTGGATCGTGCCCGCCGGCCTCGACGAGGCCCGCATGAACCGCGTGATGCACTTCCTGCGCTTCGCGACGGATACCCAGCGCCTCGCCGACCAGGCCAAGTACATCGCCTACGGCCCGGCCCGGGCCTCCTCGCAGCCGCTCGTGTCGACCCACATCGACCTCGGGATCGAGATGGCGCCCTTCATGCCGACCAACCCCGACAACATGAAGAACTACCTCGTCAACAACATCGAATGGTGGTCGGACCATCAGGACGAGGTCGAGGCGAAGTTCCAGGCCTGGCTCGGCCAGTAAGCCCACTTGGCGGGGTCCTTCGGGGCCCCGCCGCCACGCGACGGAGGCGACATGGCGGACGCGACGATCTCGGGCGGGTTGCCCCAAGGACGCGGGGCGAAGACCGCGAGTCCCGGCGGCCCCATGCTGGCTGCGGACGGAACGCCTCTGCGGGCGAGCCTGGCGCGGTCCCTGCGCCGCCAGAAGATGCGGGCGCTCCTGCTGATCGCGCCGCTGCTGCTGTTCATCCTCGTCACCTTCGTCATGCCGATCGGGGACATGCTGTTCCGCTCGGTCGAGAACCACATCGTCGCCGACACGCTGCCACGCACCGTGGCGGCCCTGCGCGACGACCCCTCCGAGGTGCCGGGCGAGCCCGTGTTCCGGGCCATGGCCGAGGACCTGCAGGTCGCGGTCGAGGAGAAGACGCATACCCAGCTCGGGACCCGGCTCAACTACGAATCGTCGGGCATGTCCTCGCTCCTGCGCGGGACGGGGCGGGACGTGAAGGGCATGGGCGAGGACGTGGCCAAGGCGGTGACGGGCCTCGACGACGCCTGGGAGGAGCCTGGGACCTGGGTCGCGCTGCTGGCCGATCCCGCCTGGGTGCAGACGCAGGCCGAGTGGGCCGCGGCCGACGACAAGTCGCCCGAGCCCGCCTTCGCCGCGAGCGCGGCCGCCACCGAGAGGCTGCCCCGGACAGTCGAGGCCTACCAGGCCTTCGCCCATGTGACGCAGGCCGACGACGGCGACAGCGTCACCGAGGAGGAGCCCTGGAACCTCGCCTATGTCGCTCTGGCCGACGACCTGCGGGCCGACCCCGGCGCCGCCGAGGCCTTCGAGGGCGACAACCGGGCGCGGCTCGATGCATTGTCGGCGGCGGTGGCCGACGGAACTGTGCCGGCCGTCTCCTACAGGGACATGTTCGTCGAATCGGACGATGCCTGGGGCGAGCCGGGGACCTGGTCGGTGCTGCGGACCTTCTCGTCCCGCTTCACGCCCGGCTACTATCTGAACGCGGTGGACCTGAAGCTGGGCCCGAACGGGATCGAGATGCGGGAGCCGAAGGATCGCATCTACCTCCAGCTCTTCGTGCGCACGCTGGTGATGTCGCTGGTCATCACCGGGACCTGCATCCTGCTGGGCTACCCGATCGCCTTCCTCCTGGCCAACCTGCCGGAGCGGACGGCGAACCTGCTGATGATCCTGGTGCTGCTGCCGTTCTGGACATCGCTGCTCGTGCGGACCTCGGCCTGGAAGGTGCTGCTGCAGCAGCAGGGGGTCATCAACGACATCCTGGTCTGGCTGGGGATCGTGGGCGACGGGAACCGGCTCGCTCTCATCAACAACCAGACCGGCACGATCATCGCGATGACGCACATCCTGCTGCCGTTCATGATCCTGCCGCTCTATTCGGTGATGAAGGGCATCCCGAAGTCCTATGTCCGCGCCGCCAAGAGCCTGGGCGCGAACGACTGGACGGCCTTCTGGCGGGTCTACTTCCCGCAGTCGGTGCCGGGCATCGGGGCGGGGTCGATCCTGTGCTTCATCCTGGCCATCGGCTACTACATCACGCCCGAGCTCGTGGGCGGGACCAAGGGCGTCTTCATCTCGAACCGGATCGCCTACCACATCTCGGACAGCCTGAACTGGGGCCTCGCGGCGGCGCTGGGGACGATCCTGCTGGCGGTCGTGATGCTGCTCTACTGGGCCTACGACCGTCTCGTGGGGATCGATAACGTGAAGCTGGGGGGCTGAGGGAATGGCGCTGCCGGTTTACGCCTCGACGGGACAGCGGGTGTGGCACTACGCCTTCCGCGTGATCTGCGGGCTGATCTTCTTCTACCTGATCGCGCCGATCCTGGTGATCATCCCGCTCAGCTTCAACGCCCAGGACTTCTTCACCTTCACGCCGGAGATGCTGCATCTCGACCCGGCGGGATACTCGCTGAAGCACTACCACGACTTCTTCAACAACATCGACTGGCAGCTTCCCCTCTGGAACTCGCTCAAGATCGCGCCGATGGCGACGCTGATCGCGGTGGCGCTGGGGACTCTGGCGGCGGTGGGGCTGTCGCAGTCGCACGTCCCGTTCAAGGGGGCCATCATGGCGATCCTGATCTCGCCCATGATCGTGCCTCTCATCATCTCGGCGGCGGGGATGTACTTCTTCTACTCGCGCATCGGGCTGCAGGGGACCTACTGGGGCGTGGTGCTGGCGCACGCGGCGCTGGGCATCCCCTTCGTCATCATCACCGTGACGGCGACGCTGGTGGGCTTCGACAAGTCGCTGACGCGGGCGGCATCGTCGCTGGGCGCTGGGCCTCTGCGAACCTTCTGGAAGGTGCAGATGCCGCTGATCCTGCCGGGCGTGGTGTCGGGGGCGCTCTTCGCCTTCATCACCTCCTTCGACGAGGTGGTGGTCGTGCTGTTCATGGGCGCCGCGGGTCAGAAGACGCTGCCCTGGCAGATGTTCACCGGGCTGCGGGAGCAGATCTCGCCCACGATCCTGGCGGCGGCGGTCGTGCTGATCGCGGTGTCCATCTTCATGCTCGCCGCGCTGGAGATGATCCGGCGGCGGAATGAGAGGCTGCGCGGGCTGACGCCGGCCTGAAGGCGGGTGCGAGAGGTCGGGGAAAGGCCGGGGCGAGGCTCCGGCCTTTTGCGTTGCCCGGGCCGTCACGGGGCCGCGTGGAAAGCCACGGCCGTCGTCGTTCCCGAGCGTCCCCCGTCCGGTTGCCAGGCCGGCCCGGGGGGTAGGCGCGTCCTCGACGCGCGGCGGCTGGGTCTTTGCGGCGCCTCGCCTGCGGCCTCCCAGAGGGGAAGGGGGCCCGCGCCTTCCGTTCAAAGAGCTCTCGCCGGCGAAGCCTTTCTCCCTGGGGAGCCTCCGGCATGGACGGTCATGGATGTCCTGGCGCAGGGCTGGCTGTCCGAAGCCCTGGCCGAGGGAGGCGCGAACCAAAGGACTCCCGCGCAACTCGAGGGACAGGATGCGGGAGAGGGGTTAACGAGTGGTGAACGGGGCGTTCGGTGCCCCCCGGGGCGACGCAACACCCCGGGAGTAAGTGCCTGATCGGATGAGGGAAGCGGCCGCTCAGGGGTGTTGCGTCACCCTCTGGGGCGGGCTTCGGCCCCTCCCGCGAGGCCGGACGAATCACAGCCGTCCCGAGCTGGGGATGGCGCGCCGAGGCCCGCCCTGTGGCGAGGCCGATCCGCAGGACGGGGTTCGACCCACAATGTGGCCGCGTCGCCCGGAGCTGGTCTGGATGGGGGGCGAGCCCCACCCGACGGGGCGGCGCCGGGCGGCCCGGTGCGCTCGGGCGCCACGCAGGCCGCGGTTTCTCCACGCCGTCAGGGGAGCAGCGCGAGCCATCCGGCGGCGGTGAGGATCGAGAGTGCGGTCCCGAGGAGGACGCAGGAGGCGGCGACGCGCATGGCCCGGCCGTACATGGCGGCGAAGAGATAGGCGTTGGCGCCGGGGGCCATGGCGGCGGTGACGACGACCGAGCGGAAGGCGTCCTGGGGAAGGGCGAAGGCGCTCCCCAGGCTCCAGGCGATGGCGGGGTGGAGCAGGAGCGAAAGCGCGAGCGTGAAGAGGATCGTGGGGAGGTCGCCCTCGATCCGGTAGCGCGAGATGACCCCGCCCAGTCCGAAGAGCGCGGTGGGAAGCGCCGCGCGGATCAGCATGTCCAGCGCCTCGTCCGCCACGGTCGGGATGGGCAGGCCGGCGAGGTTGACGATCAGGCCCAGCAGTATGCCCACGATGAGGGCGTTCGAGAAGATCGCGCGGAGGATCTTGGCCGGGATGCTGTGGGGCGGGTGGCCATGCGCGCGGGCGATCTCCATCGCCGTGATGCCGACCGCGTAGCAGAAGGGCGAGTGGAAGGCGATGATCGCGAAATTCGCGGAGGTGGAGCCGGACCCGAAGGCGCGCTCGGTGATCGGCAGGCCGAGGAGGAGGGAGTTCGAGAAGAGGGCGACGAAGCCGATGGCGACCGAGTCCTCCCAGTCGCGGCCGAAGAGGCGGCGGGCGGCGAGCGTCCCGATCAGGAAGCAGGCGAGGGAGCCGGTGTAGTAGGTCGCGACCAGCCTGACGTCGAAGTCCTGGCCGAGGTTCAGGGTGGCCATGGCCTTGAACAGGAGGCAGGGGATCGCGATGCCCTGCGAGAAGCGCATGAGGCCGTCCACCCCGGCGGCGGAGATGGCGCCTCGTCGCGCCGCGAGGCCGCCCGCGCCGATGACGAGGAAGACGGGAAGGATGACCGCGAGGAGGATGCTCACGGGGTGAAGGGGATCTCGAGCCCGTCATGGGCGGGGATCACCCCGGCAGGGAGGTCCCGCGAGAGGGTCGCGTAGTCGAGGTCCACGTGCATGTTGGTCGTCACGGCCCGCCGAGGCCGCGCGCGGGCGATCCAGTCGAGCGTTTGGGCAAGGTGGGCGTGGGTCGGGTGTGGCTTGTAGCGGAGCGCGTCGACGATCCACACGTCGAGGTCCGCGAGGGCCGGCCAGACGGGATCGGGGATGCCGGAAACGTCGGGGAGGTAGGCGAGGCCGCCCACGCGGAAGCCGAGCGCGGGGATGTTGCCGTGCTCGACCTCGAAGGGGGTGAAGGTCAGGGGGCCGCCGGCGCCGTCGATGGTCACGGGGCCGTCGATGCGGTGGAGGTCGCAGATCGGCGGGTAGCCGGAGCCCGGGGGCGTCTCGAAGGCGTAGTCGAAGCGGTGGAGGAGCTCCCTGGACGTGGGCTCGTCGGCCCAGACGGGGAGGCGGGTGCGCATGTTGAAGACGATCATGCGCAGGTCGTCGATGCCGTGGACGTGGTCGGCGTGGGGGTGGGTGTAGAGGACGGCGTCGAGGCTCCCCACTCCGGCGGCGAGGAGTTGCTGGCGCAGGTCGGGCGAGGTGTCGATCAGGACGCGGGTGGTGCCCTTGGGGCCCTGGCGGGTGACGAGGGCGGAGCAGCGGGTGCGGGCGTTCCTCGGGTCCGTGGGGTCGCAGGCGCCCCATTCGCCCCCGAGGCGCGGCACGCCGCCGGAGGAGCCGCAGCCGAGGATGCGGAAGGTTGCGCTCACGCGGCGGCCCGGGCCTTGGCGGCCTTCTGGAAGAGGCGGTCGAAGTTCGCGGCGGTGGCCATGGCGAAGTCCTCGGGGGTGAGGTCCCAGAGGTGGGCCACGGCGCGGGCGGTGTGGGCGACGTAGGCGGGCTCGTTGCGCTTGCCGCGATGCGGGGGCGGGGCGAGGTAGGGGGAGTCGGTCTCGACCAGGATGCGGTCGAGGGGGGCGTGGCGGAAGATGTCGCGGAGCTCGCCCGACTTGGGGAAGGCGGCGATGCCGGAGACGGAGAGATAGAAGCCGAGGTCGAGGGCCGTCTGCGCAAGGGCCTCGCCGGAGGAGAAGCAGTGCATGACGCAGCCGTAGGGCCTGACGAGGTAGCCCTCGGAGAGGATGCGGGCCATGTCCTCGTCGGCGTCGCGGGCATGGATGATGAGGGGGAGGCCGGTTTCCTGCGCGGCCTCGATGTGGACGCGGAGCGAGGTCTGCTGGATGGGGGCGGAGTCCGGCGTGTAGTGGTAGTCGAGGCCGGTCTCGCCGATGCCGACCATGAGGGGATGGCGGGCGAGGCTCACCAGTTGCTCGACGGTGGCGAGGGGCTCCTCGGTGGCGCTCATGGGGTGGGTGCCGGCGGCGTAGAGGACGCCGGGGTTGGATTCGGCGATGGCGCGGACGTTCGGCTCCTGCCGGAGGCGGGTGCAGATGGTGACCATGCGCTCGACCCCGGCGGCGCGGGCGCGCGAGAGGACGCCGGGGAGGTCGTCGATCAGTTGCGGGAAGTCCAGGTGGCAGTGGCTGTCCACGAGGCCGGGGAGGGGAGTCGTCTCGGTGGGCATGGGGGCCGCCTCTCAGGCTGCGGCGGCCGTGCGCGCCGTCTGCTCGATCTGGAGGAGCATATCGAGCAGGAGCGCGGCGGGGTCAAGGTTGACCGCCTTGCCCTGACGCGCCCGGGCGGAGGAGGTGGCCTGGCGCTCGGCCCAGGCGCGGGCGGCGCGGTCATGGGGGGAGAGGCGGGCGAGGAGCTGGAATTCGCCGGACGCGGCCTCGGGCGGGGGGCCCTGGAGGCCGGCGCGGGCGAGGCGGCTCAGGAGCAGGTCGAGGAGGTCGAGGGCGAGCTCGAACCGGTCGGACGCCTTCGGGCCGGCGCAGGACTCGGCGAGGCGGATCGCGCGAGGGCGGTCGAGGCGGGGGAGGGTGGCGAGGAGCGTGACCAGATCGGCGTAGAGGTCGAGGCCGCCCTCGGCGACGAGGCGGACGGCATCGCCGACGGAGCCTCGGGCGAGTTCCGCGAGGGCCGCGGGGGCGTCGGTGGTGAGGTCGATGGAGTCGAGGGCGTAAGCGAGGTCCTGGGGCGCGAGGGGGTGCAGGCGCAGCGTCCGGCAGCGCGAGCGGATCGTGGGGAGGAGGCGCGCGGGCTGGTGGGAGACCAGCAGCAGCGTGGCCCGCGCGGGGGGCTCCTCGAGGAGCTTGAGGATGGCGTTGGCGGCGTTGGGGTTCAGCTCGTCGGCGGAGTCGACGATGACGACGCGGCGGCCTCCGTCGGCGGCGGAGAGGCCGAAGAAGCTGCGGAGGGCTCGCGCCTCCTCGACGGTGATGACGGAGCGGAGGTTGCCCCGGTCGTCGAGGCCCCGGCGGAGGACGAAGAGCCTCGGATGCGCGCCGGCGCGGATCAGGCGGGCGTCGGGGTGGTCGGAGGGGAGGCCGAGATGGTCGGGCGCGGGGTCGCCGGCGAGGAGGGTCGAGGCCATGCGGTAGGCGAGGGTGGCCTTGCCGATGCCCTCGGGGCCGGTGAGGAGCCAGCCGGAATGGAGTTTTCCAGACGCGATGGCGGCGAGGATTTCGGCCTCGGCCTCGTCGTGGCCGAAGAGGGCGGTGGCCTCGCGCGGGTGGGGCGCGCCCTCGCGGCGGTCGGGCTCGGGGGCGGGGTCGTCGGCGGAGGCGGCGGCGCGGGCCATCAGCCTTGGCCCAGGCGGGTCAGGGCGACCTTGGCCACGTCGGCGGCGACCTCGCGCTCGGGGCGGTCGCCGTCGATGACGACGATGCGTGACGGGACCTCGCGCGCGAGGTCGAGGAAGCCCTGGCGGATGCGCTCCTGGAAGGGGAGGCCGAAGGTCTCGAAGCGGTCCTCGGGCGGGGCGACGACGGCGCCGGTGCTGTCCGCCTCGGGCGTGGTGGCGTCGGGGTCGAGGCTCTCCTCGGCGGGGGAGCGCATCGCCTCCAGCACTTCCTGGAGGGCGACGGCGGAGGTGGTCGCGGGCCCGGGGCGTGAGCCCAGGCGGTGCAGGCTCCGGGCGAGGGCGCGGGCCGGGTCCATGTCGATGACGACGGTCAGGTCCGGCTCCACCCCGATCATCAGGGCGTGGAGACGGTCCACCAGCGCGCGGAGGTCGCCGCGCGTGGTGCCCTGGTAGAGGCGCGTGGAGTCGGCGAAGCGGTCGGTGATGACCACCGCGCCGCGCTGGAGCGCCGGGCGGATGGTCCGCTCCAGATGGTCGCGGCGGGCGGCGGTGAAGAGGAGGATCTCGGTCTCGGGCGACCAGCGGGCGCGGTCGCCGGTGAGCACGAGGCGGCGGATCTCCTCGGCCCCCGGGCTGCCGCCGGGCTCGCGCGTGAGGACCACCTCCCGGCCGGAGGCGCGCAAGGCCTCGGCGAGGAGCCTCGCCTGGGTGCTCTTGCCGCTGCCGTCGATGCCTTCGAAGCTGACGAAGAGGCCCGGGGCCTCAGTCATTGAGGGTCTCGCCGCTCGCGGGGGCCTCGTCGGCGGGGGCGTCCCCGGAGGAGGCAGCGGCGGATGCATCCGTGGAGGACGTGTCCTCGCTGGCGGACCCGTCGCTCGTGGCGGCCTGGTCCCCGGCGGTCGCGGACCCGTCCTCGACCGGCGCGGCGGCGTCCTGGCCCTCGTCGGCCGGCGCGGCGGCGTCCGTGGCCCCGCCGCCGCCCAGGCCGGGCACGTTGAGCCCGGTCAGGCCCAGCCCGGCCTTGCCCATCAGGACCTGCGCCGCCGTGACGACGTGGGGCACGAAGCCGCCGCGCGGCACGTCGGCCTCGGCGACCAGCGGCAGGCGCATCTCGGGCATGTCCTCGCGCTCGAGCACGAGCTCGGCGATCTCCTGGCCCTTGGCGATGGGCGCCTCGATGGGACCCTGGTAGGAGATGTGGGCCTGCAAGGCGTCCTGGCCGGTGGCGGGGATCAGGATGCTCAGGTCCTCGGGCAGGACGAGGCCCACGCGGGGCGCGGCGCCCATCCAGACCTCGGCCTCGGCGAGGCGCGTCCCGGCCTCGGCCACGTCCTTGAGGGCGAACTGGCGGAAGGCCCAGTTGATGATGCGTTCCCCCCTCCGTCCGGCGTGCGTCCATGGAGGGCAGGCCGGTGACCACGAAGATGATCCGGCGGTCGTCCTGCTTGGCGCTGCCGACGAGGCCGTAGCCGGCTTCCTCGGTGTGGCCGGTCTTGAGGCCGTCGGCGCCGATGCCGAGCCCCAGGATCGGGTTGCGGTTCTGCGAGTTGGAAGGCACGCGGCCGTCGAAGGTGAACTCCTGCTCGGAGAAGAGCTCGTAGCGGTCGGGGAAGTCCTCGATCAGCCGCTCGGCCAGGACGCCGAGGTCGTGGGCGGTCATCACCTGCCCCTCAGCGGGCCAGCCGTTCGAGTTGACGAAGTGGGAGTGGGTGAGGCCGATCTCCTGCGCCTTCTCGTTCATCAGGCGGGCGAAGCCGGCCTCGGTCCCGTCGGGGGAGAGCGCCTCGGCGATCACCGCGCTCGCATCGTTGCCCGAGAGCACGATGATCCCGCGCAGGAGGTCGTGGACGGTGGGGCGGTCGAGCGTGTTGAGGAACATGGACGAGCCCTTGTAGCTCATCGCGTGCTCGGAGACGGGGAGGGTCATCTCCTCGGTGAGCTGGCCGCGCTCAAGGGCGTCGAAGGCCATGTAGATGGTCATCAGCTTCGACATGGAGGCCGGGGGATCGGCTCGTCCGCGTTCTTGGCCAGGAGCACGGTGCCGGAGGTGTCGTCGTAGATCCAGGCCGTCCGGGCGGCGGTCTCGAAGCTCTGGGCGTGCAGGGGGAGGGCGCCCGCGAGGAGGAGGGCGAGGGCGGAAAGCAGGGGTCGGGTCATCGGGGTCCTCCCGGGGGTCAGCTTCTCACGAGGTAGGCGTCGGCGAACCCCTCGGCCACCGCGCGGTCGCGGAGTTCGCCCTGCTGGGCCTCGGTCGTGGCGGGGCCGAGGAGGAGGCGCCAGGCCTGCTGGCCCGGGACGGCGACGAGCCGGGCGGGGAGACCCTTGGCCGCGAGTCCCTGGGCCGCTTGGTTGGCGGCGGCCTCGCTGGTCAGGGTGGCGAGCTGCACGTAGGGGAAGCGCAGGGACGGGGCGGCGGGCGCCGCGTCATCGGCGGGGGCGGCGTCGAGGGTCGTCGTGGCGACGGCGTCGGAGGGGGCGGGGGCGGGCGTCCGGCCGAAGAGGCCGCCGAACAGTCCGCCGCC
>NZ_KK088581.1 GCF_000600335.2 Rubellimicrobium mesophilum DSM 19309 | reverse complement strand
CGCGGCGGGACGCACCGCAGCGGCCGGCGCCCGCTGCTCCACCCGGATCACCACGTCGCCCATCCTCAGGCGCATCCCGTCGCGCAGCTCGCAGCTTCGCCCCGCGCCGAGCGGGCTGTCCCCGCCGTCCACGAAGAGCCCGCCACGGCTGACGTCGGTCACGGTGAACCCATCGTCCCCGCCGAAAATGATGCAGTGCTTCCGCGAAATGAACATGTCGGGGTCCTCGAGCCGCCAGTCAGCCTCGAGCCCCCGCCCGATCGAGAGCTCTCCCCCAGGATGGGTGAGCTCCGCCGTAGGCTGGCGATGGGCCGAATGCTCGATGACGAGGCGCAGGCTCATGCGGCCTCCCGCGTGATGCGCCGCAGGCGCAGGTCGTCCCGGTCGGCGGCCCGTCGGGTCGGAAGCCAGGCCGTCCGCTCAAGGGCGACGCGGCCGAGCCGCGGCTCGGGCACCTCGGCTTGGGTCAGCACGGGACGGAGGTCGATGTCGGTCTCGCGCCCGACGAGATGCAGCACCAGATGCCGCAGCCGGGCCCGCAGCGCGGGCTCGTCCGCAAGGCGCAGGTAGAGCCCGAGCCCGACCGGCCCGACACGGAGCTCCGCCCGGTCCTGCCGGGAGAAGACCCTGGCTCCGACGACCGCCCCCTGCCCCAACTTGGCATGGACGCGACCGATGCGGGTCTGGAGCGGCGCCGGAAGATCGATCCAGCCGCCCACGAACTCCACGAGTCGCACGGGTGCGCCCAGCAGGGCGGCCACCGGCGCGGTCAGCCTCTCGCTCCCATGGACCTCCTGCGCGATCTGCATCGCGTGGTCGAGCTTGACGGCCTCGGTCTCGCGCGCCGCCGGGGCCGCCCCGCGCTGCCCCGGCAGGCCGATTCCCGCCAGCGCCCCGAGCGTGGCGCCCACCCGCCCCGCCGCCGGCCGGTCCGCCTGGACGGCGGGCTGCGCATCGCCCCAGGCGCGCCAGTAAAGCGCGATCATCCGGTGCTGCAGCATGTTGCAGAAATCGAGCGCGGCGGTGTCCGAGGTCGCGTGCTCGCTGCCCGCCACGAACCAGCGCTGCGAGACCCGCTCGAAGACCCATCGCGTGAGGTGGAGCGGCATGGGCCCCTCGGGGCCGAGAAGGCCGATCACCTCCACCTCCACGGCAGGGATGCCGGCCGGAGACATCGCCACGCGCGCCACGTCCCGGGTGGCGACGGCCATGCGGGTCCCCTGCCCCAGGCGCGCGGGCTCGCGCTCCGGTCCGCCCGCGCGACCGAAGGCCAGGCCCGGACCCTCCAGCCGCCTCAGCAACTCGAAGAAGCTCATCGCCTCTGTCGGCGCCCCCATCAGATCATGGACCGCGCGCCGAGCGTCATCGGCCATGTCACCTCCTCCTGTCGCTGGGAAAGCCGGGCGCGTGTCCGCACGAATCCGTTGATGCCCACATGCCGCGCGAAGAGCTGCGCAACGAGCGCCGAGAGAAGGAGTACGCTGGACCCCGCGAACGGCGCCTCGTCGAGTTCCAACGTGATCTCCACGCCGTGGCCGAAGCAGAGCGGTCCCGGCAGGTCCAGCCTCTCCACGACGCGACGCGACGCGACGCGGCGGATGGCCTGCGCATGGCGTCCGAGTCCCGGATCTCCCCTGTCGGCATAAAGCCCGAGGAGCCCGAGGAGCGGCTCGGCCCCCTGCCGCTCCTCGGCCAGGGACAGGTGGTTCAGCGCGAGCTGCGCCACCAGGCGCCAAGCCATCTCGTCGTGCTCGATCTCCCCACCCGGCCCGCGCCCCGGCGGGCGGCCATGTCCTCCGGGGACCGGCCGGCGCATGGCGCCCAGGAGCCCGACCTGCCCGACCGGGTCGCCGGACTCGACGAGGAGCCGCGGCGTGTCGTCCAGGATGGGCAGGTCGCGGTTCGTGCACAGCGCCCGTATGTCGAGGCTGCGCGGCACCCTGTCCCCCGCGATCGAGATGTAGAGGTCGTCGCCGGCATGGGTGGTGCGCATCTGGCCCCGGCGAACCTCGTCCTCGCTCGGACGCCGGGGCCGCCGTTCCAGCGTGTAGACCGCGCCGCCCGGCGCCCGCCGCGTCATGCCGTGGAGCGGCACCACCACGGCCTCGGACCCCTGCTCCTCGGCGTCCTCGACCCGCAGGACGCGATAGATCTCGAAGTCCCGGGGCTGGGTGCGGTCGGCATGGACGACATGGGACGAGCGGCGCGGATCGAGCTCGACCAGATCGCACTCCCGCTCGAAGAGGTTGACGATCGGCGTCGCGAAGAGACGGAAGTCCCGGACGGAGAGGTCGGCCATCTCGGGCCGCGGCCGCCGCAGCAGGATCACGACCTCCAGCGGGCCGGCGCCGCAGTCCCGCACGGCCGGCCGCAGATCGTCGAGGCGAAGGTAGTGGAAGCGCTCCGGCATCAGGAAGTATTCGCGCAGGAGGCGGTAGCCGCCGAAGCCCGGCCGCAGCGGCGGCAGAAGGGCCTCCCGGTCCTGAACCCCGATCAACGCCGGCCCCGCCACCGTCCGGTAGGGTCCCGCACTGCCCGGAGAGCCGGGCCGCGCCGCGGCCCGTGCCCTGGCACCCAGCGCCTGCCCATGAATGGCGTCGAACAGCGCCCCTCCACGACCCCCGCTCCCGAGGTAGAGGTCGAGCCGGTCGAGGGCGAGCTCCGAGAGCGCCCCCGGCCCCTCGCGCGCCAGGGTCAGCCGGACGCCCGCCTCCGCCGCCAGGGCGTTCCCCTGGAGGCCGGCCGCGTGCAGCGCCCCACGATCCGGGAGGTACTCCGCCCGGTCCAGGCGGATGGGCCAGAGCGCCACGTCCTGGGCGGTCGTGTAGATGGCACGCGTGGCCAGCTCCTCGCGGAAGGCGGAGACGAGTCGTGTCCCGCGCCGCACCACGTGCCCCGCCGCCATGGCCTGCACCTGCGATCCCGGCTGCAGCACCGCCGTCGAGACCGCCGGTCCGAGGGCCAGGAGATCGGGCGCCAGCGCATCGATCAAGGCCTCGACATAGCGCGTGCTTTCCAGGTCCACCTTGAGCCGCGTCCGGGCCGCCAAAAAGGCCACGCCCTCGAGCAGCCGTTCGACATAGGGGTCCGGGCAGGGGACCGTGTCGAGCTGGAGGTTCCGCGCGATCGTCGGATGCAGGGCCGAGAACTCGGTGGCCAGATCGCGAAGGTGGCTCAGCTCCTCGTCGTAGTAGCTCAGGAAGGTCCGATCCATCTCAGCGCTCCAGCAACCGGGTCGCGGCGCGGCCGTTGTCGAGATCGATGGTCGTATGGAGCCGCAGGCGCTCGGGCACGGGCGACAGCATGAGCACGCCCTCCACCTCGATCCGCAGGCCGGTCTTGTCATTGGTCACGACGCGCACGGCGATGCTGTCCGACCTCAGGCGCGGCTCGAACATCGCCACGACCTCGCGCAATTGGCGCGACAGCCGGTCGGGATCGAAGTCGCGCGCCCGCCGGCCGGCGAAGGACGGGACGCCGTAGTTAACGACGCTGCGCCGCACCTCCGGGAAGTCGGCGATCAGCGTCGCGGGGCTCTGGACCCGCGAGCGCTCCCCATCGGTCAGAAGGGGCTCGCTCTCGAAGCGCTCGACGTTGAAGAGCGCCTCGACGTCGCGGCGGACGGCCTCGCGCAGGACGTCCGAGGTCACGATGATGCCCCGTTCCTCGAGAAAGGCGCGCCGCTGGGTCATCGCCAGCAGGTCGAGCAGTTCGCGCCGGTGCAGGCTTTCGAGGTCCGGCTCCGCGTCGATGCCTCGTCGACCGGAGGCGAGCAGACGCTCCAGGCGCTCGGCGCCCAACTCCCTCCCAAGCTCGGCCGAGAACCGGTCGATCTCGGCCGAAAGGCCGGGGAGATCGTCCACGAGCCTGTCCCAGAGGCTCGGTTGCACCGCCTCCCGCCGTGCCTCTTCGCCTGCCGAACCCCCCGCCAAGTGACCTCCCCCGCGCAGCCCCTCAGGCGCCGGCGACGAGGTCGTATTCGAACTCGTGCTCGGCCCCGGCCGAATGGTCGTCCGCCTGGGTGACGTACTTCATCTTGATCTTCTCGGCGGTGAAGCTGACCTCCTCCTCGGGGAGCTGCTCCTCGGTCCCCGACGGGGTCGGGAGGATGCGGAACCCGGAGATCGCGGCATTGGTCAAGGTGAACTGCAGGTAATCGAGATGGGTGTCCCCGGAATCCTTGCGTGCCATGATGACGATCTCGGGCAGCGACTTTCCCTGCATGGCGGCTTGCGCGAGATAGGGCGAGGCCGCGTCGGTGAACTTCCGCACCGAGATGTCGCTGATCTCGGCGCGCCCGCGCGACCGGCCCGAGCCCAGGTTCGCCGAGGAGCGCTGCGCCACGTTCCAGGAGATGGAATGCACGTCGATCTCCTCCTCGTGATCGGCGCGCTTCGATTCCCCCTTGATGTCGTCGATCTTCACGTAACCGGAAATGGGCATATGGTATCCTCCCGTGGTGCTGGGCGCTCAGCCCTTGATTGAAGGAAGCTCGGAAACGAGGCGCAGGCTCGCGTTGATGCCTTCGAGCTGGTAATGCGGGCGCAGGTAGAATCTCGCGTTGTAATAACCGGGCCGCCCCTCCACGCTGTCGACCTGCACCTCCGCCCGGGCGAGGGGCCGCTTCGCCTTGGCCTTGTCGTCGGCCATGGCGGGGTTCGCCAGGACGTAGCGGTTGATCCACTCCGACAGCCAGACCTGCATGTCGGCCCGTTCCTTGAAGGTGCCGACCTTGTCCCGAGCGATTGCCTTGAGGTAGTGCGCGAAGCGGCAGACCGGCAGGAGATACGGCAGGTTGGCCGAGAGCCTCTCGTTGGCCTGCGCGTCCGTGTCCACGAGCCGCCCCGCCCGCGCCTCGTCGTCCTGTAGCGAATGGGCGCCGATGAAGGCCGCGAGGTCGGTGTTCTTGCGGTGCAGGATCGGCATGAGGCCAAGCTTGGCGAGTTCCGCCTCGCGGCGGTCGTCGATGGCGATCTCGGTGGGGCACTTCATCGCCACGCTGCCGTCGTCGGTCGGGAAGGTGTGGACCGGCAGGTTGATGACCGTGCCGCCCGACTCCACGCCCCGGATCTGCGTCCCCCAGCCAAAGAGCTTGTGGCTGCGGTTGATGTTCACCCCCATCGGGAAGGCGGCGTTCATCCAGACGTAGTTGTCGTGCTTGCCGTCGATCTCCTCCTCGAAGGCGAAGCCCTTCACCGGCACGGTCGCCGCCCCGTAGGGCAGCCGCGCCAGCACCCGCGGCATGGTCAGGCCGATGTAGCGGCTGTCCTCGCTCTCGCGCAGCGACTGCCAGCTCGCGTAGTCGGGCGCGGAGACGATCTGCTGGAGGTCCTGCGGGTTCGGCAGCTCCTGCCAGCTCTCCATGCGGAAGAGAGAGGGCGCGGCGGCGGCGATGAAGGGCGCGTGCGCCGAGGCGCAAGTCCCCGACAGGTTCCGCAGCAGGCTCACGTCACGGGGATGGTGGCTGAACTCGTAGGCCCCCGATGATGACGCCGAAGGGCTCGCCCCCGAACATCGAATACTCGTCCGAGTAGACCTTCTTGAAGACCGGGGACTGGTCCCACATCTGCCCCTCGAAGTCCTCGAGGGTGTCGGCGAGCTGGTCCTTGGTGATGTTCATCACCCGGATCTTCAGCTTCTGGTCAGTCTCCGTGTTGTTGACGAGGTAGTGGAGCCCCCGCCAGGTCCCCTCGATCGTCCGCATCTCCTCGCAATGCATGATCTCGTTGACCTGGGCCGACAGCATCCGGTCGATCCCGGCGATCAGCGACTTGACCGACTTGATGGCGTTGCCCGAGATCGTCGCCGTCCCCGAGGTCTCCATCGCGGCCCGGGCGAGGTTCTGCACCAGCGCCTGGAGCTTCTCGCTCTCGGTGTCCTTGACCCGGAAGTCCTTCTCCAGCAGCCCGCTGAACTCGTCGAGGCTGATGGCCTCGGCGGCGGTTGCGACGGCGCTATCCTGCTTGGCGGCGTCGGCCATGGCTCATTCCTCTCCCTGGGCGGTCTTCATCGCCTCCTCGGCGACCTGGGCCAGCAGGGGCTGGTTCGACAGGAGCTGGGCGATGCGCTTCTCGGCGTTCACCTTGCCATCCATGTAGCCCAGCAACTCCTCGAGCTGACGGCGCATCCGCAGCAGTTCCGCCAGCGCGGGCACCTGCTCCGCCACCCGGTCGGGGGCGAAGTCGCGCATGCTCTTGAAGCTGAGATCCACGAACATCTCCTCGTCCGAGGCCTCGCCCTCCTTGGCGGGCAGCCTGTTCGGCACGCGCGCCTTGATGCGGGGGGCGAGCGCTTCCATGAACTTGCCGAAGCGGCCGGCGTCGACCTCGACGAAGTTGCGCTCGTTCACCGGCTTCTGCGCCTCGCGGCTCTCCGACGCGCCGGCGAGGTCGGCCATCACCCCCATCACGAAGGGCAGCTCGATAGTCGTCGGGCTGCCGTAATGCTCCACGTCGTAGGCGATCTGCACCCGCGGGGCGCGGTTGCGCTCGATCACCTTCTGCTTGCTTTCGGCCGCCATCGGCTTCCCCTCCGCTATCTCGACTTGTCGTCCGCTGCGCCGGTCAGGTTGCGCACTTCCTTCAAACCGCTTGGCGCCATCTCCTCCATCAGTTGGAGGAAGTTCATGGGCACCATCCGACGCATCCGCCGCGCCAGCAGCGGGATCGGCGACGCGGGCTCGGTCCGCTCGTAGAACTCGATGATCCGGTCGAGCATCCGCTCGACGTCCTGCCGCGAGCCGACCGTGCCCGGGACGTTGGCGACCTGCGACGGCGCGAGCCCCGGGTCGGATGCAGCGCCGCCCGCACCGGCCTCGGGTTGCGCGGCCCCGCCCGGCGCCCCTTGGCCCAGGGTGCCCGCGATCCGCTCCAGGAAGCGCCCGAGCCGTGCGAAGCCCACGCCCGTGCCGTTCTCGGCGACCTGAGCCGAAAGCCGGTCCTCCAGGAGGCCCAGCGCCTCGCGCGCGGCCGCGACCCCCTCGACGAGATCCGCGAGCCGGCCCGGGTCCTCCGCCGCGAGCGCCCGGCAGGCGGTCCGCACGCGGGCCACGCGGGCCTCGTGCTGCGCGGTGAGGGCGGCCTTCTCGGGCTCGCCCAGGCCCGTCGGCACCTCGTTCAGGAAGGCCGTCCGCGACAGGCCCCCGGCAGCCAGGTCGGCGCCGGTGACGCGGCCCAGCGCGCGCAGGCTGAACATCCCCATGTGGGACAGGTCGCAAAGGAGCCCGTCTTCCTCGTTCTCGAGCTGGAACAGCGCGTTGATCCGGCGCACCGCGGCTTCGCGCGGCGAGGGCCGGTCCCGCAGCTCGGGGTGGAGGCTGGGCCAGTAGTCCTCGATGCTCCTCGCGATCAGCGTCAGCCCCGAGGCGACGCCCCGGAACCCCTCGGCCTGGGCGAGCGCCCGGACGACAATGACCAGGAGGCGCAGATCGCGACCCTCCGCCGCCAGGTCCTCGCATTGCCGCAGGGCCTCGTCCCAATCGACGGCGGGATCGCTGTCGGGGGTCTGGGCGCGGGCAGCCCGGGTGGCGGGAAGCAGGAGCCGTTCCAGCGCGTGGAAGCGGACATCGTTCCTTAGATCGATCCCCGAAGGGCTCGGCGCCGGGATTGGAGAGAGGAACGCATCGAGCGAAACCACGCCGTCCGCCTTTCCAAGGCATCAGTCAAACGAACGCAACACCTGCCTTGAACCCGAGCCTCCAGGAACTCCGAGCCCTAGCCCATGTGCCTCCTGATGTGGTCGAATGTCGCAGTGCGCTTCCTTTGCGTCAAGGCCGTGTTTCCAGCACGCGGGTCGCGATCCCCATAATGTTCTCGGGCTTTTCCTCGATCGCCGAGGTCAGGGCCTCGGTGATCGCGGCGACCGATTCGCCGTTCGAGGGGCGGAGCTCGAACAGGGGCTCGCGGGACAGGAAGGCGACGACCTCGCTCTTGCCGACCTCGTCTGGATCGGGGACGAAGCTCAAGGCATCCCCGTCCGCGTTCCGGATCGGCAGGACCGGCACGTGTCGAAGGCCATCCGTGACCGTGCCCAGCTCCTCGAGCCGGTCCGTCGGAGCATTGATCGTCGGCAGCAGGTTGTAGACCGTGCCGGCGGGGGTCACGAGAAGCACCCAGAGCGAGCCGTCCCCGACGCTCGTCGGGAGCTCGACGTCGATGGCGACGACCTCGTTGCCCCCCCTCTCGCGATGGAGCTCGTCCGCAGCGAACACGCCCGTCAAGCGAGGCTGGCGCGTGTTGGCATCGCTCAACCGGATGAACATGTCCCGGGTCGGCACCTCGGGCAGCACCCGGCGGACGGCGCAGAGGGCCTCGTTCAGATCGGTGACCTCGACCGACAGGCCCCGGTCGCCCACCGCTTCGGCCAGAGCCGCGCGGAGTCGGTCCACGTCGTCCGAGCTTATCAGATCGCCGACGATGCCGATCGTGTCGCCCAAGGCGTAGCCTCCGTCGGGGGGGTCCACCAGGGACAGCGGCCCGCAGTTGGCAGCGGCCCTCAGCATCTCCTCCACGGTGCCCACGGGGAGCAGGCGTGGCCCGGCGGCGAGGTCCAGGTCGAGCGTCAGACCGGCCTGCCCGGCCCGCTTCGGCAGTTGCTCGGCCAGTCGCTCACGGGTGCCGATGTCGGGCGCAAGGCCCGCGAGCCGCACGTCGCGATCCTGGGCCTTCAGCGTCCAGTCCCGAAGCTCCCCCGCCGCGCGGATCAGGTCGGCGACGCCGCCCACCCAGGCCTCCGAGGGCACTCCGTCCGCCAGGGACAGGGATCCATCGGGCGGCGCGCTCCCCGACGCCGCGGCGAAGGCCTGGGACAGCAGGGCCGAGGCGTCCGTGTCGGGAGCGTTGCCCGACAGCGCGGGCGCGGGCACGACGGTGGCGCTCAGGCGGTAGGGCGAGGCCACGGGGACCGGCGCGGCGAGGAGGCGGTCGAGCAGCCCCAGGTACCAGAGCGCCCCGGCTCCCGCCACGATCACGACGGCGACCAGCGCCGCCAGAAGATCGAGGCCCCGGCCCCGCTTCGACGGGCCCGACCCGCCCCCCCGGCGCGGCTCTGTCCGCTTGCCCAGCGCCAGCGCCTTCTCGATCGTGGTCAGCGCCTCGGCCGCCGAGGCCGGGCGCGCGGCTGGCGCAGGGGCCGAAAGCCGGTCGATGAGCCCCTTCAGCGGCTCGGGCACGCCCCCGGTGTCGAGCGGCTCGCGCTTGCGTCGCACGATCTCGCCGGGGGTGGAGCCGGCGAAGGGCACCTCTCCGCGCCAGGCCGCCAGCAGCGAGGCCCCGAGCGCATAGAGGTCCGATCGCGCATCGACCCTTCCCTCGAGCTGCTCGGGCGCCGCGTATTCGTATTTCCCCGCGAAGTCGTTGCCGACGATGGTCCGCGCGCCCGCGGCCGTGTCCTTGGCGATCCCGAAGTCGATGATCGTGGCCCGTTCGGCCGTGTCGCCCCTCAGGATGATGTTGTCGGGGGAGAGGTCGCGATGCACGATCCCCTTGCGGTGCGCGGCGTCCAGCCCCTGGGCGACGCGATGGGCGACGATCAGCAGCTCGCGCTGGTCGAAGCGTCGCCGCTTCAGCTCGTCCTGGAGCGAGGGGCCATCCATGAAATCCATGACCAGGAAGACGTTCCCGTCGTCCGAGCGGGAGCATTCGGTGTAGCGCACCACCGCGTCGTGGGTGATGTCGCGCATCTGCTCCTCGCGGCGCATGAGCTCGATGTAGTTGTCCTTGTCCGAGAACTGCCGGGACAGCGCCTTGATCGCGACGATGCGGCCCGAGACGAGGTTCCGCGCCCGGTAGACCTCGCCCGTGCCGCCGCGCCCGATGACCTCCTCGATCTCGTAGGTGTTGTTGAGCACCTGGCCCTGGTGGAAGATGTCGGTGGGCAGGGGCGGGATCATGGGCCGGACCTCGGTGCCAGTTGCCAAGATAATTGTCGCCAGAAGCTCGTGGCATTAATAGACTGCATTCGAGGCCGCGTGCTGAGTTTTCGGCAGGTCGCCGCGGCCGCGGCCTGTCGAAGGAGGTTCCGTTGGCCGGGAAGGGATCGAGCGAGACCATAAAGCGGCGCGAGCTGGTCGGAAAACTCAACCCGACCTGCCTCAAGGCCTTCTCCGACGCGGCCCAGACCGCCAAGGCGCGCGGCAATCCCTATGTCGAGTTCGTGCATTTCATCGAGCAGCTCTCGATCGCGCCGCGCTCGGACTTCGAGATCCTGCTCAAGGCGTCCGGCGTGGACCTGTCCCGCCTCGCCGCCGACACGACGCGGGCGCTCGACGCCCTGCCCCGCGGCGCGGGCGCGGTCGAGGAGTTCTCGGACCACATCTTCCGCGCCATCCAGGAGGCCTGGACCTACGGCAGCCTGGAGTCGGGCGACGACACCGTCCGCTCGGCCTACATCCTGATGGCGGCGCTGAAGACGCCCGTGCTGGAAGGGCTGCTCCTCAAGATCAGCCTCGAATACGACAAGCTCGACGCCGCCTCCCTGGCCCCCGCCCTTCCCGACCTTCTCTCCGGCTCGGCCGAGCAGACGCAGGCGCCCTCCGAGGCCACCCCGCCCAAGCCCCGCGCGGGCGGCCAGTCGGCGCTGTCGCAATACGCGACCAACCTGACGGAGCGGGCGAAGGTCGGGAAGATCGACCCCGTGGTCGGCCGCGACGCCGAGATCCGTCAGATCATCGACATCCTCATGCGCCGACGCCAGAACAACCCGATCCTCACGGGCGAGGCCGGCGTGGGCAAGACCGCCGTGGTCGAGGGCTTCGCCCTGCGCCTCGCGAAGGGCGACGTGCCGCCGCAGCTCCGGGGCGTGGACCTCCACATGCTCGACATCGGCCTGATGCAGGCCGGGGCCAGCGTGAAGGGCGAGTTCGAGAGGCGCCTCAAGTCGGTGATCGACGAGGTCCAGTCGAGCGCCACGCCCGTGATCCTCTTCATCGACGAGGCGCATACCCTGATCGGCGCCGGGGGCGCCGCCGGGACGGGCGACGCCGCGAACCTGCTCAAGCCCGCCCTGGCGCGCGGCGAGCTCCGCACCGTCGCCGCGACCACCTGGTCCGAATACAAGGAGCACATCGAGAAGGACCCCGCCCTCACCCGCCGCTTCCAGGTCGTGAAGGTCGAGGAACCCTCCGAGGAGGCGGCGATCCGCATGTGCCGGGGCGTGGCCGGGGTGCTGGAGAAGCACCACAAGGTCGAGATCCTCGACGAGGCCATCGAGGCCGCCGTGCGGCTCTCCCACCGCTACCTCCCCGCGCGCCAGCTCCCCGACAAGGCGATCAGCCTGCTCGACACCGCCTGCGCCCGCGTCGCCGTGAGCCAGCACGCCACCCCGGCCGAGGTCGAGGACATCGAGCGCCGCCGGGCCAGCCTCCTGGTGGAGCAGGGCATCATCGAGCGCGAGGCCGAGATCGGCATCGACATCGCCGAGCGGCAGGCCGAGGTCGAGGCCGCCCTGACCCAGGCCGAGGCCGATCTCGATGCCGCGACCAGGCGCTGGGAGGCCGAGAAGGCGCTGGTGGACGGGATCCTCGACCTGCGTGCCCGGCTCCGCCGCGCCGGGGCGGCGGTCGACGCGACCGGCAGCGCGGGCGACCTCCCCGCCGAGGCGGAGGAGGCTCCCGCCGACGAGGCCCGGGCTGGCGAGGGCGAGCCGGCCCCCGAAGCCCCTCCCGCCTCCCTCTCGCCCGAGGAGCGGGCCGAGGCGCTGGAGACGCTCCGGGCCCGCATGGCCGACCTCGCGGCGGCCCAGGGCGAGAGGCCGCTCATCCTCCCCTCGGTGGACCGCAACGCGGTGGGCTCGGTCGTGCAGGACTGGACCGGCATCCCCCTCGGCCGGATGCTCGCCAGCCAGACCGAGAAGGCCCTGAAGCTCGCCTCCATCCTTTCGGAGCGGGTCGTCGGCCAGGACCATGCGATGGGGATGATCGCCAACCGCATCCAGACCTCCTACGCCGGCCTCGGCGCCCCGGAGAAGCCGATCGGCGTCTTCCTCCTCTGCGGCCCGTCCGGGGTCGGCAAGACCGAGACGGCCCTCGCCCTGGCCGAGACCCTCTACGGCGGCGAGCAGAACCTCATCTCGATCAACATGAGCGAGTTCCAGGAGGCGCACACCGTCTCCACCCTCAAGGGCGCGCCGCCCGGCTACGTGGGCTACGGCAAGGGCGGCGTCCTGACCGAGGCGGTGCGCCGCCGGCCCTACTCCGTCGTCCTCCTCGACGAGGTCGAGAAGGCCCACCCCGACGTTCACGAGATCTTCTTCCAGGTCTTCGACAAGGGGATGATGGACGACAGCGAGGGCCGCCGCATCGACTTCAAGAACACGCTGATCCTCCTCACCTCGAACGTCGGGACCGAGGAGATCATGGCGATGACCGACGAGGGCCGCGGCACCGCCGACCCGGACGAGCTCGCCGGCGCCCTGCGCGAGCCGCTCCTGCGCGCCTTCCCCGCCGCGCTGCTCGGCCGGCTGGTGACCATCCCCTACTACCCGCTGTCCGACGCGATGATCGAGGCCATCGCCGGCCACAAGCTCCGCTCCATCGCGCGGCGCCTCGCCGAGGGCTACGACGCCGAGCTCGTGGTCGGCGACGGCACGATGGACCTCATCCGGGCGCGCTGCCTCGAGATCGAGTCCGGGGGCCGGATGATCGACGCGATCCTGACCAACACCCTCCTGCCCGAGCTGAGCCGCCAGGTCCTCAACCGCAAGCTCGCCGGCCAGGCCCTCTCGCGCGTGACCGTGACGGGCGGCGGCGGCGGCTTCGCCTACGCCTTCGAATGAGCGCGGCGCCCGTTCGGGGCGGCGATCGGGCAGACGGCCAGGGCCCGACCCGAGACGCTCATCGGGCCAGGGCCGCCTCGACCTCCGACCTGAGCCCATCGACCTGCGCCTGCATGGCCGAAAGGTCGGAGCTCAGCCGGTCGAGGGCATCCAGCATCCGCCTCAGCGCCGCGTCGTCGGTCGCCGGGGGCCCCGGCGACAGGGCGGTGGCGGCCACGGCCTCGGCTCCGCAAGGATACAGGTAGTCGCCGAGCGGCCGCTCCAGCCGGTCGCCATCCCGGATGTAGTCGGCCGCGAGGCGCACCCCGCGCTCGAAGGTGGCCCGGTCCACGACCGGCGTCCGCCCGGATTCATGGTGATACATCACCCTCATCCAATCCCAGAGCACGTCCGGGTCGCTCAGGTCCATCGCCTCGTCGGGGCCGGGCGGCACGGCAAAGTAGAGCGGCGCCAGGCCCAGCCACTCGTCCAGATACCGTGCGATCCGGCCGCACCAGCGCTCGGCCGCCGCGCCGTACTGCGCGACGCCCGCTGCGGTCGGCCGCGCGTCCCCATCGCAGGAGGCCGGGTTCACGCCAGCCATCGAATAGGCGAGCTGCCGGGGCGTCGGGGACAGCTTCGGATCGGTGAACTGCGCCCGCCGGAGCAGCCAGAAATAGGACGCCCCCACCCCGGCCTCGTCGGACGAGAAGCGGTAGATCCATCCGTCGGCGGAATCGAGCACGCGCTCGCCTTCGTCCGTCCAGCCGGGAAAGCTCTCCAGCTCGGCGATCCGGCGGAACTCCGCGCCGGGCGCGGGCCGATAGACCGTGAGGGCCAGGAAGTTGCGGGTGAACTCGGACTTGTTAACCCGCTCCGACATCGGGACCACGTTCGGATCGACGCAGCCCGCGTTCGAAGACGAGGAATCCTGACCCAGGGCGCCGGTCGCAGCGAGGACCAGCACCAAGGCCGAGATCGGCCAGCGTCGCGGAAAGAGAAACCTCAGAGGCATGTCACGCTCTCTGATCGGCATCGTCCCGTTCGATTGTGCCACGGCCACGCAAAAGATCAACGGGTCCGCGCCGTCGCCCAATGGCTGCGCCCCGCAGCAGGCGCCCCGGGCCTCGGGAGGACGGACCCCGGCGCGCGGGAGCCAACGCGCCGGAGGCGAGCACGAATCGCCGTGGAGCCCATGCGGCCGACGGAGGCTCCCGGCCGGACCGGGGAACGAGCGACAGGGACCAGCTCCGCGGATCGCACCTCCAACGACGCAGGTTCTCCCGGGACGGCTGGTGCAGGTGAAATTTCGTTTACAGCCAGTTACCCTTAGGGCAGATTGAACCCTGACGTGAACCAATCCGACTGCCGCCGGCTGGCGTCTGGAGGGCCAGCCCGCAGAGGGTGGCCAAGTCGTTGTGCCCTCTCTGTTCTGTAGGCCGCTTTGTTCTCCAGGCCGTAGGGAGGCAGACGTGGGCACCTATACCGGAACGGACGACGACGACACCATCATCCCCGGTTCCATCTCGGACGGCGTCACCGCGGACCCGCCCGACACCACGCCCGACGACGACGACGACACGCTGGTGGGTCTGGGTGGCGACGACATCCTGGACGGGGGCTTCGGCGCCGACGTCATGCAAGGGGGCCTGGGCGACGACATCTACTATGTCGACAACGCCTTCGGCGTCGAGGACCCGGGCGACGTGGCGACGGAGGACACCGACACGGCCGCGGGCGGCGTGGACGAGGTGCGCTCCACCATCTCCTTCACGTTGGGCTTCGGCCTCGAGAACCTCGTGCTGCTGGACAGCGACGACGACGACTTCGACCCGGACATCGACGGCACCGGCAACGAGCTCGACAACGTCCTCACCGGCAACAGCGGCGACAACGTCCTCGACGGTGCGGGGGGATGACGTCCTCGACGGCGGCGAGGGCAACGATACCCTGATCGGCGGCGCGGATGACGATACCCTCAGCGGGGCAGGCGGGGACGACGATCTCTACGGCGACGACCTTGGTACCGACAGCGACGAGGACCTGATCGGCGGCAATGACGTCCTCGACGGCGGAGAGGGCGACGACTTCCTGACCGGGGACAGCCTCCTCTCCTACGGGCCCGGAGCGGTGATCGGCGGCGACGACACCCTGACGGGCGGCGCGGGCGACGACTACTTGCTCGGGGACGAGCTCTCCTACCTCGGTTCCAGCGTCGTGACGGGCGGCGACGACACCCTCGTAGGGAACGACGGCGACGACCTCCTGTGCGGGGACCACGTCACCTACGTCGACGACGAGTTCCTCACCGGCGCCAATGTCCTGATCGGCACTCCGACGACCTTGACCGGCGGCGACGACACCCTGTTGGGCGGCGTGGGTGCCGACACCCTGTTCGGAGACGACCTCTACCTCCCCGACGGTCCGGGCACCCTGACGGGTGGCGACGACGTGATGGACGGCGGCAGTGGCGACGATGTCCTCTACGGAGATTATCTCACGTCCGATGGGTCCGGCACCCTGATCGGCGGCGACGATATCCTGAGCGGCGGTGCGGGCGACGACCAGCTCTTCGGCGACGAACTCTACACCGAAGTCGCTGGTGCCGCGACGGGTGGCAACGACGTCCTCGACGGTGGCGCCGGCGACGACGACATGGTCGGCGGCGGTGGTGACGACACCTATGTCGTGGACAGCGTTGGGGACACGGTCACGGAAGACCCTGATGGCTCCGGCTTCGTGGGGGGCACCGACACGGTGCAGGCCTCCATCGACTACGCGTTGGGCGACAACCTGGAGAACCTGACGTTGCTGGGCTCGGCCGACCTCGACGGCACCGGCAATGAGCTGGCCAACATCATCGCCGGCAACGCAGGCAACAACGACCTCGGCGGAGGCGAGGGCGACGACACGCTTGATGGCGCCGCCGGGGCCGACACCATGGACGGGGGCACGGGCGCCGACGCCATGGATGGCGGGGCCGGGGCCGACGCCATGGATGGCGGCCAAGGCGCCGATGTCATAAACGGGGGTGCGGGCGACGACGCTCTGGACGGCGGGACCGGGGCTGACGCAATGGATGGGGGCGCGGGCGACGACACCTACGTCGTTGACGACACTGGCGACGTGGCGGCCGAGGCAGGGCCAGGCGCCGGCGGCGTGGACCAGGTCCAGGCCAACGTCTCCTTCGGGCTCGGGACTGGGATCGAGAACCTGACCCTGCTGGGCGCGGCCGACCTCGACGGCACCGGCAATGGGCTGGCCAACACCCTGACCGGCAACAGTGGCGCCAACCAGCTCGATGGCGGAGCGGGCGCCGACACGATGGAAGGCGACGGCGGTGACGACACCTACGTGGTGGACGACACCGGGGACGCTGTCACCGAAGAGGCGGACGAGGGCACCGACGAGGTGCAGGCCTCCATCAGCTTCGTCCTGGGCGCCAACCTCGAGAACCTCGTCCTGCAGGAGGGCGCGGGCGACCTCGACGGCACCGGCAACGAGCTCGACAACGTCATCACCGGCAACGACGGCAGCAACGTCTTGGCGGGCGAAGGTGGCGACGACCAGCTCCTCGGCCTCGACGGCAACGATACCCTCGACGGCGGCGCGGGCGCCGACGCCCTGGTCGGCGGCACGGGCGACGACACCTACGTGTTGGACGACACCGGGGACGCTGTCACCGAGGCCGACGGCGAAGGCACCGACCTGGTGCAGGCCTCCATCAGCTACGCCCTGGGTGCCGACGTCGAGAACCTGACGCTGCTCGGCTCGGCCAACCTCGACGGCACCGGCAACGGACTCGACAACACGCTGACCGGCAACGACGGCGACAACGTCCTGAAGGGCGAAGGTGGCGACGACCAGCTCCTCGGCCTGGATGGCGCCGACACGCTCGACGGCGGCGCGGGCGCCGACGCGATGGCAGGCGGCGGCGGCGGCGACAGCTACGTGGTGGACGACGCCGGCGACACGATCGCGGAGGATGCCGACGCGACCGGAGGCCACGACGACGTCTTCTCCGCCGTGACGTTCGAGCTGGGGGACGGGATCGAGGACCTGGCCCTCACGGGCTCGGCCGACATCGACGGGACCGGCAACGCGCTCGGCAACATCATCACCGGCAACGGCGGCGCCAATACCCTGGAAGGCGGCGCGGGCGACGACTTCCTGACCGGTGACTTCGACCCCGAGACCGGCGAGCCCATCGACGATGGGGGCGACGACACGCTGAACGGCGGGGCGGGCGACGACACGCTCCAGGGTGGCACCGGCGCGGACACCATGCGGGGCGGCTTCGGCGACGATGTCTACCTCGTCGACAACGCGGGCGACGTGGCCGAGGATGTCGCCGACGCCGACGGCGGCAACGACGAGGTCCGCTCCCGCGCGTCCTTCGATCTCGGCACCGGGATCGAGACTCTTGCGCTCGTAGGCAGCGCCGATCTCGTCGGCACCGGCAACGAGCTCGACAATTACCTCGTCGGCAACGACGGCGCCAACATCCTGAGCGGACAGGACGGCGGCGACGTGCTGGTGGGCGGCGCCGGCATCGACGACCTGCGCGGCGGCCGGGCCACCGACCTGCTGCAGGGCGGTCAGGGCCGCGACGACCTCGCCGGAGGCTGGGGACGGGACTCGCTCGAAGGCCAGAGCGGCGGCGACGCGCTAGACGGCGGCCGGGGCGGCGACCTGCTCAAGGGAGGGGACGGGCGCGACCGGCTCGTCGGCGGCGACGGCCGGGATCAGCTCATTGGTGGCGATGGCAACGACGCCTTCGTCTTCGCCAACTCCTCGGAGGGGCCCGACATCATCCGGGACTTCCACGGCGCGGCTGGCGACAACGACCGGATCGTCATCGACGTCTCGGGCTTCAAGGGCGGCCTGACGGCCGGTCGGCTCGAGGCCTCGCAGTTCCAGACGACCTTCAACAGCCAGGCCCTGGACGAGGATGTCCGCTTCATCTTCAACACCAAGAACGAGACGCTCTGGTTCGATGCGGACGGCAGTGAGGAGGGCAAGCTGGTCCTGATCGCCAACCTTCAGGACGACGCCACGCTGACCCGGGCGGACATCTGGCTGGTCTGAGGGCGTTCCCTCGCCTCGCAGGATCGGTGGGGCCGCCGTCAAGGTTCGGCCGCCCTTTCCGGCTTGGAGGCAGAAAGGCCTGCCGCATCATGACCGCGCACCCTGGCCGACCCCGAGCGACGGGCTCGGCCGGGGTCACGTCCCGGCCAAGCGCCGGCTTCAGATCGTGCGCAGCAGCGCCGCTCCGGTCTCGAGGGTCTCCGACACGGTCTCGTAGGCGGCCGCCCGCGCCACGTCGGTATCCAGATCCTCCGTGCGCAGCAGGGCCGCCGCCGTCTCGTCGATGATGTCGCTGGCCTCGGCGATCGCGGTCTCCACCGCGGCGGTCGCGACCGGGCGGAGCGGGCGGCTGGTCTCGACCGCGACAGGGGCCGGTCGAACGGGCGACGCCGGCCGGCATGTCCCGCGAGGGGTAGCGCTCGACCACGGCCTCCAGTCGCTGCGAGGCGGTCTCGATGGCCTGGCGCATCGGGGCATAGTCGCCCGCCTGAGGGATGCTGGCGGCGACCTCCTCCAACCGTTCGCTCAGGCAGTCGACGACGTATTCCCGCGAGACCAGGGCGGCGCAGAAGTCGAAGGCATCCCTGGCCTGCGCCGCGATCCGCGCGGTGACCTCGGGGCTGGCCCTCTCGGTGGTCGCCGGCACGCCGGCCAGCCGCTCGCCCCCCAGCGTCACGACGCCCGGCTCCACCACGCTGCCCCCGAGGACCTCGGGCGAGAAGTCGGGCCCGAAGTCGGTCGTCACCGAGTCCGGCTGGACCTCGGGCGGAGTCTCCGGGGGCAGGTCGGGAGGAAGCGGTGCCACTGGCGGCTCCGGTGGCGGCGGGAGGTCGGGCGGTGGCGGCGGTGGCTCGCCAGGATCGGGGCAGACCCCCTCGCATCCGGATTGGGCCCGCGCGGCATCGGGCAGCCCGACAACCGCCGCGCCGACCAGGAGGAGTCCGAGGGGCGCAAGGGCCCAGACCAACTGCCGCACGGCGCTACCTCCCGAACAGGTCATCGACGAAGAAGGTTGCGGTCAGGACGAGCCGTCGCCGGTCCTCCTGATCGAAGACGTCGTCGACCGAGGCCCCGAAGCGCATCGAGTCGAGCCCGTCGACGCGGAAGACCGTGCCGAGCGAGACAGTCTCGCCCGTCCAGGCCACGCTGGCCCCGAGGTTGTGGGTCAGCCCCACGCCCGCGCCGAGGAAGACGCCCGGATCGCTCTGGTCGTCCACGATGTCGGACCCCACGCCGGCCGTCAGCATCAGCGGATAGCTCTCGTCCCCGACCTCGATCCTCGGGAACATGGTCACCGCCAGGGACGTGCTGGGATCGAAGTCCTCGGCCTCCCCCCAGCCCGCGAGGCGGTCGACCGACAGGCCGACATAGGTGGGGACCCTCAGGCCGCCCAACCTGCGCGAGGCCTTGATCGACAGGCTGCCCGACTCCCCGACCCCGTCGGACAGCGAGGTCAGGTTGACCGAGAACTGCAGGCCCACCGTCCGCGAGGCGTCGCCGACCCCGAAGCCGAACGACAGCGACCCTTCGGGGCCGTCGACGAACTCGTCCCCGTCCTGCTGCCGATTGGTCAGCGCCACCGCGCCGTAGGCGAGCCCGCTGGGCGCCACGGTCGCGGACCGGATGCCCTGGATGGAGACCAGCTTGCTGGTGTCGTCCCTGGCGGACTGTGCGGCCGCGGGTTCCACGACCAGCATCCATGCGGCGGCGGTCAAGAGCGCCGGCGCCGATCGGCGAACATATCCCAGTCCCAAGGAAACCCCCTCGCGCTGCACCCCGCGCACCGTGCCGCGGGATCGTGTCCCCCAGCCGGGCTCGCGGTCATCCTCCTGCGACAAGGCTAACCCAGCGTCAGCTACAGGTCCAACCCAAACGCAAGGCGGATCGCGGACTGTGTCCCGGCGCCATAGACTCCGTCGATCGGCCCGTCGTAGAACCCGCGCCCCTGCAGCTCGTCCTGCAAGGCCCGGCGCGTCGCGACGCTCAGCACCCTCGGATGCTCGGTGAGCTGGTCGAAGACCCTCTGCCCCCCGGCCCGGAGCGCCTCGTAGAGGTAATGCGCCGCCGCCTCGGGGCCTTGGCCGTCCACCCGGCCGCCGTTGATCATCAGGGCGTAGTTGAACATCGCGTCCGGCCAGCGCAGGTCTGCGGCGCGGCGGAAGTCGTCCACGGCTCGGGCGCGATCCTGCGCGATCCCCAGGCCTCCGCTGTAGCGGAGGAAGCCCATCGTGTTGATGGCGGCGGCATAGTCCCTTGCCGCCGACGCCTCGTAGAGCTGCAGGGCACGCTCGGGATCGGCCGGCACGCCCCGCCCCTTCTCGTAGACGATGGCCAGATTGAACATCGCCTCCGGGTCACCTGCGGCGGCGGCCTCCTGCAGGTAGGTCACCGCGGCCGCCATGTCCCCGCGTGGCGGCTCCGCGTACATCTTCAGATAGGCCAGCGAGAGGAGCGAGCGCGGGTCGCCCGCATCCGCCATGGCCAGGAGCTGCGCCTCCTCCTCCGGCCCGATCCGCGCCCACCGCGCTTCCGGGACCTCCGCGTCGGTCGCCTCCTCCTCGGCCTGGGCCTCCGGCCCGACCAGATAGAACGGCGTCGAGCTCAGGGACCCGTAGGTGTAGGGCTCCTGCCGGTTGCCCGTCTCGGCCAGCACCGTGTCGCGGACCTCCCGGAACATCTGCCCGATCTCGAGGCCGGGCATGGCCATGGCGTCGATCAGGGCGAGGGCGAAGGGGCTGTTCCGCCCTCCCCCGTCCCAGGAGACCTGCCCCTTGCTCGCCGCATAGGCGACCAGCGTCCCCCGGTCGGGCGTCACGGCGGCAAGCCCGCCGCCGCTCGTGCTCCGCGCCGCCGGCCCCCCTCGGAGCTCGTCGAGGTCGCGGTGCGGGTCTCGATCAGGTCGCTGTAGGGATTGTCCCGGCAGGCGTCGAGGATCACCACGCGCATGACCCGCGCGTTCCTCACCGTGTCCATGAACTGCTCGAGCGAGACGGCGTGCTGCTGCACGTCCCGGGCCGAATGGACCTCGGCATCCACGGGGATGAGGTAGTTCTCCCCCTGGACCTCGACCCCGTGCCCCGCGAAGTAGATGAGCGCGAGGTCGGCGGTCTCGGACCGGAACGCGAAGTCGGACATCGTCTGCAGCAGCTCGTCCCTGGTCGCGTCGGTGGACAGGGTCACCTCGACGCCGATGTCCTCGAGCTCCGCGGCAATGGCCCGCGCGTCGTTCACGGTGTTGTTGAGCGGGCGCGTGTGCTGGTAGTCCGCCATCCCGATCACGAGGGCCATGCGTTCGGCCATGGCCGTCATCGGCGTGACGGCGAGAAGGACCACGAGCGCCAGCCCGAGGCGCCTTGACAGGCCTGCGAACATGCTCCGCTCCTACAGGCGTCAACATCGTTCAGTCTACATCAGCGGGGTCCCCGGAGCAATCTTCCGTGCTGGTCCGGCGTCCGCCCGCAAGGCTCTCGGCGTCGGGACCGCGAGGGATCGTCAAGGCGCGGGTCTGGCTCCTGCCCCAGACCCGAAGGGACCCGCCCCACAGTCTCCGGTCCGGACCAGGGCGGCCGGCGTTCCGGCCACCCCGACCCCCGGGGCCCTAGATCAGCAGGACATCGGCGCTGGTCACGGTGGCGCCGGTCTGCAGGTCGGCGACCAGCGTGAGGCCGCCCGCCGCGTTGCCGTTGCCGTCGAACCACAGCGTCCGGTCGGTCGTCCGGAAGATGAACCGGTCGTCGGCGTCCTGGGCGAGGTTGTCGGCGCGGGTCTGGAACTGGGACGCCGCAAGCGTCGTGCCCGCCACCAGTCCGCCGCCGAAGGCGAGCGCGCTGATCTGGAAGGCATCGTTGTTGGCGGAGGTGTTGGTGAAGTCGGTTATGAGGTCGCCTGCGTCGGCCACGGCGGCGAACACGAACACGTCGTTGTTCGTGCCTCCGCTCAGGGTGTCCACGCCGCCCCCGCCGATCAGGGCATCGTTGCCGCCCGCCCCCGAGAGGGTGTTGGCCAGGCCCGAGCCCTTCAGGGTATTGGCGAGGCCGTTGCCGGTGCCGGTCACCGCGGCGCCGGCAAGCGTCAAGTCGTCGAGGTTGCTGCCCAGGGTGTAGCTGGCCAGGTTCGTGCGGACCTCGTCGCGGCCCTGGCCGCTGTTCTCGGTGATCCGGTCGCTCGTGCTGTTGACCGTGTAGCGGTCGTCGCCCAGCCCCCCGACCATGGTATCGGCGCCGACAGGGCCATCGAGGTCGTCGTCGCCATCGAGGATGTCGTTGCCCGCCCCGCCGTTCAGGGTGTCGTTGCCGCCATGGCCCACGAGCGTGTCGTTGCCGCCTGCGCCCGTGACGACGTTGGCGGCGTCGCTGCCCTGCCCGACGAAGTTGCTGGTCCCGGTGTAGGTCAGGTTCTCGACGTTGGCGTGCTCGACGGGGTAGTCGAAGAAGCTGAAGTTGCTGGCCGCCGTCCGAACCGTGTCCGTGCCCGCGCCGGCCGCCTCGACGATGGCATCCTGCTCGTCGTCCACGATGTAGGTGTCGTTGCCCGCCCCCCCGATCAGCGTGTCGGAGCCGGTGCCGGCATTCAGGACATTCGCGGCGCTGTTGCCGGTGAGGGTGTTGTCGAGGGCGTTGCCCGTGCCGTTCAGCGCGCTCGTGCCGGTCAGGACGAGGTTCTCCACCTCGGCCGCCAGGGTCTGGGTGACGGAGCTCCTCACCGTGTCGGTGCCCTCGCCCGCGGCCTCGACCACCTGGTCGCCGGCCTGCGCGACGACGTAGGTGTCGTCGCCCGCTCCCCCGATCAGCGTGTCGATCCCGCTGCCGCCATCCAGGGTGTCGTTGCCGCCGGCGCCGGTGATCGTGTTGGCGAGCGTGTTGCCCGTCCCGGTGAAGCTGCCGGTGCCGACGAAGGTGAGGTTGTCGATGTAGCCCATGCCGTTGAGCGAGATGTTGAGGCTCGTCAGCGTGGTGCGGGTCTCGTCCACCCCGGCGTTCGCGGTGGACTCGTTGGTGCGGTCGCCCAGGTTGTCCACGTAGTAGGTGTCGTTGCCCTGGCCCCCGGCCATGATGTCGGCGCCCAGCCCCCCGTCGAGGACGTTGGCGCCGCCGTTGCCGGTGAGCGTGTTGGCGAGCTCGTTGCCGGTGCCATCGACGTCGTCCGTGCCGGTGAGCAGGAGCTTCTCCAGGTTGGCGCCCAGGGCATAGTCCTGGTCGACCTCGACCGTGTCCGTCCCCTGGCCGCCGTTCTCGACGATGGTGTCCTCGGCGACGTCGTCGCCCGTCAGCACGTAGGTGTCGTCGTTGAGCCCGCCGGTGAGGGTGTCCGCGCCCGTCCCGCCGATCAGGCGGTCGTTGCCGGCCTCCCCGTAGATCAGGTCGTCGCCCGCCAGGCCCGAGAGGGTGTCGTTGCCGCCCCGGCCCCA
This sequence comes from Rubellimicrobium mesophilum DSM 19309, assembly GCF_000600335.2. Lineage (GTDB taxonomy): Bacteria > Pseudomonadota > Alphaproteobacteria > Rhodobacterales > Rhodobacteraceae > Rubellimicrobium > Rubellimicrobium mesophilum. Next base: position 14,222 of record NZ_KK088581.1, on the reverse strand, counting down.
GATCTGGTCCTCCTCGCTCGTGCCGGTCAGGCTGTTGTTGGCGCTGGTGCCCACGAAGTTGCCCGAGACGTTGCCCACCTGGATGACGAGGTCCTCCTCGTGGGAGGCGCCCGCCCTGTCGGTCACGGTGAGCGTCACCCCGTGCGAGGTCGCCTCCTCGTAGTCGATCAGCGCCCCGGCCGCGACGCGGACGGTGTCGTCCACGATTTCGAAGAGGCCCGAGGGATCGTCGATCGTGTAGACGAAGGTGTCGTCCGCGTCCGCGTCCACGGCGGTGAGCGTGGCCACGAGCGTGCCCCCGGCCGAGTTCTCCTGAACCGAGCCGCCCACGACCGTGATGTCGGTGGGCGCCGAGTTGACGTTCAGGACCGCGATCTCGAAGCTCTGCTCGAAGCTCAGGCCGCTCTCGTCGGTCACCTCGACGGTGATGCCGTGCGAGGCCGCCTCGTCATAGTCGAGCACCGCACCCTCGGCCACGACCAGTTGGTCGCCCGCGATGTCGAAGAGGCCACCCGCGTCGTCCACCAGCGCATAGCTGAAGCTGCCCGAGCCATCGGGGTCGGTGGCTGTCAGCGTGGCGATGGAGGTGCCGCCGGGCGAGCCCTCCTCGATCTCCGTGCCGCTGAGCTGGATCTCGCTCGGCGCCTCGTCGGCGTTGAGCACGGCCAGCGTCACCGTCTCGCTGTAGGTGCCGATGCCGTCGGAGACCTGCACGGTGATGTCGTGCGAGGCGGCCTGCTCGAAGTCGAGCGTGGCGCCCTCGGCCACCACGATCTCGTTGCCGTTCACGATCTCGAAGAGACCTCCCGCATCGTCGGTGAGCGTGAAGCCGAGGCTGTCGCCGTCGGGGTCGGTGGCGTCGAGCGTGGCGACCAGGGTCCCGGCGGCCGCGTTCTCCTCGACCTCGCCGCCCGAGAGGATGAGGGAGTCCGGGTCCTCGTTGCTGTTCGTCACCGCGATGGTGAAGACCTGCGAAAGCACGTGGCCCGCGGAATCCGTCACATCCACCGCGATCGTGTGGCTGTCGGCCGTCTCGAAGTCGAGCACGGCATCCGGCGCCACCCGGACCTCGTCGCCCTCCAGGACGAAGCGGCCCTCCGCGTCGTCGGCCAGCGTGTAGGTCAGGGTCTCGCCCGCATCGGGGTCCACGGCCGAGAGCGTGCCCACGACGGTCCCGGCTGCCGCCCCCTCGGCCACCGTGCCACCCGCCAGGTCGAGCGAGGTCGGGTCTTCGTTCACGTCGGCCAGAGAGATCGTGAACGTCTGCCGGCTCGTGGCGCCCGAGGAGGGATCCGTCACCTCCACGGTGATCCGATGGCTGGGCTGGGCCTCGAAGTCGAGCATCGCGCCATCGGCCACCACGATCTCGTTGTCGGCCGTCAGCTCGAAGAGACCGTTGGCGTCGTCTATGAGCGCATAGGCGTAGCCCGCATCCGGGTCGCTCGAGGACAGGACCCCCACCAGGGTGCTGCCCGCCGCGTTCTCCTCGACGCTGGTGCCGTCAAGGGCGACGTCCGCGGTCGTCAGGACGACGTTGTCGAAGATGGCCCAGGCATCCGGCGTCCAGCGGAACTCCACGAGATCGGACCCGAACCCTTCGGGCAGCGCGACGGTCTCCCACCCCGAGGCATCGACGTAGTTCGAGTAGGTCACGGTGGACCCGTCCGCCTTGACGCCGACGAAGGTCACGTTGCCGGGAGAACTGTACACCCCCAGGTCGATCGAGGCGATCCCGAAGGTCTCGCCGTCCTCCTGAGCGAGCGACTCCGTCGTCCCTGGATAGATGTTGACGAGGAAGAGGCCCGTCCCAAGGGTGTCGGCGTGGGACACCTCCCCGAACGCACCTTCATAGGGGTCGAAATAGCCTTGGACGGACAGCACGAACCCGTCTTCGCGGTAGGCCTCGGCTAGCCTGTAGGTGTCGTAGACGGGATCGTATCGGGTGGCCTGATCGCGGGCATCGGAGAGGTCGATCATCGTGGTCACGACCGGCGCATCGCCCGTCGGCAGCGCGTCGGTGTCCACGACCGCATCCGAGAAGACCAGCCGCTCCACCGCCACGAGCTGGTCCTCGCCGTCCGATGACCCGCCGCCGAGGTCCGTGACCGTCACGGAGCCGTCGGCGTTCCGCTCGATGGAGTAGTCGGACAAGGCGCCCGAGAACACCGCCGAGTCCATGCCGCCGCCACCCTCCAGGCGGTCGTCCCCGCCGTTCCCCTGCAGGGTGTCGTCTCCCCCGAGGCCTCGGATGACGTCCCCGACCTGACCTCCCGAGAGGGTGTCCCCAAGGGTCTCGAAGCCCGTCACGTCGAGATGCGCGTCCGTCTCGGCCGAGCCGTCCAGGGTCAGCGACGGATCGCCGGTGGTTCCGGCATGTATGGCCAGCGTGCTGCCCGCCGAGGCCAGGCTGTCCACCAGGGCGAGCGAGCCGCCCCAGTGGACCCAGATAGCCTCGATGTTCGTCACCGTGGACAGGTCGAGGGCGACTTCGCTGCCGTCGTAGAGCCAGTAGAAGTTGTGGATGCTCAGCGTGTCGTAGCCTCCCCCTCCATCGACCAGCACCGGCTGCTGCGCCGCGTGGGAGTTGAGGCTGATGTTGTCGTCGCCCGCGCCCGCCAGCAGCGTCCCCGCCCCCCAGAACGATTGAAGGTTGTCGTTGCCGTTGCCGCCATCCAGCAGCGCCGCGCCCTGGGCCACGAACGTGTCGTTGCCCTCTCCCCCATGCAGGACGTCCGCCCCGCCTGCGCCATCCAGGCTGTCGTCGCCGTCCGACGTGGTGATCTCGTCGGCCCCGCTGCTTCCGAGGAAGTCCACGGCCCGTCCCAGCAGCTCGCCGGCCAGGTCCACGGAGCCCGCTGCCGCCAGGCCGAGGGAGACGGACGAGGACTCCTGGCCGGCATAGTTGAGGATCGTGTCGAAGCTTTCGAACTGGTCGGCCGTCGCCACGATGCGGCTGTTTCCGTAGTTCTGGTAGGTGACGAGCACCTCGATGCCCGAGATCGACAGATTGGAGATGTCGCCGGTCTGCTGGGCCTGGAGATAGTCGACCCCATCGCCGCCATCGATCGTGCCCCCGGCAGGTGTCGCCCCGAAGAGCGCGATGCTGTCGTTGCCGGCGCCACCGTCGATCGTGGCCGTGACGCCCCCGGAGACGCGGACCCAGAAGCTGTCGTTGCCGCCTCCCCCATGGGCGGAGTCGTTCCCCGCGGCGCCGACTCCCCCGAAGGAGTAGGTGGCCGTATCGATGAAGTCGTTCCCATCGCCGCCGGAAAGCACGTCGTCGCCATCGCCGCCGATCAGTTGGTCATCGCCCGCGCCGCCGTTCAGCGTGTCGTTGCCGCTGCCGCCGTCGAGGATGTCGCTCCCGTTGCCGGTCGTGACGACGTTGCCGAGATCGGATGCCCGCACCGTCGCCGCCACGCCGCCCAGCTCGCTGGAGAGGTCGAGGGTCCCGGCGTCGGTGACGATCAGGGACACGGGCGCATTGGGGGCACCCGACGAATGGCGGATGGCCTCGTAGGCGTCCAATCCGCTCGTGGTGCCCGACACGGCCTCGCCGTTCGTGTAGAGCGTGCCGCCGCCGACGGTGCTGTCCTGGCCCAGCCCGTCGTTCCAGGCCGTCGCCACGTCCGAGGCCGACCAGGCGTGATCGCTCACCACGACGTTGTCGATCGTGCCGTCGACCGTGAAGTTGCGGCCGTCGTCCGCATCCCGCGCGCCGATGAGGAGAGGGCTGGACGACGAGGTCAGCGTTCCCGAGTTCGTCGTCGAACCGATCAGGCCGCCGTTCCAGTAGAGCGAGAACGTGCTGCCCTGCCGCGTGACGACGAACTGGTTCCAGGCATCCGCCGAGATCCCGCCGACCGGAGCTTGCAGCACCACCGTGCTGCCACTGGTCGGGGCATAGAACTGGACGGCCAGGTTGCCTCCGCCCGTGTCCACGAAGCCGAAGGTCCAGCCGGGGCCCGAGGCGCCGGTGAACTCCTCGATCAGGGTCTGGTTGTGGCCCAGGGTGTCGAAGTTCGCCCAGACCTGGATCGTGAAGTCGCCGGCCCCCAGATCGTAGTCGCTGTCGGTGATCGCTCCGCTTCCCCGCTGTCCATCCACCTCGAGGCCGCCACCCTGCAGCCCTCCGCCGGTGGCGGCTCCCCCGATCAGGGTGAGGTCGTTGCCCTGGCCGCTGCCGTCCGAGAGGCCGTTGTCGAAGCTCCAAGAACCTTCCGGCATGTCTTACGCTCCTGTGAAAGCCGCGCGCCGTCGTCACGGGGAGGCCCGAAGCGGCCTCGTTCGCGCCGGCACGCGTCGCGGGTTCGCGCCGTCGACATCGGATCCGACATCCGCCCCTTCCGCGCGTGCAGGGACGCGCGGCTCCCGGGGCCGGTGCGATGCGGTAAGGCGGCGACGCGCCCAGGGCCCGAGAACGCGTCTCGGCCAGGATCGCCCGCGCCGCTCGATCGTCGTGTGGGTCGCCGACGGGTCAGCGACTTCGGTCGATATCGTGAGCCAGGCTTGCCGCCATGATGTTTCCCCTCAGGGACCGGGCCCGAGGATCAGGAGCTCTCCGGCTCCGGCATCCCGTCGAGGCTTCGAGAGGCGCTGGTCCCGACAATCGACGTTACGGCCGTCCCGGACGGATACACAGATGAGGGGTCCCGCCATAATTTCGGCGCATTCCCCACGGGCCAGGCGGACCGGGCGGGCTCCAGGACGCCGAGCGGGTCCTCCGCGGGCCGTCCGCCGCCTCCGAGCGGTTCCGGCCGCCCCGCTCAGAGCGCATTCAGGCGCGCGACCATCTGCGCGAGCTCCGACTGCCGGTTGATCGCGAGCTTGTCGTAGATCGCCTTCAGCGCGGACCGGACGGTGCTCTCGGCGACGCCGAGCGCGGCGGCGGCGTCCCTGGGCGAGAGCCCCGTCCCCACCAGCATCGCCACCTTCGCCTCGGCGGGCGAAAGCCCGAGCACCTTCAGCATCTTGGCGACGTCCGCGCCGCCGTCGTCCGATGGGCTCGTGAAGAGCAGCAGGACCGACGTCTCGCCCCCGGCGGCGGCGTCCATGGGCATGGCCCGGACAAGAAGGGGGATCGGCGACGGGCCGCCGTGCAGCAGGACGGGCTCGGCCATCGGCTCGCCCGTCGCGGCGCGCTCGATCGCCGCGCAGAGGGCCGGCTGGTCCACCGTCCGGGCGGCCCGCAGGTGCCGACCCGTCACCATGAAGCCTTGGCCCTCGAGAGCCTGCGCCTTCCGATTGAGATAGAGGACCCGGCCCCCGACCCCCACGATCGCCGCCGCTCGCCCAAGACGGAGGAAGATGTCGAGAAGCATCATCCGCGCGGCGTCCGGGGGCGCCGCATCGGCCGTGCGGCCGAGGGGCTGGGGGCGGCTGAAGGTGAGGAAGGCCTCGGGGCTGTAATAGCAGAACGAGGACCTCGGGCTCATCGCCTTGAGGATCGGAGGCGCCCCCCCAAGGACCTCCAGGCGCAGGCAATCCGCCTCGACGAAGCGCTGCGCGAAGGAGATCGAATAGAAGCTGAACTCGTTCGTGCCGAGCGCGCCGACGAAATAGTGGGTGCCCGAGGTCAGCGGGGCGTCCTGGGCGCGCCGACGCAGCCGGACCGATATGGCCGGCGAGCCGACGGGCCCGCCTTTCGCGCCCCAGACGTCCCCTTCGTGCCAGGAGCGGATCTCGCCCGGAGCGGAGTTGGCGTCGAAATGAGCCTGCATCACGTCGCTGGCACGGCCGGTATACCAGTTGGCGACCTTCATGAAGACCGTCGTCTCGGCCGGCGCGTCATGTCCCTCGATCTCCAGGGCCACGAAGCCGCCGTCGTAGGACGTCGCGGTCAGCCCGCACTGGGCGCGGTAGAAGCCCACCAATCCCGTGGGCCGCTGGCCCGGCTCGAGCCCCTGGGGCAGCAGCACCGAGGCGGCGGCCGTCCGGTCCACGTCCACGACGTTCAGGAGGAAGTCGGTGGCGATGACCTGGAAGGGCGGTCCGCCGTCCCTGGGCTCCCTCTCGGGCAACCGCCCCTTCCAGATTCCGTCGCCCCGCCGCGTGGTATCGATCAGACGCATCGCGAACCCCGCCCACTCCGACCTTGCCCAAGCCCTTCGCCCGCCCGGGCCGGCGGCCTCTCCAGACAAGGAGGTTGGCCCGCCGCCCCGCGCGGACATCCCCCATTCGGGGGGTGCGGACCGGTTCAGGCCGCGGACCGTCGCGCCGCCGGCAAGCTCCCGACCGGATCGGGGCACGAGCCTCGGCAACCGGGAGCCTCCAAGGGCCCCCATCCATGAGCCCTTCGCCCGCCTTCGGCGCTGCTCCCGGCGCGTGGCGACGGACCCGACCGACCGACGCGGAGCGCGCGGGGCACGAGGGATGCGGCGCCCGCCGGCCATCCGCCAGGATTCGCCCGGGCAGCGCGCGACACGGTCCCGATGGCGTCCTGCGGCTCAACTCCCGACCCCTTAATGGACGTGCCTCAGCGCCTCCATGAGCCGCACGAGGTCGACCTGGCGCCGCGAGCCCGTCTTGCCCAGGGCCGACTTCACCTGCTCCCGAACGGTGTAGACCGAGATGCCGCGCGCCTCCGCCACCTCGGCGGTGGTCGCTCCATTGGTGATGGCCAGGGCCACCTCGGCCTCCGCATGGGTCAGGCCCAGGCGCGACATGACGCGCTCGAGATCGTCCTTCGGGCTCTGCGTCGAGCGCAGGACCACGAGAAGCTGCGGCGCCGGGGTGCGCAGCAGTACCGGCAGACGTATCTTCGCCAGCGACTCGGCCGTGATCCGCATTAGCCGGACCTCGTAGGGCCACCTTGGCCCCTTGATCCAGAACGCGGCCCCGCGGCCCCCGTGGCGAGGGTCGAGCGCGGCCCCCAGGCGGACCGATCCCTCGGCGTCCGCGAAGTGGAGCCGCCCCAGATGGTCATGGCTGATCGGTCGCCCATGGGTCAGCATGGCCTCGGCCAGGGCGTTCGCGTAGAGGATCCCGCCCTGCGCGCCCAGCAGCAGGACGGCCGCTCCGTCAGGCTCGAGCCCGAGCCGGAGCACCGACGCATCGATCCGCAGCCCGAGCATCATCCGGTTGATCTCGAGCGCGTGGCAGAGCAGCGGATAGATCTCGCGGGACATGCGCATCACGGGGAGCAGGGCCTGGTCCACCAGCCGCTGCTCGACCTGCGCCGTGAAGAGGAACATGCGGCCGGGGTCGCGGTGGAGGACGGCGAGCGCGGCATGTCGCGGGTCGCCCTGCGGCTTGAGCCAGTCGTTGTAGTATTCGCTGGCCAGCAGCTCCTCCTCCGACATGATCTCCCAGACATGGGCCACATGGCCCAGGGGCAGCTCGGCCCATCTATGGAGGTTCGGGACGATCCGGCCGTAGTAGTCCCGATAACTCGTCTCGAATTCGAGAGGATATCCCGAGTGGACGGCGGGGATGTTGCGCACCACCGTCGCATCGTGGCCGACGACGGCCGCCCTCGCGCCGGGAAAGGCCTCCACGATGGCGTCGGTCACACCCTGCCATGCATCGGGATCGAGCGCCGCGTGGGCGATGGCCTCACCGATGCGACCGCGTGCCAAACGGATCATGGCACCCTCATACACGCAGTGGTTGTGGAAAGGCACTTTCTTATCAGCATTTTAACATATCCGCCCCACCATGTCACTTCGGCGTTACCGAAGGCCGAGCCGGCCCGGGCCGACCGCGCTCCACGGCGAACCGACGCCGCCACGCCACCGCGAGGGTCCCGCACGGGTCGCGGGCCCCGACCGTGCCGAAACGGACACGACCGGGCCCCAAGGTTCGGACCCCTTCGTTCCGTGGGGCCCCGCTTCCGGTAGTAATTCTCTGACTTGGCTCCGGAGGGCCGACCCGATCAACCTGCGGCCTCGACGAGTCCCAAGCCATTCCCTGACCCTTCACGAGATCCGCATGTTCAGACGCATCGCCATTCTCCTCCTCCTCGTCGGCATCTGGGCCACGCCGTCCCTGGCGCAGACCGCCGCGCGTTGCGCGCCCTACCAGGAGCAGTCCGTGGCCACCGACCTCGAGATCGCCACCCGGATGGCCGCCTCGGCCGCCGCGGCGGTGGGCGACACCGAGACCTTCGCCACCTGGTTCGGGACCTACACCGACCGGAACGCCGAGCAGGTGCGGGCCGTGCTGAAGCAGGTCCACGCCAAGCTCCTCAGCCAGCGCCTGGCGCTGACCTGCGCCACCAAGTCGGACCAGACCTGCCAGGAGGCCTTCGCCTGGGTGTTCCCCGCGAGCGGCGTCATCCGCCTCTGCCCGGACTACTTCTTCCTGCCCAGCATGGAACGCGCCCATGCGGGCGAGGACATCAACCTCGGCAGCCGCGAGGGGGCGCTGATCCACGAGATCAGCCATGCCGTCAGCGGCACGGACGACGACTGCATCACATGGGCGGACTGCCGCACCCTGGCCCGGCGCTCGCCCGCGACGGCCATCCTCAGCGCCAACAGCTACGAATCCTTCGCCGAGGACGTCATGCTCCAGCTCATGGCGGCGGCCGAGACGGTGGCCCCGCCCATGTAGGGCGCCGACCCCGTCCGGGCCCTCCGCCCGCTGCCGCGTGGGGCATCGGACTCCGGCTCAGGCCAGGTCGAAGACCGTCCCGTTGAACACCAGGGTCTCGACATCGAGGACGGCGTAGACGGCGCCGGGCGAGCCGTCGCTCAGGTCGGTGACCTCGTAGTCCCCCTCGCCCGTCGCGGTGACGCGGTAGTCGCCCCGGTCGCCCTCGAAGGCGAGGCTGTCGTGGCCCCGGCCCCCGTCCAGGGTGAGGCTGTTGCCGGCCAGGGCGTTGCCCGACACGCGAAGGTCGTCGTCCCCCTTGCCGCCCAGGAGGGCGATCACGTTGCCGGTCAGGGTCGCGGCGCCATCGTCCTGCACGGAGGTGGACAGCTCGACCGCCAGGTGGTCGTCCCCCTTGCCCCCGGCGAGCGTCACGGCGTTGCCGGTCACGGACGCGACGCCGTCGTACTCGCTGTCCGCCGACATCCGGGCGCCCAGCCTGTCGTCGCCGTTGTCTCCCGTCGCCGACACCGTGTTGCCGCGCGTGGTCGCATCGGCCAGGTCGCCCTCGAAGGAGCTTCCGGCGAAGGCGGAGACGGCGATGCTGGCCTCGTCCCACCCGTTGCCTCCCGCCATCGACAGGATGTTGTCCCGGGTCACGGCCGTGCTGGCGAACGAAGCGTTCGCGGCGACGGTGGCCGTCAGGGCGTCGTCCCCCTTCCCGCCCAGGAAGGCGTCGCTGTCGCCCGAACGCGTGTCGTCGTCGTCCGGGCCATAGGCGTAGAGGACGGTGTCGGCAACCAGCGCATCGTCGCCCGCGCCCCCGTTGGCCTGATCGCTGCCGAGCCCGCCGGAGAAGCCGTCGTCCCCGAGGCCCCCCCGGAACAGGTCGTCCCCCTGGCCCGCCTCGATGCGCACCGCCTCGAAGCCGCGCAGCGTGGTGCCGTCCGCCAGGTCCCGGTCATAGCTGCGGGAGAAGTCCAGGACGAGATCGTCCTCGGTCAGGCTCGAATAGGTCAGCGAGGCGACGTCGTGGCCCCGGCCCCCGGTCAGCGTGGCGGTGAAGCCGTCAAGGCCGGCGCTGTACCGCAGCACCTCGACCTGGTCGTCCCCCGCGCCGCCATGGAGGATGAAGCTGTTGCCGTCCATCGTGGCGGTGCCGGGGCCGCCGTTGCGCACCTCCTCCGTCACGGTGACCCGAAGCACGTCGGCCCCCGCGTTCCCCTCGAGCTTGACCACGTTGTCGGTCAGGTGCGCGATGCCGCTGCTGCTGGCGCTGCTCAGGACGTCCAGCAGGAGGGTGTCGTCGCCCTCGCCGCCCCGGTTGACCATGGAATTGCCGGTCGTCGTCGCCGTGCTCGCCACGGAGTCGGTGATGTACAAGGCGACGGCGCTCAGGCTGATGTCGAATTGATCGTCGCCATCGCCACCGTCGGCGACGCTGCTGTTGCCGCTGGCCACGCCGCTGGCGCCGAAGAGGGCCGAGGCGCCGATATGGGCCCCGATGAAGTCCTGTCCGGCGTCCGCCGCGAGGGTATGGGCGTTTCCGGTCACGGCCGCGTCGCCGTCGTAGGCCAGCGCGCCGATCAGGGAGGAAAGGGTGTCGTCGCCCTCGCCCCCGGCGGCGAAGGAGGCGTTGCCGCTCGCCTGGGCACCGAAGTGTCCGCCGCCGTAGACGCCGTAGCCGTAGCTGCCGGTGGCGATCTCCACGATGTCCTGCCCGGCGCCTCCCGTGACGGCGTGGCTGTTGCCGTTGGCGACGACATCCTGGCCCGCGACCTCGCCGTCGGCCTGGATCGACGAGCGGACCTCGTCGTCCCCCGCGTTCCCCGCGGCCGACTTCGTCTGGCCGCTCACGTTCTCGCTGATCACCTCGATGACGTCATCCTCGTCCATCGTCACACTCCTTGGTCACGCCGTGGGAACTGGCCCAGGACCCGAGCCGGCGGCGGCCGGACCGCCGCGAAGCGACGCGGTCCCGGGCCGGCGGCCCCGTCAGGGTCGTGGGTGGGTGGGAAGGTGCAGCTTGGCCCAGACGCATGGTCCCAGACACCGCTTACTCAGGGGAACCTGGAGACCGGAAGGGTCTGCATGGGCAGGAAGGGCCAGCAGGACGCAACGGACAGCCAAGCCTCGCGCAGGGGCACGCTACCACAGCGAGGGCCTGCCCTCAACGGCGCGACACGCCCGGGCCGGGACCGCGCGACCCTCCGCCACCCCGCGCGCCTCACCCGAGCCGACCTCTCCCGCGACGCCCGGCTCGGCCCCGGCGGGGTCGTTCGCTCCAGGCGAGGCCACAAAGCCGCACATCGGAGACCCGCCAGGATGGCCCCGCCAGGACGGCCCCCATGCGGGCGCCACCCTGCCGGCCTGGACCCGCACTCCCGACGGCCGCCTCAGCCTTCGGCCCTGGCCGCCCCCCATGCGGCCGCGTCGGCGCTCCCCGAGGGAGGGGCCAGGGTCCGGCCCGAGAGCGGCTCCTCCCTGGATGCGGCGCAGGGCCGAGCCGCCCTCGACCCCACCTCGCTACGCTTCCGGACGCGAGAAGAGCCGACGACCGGCGCCGAACAAGCGATGGGGTCGCCCAGGGCCGCTCACGCCCCGGCACGGCATTCGTGGCCTCGCGCTAGCCAGCCTCCGGGAGAGGGGCCCGCTTCCCCGGCCCATCCGGGGCAGGTCGGCGGCCCGCCCCCTGCGAGCCACCTCGCCGCCCATATGCCGGAACGGCCCGCCGGCCGCGTCACGCCCGCCAGGATCGTGAGGAAGCGACCACCCGCCGGCAGCTTCGATCCCCCGGCACCGTTCGCCGCAAAGCAGGATCCGATGCGCAACCGGGAAACGTGAGGGCCCAAGAGAGATGAGTGGTGCCCGGGGGCGGATTTGAACCACCGACACGTCGATTTTCAGTCGAATGACTTGATAGTTCCTGAGCCCACCATACCGGACATTCTTGCCGTGAAGTTCATTGATTTGATTTGACTTTGTCTCGAGAGATGCGCTCTATCCCTGTCAAAGGACAACGGTACCAGACTCTGGAAATTGTTACCCTGCCGTTACCCGATCCGACACTTCGACTGTGAGATGAGGCATTTCAATATGGCACGAGCACTCACGGTGAGGACAGTCGAGGCTGCGAAACCGGACCCTCAGCGGCGGCTTGAGCTTCCCGACGCAGGGCTTTCCGGACTTTATCTTGTCGTGCAGCCGAGCGGCACAAAGTCCTGGGCATTGCGCTATCGGTTTGCCGGCAAGCCCGCCAAGCTCACGCTTGGGCGCTGGCCAATGATGGGCCTCGCGGCTGCCCGTGCCGCGGCCGCGGCAGCCATGCAGCGGGTCGAGCAGGGCGAGGACCCTGCCCTTGCGAAGAAGACGACCAAAGCCGCGCGGCGTGAGGCGCAGCTCACCGAGCGCGACAAGGTCAAGACGCTGGTCGCGCAGTTCGAGCGTCGCCACCTGACTGGACTTCGGACGGGCGCTTCGGTCCGGCGCCACTTCGACCGATTTATCCTGCCAGTATGGGGCGAGCGGGAGATCCGTTCGATCACGCGGCGAGACGTCATCGACCTCCTCGACGACATCGTGGACAGCGGGCTTGCGACCACCGCAAACCGGGTGAAGGCCTATCTATCAAAGTTCTTCAACTGGTGTGTCGAACGTGACCTTCTCGAGGTGGCCCCCACCTCAGGCGTCCGCCCACCGTCTAAGGAGGTATCCCGCGATAGGGTCCTATACGACGATGAGGTCCGCTGGTTCTGGCAGGCGTGCGAGCAGGCCGGGCAGCCCTGGGGCTCGCTGGGACTACTTTTGCTCCTGACAGGCCAGCGGCGAAGCGAGGTGGCACAGATGACTGAGGCTGAGATCCGACCAGGATACGTGTGGCACGCCCCTCAGAGACGAGGGCCTGATTGCTCGTCGGCTTGCGGCTTCGTGCCTGCCAATCCGCCGCTGCATCATACTCAGAGCGGGTTGTCATGCGCACCATCGGTAGAGGCAAACCGGACTCTGACTTCGATCAGGCTGTCACTCGGCCGCTCAGATCCGCCCACATCTCCGGCGAGGTCCAGCGATGCTCGGGGATGCCATGCCAGGCGGCGATGTCGGCCACCATGTCGCGGAACTCGTCGCTGAAGCAGGGCTGGCGCACGAAGTCCGGCAGGTCCGGCAACAGATCGAGAAGGTCCCGCCCAATCTCGCGGGCCAGGTTCGCGCACTCGCTGATGCGGCTTGCGATCGCGAACTCCGCCAGTTCCGAGGCTGTGAGGTTCTCCTCCACCCACTGCCGGCTCAGGAGCCGGCTGTGATCATGGCAGAGGCGAACAGCTGCCTCACGGGGCTCCAGACCTGCGGCGAAGGTCTTGGCCACCGCTGGCTCAACGACGTCCGGGGGCAAGACGAACGCCAGGAGATCGTCGAGGTGCGTCTGGACATCTTCGACGTACTTCGTCGGGGGAGAAGGGTCTCTCTGGCCCATGGGACCTCGCCGTCGGGGACCTTGGTTCGGCTGCCTCGCAAGGATGCGCGACAACCAGCTTGCACCAGGGGCAACCACTCGCTCCACAGGTCGGTCCCAGCTCGGATCGCTGGTCCCGGTCGCTCGGAGCTAGAGCCGTCGACACTCCCGGCAAGGATCCCTCTTGCCCCGTTGGGTACAACCCGATCAGGACGTCGGCCGCCCGATCAGGACGTAGGCCGCGCACCCGGGTGGCCCGCCTCAATGGCCGCTCCAGCCAGGGGTTTGGCGGCTGCCAGCCGCTCCAGGATGTGCGCCACCTGCTTAGGCTCGGAGCGGCTGGGCTTGGGCATGCGCCGGCCCACCGGCTCGGTGAGTGCCCGTTCGATGGGCCAGCTCCGGCGACCGACACGCGTCTGCAGCAGCTCGTAGGTCAGACCGGCCCGCTCCGCCCACTCGCGCAGGGTCAGCGCCTGCCCGCCATAGCTGTAGGTGCGGCTCGGGGTCGGCCCGGGGTCATGGTGGGTCCGAGCGACCTGCCTGGGCGCTTGTGCGGCGCTCGTATCCGCCTCGGCCAGTCGCGCCCGGAAGCCCCGTCGCACCGCCTCGGGGTCGAGGCCCGCCAGGTGGCAGACCATGGCGAAGTCGGGGTTGGGCGTCAGGATGTAGCCCCGCGCGTCCTGACGCGACCCCGACGTCCGGAGCGGACAAGACCGGCGTCGAACCTTCTCTGGGCCGAGCGCCGTGCGAGCGGGCATGCATGCCTCTATGTTCCGCAGAACGCTTGACATCGGATCCGGAGCGTCACCGTCGCCAGATCATCCGAACGGGCTGTGTTAATGCCTATAGAGAGCTGAGCAGGCGCCCTGCGCGGCTCATGCCAGTTCCACGCAGACCACTGTCTTTACGACTGCGGCCGGGTCTTCTTCGGGTCGTAGGCGCTGGGCGGGGTGACGCGCGCGGGCAGACGCTTCTGCTGGCCATCCAGCTTGCCGACCTCGACCTCGGTTCCGACCTCCGCGTGGGCGACATCCACCCGCGCCAGGGCGATGTTCTTGCCCAGGATCGGCGAGCGCGTGGAGGACGTGACGACGCCGACCTTCGCACGGCCGACATGGACGCTGTCGCCGTGGCCGACATCGACGTTGGAGGCGATCTCCAGCCCCACGAACTTGTGGATGGGGTGCTCCTTGCGGCGGACCAGGGCCTCGCGCCCCACGAAGTCGTCCGGCTTGGACTT
>NZ_KK088580.1 GCF_000600335.2 Rubellimicrobium mesophilum DSM 19309 | reverse complement strand
GCCGTCCGCCCCAACCCCCGCGCCACCGCCCTCGCCCGCCGCGACACCCGCCGTCGGGCGTCGGCGACAACCCGCCTTGCTCCTCAGACCCCTCCTGCGGTAAGGGACGCGCCATGGACCGCGCATCGTTCCCCCGTCGAATTACGGTCCCGGCGCGCTGAGGACTCTCGCGCGTCGGGCCCCGCCGTGCCTTGCACGGCAAACCAAGCGACTGCCGCGCGTGGCGCGGCGCACCATTCCCATCCGACCGCCCTCCCGAGGACGCGACCCATGCGCGACGACCCCACGACCGCCGATCAGCCGGTTCCCGACTACAAGTCCACCCTGAACCTCCCCGAGACCGCCTTCCCCATGCGCGCCGGCCTCCCCGAGCGCGAGCCCCAGTGGCTCGCCCGGTGGGAGCGCCTCGGCGTCTACGCCCGCCTCCGCGCGTCGGCCGCGAACCGGACCCCCTTCGTCCTCCACGACGGCCCTCCGTATGCGAACGGCAACCTCCACATCGGCCACGGGCTGAACAAGGTCCTCAAGGACATGGTGGTCCGGTCCCAGCAGATGATGGGCCGCGACAGCCGCTACATCCCCGGCTGGGACTGCCACGGCCTCCCCATCGAGTGGAAGATCGAGGAGCAGTACCGCGCGAAGGGCCTCAACAAGGACGACGTGGACGTGGTCGCCTTCCGGCAGGAGTGCCGGAAGTTCGCGGAAGCCTGGGTCGAGGTCCAGCGCGAGGAGTTCAAGCGCCTCGGCGTCACCGGCAACTGGGCCGACCCCTACCTGACGATGGACTTCCACGCCGAGGCCGTCATCGCCGCCGAGTTCCAGAAGTTTCTGATGAACGGCACGCCTCTACCAGGGCTCGAAGCCCGTCATGTGGAGCCCCGTCGAGAAGACGGCGCTGGCCGAGGCCGAGGTCGAATACCACGACACGACCAGCCATCAGGTCTGGGTGCGTTTCCCGGTTGTCAGCGTCGGCAAGGACACCTTTGCTCAAGGCGTTCAAGCGCTCTTGGACAACAAGCCTTTTGCTGACGTGGACACCAGCAAGACCAACAACGACTTGGTCGGCGCGAGCGTTGTCATCTGGACGACGACGCCTTGGACCATCCCGCAGAACCGGGCGGTTGCGCACGGTCAGCACAACGGCATCGATTACTCTGTCTATACCGTTCGGGAAGTGGCCGAAGGCTCCGCCGCCAAGGTTGGCGAACGCATCATCGTTGCCGACAAGCTCGCCGAGAGCGTGAAGGCAGCAGCCAAGATCGTTGCTTGGGACGAAGACCGGTCGGTCGGCAGCGATGCCCTCGACTCGATGACCCACGCCCACCCCTTCCGGGGCCTCGACGGCGCCAACGGCGAATGGGACTACCCCGTCCCCATGCTCCCCGGCGAGCACGTCACCGAGGACGCGGGCACCGGCTTCGTCCACACCGCCCCCTCGCACGGCGACGACGACTACCAGCTCGGGCTGCGCTTCGGCCTCCCCATGACCTACAACGTCCTGGAGGACGGCTCCTACCGCCCCGACCTGCCGCTCTTCGGCGGCCAGCACATCATCACGTCCGAAGGCAAGGAAGGCCCCGCCAACGTCAGCGTGATCAGGGCGCTGGCCGCATCAGGCGCGCTCTTCGCCAAGGGCAAGCTCAAGCACAGCTACCCGCATAGCTGGCGCTCCAAGGCCCCGCTGATCTACCGCAACACCCCCCAGTGGTTCGCGGCGATCGACAAGCCGCTCGACGACGGCAAGGGCCAATACGGCGACACGATCCGCCAGCGCGCCCTCACCTCCATCGAGGAGCTCGTCACCTTCACCCCCATCTCGGGCCGCAACCGACTGCACTCGATGATGGAGACCCGCCCCGACTGGGTCCTGAGCCGCCAGCGCGCCTGGGGCGTCCCCCTCACCTGCTTCGTGAAGCGCGGCGCCAAGCCGACCGACCCCGACTTCCTCCTGAGGAACGACGAGGTGAACGCCCGCATCGTCGAGGCCTTCGAGGCCGAAGGCGCCGACGCCTGGTACAAGGACGGCGCCAAGCAGCGCTTCCTCGGCAACATCGTGAACCCCGAGGACTACGATCAGGTCTTCGACATCCTCGACGTCTGGTTCGACTCGGGCAGCACCCACGCCTTCGTCCTCCGCGACCGGCCGGACGGCAGCGAGGACGGCCTCGCCGACCTCTACCTCGAGGGCACCGACCAGCACCGCGGCTGGTTCCACAGCTCGATGCTCCAGGCCTGCGGCACCATCGGCCGCGCCCCCTACCGGGGCGTGCTGACCCACGGCTTCACGCTGGACGAGAAGGGCATGAAGATGTCCAAGTCGCTCGGCAACACCGTGGCGCCCCAGAAGATCGTCAAGGATTTCGGCGCCGACATCCTCCGCCTCTGGGTCGCCCAGACGGACTACACCGCCGACCAGCGCATCGGACCCGAGATCCTCAAGGGCACGGCGGATTCCTACCGCCGCCTCCGCAACACCATGCGGTTCCTGTTGGGCTCCCTGGGTGACGTGACCGACCGCGACATGGTCGGCCCCGAGCAGATGCCCGAGCTGGAGCGCTGGGTCCTCCACCGCCTCGCGGAGCTGGATGAGGTCGTCCGCAACGGCTACGCCGCCTACGACTTCCAGGGCGTGTTCCGGTCGCTCTTCGAGTTCGCCACGACGGACCTCTCGGCCTTCTACTTCGACATCCGCAAGGACAGCCTCTACTGCGACGGCGACACCCCCGCCGCCGCGCCGCCCGGACGGTGCTGGTCCACCTCTTCGACCGCCTGACCACCTGGCTCGCCCCGATCCTGGTGTTCACGATGGAGGAGGTCTGGCTGGAGCGTCACCCCGGCGAGGACTCCTCGGTCCACCTTCAGGACTTCCCGGAGACGCCGAGGGCGTGGGGCGCTGTCGAGTTGGCTGACAAGTTCAAGTATGTTCGAGACGCACGCCGTGTGGTCACTGGCGCTTTGGAAGTGAAACGGACTGCCAAGGTGATCGGCTCGTCTTTGGAAGCATCGCCGGTGGTTCACGTCTCGCTGGAGATGGAGTTCTTTCTCAATGAGATCGATTTCGACGAGTTGTGCATCACGTCGGGAATAACGATCACCAGAGAGCCTCCGCCTGCGGACGCTTTCCGTTTGCCTGACGTGACCGGCGTTGCGGTCGTGTTCCGCGAGGCCGAGGGCGACAAGTGCCAGCGCTGCTGGAAGATCCTGCCGGACGTGGGGACCCACCCCCACCCCTGCACCTGCGCGCGCTGCGACGAGGCTCTCTCCGAGCTGAACGTACCGGCCTGAGGCAGGCATGACCACGGGCCTCATGGCGGCGGTTCTCGTCGCCGCCTTCCTGCACGCGTCCTGGAACGCGGTGGTCAAGGTCGGGACCTCCAAGATCGGGGCGATGCTGGTCGTCAGCGTCGCCGAGATCGTCATCGGGGCGCTGGTGGTCCTCCTCCGGCCCCCCGTCGCACCAGCCGCCTGGCCCTGGATCGTCGCCGCCTCCTGCACGCACCTCTGCTACAAGAGCTTCCTGACCTTCGCCTACGAGCGGGGCGACCTCTCCCGCGTCTACCCCATCGCCCGGGGCGCCGCGCCGATGCTGGTGGCCCTCGTCGGCGCCGCGACCCTTCCCGACGCGGTGAGCGGCCACGAATACGCCGGCATCCTCGTGCTGGGCCTCGGCATCCTCCTCATGGCGCGAGGGGTGTTCCGCTCGCAGGAGGACCGGAGGCTCCTCCCCTTCGCGCTGGGCTCGGCGCTCGCCACGGCGACCTACACGATGATCGACGGGCTGGGCGCGCGGACATCGGGCGAGGCGGTCGGCTACGTCGGCTGGATCTTCATCGGCGGCGGGGCGCTGTTCTCGGCGGCCATGCTGCTCTGGAAAGGGCCGGGCGTCATTCCGCGGCAGCCGCGCGACTGGCTGATGGGCACGGCGGGCTCCGTCGCCTCCTACGGGGCCTACGGGGTCTCGATCTGGGCCATGACGCTGGCCCCCATCGCCGTGGTCGCGGCGCTGCGCGAGACGTCGATCCTCTTCGCGGTGCTGATCGGCTGGCTCGTCTTCGGAGAGCGGATGGACGCCCTGAAATGGACCGCCGTGGCGCTGATCGTGAGCGGGGTGGTGCTGACCCGGCTCTGACCGTCCGGTTGCACCCGATCCCCTGGACGGCGTAAGGAGGCGGACGCTGGCGCGGGCGCCACCACGATGCCGCAAGGGGCCGACCAAGGTCCCGACGCACTTGAGGGCCACGGCCATCGTGGTAGAGCCTGACCGCCGAAGGGCCTACGAAGGAGCGCATGTGTCCGACACTGCCGACCCGCGATCCAGAAGCCTGTCCCCCGGACGGCTCCTCCGCAGCGCCGCGCGCACGGCGGCATCGGCCGTGGGGCAGACCTGGCTGCCGGTGAACCGCTTGGCGCGCAGCCAGTATCGGGCGCTGAAGGTCCGGCACCCGCAACTGGCCGAGGGTCTCAGGACGGCGCTCTGGCCGGTGCTTCGCCTGGGGAACCGCTATCTCCTCGGGATCAGCTACATTCCGATGACGGCCTACTACAAGCCGGGCCAGGCGCTGCACTTTCAGCGACCCCTGCCGTCGGGGGACTTCGCCCCGCTCGTCACGGTGATCGTGCCGAACTACAACCACGCTCCCTATCTGCGGCAGCGCCTCGACAGCGTCTATGCGCAGACCTACCCCAACGTCGAAGTGCTGCTGATGGACGACTGCTCGTCCGACGACAGCCGGGCGATCCTGACCGAGTACCGCGACCGCTTCCCCGACCGGACCCGCCTCCTCCTCAACGAGGTCAACTCGGGCGGCGTCTTCTTCCAATGGGAGAAGGGCCTGCGCGAGGCCAGGGGGGAGCTCGTCTGGATCGCCGAGAGCGACGACTGGTGCGACCCCAACTTCCTCGAGACGCTGGTCCCCTTCTTCAAGAATCCGGCCGTGATGCTGTCCTACGCGCGGACCGAGTTCATGAGCGGCGACGGGAGCAAGCCCGTCTGGTCGATGGACCACTACCTCGCCGACGTGGGCGGGAACCGCTGGCACCGGCCCTGGATCGAGACCGCGCCCGACATCCTGCGCAAGGCCTTCGGGCAGAAGAACATCATCCCCAACGTGAGCTCGGCCGTCTTCCGCAAGGTGGACCGACTCGATGCGCTGGGGATCGACCGCTGGCGGGGCATGAAGACCTGCGGCGACTGGATGTTCTACCTCAACATCCTGCGGGGCGGGCTGCTCGCCTATTCGCCCAAGGCCAGGAACTACTACCGCCTGCACCAGACGAACACGTCCGTGGGGAGCTATTCGACGGACCAGTACTATCGGGAGCACGAGGCGGTCGCGAAGGAGGCCGCCCGGCTCTACGGCCTCGACGAGGAGCGGCTGCAAAGGCAGCGCGAGGACCTGATCCACCACTGGAAGGCCAACCGGCCCGAGTGGGACGTGGCGGCCTTCGACGCCTGCTACGACCTCCGGGCCATCCGCGCGGCGGCGGGGGCGCGCAAGCCCAACGTCCTCGTGGTCGGCTACGGCTTCTGCAGCGGCGGGGGCGAGACCTTCGCCATCCAGGTCGCCAACCAGATGAAGGCCGAAGGGCACAACGTCACCTTCCTCGACTGCGGGCAGGAGCCGGAGGTGCCGGGCATCCGGGCGCTGCTCGACCGGGACATCCCGGTGGTCACGGCGCTCCACGCCCTCGAGGCGATCGTCGAGGCCTTCGAGATCGACATCATCCATTCGCACCACGCCTGGGTGGACAACTCGCTCCTCGACCTCCTGCCCGAGGGCTCGCGGGCTCGGCACGTCCTCACGCTCCATGGGATGTACGAGACGATCCCGGAGAAGGATCTCGACCGGATCGTGCCGCGGATGGCGCGTCGGGTGTCCTCCTTCGCCTACATCTCGGACAAGAACCTCGGACCCTTCGTGTCGCGCGTCCCCGGCGTGCGGGACCGCTTCCAGCGGATCGACAACGCGCTGGCCCCCGTGCCCTTCGAGGCGCGGTCGCGGGCCGAGTTCGGCATCCCTGACGACGCCTTCCTCCTCGTCACCGTGAGCCGGGCCATGCCCGAGAAGGGCTGGCGCGAGGCCGTCGCGGCCGTGACCCGCGCGCGGGAGGCCACCGGGCGGGACATCCACCTGATGCTGGTGGGCGATGGCGTGGTCCACCAGGCGCTCATGTCCGAAGGGACGCCGGACTTCGTCCATCTCGCGGGGTTCCGGCCCGACACGCGGGCCTTCTACGCCATGGGCGACCTGGGACTCCTGCCCTCGCGCTTCGCGGGCGAGAGCTTCCCGCTGGTGCTGATCGAGTGCCTGCAGGCCGGGCGGCCCATGCTGGCCACGGCTCTGGGCGAGATTCCCCGGATGCTCGACGCCGGCGACGGACGCCTCGCGGGGGGGACCCTGCCGCTGGTGGATGGCGGGCTCGACGTCGAGGGGCTGGCGCAGCTCATCGGGCGGTTCGCCGCGGAGCCTGGGGCCTATGCGGAGGCCTTGGCCCGGGTGCCCGAGGCGGCCGCGAAGTTCGACCCCCGTCTCATGCGGGCGGCTTATTCCGAGGTCTACGATATGGCCCTGCGCCAGCGGCTCGCGTCATGAGGGGTCCAAAGGGAAAGAAGGCGCGGGAGCGCGGCGCCCGCGTCGAGGCCGGTCGGAAGCCGGCCATCTCGCACCTCCATCCCGCCACGCTTCGCTGGATCGGCCAGAACATGACCCATCGCCTCCGCCGCAAGCTGTCCGGCGGCCTGCGCTGGATGAGGTCCCTCCCGCCGATCATGGCGGTGGCGGGCCCCCGCCAGGAGCCGCCTCCCCCCAGGCGGACCCTGATCCTGCACATCGGCATGGGCAAGACCGGCACCACCGCGATCCAGAACGCGCTTTGGAGGAACCGCGAGGTCCTGGCGCGCCACGGGGTGACCTACCCCACCGTCGGCAGCGTCGCCAACGCGCACCACCTGATCTCGCCTCGCTGCCCACCCTTCCTGTCGCATACCGGCTGGCGCTTCATCGAGGTCGCCGAATGGGCACCGATGCTTGCGCAGGCCGGGACGGGCACGATCCTGATGTCCTCGGAGCTCATCATCTGGGCCGAGCCCGAGCAGGTCGCGGAGTTCTGCGCGGCGCTGTCCGAGCATTTCGACGTCAAGGCGGCGATCTACCTGCGCCGGCAGGACAACGCGCTGATGGCCGGCTACAACCAGATGATCAAGACCGGCACGCAGTTCGCCACCGTGGACAAGCTGATCGAGCGTCAGCTCGACCGCTACGACTACCTCGCCAAGATCTGGCCCTGGGAGAAGGCGCTGGGGGCCGACAACCTGATCGTCGCCCCCTACGAGCGTGGGCAATTCCACAAGGACAACCTGATCGACGATTTCCTCCTCAAGGTCCTGGGATGGACGGCCCGAGGGCTTCGCGACCGCCGACGACCGGAACCCCAACCCACGGTTGTCGCGCGCCGCGATGGAATACAAGCGCTGCATCAACAACCTCATCAGCGAGCCCGGCCGGTCGGAGCGCTTCAACCCCGTCATCGCCCGCTATTCGGAGAGCACCGATACCGGCAGCGGCGCCATCTTCCACGAGCACGACCTCCTTTCGCCCAACCAACGCGCCTTCGTGATGCGGGTCTGCGGGCCGGGCAACGCCTACATCGCGCGCAAGTTCATGGGGCGAGAGGATGGGGTCCTGTTCCTCGACACCGCCATTCCCAAGGCCAAGGGCAAGAAGGCCGAGCCCGACCTCGGGCCGGAGTTCCGGGCCATCTCCGACCTCCTCGCCCGGGAGGAGCCCGCCCTCTTCGCCGAGCTTCGTGCGACCGTCGGGGACGCCCTTGCCGATCCCAAGACCAGTCAGGCCGTCCGGGCCGTTGCCGCCGACCTGCAGGCGAGCCTCGGGACGGCAGAGGCCGCGAGCGCGCCAACCTCCGCCGCCTGAACGGGATCAGCCGTAGCGCTGCTCCCGCCAGGGATCGCCATACATGTGATAGCCGTTCCTCTCCCAGAACCCGGCCTGGTCGCCGGGGAGGAGGTCGATCCGGTTGAGCCACTTGGCGCTCTTCCAGAAGTAGAGGTGCGGGACCACGGCCCGCATCGGCCCGCCATGTGCCTGGGTGAGCGGCTGGCCCATCCAGTGGGTCGCGAGGATCGCGTCGGGGGCGGCGAAGTCCATGAGCGGCAGGTTCGTGGTGTAGCCGTCGAACGAGTGGAGCATGACGAAGCCCGCGCCCTCCTTCACGCCCGCCATGTCGAGGAGGTCCTGCACCTTCACCCCGCGCCAGTCGTTGTCGTAGCGCGACCACGTCGTGACGCAGTGGATGTCGGTCCGGAGCTCCGTCTGCGGCAGCGCCTGGAACTGCGCCCAGTCGAGGGAGAGCGGCGTCTCCACCAGCCCCGTCACGTCGAGCCGCCATGTGGAGAGCGGCACATTCGGGTGCACGCCCAGGTCCAGCACAGGCCAGTCGCGAACGAGGTGCTGGCCGGGCGGCAGGCGTTCGTCCTGAGGGCGGGAGGCGCGCCCGGTCAGGAACTTGCCCGCCTCGGCCCAGAGCCGCTTGGTGCGGGTGAGCTTAGAGTCGTCCGGCGTGTCGTCCTGCATGGGACCCTCCTCAGGCCTCGGGCACCGAGCGGTGCAGCTCATCGAGCCACGGCCCGGCCACCGAGTCCGACGGCATCCGCCAGTCGCCGCGCGGGGACAGCGACCCGCCCGCCGAGACCTTGGGCCCGTTCGGGATGGCCGAGCGCTTGAACTGGCTGATGGTGAAGAAGCGGAACAGGAACACCTCCATCCACTTGCGGATGGTGGCGAGGTCGTACTGGCGCTTGGCGCTCTCGGGGAACTCGTGCGGCCAGAGGCCCGCGTTCGCGTCGTGCCAGGCGTGCCAGGCGAGGAACGCGACCTTCGACGGCGCGAGGCCGTAGCGCATGATATGGAACAGGAAGAAGTCGTGGAGCTCGTAAGGGCCGATCCTGTCCTCGGTGCTCTGCATCCCCTCCTCGTCGTCGGCGGGGATGAGCTCGGGCGAGATCTTGGTGGCGAGGATCGCCTCCAGCACGGCGTCGGTCTCGGGGTCGAACTGGTCCGTGCGGACGGCCCAGCGGATCAGGTACTGGATCAGGGTCTTGGGGACGCCCGCGTTGACGGCGTAGTGGCTCATCTGGTCGCCGACGCCGTAGGTGCACCAGCCGAGCGCGAGCTCGGAGAGGTCGCCGGTGCCGATGACGAAGCCGTTCCGCTGGTTGGCGAGGCGGAAGAGGTAGTCGGTCCTGAGCCCCGCCTGCACGTTCTCGAAGGTGATGTCGTAGACGGGTTTCCCCTCGGCGAAGGGGTGGCCCATGTCCGAGAGCATCTGCCGGGCGGCGGGACGGATGTCGATCTCGGCCGCCTCTATGCCGAGGGCGCGCATGAGCTTCCAGGCGTTGGACTTGGTCGTCTCGCCGGTGGCGAAGCCGGGCATGGTGAAGCCCAGGATCGTGCTGCGCGGCAGGCCGAGCCGGTCGCAGACCTTGGCCGCGACGATCAGCGCGTGGGTGGAGTCGAGGCCACCCGAGACGCCGATCACCATCTTCGTGCCGCTGGTCGCCTCGAACCGGCGGCGCAGGCCCTCCACCTGGATGTTGAAGGCCTCGTAGCAGTCGAGGTCGAGGTGACTCGGGCGGTTGGGGACATAGGGGAAGCGCCGGACCTTGCGGATCAGGCCCATGTCGCGGAAGTGCGGCTGGTGCTCGAAGGGGATGCGGCGGAAGGTATTGCCGCTGCGGCGCGCGTGCTCGGCGGCGTCGGCGAAGGTGCCGGTGCGCAGGCGCTCGTTGAGGATGCGCTCGGTGTCGATGTCGGCGAGGGTGAGCGTGGGTTCGAGCGGGAAGCGCTCGGATTCGGCCATCAGGTCGCCCAGCTCGTAGATCGCCCCCTGCCCGTCCCAGGCAAGGTCGGTCGTGCTCTCCCCTGGTCCGGCGGCGGAATAGGCGTAGGCGGCGAAGGCCCGGACGGACTGGGAGCGGCAGAGCAGATGCCGGTCGTCGGCCTTGCCGATGACGATGTTGGAGGCGGAGAGGTTGGCGAGAATTGTGGCACCGGCGAGCGCTGCCTCGGAGGAAGGCGGGATCGGGGCCCAGTAATCCTCGCAGATCTCGACGTGGAGGACGAAGCCGGGGAGGTCCGTGGCCTCGAAGATCAGGTCGGAGCCGAAGGGGGCGTCGCGACCCGCCACGCGGCTCTGCTGTCCGCGCACGTTGCGGCCGTGGGCGAACCAGCGCTTCTCGTAGTATTCGCGGTAGTTGGGCAGGAAGGACTTCGGGACGACGCCCAGGATGGTCCCGCGCGACACCACCACGGCGCAGTTGTAGAGCCGCCCCTGGTGCCGGATCGGCGCGCCGAGGAGGAGAACGGGCGACAGGTCGCGGCTCGCCTCCACAATGGACCCGATGGCCAGGTCCACGGCGTCGAGGAGCGCCGACTGCATGTGCAGGTCGTCGATGGCGTAGGAGGAGACGCAGAGCTCCGGATAGACGACGAGGTCGGCCCCGGCCTCGTGGGCGCGGCGGGCCTCGGTGAGGCACGCGTCGCGGTTGAAGGCCACGTCGGCGGGCCGGACGCGCGGCGTGCTGGTGGCGACGCGGACGAAGCCGTGCCGGTGCAGGGCGTAGAAGTGCTCGGGCCCCGTGCGGTCCTTCACTCCAGCATCTCCTCGATCATCTCCACGGCGGTCCTGAGGGATTCGAGACGGACCCCTCCCCGCCCGATCGCACCATAATGCGCCTCGCGGTGGGAGGTCACCCGTCCCGTGCGGGCGCAGGCGAAATGCACGAGGCCCTCCTCCCCCTCCTCCGTCGGCCCGGCGAAACCGGTGATCGACACGGCGACATCGGCGTCGGAGTGCCTGAGCGCCCCTCGGCCATGGCGCGGGCCACGGGCTCGGACACCGCGCCGTGCTTCTCCAGCAGGTCGGCCGCGACGCCCAGCATCTCCTGCTTGGCCTTCTCGGTGTAGACGACGAAGCCACGCTCGAAGGCGTGGGAGCAGCCCTGCACATCGGTCAGGAGCGAAGCCAGGAGGCCGCCCGTGCAGCTCTCGGCGGTGGCAAGGCTGAGGTCGGCGTCGCAGGCCGTCCTCAACAGGCGCTCGATCGCGTCCTGGAGCGTGTCGGGGATGTCGCTCGACAGGGTTTCCGTCATCGGCGGGCGCTTTCCATGGTTGGGCGCCGTCGCGGCGGCGCCTCCTCCAACGGTCCCGTCGGGACAGGGGTTCCGGCCGGGACCGCCGGTTCGACCTCCGGCGCTCCGATCCCGAAGGAGCTTCGGGCTACACCGAATCTTAAGACCTTTGTGCGAATCTGGTGTCCAGCCAAGGCACAAGGATGGGCGTCCTCATGGATCTCTGCGTGATCGAGGACAACCCCGTCAACCTGCGCGTGCTCAAGGGCGTGATCGCCTCCGTGCCGGGGTGGAACGCCGAAGGGTTCCAATGCCCGCTCGCGGCCTTGGAGCGCTGCGCCCGGACCGTGTTCGACCTCGTCCTGGTGGACTATCAGATGCCCGGCCTCGACGGGGTCGAGGTCATCCGGCGGCTTCGCGCGATGCCCAACTTCGCGAGCGTCCCCACCGTGATGATAACGGCGGACCAGGACCGCGACCTACGCATCGCCGCGATCCGGGCGGGAGCCACGGACTTCCTCAACAAGCCTGTCGACCCGGAGGAGCTGCGGGTCCGCGCCGCGAACCTCCTGGCGCTGCGCCGGGCCGAGCGGGCGCTGGCCGACCGGGCGGTCCACCTGGCCGACGAGATCGCCGCCACGCGCCGCATCGCGGAGCGCGAGGAGGAGGTGGTCCTCCGCCTCGCCCGCGCGATCGAGTATCGCGACGACCACACCGGCGACCACATCCTGAGGGTGGCGCGGAACTCCCGCACCATGGCCCAGGCGCTCGGCCTGCCGGACCGGTTCCGACGCGACATCTTCCTCGCGGCGCAACTGCACGACACCGGAAAGATCGGCCTGCCCGACAGCATCCTCCTCAAGCCCGGACGCCTGACCGAGGATGAGATCACCGTCATGCGCCAGCACACGGTCATGGGTGGCGAGGTCCTGCGCGGTGGCACGAGCGACCTCATCGTCATGGCCCACGACATCGCCCTCCACCACCACGAGAGGTGGGACGGGGCCGGCTATCCCCATGGCCTCGCGGGGGACGAGATTCCTTTGCCCGCCCGCATCGTCGCCGTGGCCGACGTGCTCGACGCCCTGCGGTCCGAGCGCCCCTACAAGCCTGCCTGGACCGCCGACCGGGCCCGCGAGGAGGTCATGCGCCTCTCCGGCACGGCCTTCGACCCGGCCTGCGTCCAGGCGATGATCAGGGCCTGGCCCGCCATCCAGGCGCATTATTCCCACCCCGTCACACACTAGGAGGACCCCCGGCATGACGACCGTTCCCACCCCCTGACCCGCCGCATCCTGGCTACCGCGTTGGCGGCCCTCTGCTTCGCCCCGCAGATGTCGCTCGCCGCCTCCCTCTCGACGCCCGCCGGCGACGTGATCCTCGAAGTCTCCGGCCAGGTGACCAACGCCAATGTCGAGGGCAAGGCCGAATTCGACCTCGCCATGCTGGATGCCCTGCCGCAGAGGGAGACCGTGACGGCGACGCCGTGGCACGAGGGCGAGCACAGCTTCAGCGGCCCCACGATCGCCTCCATCCTCGAGGCGGCGGGCGCCACCGGCGCCGACCTGCGGATCGCTGCCCTCAACGACTACGCCACCGACATGCCGATGGACGACGCGCGGACGATCCCGGTGATCCTCGCCACGCGCATCGACGGGAAGGAGATCTCCATCCGCGACAAGGGCCCGCTCTTCGTCATCTATCCCTTCGACGAGCAGCCGGAGCTCTTCAACGAGGTCTACTTCAACCGCTCGGTCTGGCAGGTGAAGTCCATCGAGGTCGGCGGGTGAACCGCTGGCGCCGCCGCGCGGACTGGACCGCCTCGCGCCCCCTGCGGCGCGGCCTGGCGGTGCTTGGCGGCATCAGCGTCCTGCTGCTCCTCAGCACAGTCTACCTCTTCAGCCTCCTCTACGAAAGCCGACGGTCGATGCAGGACAGCATCCGCGAGGATGCCATGTGGGCCGCCTTCCAGACCGACCGGCAGGCGGCCAGCCTGCGGGCGGTCATCGACGAGGTTCTCCTGTCCGGCAACCCCGCCGACCTGCCTTCGGTCGTGGAGGCCTACGACATCCTCTACAGTCGCGCCGCGCTCCTGAACGAAGGCAACTTCGCGATCAAGTTCGACACCGCGCAGGACGTCAGCCACCACGCGACGCAGGCCGGAAGCGAGATCCTGGCCCTGGCCGACACGGTGGACGCGCTGCCCACCTCCCCGTCGGAGTTGCCGAGGGGCGATCTCATCGCCCTGAAGGCGCGGGTCGAGGCCGTGATGGAGAGCACCGATGCGCTGGTGCTGGTCACCGACTCGGCGCTGGGCGCCGCGCGGGTCAATGCCCGCGAACAGGTGCGACGACTCGAGACCATGCTGGGCGTGAACGTCGCCGCCCTTGTCGTGGGGTTCGCCGGGATCATCGTCCTTCTCGTGGTCCAGATGCGCCTGGTCGCCCGTGTGGGCCGCAAGCTCGCCCTCCTGAGCGAGCGCAACCGCGCCGTCGCCTTGCGGGCCCGGGCGGCGAGCCGGGCGAAATCCACCTTCCTCGCCACCATGAGCCACGAGATCAGGACACCCCTGAACGGCATCATCGGCGCCTCGGAGCTCCTGGCCCGAACGGCGATGACGCCCGACCAGGGGCGCTTCCTCTCCATGGTGCGTCAGTCGGGCTATCATCTGCTCGAGGTCATCACCGACGTCCTCGACTTCTCCAAGCTCGAGTCGGGCAAGGTGGAGTTCGAGACCCATCGCGTCTCTCTGCCCGAGGTCGCGGACGCCCTCTGCGCGATGCTGGCGCCCCGCGTGGACGCGAGCCGCGTGGCCCTGCGGATCGACCTCCCGCCGATCGAGGTAGGGACGGACCCCGCGCGGCTGCGGCAGCTCCTGGTCAACCTGACAGGGAACGCCGTGAAGTTCACGGCGCAGGGCTCGGTCATGGTGACAGGCTGGCTCTGCGCGCCGGACCGCCTCCGGGTCGAGATCACCGACACCGGGATCGGCATCGCCGAGGAGGCCATGCCGATGCTGTTCCGCGAGTTCAGCCAGATCGACGGCTCGGCCTCCCGCAGCTATGGCGGGACAGGGCTCGGCCTCGCCATCTGCCGGCGGATCGCCGAGGGCCTCGGCGGACGTGTCGGAGTCCGCAGCGCCTTGGGCTACGGAAGCACCTTCTGGTTCGAGCTGCCGGTGACCGAGGCGCGGCCCTGCGAAGGGCGGGCGACCGAGCGCGGGAAGGCCGAAGCCGATGGACAGGCCATCTATCGGGGCCGCGTCCTTCTGGTGGAGGACAATCCGATCAACTGCGCCGTGGCCGAGGGGTTGCTGGGTCTTCTGGGTCTTGGCGTGGAATTGGCCCGCAACGGGGCCGAGGGAGTCGAGCGCGTCGCGAGGGAACGCTTCGATCTCATCCTCATGGATGTCCAGATGCCGGTGATGAGCGGCATCGAGGCCACGCGGGAGATCCGTCGGAGCGGCCAAGACGTGCGCATCGTGGGCCTCACGGGCAACGCCTTCATGAGCGATCGGACGGAATGCCTGCGGGCCGGCATGGACGACTTCCTGGCGAAGCCGGTGACGCTGGAGAAGCTCGCCAGGGTGCTGGACGAGGCGGGCCTCCGGGGGGACCGGACCTTGACGGGGGTCGATCGGATCTCCGGTCCGATGGCCCGACGATGGCATCGGGAGGAGTCGCCCCCTGCGCCGGATGGGCCGACGAGGCAGGAGCGGCCGGGCCCGTGCGGCGCTCGGTCCCGCGTCCCGGGATCGCGGAGGGCCTCGATGCCGGCCTGCTGGCCACCTTGGCGCGCACGCTCGACACGGAGACGGTACTCGCCCTGCTCAATGACCTCGGGGCCGAGGCCGACCGCTTGCCCGTCGGGATCGAGGCCGCGGGCGAAGCTGGCGATGCAGGACGGGTCGATCGGCTGCTGCACAGCCTCAAGGGCGCGGCGGCCACGCTCGGACTGGCCGGGGTGGCGCAACGCCTCCAGGACCTTCGGGGCGCCGGACCGATTCCGGCTTCGGAGGTGCGAGAGGTCTGCGCCGAGGTCGGCGCCGGCATCGAGGCCGCCCGGACCCTGCTTCGGGCGGCCTCTGGCCCGGTGGCGGCCTAACCTGCGCGGGAGCTTCCGGAGTGGGCTGGAGGGCGGAGGTCAGCCCGGCGGCCGGAAGGCCGAGGAGCGATCCCGGGACCTGTCCGGCGCAGGCGCGTCCGCATCAGGAACGGGATCGGCCGACGACGGGGGGACCTCGACCTCCGGCCGGGCCCGCCCTCCCCCGACGCGGTCAGCGGCGCCGGTCCTGCAGCGCCACGCCCTGGACACGGGCGGCGGCGAAGCCGACCGCGCCGGCGACCTCCCGGGGCTCTGGGGTCGGTCCGGGTCGGGGCATCCGGGTGGAGGCGAGGCTCTCCTCGGGGCTCACGCCGAACAGCCGGCCCCGCTCCGCCACCAGCACGCAGGCAAGGGCGAGGGCGCCGAGCACGAAGTAGCCTGCCGCCGTGGGAACCACGGTGCCGTTGAACTGCTGCCCCACGAAGCCGCCGAGGAATGCGCCGCCCAGCGTCTGGATGAAGCCGAAGACCGACGAGGCCGTGCCGGCGACCTCTCCGAGAGGCTGCAGCGACAGGGAGTTCATGTTGGACGCGGCCCAACCGAAGATGAACATGATGCCCGACAGGAGGCCCAGGAAGACCCAGAGCGGCGGGTGCCCCGAGAGAGTCAGGCTCAGGAGGAGCAGTGCGCCGGCCAGCCCGGTGAAGACCAGCAGCGCGAAATGCGAGATCCGCCGCATCCCGAAGCGACGCACGATGCGCGAGTTCAGGAAGGACGACACCGCCATGAGCCCCGCCACGAAGGCGAAGGCGGCCGGGAACCAGACGCCCAGGCCATAGATATCTACGTAGATCTGCTGCGCGGTGCTGATGAAGCCGAACAGCGCTCCGAAGAGGCAGGTCCCGGCCATCGCATACCAGAAGGCCAGCCGGTTCCCGACCACGAGGCGGAAGCCCCCCAGGATGGCTCCGGCGGACAGGCCACGCCGCCGCTCGGGCTCCAGCGTCTCGGGCAGGCGCAGGTAGGACCAGAGTCCGAAGGCCGCCGCCAGCAGCCCCATGAAGACGAAGATGCTGTGCCAGGGGCTCACGAGGAGCAGGACCTGTCCGACGCTCGGGGCGACGACCGGGATCACCATGAAGACCATGAAGACGAGGGACATGACCTCGGCCATGGCCCGTCCCGAGAAGCGGTCACGCACCACGGCCGTCGCGACGACGCGGGTCGCGCTGGCTCCGAGCCCTTGGACGAATCGCAAGGCAAGGAGGAGCCCGAACGTCGGCGCGAAGGCCGCCGCGAGAACGGCCGCCACATAGGTGCCGATCCCGACGAGGAGCGGCGCGCGGCGGCCGAAGCGGTCGGACAGCGGCCCGACGAGGAGCTGCCCGATCCCGAAGCCCAGCATGTAGACCGAGACGACGAACTGGCGGTGGTTCTCGTCCGCGATGCCCAGGGCATCGCCCATGTTGGGCAGCGCCGGCAGCATCACATCGATGGCGAGGGCGTTGAGGGACATGATCGCGGCGATCAGCGCGACGAATTCATGGCGCGAAAGCGCCCGGTCCAAGGGTCTGGTCATGGGCAATCCAATGAGCGGCGGTCGGGAAAGCGACGGGGTCTGATGTCTGGGGCTCGTGGGGGCGGCGGTCGGACGGGGCCGGACCGGGGCATTCGCTGAACGCCCGGCCGCACCCTTCGGGTTCCGCCGCACCCCCTCGGGCGGCGTGACGCGTCGCAGACGGGAAGCCTCTTGTCAAGATACGAAGCTTTATTATATGGGTCCGTATTATCAGCCCGCCCATGAGAATCGTCCCCGTGCAGAGCCTCGGCCTCCTGATCCACAACGTCTCCCACCTGCTGAAGAGGGAGTTCGAGCGCGTTGCCCGGCCCCATGGGCTGACGCTCCTGCAGTGGCGCGTGCTCGGGCACCTCTCGCGCGAGGATGGGCTGACGCAGACCGTGCTGGGGGCGCGGCTCGAATCCAGCCCCATGACCATCAGCGACGTCGTGGAGAGGCTGGAGGCTGCGGGCCTCGTCGCACGCGAGGTCGATCCCTCGGACAGCCGGGCCAAGATCGTTCGGATCACCATCGAGGCGCGAGGATTGGTCGAGAAGATGCGCGACGTCGCCGCCGAGGTCTACGAGAGGGCGCTCGACGGCATTGAGGAGGCCGATCGGGCAGCCATGGACCGGGCTCTGACGCGGATCGCGTCGAACCTCGAGGACACCAAGACCAGGAAGGACAAGGTCGCATGAGCGCGGCACCCAAACGCATCGAGGCCGTTCCCTCGGCCCAACCCTCCCCGGACGCCCCGGCCAGCGCCCCGCAGCCCGACGAGGCCCGCAAACCCTCGCGCTGGCGCCGCCGCGTGCTGATGTTCAGCGTTCCGGTCCTCCTCGCGGCGGGGGGCGGCTACGCCTGGCTGACCGGCGGGCGCTACGTCACGACGGACAACGCCTATGTCCAGCAGCCGCTCGTGCCGGTCTCGTCGGACGTGGCGGGCCGCATCGTCGAGGTGGACGTGGCCGAGAACCAGCAGGTGGAGGCCGGCCAGGCCATGTTCCGCTTGGATCCCGAGCCTTACCGCATCGCCCTTGAAGAGGCCGACGCCGCCCTCGCGCAGGCGCGCCTTTCCGTGGCGCAGCTCCGCTCGGCCTACAGCACCGCCCAGGCGCGGCTCGGGGCCGCTCAGGCGATCGAGGAGGTCCGGCAACGGGAGCTTGAGCGGCAGGAATCCCTCGCCAACCAAGGCGCCGCCTCCTCGGCGGCGCTGGACGAGGCCACCCTGGCGGCCCGCTCGGCCGAGAACGAAGTGACGCTGGCCCAGGAGGCGCTGAGCGCGGCTGCGGCGGCGCTGGGGGGCGACCCCGGGATCGCCACGGACGAGGTGCCCGCCGTCCAGGCCGCGCTGGCCGCGCGCGAGGCGGCGGCGCGCGATCTGGCGAAGACGCTCGTCCAGGCCCCCGTGCCGGGCCTCGTGGCGCAGGTGGACAGCCTGAACCCCGGCCAGTATGTCGCCCCTGGCACCCAGGTGGCCAGCGTCGTGGAGACCGGCGACACCTGGATCGAGGCCAACTTCAAGGAGACCCAGCTCGCCGACCTTCGTGTCGGCCAGCCCGTCGAGGTGGAGGTGGACGCCTATCCCGACGCCCCGCTCCATGGCACGGTCGAGAGCCTCGGCTCCGCGACCGGCTCGCAGTTCTCGCTGATCCCGGCGCAGAACGCGACCGGCAACTGGGTCAAGGTCGTGCAGCGCTTGCCCGTGCGCATCAGCGTCGAGGCGGATCCCGACCATCCGCTCCGCGGCGGCATGAGCGCCCATGTCTCGGTCGATTCCGGCCACACGCGCCTGGACAACCTGCGATGAGCCACGGCCCAGGCCTGTCGAAACCGGCCGTCGAGGTGGCGGCGCCGGGCTGGCTCACCGCCTCGATCATGCTCGCGACAGTGATGCAGGTGCTCGACACCACGATCGCCAACGTCGCCCTGCCCCACATGGCGGCGAGCCTCGGGGCGTCGCAGGAGGAGATCACCTGGGTCCTGACCTCCTACATCGTGGCCTCGGCCATCGCGACGCCGCTCACCGGCTGGCTGACGGACCGCATCGGCCGCCGCACGGTCTTCCTGGGGGCCATCGTGGGCTTCACCGTGGCCTCGCTTCTCTGCGGGATCGCCACGAGCCTGGAGGAGATGGTGCTCTTCCGCGTGCTGCAGGGCATCTGCGGCGCCATGGTGGTGCCGCTGGCGCAGACCGTCCTCCTCGACATCAACCCGCGCGAGCGGATCGGGCAGGCCATGGCGATCTACGGCGCGGGCATCATGGTCGGCCCGATCATCGGCCCGACGCTGGGCGGCTGGCTGACCGAGTCGTTCAACTGGCGCTACGTCTTCCTCATCAACCTGCCGCTCGGCATCATCGCCCTGGCCGGCATCCTCGTGTTCCTGCCCCAGAGCGCGACCAAGGAGCGGCGCTTCGACGTCTTCGGCTTCGCCATGCTGGCGCTGGCCGTGGGCTCGCTCCAGCTCCTCCTCGACCGAGGGCAGGCGGCGGGCTGGTTCAGCTCGCTGGAGATCTGGCTCTACCTGGGCCTCGCGATCAGCGGGATGTGGGTCTTCGTGGTCCATTGCTGGACCGCGCGGAACCCGTTCGTGAGCCTCGCCATGTTCCGGGACCGCAACTTCTCGATGGGCTTGGTCTTCATCTTCATCATCGGGATGACGCTCTTTTCGGGCCTCGCTCTGCTGCCGCCGCTCCTGCAGAACCTCCTGGGCTATCCGGTGGTGCAGACCGGCCTCGTGATGGCGCCGCGCGGTGTGGGAACGATGATCTCGATGATCCTCGTGGGGCGGCTCGTCGCGCGATTCGACGCGCGGCTCCTCGTCTGCATTGGCATCCTTGTGACCGCCTGGTCGCTCTGGCTCATGTCGGGCTTCGACGTCCAGATGGACAGCCGGCCCATCATCCTGTCGGGCGTGGTCCAGGGCTTCGGGCTCGGCTTCGTCTTCGTTCCCCTCTCGACGCTTACCTTCGCGACCATCGCCCCGCAGTTTCGAGGCGACGCGACCAGTTTCTTCAGCTTGGTGCGAAACGTGGGCTCGGGCGTCGGCATCTCGATCGTGACCTCGGTCCTGTCGAGGATGATGACGGTCAACCACGAGGAGCTGGCCTCGCGCCTGACCGCCGCCGCGCCGCAGGTCCGGCTGCAGATGCCGCAGCTCCTGACGGCCTCGCCCACCGTGGCCGCGCGCGTGGACGGCCTGGTGACCCAGCAGGCGGCGATGATCGCCTACATCGACAACTTCCTGCTGATGCTGCTCCTGACGCTGGCCGCCCTGCCCATCGTGCTGCTGCTCCGCAAGCCCAAGGCGGCCGGGGGCGCGGCCCATGCCGGGCCCGCCGCCGTGGCCGACTGAGCCCGGCGTGCGGGCTCTCGATCGGCCCTGCGGACCCGGAGGACTTGGCGAGGCCGTCGCTCTCAGGCCTGGATCAGGATAGGTGTCCCCGGCTGGACCAAGGCGTAGATGCGCTCGATCTCCTGGTTTGAGACGGCGATGCAGCCTGCCGTCCAGTCGCCCTGGATGCGCTGGGCGCCAGTGACCCCCTCGGGCTGGCCGTGGATGAAGATGTCGCCACCCGGCGAGACCCCACGAGCCCGAGCATGCGCCACGTCGAGCGTGCTCGGGTAGGAGATGCCGAGCGCCAAGTGGTAATGGGAGTTCGGATTGAGCCGGGTGATGTAATAGGACCCCTCGGGCGTCCGGCCGTCGCCTTCCCGCTCCTTGGGGCCGACCGGATTTCGGCCGAGCGCGATGCCGAAGGACGCGATCTCGGCGCCGCGGTCCAGCAGCAGGAGGCGTCGCTTGGACTTCTGGACCACAAGGCTGGTGACCTGGGGATGCTGCCCGGTCCGCAGCTTGGAGGTCGTCGGGGTCATGCCGCAGGCGGACAGGCCGGTCAGGGCCGCTCCCCCCGCCAGGAGGATTCGTCTGGAGATCATCGCTGATGCCTGTGCCCGGTCTTGCGCCGTTGAGCGGTACCCTAGCGCTCCAGGACCCGAGTCGCGAGGGACCGAGCGGAGGCGGGAGGCCCGGCGTGCTGTTCCGGCCACGCGACGTGGCGCGGAGCATGGCCCTATGACGATTCCTGCCCGTCCCGAACCGACCGGTGGCGAGGGCCGGACTTGCCCTCGCCCGTCGCGCGACCATTTCGAGGACCAACAGCGCAGGAGGAACTCATGCGAAAGCTCGTCGGTCCCATCGTCCTCGGCCTTCTCGTCGGAACGGGCGCCCTGGCCCAGGAGGCCGCAGGCCAGGAGCCCATCCGGGTCGGCATGTCGGGGGGCTACTTTCCGTTCACCTTCGTGGAGCAGGACCAGCTCCAGGGCTTCGAGGTCGATTTCATGAACGCCGTGGGCCAAGAGATCGGTCGGCCCATCGAGTTCGTGACGATGTCCTTCTCGGGCCTGATCGGCGCGCTCCAGTCGGGCCGCATCGACACGGTGGCCAACCAGATCACCATCACGCCCGAGCGCGAGCAGACCTTCGTCTTCACGCAGCCCTACGTGATCGACGGCGCGCAGGTGGTCACCGCCGCCGACAACACGGAGATCAACGGCGTCGAGGACCTGAAGGGCCATTCGGTCGCCGTGAACCTCGGCTCGAACTTCGAGCAGCTCCTGCGCGAGCTGCCCTATGCTGACCAGATCGACATCCGTACCTACGAGAGCAACCTCGAGCAGGACACCGCGCTGGGCCGGGTGGACGCCTTCGTGATGGACCGGGTGTCCTCGGCGACGACGATCAAGGAGAGCGGCCTGCCCCTGAGACTCGCCGGGGAGCCCTTCAGCGAGATCCGGAACGCCCTTCCCTTCCGCAACGACGAGGAAGGCGTCGCGCTTCGGGACGAGGTCGACGCCGCGATCACCACGCTCAAGGAGAACGGGACGCTGAGCCAGATCTCCGAGAAGTGGCTCGGGCTCGACGTGACGGGCTCGTCCGGCGCGACGGACGACGGCACCACCCAGGGCGAGCCGGCGGAGGTCGGGGCGAGGGCCGCTGAAACGCAGGCCGGCGCGGAAGCGACCGAAGCGGCCCCGGCCGAGTGACATCATGAAGGCACTTGACCTGGACTACATGCTGGGTCTCGTGCCCGTCCTCCTGCGCTACCTGCCGCTGACGCTTGGGATGGCGGTCGGAGCGATGGTGATGGCACTGGTCCTGGCCGTGATCCTGGCCATGGTGCGGGTGCTGCGCGTGCCCCTGCTCGACCAGCTCGTGCAGGGCTTCGTGAGCTTCTTCCGGGGCACGCCGCTCCTCGTGCAGCTCTTCCTGTTCTACTACGGACTGCCGCAGATCGTCCCCGCCTTCACGGCGATCAACGGCATCCAGGCGGCGGTCGCGGGACTCACGCTGCACTTCTCGGCCTACATGGCCGAGAGCATCCGCGCGGCGATACTCGGCGTGGACCGCAGCCAGTGGGAGGCGACGCAGGCCGTGGGCATGACGCAGGTCCAGGCGATGCGGCGGATCATCCTGCCGCAGGCCGCGCGGGTGGCCGCGCCCACGCTGCTCAACTACTTCATCGACATGATCAAGAGCACCTCGCTTGCCTTCACGCTGGGCGTCACCGAGATGATGGGGGCCGCGCAGAAGGAGGCGGCGAGCAGCTTCCGCTACTTCGAGGCCTACCTCCTCGTGGCGATCATCTATTGGATCGTCGTGGAGCTGCTGTCGGTGCTCCAGCGCCGCCTGGAGGTCCGCATGAGCCGAGCCATCGCGCGATGATCGAGGTGCGCGGCCTCGTGAAGCGGTTCGGCGGCGGCGCGCCCGTGCTGAACGGCATCGACCTGGCGATCGAACGGGGCGAGCGGATCGTGGTCATCGGCCCCTCGGGGACCGGCAAGTCCACGCTGCTCCGCTGCATCAACTTCCTCGACCGGGCGGACGCGGGGACGCTGCGGATCGGCGACCTGGCGGTCGACGTGGCCAGGGCCACGCGGGCGCAGATCCTGGCGGTCCGGCGGAGGACGGCCTTCGTGTTCCAGAACTACGCGCTCTTCGCGAACCGGACGGCACGGGGCAACATCACCGAGGCGCTGGTCACGGTGAAAGGCCTCTCCAAGGCCGCGGCCGATGCCCGGGCCGAGGCGATCCTGGGCGACATCGGCCTCCTCGACCGGGCCGAGGCCTATCCGGCCTCGCTCTCGGGCGGGCAGCAGCAGCGGGTGGGGATCGGCCGGGCGCTGGCGCTCGACGCCGAGCTCATCCTCTTCGACGAGCCCACCTCGGCGCTCGACCCTGAATGGGTGGGCGAGGTCCTCGACCTCATGCGGAGGATCGCGGAAGCGCACCAGACCATGCTGATCGTGACGCACGAGATGCAGTTCGCCCGCGAGATCGCTGATCGAGTGATCTTCATGGAAGGCGGCCGCATCGTCGAGCAAGGGCCGCCGGCCGAGCTCTTCGACAATCCGCGCGACCCTCGGACGCAGGCGTTCCTACGGCGGGTCAGGTGATCCTGAACCTGCGGAGTCGTCGGCCGTGCATGTCCTCGGCAGGGACGACGCTCTAGACTCGGTGCCGGGGGCGGCCCCCGAGGCGCGGGTCTCCTGCGTCCTGCGTCCCCGGGCCCGTGCGAGTCCCCGGTGCCGCTTACGCGGCGCCCCTTGAAGGCCCCTTGAAGCGAAAGACCCGCTCAAGCCTTCTCTAGGAGGTCTGCCGACCACCATCATCGCCGTCACAGTCGAAGGTTCCGAGAGAACTGCCCTCGGGCAACGACTCTTCGAACGACGCCAGCGCCCTCCTCATCGCCGTTTCCTCCTCGGGCCGCAGAAGGTAGAACGCCACCTCGCCCTCGAAGGCCGTGACCTTGCTGGTCCGCAACTCGGCGATCTCGCACCATTCGCCGGGAATCGAGCCCCTGAACACGTCCTTGTAGATCATGGCGTAGGTCACCCCGTGACGCACGGCGACCTCGCGCACGAACTCGGACGTGAGAGAGTCGGACCGCATGGCCTCCCTCGCTTCCTCCGAGCCCAGCCCCCAAAGGTCGAGGACGTAGTTGTCGTTCCGATACGAGACCCAGCCCAGGTCGTTCACCGCCACCGCTCGGGGGAAGTATTCGGTCGCGAAGCGGTGCATCTGGAATTGCTGCTAATAGATGTTCCGGCTCGCCGCGGGCGTGATGGCCGTCATGGAAGCGTAAGGGGCTCCCAGGGCCAGGAGGGCCAGGGTCAGCACCGGGAAGCGGGCGCCAACGGGCAGGGCCGCCAGTCGGGCGCGAAGTAGGTGAACCCCGCGAGGACTAGGAGGACCACTCCGTAGACCTCATAGCGTCCGAACGGGAAAGGACCCCACGCTCCAAAGCCGCCAGCCACCACGTGCGCGGCCAGCGCCGCGACCGTCGCCTTCGCGAGGTAGGATCGAGGCGACTTCTCGGCCGCGAATGGCAGCAGGAACAGGGCGAGGACGGCGGAGAGGATTCCCCACCGGTTCTCGAGTGAGACGGAGGTGTTGTTGAGGAGGCTCCCTATGATGCCAGCCGGATCGTGTCCCATCGCCTCGGTGGAGACAGAGGATTTGGCGAGGATCGAGCTCGGCAGCAGAGGAAGACCCAGGCGGGCCATGCATAGGCCATAGCTTCCCAAGCCCAGGGCCAGCAGGGCGAGGATCGACCATGCCAGGCGCGGGCGACCAGCGGAGAAGAGGATGCCCACCACCGCCAGGCCGAGCGCGATCCCCTCGAAGCGAGTCGCGGCGCCGAGGAGGACGCCCAGGATCAGCCTCTTGCGCGCGGCCTCGCCCTCCGACAGGGCGATCAGCCCGGAGGCTACGAGGGTCACGGCCAGGATGTGCAGCGGGTGCTCCATGCCCATCATCGGCAGCGCGAAGGCATTCGCGAGGAGGAGGACAGCGAGCGGGGTCAGCAGGAGGCTTGGGAGGGAGTTCAGGCCGTCCAGGGCCAGCCCGCGTCGCAGGAGGATGGGGCACGCGAACCAGATGGCGACGAGGCAGGACGACAGACCGATCAGCAGGGGGCCTTGATCGGAGATGCCGGTCGCCATGAGGAGAGACAGAAGGAACGGGAAAACGATCGAGGACGAGGGCGAGGAATACTCGGGGAAATTCACCCCGTAGCCCCCCGAAGAATGCTCTCGGAGACGGACAGGTGTATGTAGGGATCATCCAGGGTGTAGATCAGGTGTCCCCCCGCCGCCGTGATGCTCGTGGCCACGATCGCGGCCGAGATGACGACGAAGGCCGTCATGACATAGAGGCGGAAGGCATTGTCGCGGCTGATCGTCACTGGTCACAACTCCTGGTGCTATGCTGGGCTCTCGTGGATGCGAAGCGGGCCACGAGCGTCGAGGGATGCCATCCCGCACGAAGCGATTCGTTGTGGCCAGACGATGATCGGCACGGGGCAGCTTCGGGGCAGGCCGGATGGCGCCCCGGGCCTCAGGGCACAAGGTGCGGGTCCACTCTCCAGAAGGTGGCCACGATATCGGGCCGGGAGGTCACCCATCGAGACCGCACGACGTCAGCCACTGCAGCGGCGGGAACCGTTTCGACAAAGCTGAACTGTCGGGCGACGGTCGCTCGGACAGGCTCCCAAGGCTTTTGTGGTCGGACTATTCGCTCAGCGCGGTCCGCCTGCCGCCGGCCATCGCAGCGGGATGTGCCTTACCGCACCTCGTCGAGGCGCGTCCCCTGGGGCTGGCCGGACGGCGCCGGTTGCGGGTGGAGGACAGCCCGCCCGGCCTTCGTGCCTTAGCGACATCCTGGCAACCGCAAGAGCGTGTCGCCATGGTTGGCAAGGGAGAGGTCGGACTCATCCCTGTTCCAGCGCCTGTCTTCCGAGGGGTCACGGAGGAGCCAGGCAAATCCCTGACGTCGCGGCCCCTACCGGATCTGCACCACGCGGCGGCCCTCGGCGTCGAAGGGGTGGAGGCGGGCGAGGTCCGGGGTCAGGACCACCGTGGAGCCCAGGGCCACGTTCACGTCGCCGTGCACGCGGGCGAGGAGAGGCCCGACGCCGGGCGCCTCGCAGAAGAGGTTGGTGTCCGAGCCCAGGCGCTCGATGAGCTGGACCTCGGCCCGCAGGCCGGTGCCGTCGGGGCTGACGTGCAGGTGCTCGGGCCGGATGCCGAGGGCGCGGGCTCCGGGCGGGGCGGGCCAGACCGTGCCGTCGGCGAGGCGGAGGCCGTCCGGGACTGGCGTCCCCTCGACCATGTTCATGGTGGGCGAGCCGATGAAGCCCGCGACGAAGCGGTTCGCCGGACGGTCGTAGAGGTCCATCGGCGTGCCGACCTGCTGGATGCGGCCCGCGTTCATCACCACGATGCGGTCGGCGAGGGTCATCGCCTCGACCTGGTCGTGGGTGACGTAGACGGTGGTGGCGCCGATGCGGTGGTGGAGGCGCGCGATCTCCAGCCGCATCTCGACGCGCAGGGCGGCGTCGAGGTTCGACAAGGGCTCGTCGAAGAGGAAGGCCTGCGGCTGGCGGACGATGGCGCGGCCCATGGCGACGCGCTGGCGCTGCCCGCCGGACAGCGCGCGGGGGTAGCGGTCGAGGAGCTTCTGGAGGCCCAGCACCTCGGCGGCGCGGGCGACGGGGCCGGCGCGCTCGGCCTTGGGGCGGTGGGCGATCTCCATGGGGAAGCCCATGTTCCGCGCCACGGTCATGTGTGGGTAGAGCGCGTAGCTCTGGAACACCATGGCGATGTCGCGCCCGCGCGGGGGGACCTCGTTCATGCGCCGCCCGCCGATCCTGAGCTCGCCCGCCGAGATGGGCTCCAGCCCCGCGATCATGCGCAGGAGGGTAGACTTGCCGCAGCCCGAGGGGCCGACGAGGACGACGAACTCGCCCTCCCCGACCGCGAGGTCCACGTCGCGCAGGACCTCGGTGCCTCCGTAGGACTTGGCGATGCCGGAAAGTTCGATGCCTGCCATGGATCAGCCCTTCACCGCGCCCGAGGTGAGGCCCTGGACGAGGTAGCGTTGGATGAAGGCGAAGAAGAGGCAGGAGGGCACGAGCGCGAGGACGCCCGCCGCCATCATCTGCCCCCAGTCCACCGAGAACTTGGAGACGAAGTTGAGGAGGCCCACGGGGAAGGTCATGTGCTCCTCCTTGCGGATCAGCATGAGGGCGAAGAGGATCTCGGACCACGCGGCGGTGAAGACGAAGCCGAGCGTCGCGCCGAGGCCGGGGAGCGTCAGGGGCAGGATCACCTTCCTCAGCGCCTGCATCCGCCTGCAGCCGTCGATCATCGCGGCCTCTTCTAGGTCCTTGGGGATGCCGTCGAAGAAGCTCTGCATCAGGAAGAGCGCGAAGGGGATATTGAAGGCGGTGTAGGTGACGATGAGGGAAGGCAGCGTGTTGAGGAGCCCGAGCGCCGCCACGATCCGGTAGATCGGCGCGATGATGATGAGGAGCGGGAACATCTGCGTCAGCAGCAGGAGCGCCGAGACCAGCCGCTTGCCCCGGAAGTCGAAGCGCGAGAAGGCGTAGCCGCCGCCCGCCGCGATCACCGCCGTGATGGCGGCGGTGCTCAGAGAGACGATCACCGAGTTGCCGAAGAAGCGCAGGAAGTCCGAGCCCAGGACCTCGCGGAAGTTGTCCCAGGTGGCGGCCGAGGGCCAGTAGCGCGTCCCCTCGGAGTAGACGAGCCGGTCGGGCGTGACCGCGATCTTCACCAGCCAGTAGAGCGGGAAGAGCGCGAAGGCGACGTAGGCCGCGAGAGCCAAGTATTTCCCCGCGACCAGCGCCGGATGGGGGCGTCCCAGCGCGGCCATCAGCGGCGCACCAGCCGCGACCGCACCGCGAGCAGGATCGCGGCATAGGCCATGAGGAGACCAAGGAGGGCCACGGCGATGGCCGAGGCGTGGCCGAAGTCGAGCCGCTTGAAGGCCGTGGTGAAGATGTAGGAGGACAGGATCTGCGTGGAGTTGGCGGGGCCGCCGCCGGTCATGACGTAGATCAGGTCCGCGAAGTTCGCGATCCAGATGGTCCGCAGCATCACCGTGATGACGATCATGGGCGCGAGGAAGGGCAGCGTGATCTTGGTGAACTTCTGGAGGGCCGACGCGCCGTCGATCTCGGCGGCCTCGTAGAGCTCGGACGGGATGGCGGAGAGGGCGGCGAGCAGCGTGATCGCGAAGAAGGGGACGCCGTACCACACGTTGGCGAGGATCGGGCCCCAGAGCGCCGTGTCGGGGTTGCCGAGGATGTTGTAGGGCTCGTCGATGATCCCCGAGGCCGGAGAGCCAATACGGGATCGGCCCGATCACCGGGTTGAGGAGCCAGGAGAAGGTCAGCGCCGTCAGGAAGGTCGGCACTGCCCAGGGTAGGAAGACCAGCGCCTGCACCAGCTTCTTGCCGTGGAACCGGGTGTTGAGGAGGAGCGCGAGGCCCAGCCCCCCGGCGAACTGCAGCGCGACGCTCGCCCCCGTCCACACCAGCGTGTTCCGAAGCGCGCGCCAGAACTGCCGGTCGGCCCAGAGGTCTTGGAAGTTGGACAGGCCCACCCACTTCGCGGCGCCGGGGCGCAGCAGGTTGAACTCCTGGAAGGCGTAGAGGAGGCCGATGGCGAGCGGCAGGAGCATCACCCCGCCGATGAGGAGCAGCGAGGGGAGGAGGTAGAGCCAGGGCTCCACCACCATCCCGAGATAGGCCCGGCTGAGGCGCCCCCGGGTTCCCCCGGGGGCCTCGGTCAGGGCGGCGCTCACTGGCCCCCGGCCTCCTTGTACTTGGCGTATTCGGCAGTCAGGTACTCGGCCCACTGGTCGGCGAGCTGCTGCGCGGTGATCTCGCCCAGGAGGGCCTGCTGCGCCGTCTCGATGGAGAGCTGGTCGGCGAAGTAGCCGAAGCCCTCGAGGTAGGACGGCATGGAGAGCGGGATGTAGGTGTCGGGGTTGTTCAGCTCCTCGAACCAGCCGGCGAACTGGGGCGTGTGGAAGTACGGGTCCTGGTCGGCGCCCTGGTGGATCGGGATCACGCCCACGCGCTTGGCCCAGGTGGCGTTCGATTCAGGGGACGACAGATGCGCCACGAGGCTCCAGGCCTCGTCGGGGCTTTCGGTGGTGTTGAAGATCGACCAGCCGGCGTAGCCGATGGTCGGGAAGGCGCGGCCGCCGGGGCCTACGGGCATCGGCATGACGGCGAAGGTCTCGGGGTCCATCTGGTCCGCGATGCCGATCAGCGCGTCCGGGTCCTGGTCGAGGAAGGCGCAGGTGCCCGAGTAGAAGCCCGCGACGATCTCGTTGAAGCCCCAGTTGATGCTGTCGCGCGGCGCGGCCCCAGAGGTATAGAGGTCGATCAGCGTCTGGAGCCCCTGGACGGCGCCCGGCTGGTTGATGGTGGACTGGCCGTTCTCGTCGAAGAACTCGGGGTTGTCGTTCATGGCGGCGGCGAACATCATCCAGCCGTTGGTGCCGCCGGGGCCGCCGCGCAGGCAATAGCCGGACTTGCCCTCGATCTGGCTCACCGCGTTGGCGGCGGCCACGAACTCCTCCATCGTCTTCGGGGGCTCGGCGACGCCGGCCTGCTCCAGCAGGTCCTTGTTGTAGAACATGGCCCGCAGATAGAAGCCGTAGGGGATCATCTCCAGCTTGTTGGCGGCGGTCATGCTGCCCATGCGGACCGTCTGCTCGGTCAGCGTGGCGCCGTTCTCCCACTCGGCGACGTAGGGCCCGAGGTCCGTAAGCTGGCCCGCGGCGGAATACTGGGCCATCCAGCGCTCGGGCATCTCGACCACGTCGGGGATGTCGCCGCCCGCGACCATGGTCGCCAGCGTCTCGAAGGCCTGGCCCCAGGGCAGGGACACGATCTCGACGGTGTTGCCGGTCTCCTGCTCCCAGGCGGAGACGAGGCCCTGGAGGACCTCGGTCCGCTCGGGCGAGGTGATGACCTCGACGAGCGTCAGGTCGGCGGCGGAGGCGCCCCCGGCGAAAAGCGCGAGCGTGGCGCTGGTGAGAAGGGCGTTGCGGATCGTCATGCGGTGGTCTCCCTTGGTTGGTGGTGCGGCCTCTTGGCGGGCCCGGTGGTTCAGGTGGCGGCGGCCTCCAGCGCCTGGGCGAAATCGGCCCAGAGGTCCTCGGCGTCCTCGAGCCCCAGCGAAAGGCGGACGAGGCGGGGCGAGACGCCGAAGCGCTGCGCGGCGTTCTTCTCGCCCGACTGCCTCAGCGTGATGGCGGCGGGGACGATCAGGCTCTCGAAGCCGCCCCA
Source organism: Rubellimicrobium mesophilum DSM 19309 (assembly GCF_000600335.2). Taxonomy (GTDB): domain Bacteria; phylum Pseudomonadota; class Alphaproteobacteria; order Rhodobacterales; family Rhodobacteraceae; genus Rubellimicrobium; species Rubellimicrobium mesophilum. The sequence continues at coordinate 7,830 of NZ_KK088580.1, read as the reverse complement.
GCTCACGCCCAGCCGGAAGTGCTGGAGGGCGTCGGCGAGGCGGGGGATGTCGACGCCCTCGGCCAGCTCGATGGAGAGGAGGCCCGAGCGGCCCGAAAGGCCCGGCGTGGAGTTGGGGCCGGGCGAGCGGACGCGCGTGACCTGCGGCAGGGCCGCGAGGCGGTCCACGAAGAGGTTCGCGGTGGCCTCGTGCATCCGCATCCGGGGGACAAGGGTCCGGAGGCCGCGGACGAGGAGCCAGGCCTCGAAGGGGGCGAGCTTGGCGCCGAGGAGCGGCAGGGTCAGGTCGCGCAGGCGGGCGATGAGCTGGGAGGAGGCTACAACCACGCCCGCCACGGTATCGGAATGGCCGGAGATGTACTTGGAGGCCGAGTGGACGACCACGTCGATGCCGGATTCCAGCGGGCGCTGGTGGAGCGGCGTGGCCCAGGAGTTGTCGAGGACGGTGAGGGCGCCATGGCGGCGCGCGTTCTCGGCCGCGCGGGGGAGGTCGATGACCTCCATCACCATGGAGGTGGGGCTTTCGAGATAGGCCAGGGTCACGCCCTTGAGGAGGTCGGGGTCCTCGGCGAAGGCCTGGGGCGGGTGATAGGTGACCTCGACCCCCATGGGCCGCAGCACCCGTTCGAGGAGGCGGTAGCTGTCCGGGTAGACGTGCTCCACGCAGGCGACGCGGTCGCCGGGCTTCGCGAGCGCCAGAACGGTGGCCGAGATCGCGCCCATGCCGCTGGCGAAGGCGACCGCGGCCTCGCCGCCCTCCAAGTCCGCCATCATCTGCTCGAAGGCGGCGACGGTCGGGTTCTGGACACGACTGTAGAGGGGCTCGGCCGACTGGCCCATCATCCGCGCCTCGAAGGCCGCGTAGTCGTCGAAGGCGAAGAGCGAGGTCTGGTGGATCGGCGGCGTGATCGGGCCGGCGCCGTCGCTCCAGGGCTTGGCGAGGCGGGTGGCGAGGGAGGGGCGACCGGTCATTCTGGTCCTTCCATGACGGCGCGGGCGGCCGCTTCGGTGTCGTCGAGGATGCGGGCCATCAGGGCGGCGGCCTCCTCCCCCTGCCCGGCCACGACGGCCTCGGCCAGGGCGCGGTGCATCGGGATGGTGTCGGAGCCCAGGTGCGGCATCCCGAAGGGGGTCTCGTAGACCGTGTCGAAGGCCCGCTGGAGCTGGGTGATGAGCTGCCCGAAGAGCGGGTTGCCGGTGGCGTCGTGGATGGCGGCGTGGAAGGCCCGGTCGGCGGCGCGCCAGTCGGCGCCGGATTCGTGCTGCGCCATCAGGTCGAGCATCCGGGCGGCGATGCGGTCGCGGGCGGCAGGCGTGGAGTCGCGGGCGGCGAGCCGCACGGCCTCGATCTCCAGCGGGCGACGGACGGCCAAGGTGCGCAGGAGGCTCTCGGCCTCCACGGTGACGGCCAGAGGAAGATGCAGGGTCCGCCCCGTGATGGGTGCAGCAAGCACCGTCCCTGCCCCCTTGTTGCGGCTGACGATTCCCACCCGCGTCCAGGCAGTGAGGACCTCCCGAAGCTTATGCCGGCTCACGCCGAGACGCTGGGCGAGCTCCATCTCGGGCGGCAGGCGATCCCCGGGCCTGAGGCCCTCAGCCACCACCAGGGCGACCAGTTCGCCCATCACATCACGGCTCGCGTGGGTCTCATGAACAAGGGAACCAGGTCCGTCCATCTTCGCTCCGAAGGTTGGCCATAGTCTCCCGCTTTGTTCGACAAGGTCAACGGTTATGTTGGACAAAGTGCGCAGTACAAGGATGGGCCCGTCACGTTCCCAAGAAGCGCACCCGCTCCCGCCTTGGAACCTAGAGGGCGAATCCTGCGGAGGCTTATGTCGGTTCAGGCGTGGAGGGCGGATCGCGCGTCGGCCGCGCCCGCGACCCCGCCGCGATCGCTCACTTCACCTCCAGCGCAGGGCGTCGACGAGGAGCGCGAAGGCCGGCGTGGGCTGACGGCGGCTCGGGTAATAGAGATGATAGCCGGGAGAGTAAGGACACCAGTCGCCCAGCACCGCGACGAGACGGCCATCCCGTAGCGATGCAGCAGCCACGTCCTCGGGCAAATAGGCGAGGCCGAAGCCCTCCATGGCCGCCTCCATCGCTGGAAGGGTGTCATTGAAGACGAGCGCCCCCTCCACTCGGACGTTGAGAGCGCGGCCCTCCTTCTCGAACTCCCACGCGTAAAGGTCCCCCGAGGTGCTGTTGCGATAGTTGATGCAGCGGTGCATCGTCAGATCCTGCGGCACGGCCGGCGCCGGCCGATCCGCGAAGTAGACCGGCGAGCCCACGACGATCCACCGCAGGTCCGGGCCGACGCGAACCGCGATCATGTCGCGCTCGACCGCCTCGCCGAGCCGGATACCGGCATCGAACCGCTCGGCGACGACATCGGTGAAGCGGTGCTCGATGACGACTTCCACTCGAATATCCGGAAAGCCAGGGAGCAGGCGCTTCAGTGCAGGCCAGAGGATCGTCTGGTGGGCATGGTTGCTGGTGGTGATCCGGACGGTCCCGGCCGGCTTGTCGCGGAGTTCGGCGAGGGCCGTGAGCTCGGCGGCAATGGCCTCGATCCCAGGTTGGGCGACCCGGAGCAGCCGTTCGCCTGCCTCGGTGAGCGCCACGCTGCGCGTCGTGCGCGTGAGGAGCCGCACGCCGAGCCGCTCCTCGAAGCTGCGGATCGTATGGCTCAGGGTGGACTGCGTCAGACCGAGCCGGGCGGCGGCGCGGGTGAAGCTGCGCTCCTCGGCCACGGCCACGAAGACGTTCAAGTCGGTCAGGTCGTCGCGCCGCATTCATGGCTCCGATCGATAGGCTCATGCGATGGCAGCCCACTAATCGCTTGGTCGCTGGTGGTCTATCTCCCGCATCACTGACGGGGGCCGCGCCGGGACCGGTGGGCCCGTCAGGTCCTGCAACACGGCCGGCCATCGGATGCCGCCAGATCGAGGTGGACGACAGACCCATGACCGCGATCAACCCCGAGACCCTGACCAGCTTTCCGGCACCGGAGGAGGACCGGCCCGCCTGGGGTGCGGTCGTCGCCATGACGCTCTGCTCGTTCGTCCTCATCGCCTCCGAGTTCATGCCGGTGAGCCTGCTCACCCCCATCGCGCGGGACCTCGGCCTCACCGAAGGGCAGGCCGGGCAGGCCATCTCCATCTCGGGCCTCTTCGCGGTGGTCACGAGCCTTCTCGTCACGGCGCTGATCGGACGGCTCGACCGGCGCCTCGTCCTGATCGGCATGGCTCTGCTGCTGGCGGTGTCGGGCACGGTGGTGGCCTTCGCGCCCGATTTCCTCGTGCTGATGACGGGACGTGCGCTCCTGGGCGTCGCCATCGGCGGGTTCTGGTCGCTGAACACCGCCGTCCTGATGCGGCTCCTGCCGATGGCTTTGGTGCCTCTCGGCCTTGCGGTCAATCAGGGCGGGACGGCCCTGGCCGGGGCCGTCGCGGCGCCGCTCGGCAGCTACATGGGCGACCTGATCGGCTGGCGCGGCGCCTTCTTCTCGGTCGTGCCCCTCGCCCTGGCCGCGGCGGCCTTGCAAGCCCTGGCCCTGCCACCTCTCCCCGCGCGGCAGCCGGGAGCGGGCGGCAGCGTCCTTCGGCTGCTCGGAAACGGAGCGGTCGCCCTCGGCATGACCGCGATCCTGCTGGTGTTCATGGGGCAGTTCGCGCTGTCCACCTACCTCCGGCCTTTCCTGGAACAGGTGACCGGGGTGGATGTTCCCACGCTCTCGCTCCTGCTTCTGGTGATCGGGGCGACGGGCCTCCTGGGCCTCCTCCTCGTGGGCCGGGTCCTGCGCGCAGGCCTGGTCCTGTCGCTGGTCGGGGTGCCGGCGGTCATGGCGGGGGCCGCGACGGCCCTGGCCTTCTGGGAGAGCTCGACCTGGGCCGTCGCCGTCCTTCTCGCCGTCTGGGGCCTCGTGGCCACGGCGCCGCCGGTGGCCTGGGGCACCTGGCTGGCGCGCATCCTGCCGGGGGACGCCGAAGCCGGGGGCGGCCTCATGGTCGCCGTGATCCAGCTCGCCATCACGTTCGGCGCCATGGCGGGAGGCTTGGCCCTCGACGGCCAGGGCCCCGTCGCCCCCGCTCTTGCCGGCGCCGCGCTCCTCGCGCTGGCCGCTGGCGCCGCGCTCCTCGCCGGGCGCGCGCTTCATCCCGCGTCATGAGCCGCCCATCGATTCCATCGGAAGGAGACACCCCATGCGAGCCACCATCCTGCACGGCCAAGGCGACGTCCGCATCGAGACCGTCCCCGACGCCGGCCTGCGCGAGCCCACCGACGCGCTGATCCGCGTCGCCCGCGCCTGCATCTGCGGGTCCGACCTCTGGGGCTACTCGGGCCAGGACAACTTCGGCGGTCCCCGCCCGATGGGGCACGAGGCCATGGGCGTCGTGGAGGCGGTGGGGACCGAGGTGCGGACGCTGAAGAAGGGCGACGTCGTCATCATGCCCTTCGCCATCTCGGACGGCACCTGCGCCTTCTGCCGCGAGGGGCTGCACACGGCCTGCACCAACGGCGGCTTCTTCGGGCAACCGGACCCGGGCGGCGCCCAGGCCGAGGCGCTGCGTGTGCCGCAGGCGGACGGCACGCTCTACAAGGTGGACGTGGCCGAGGATGACGCGCTGATGCCGTCGCTGCTGACGCTCTCGGACGTGATGGGCACGGGGCACCACGCCGCCGTGGTGGCGCGCGTGGCGCCCGGAAAGGTCGCGGCGGTCATCGGCGACGGCGCGGTGGGCCTCTGCGGCGTCATCGCGGCCAAGCGCCTCGGGGCCGAGCGGATCATCCTGCTGGGCCGCCACGCCGACCGCATCGCGCTCGCCCGCGAGTTCGGCGCGACCGACGTGGTGAGCGAGCGCGGCGAGGAGGCGGTGGCCCGCGTGATGGAGCTCACCCGGGGCGAAGGGGCGCATTCGGTCCTCGAATGCGTGGGCACCGGGGCAGCCACCGACACCGCCATCGCCATCGCGCCCCGGCGGCGCCGTAGGTCGGGTGGGCGTGCCGCACTACGACGCCATCCCGCTCGCGCAGCCCTCGTTCTTCAAGAACGTCATCGTGGGCGGGGGCCCCGCCCCGGTGCGCGCCTACATCGCGGACTTGCTGCCGGACGTGCTGGAGGGCCGCATCGAGCCCGGCCGGGTGTTCGACCGCGTCACCGGCCTCGACGGCATTCCGGATGGCTACCGCGCCATGAACGACCGCGAGAGCATCAAGGTCCTGGTCAAGCCGTGACCTGGCAGGTGACGTTCGCAACCGGACTCCGGTGAAGCGAGACGAGTGCGGCCTGAAGCCAACCAAGGCCGCGCCCGGTCCACCCGCTCAACATACCAGGGTGCTCCGCTCGCGAGGCTACGGGCGGTGCAACTTGGGGATGTCTCCTGTTGGCGAGTCGCACGGTCAAGCGCTCCCGGTGCTGCTGGTCCGCAAGCCGACAACGCTCAGTCCCCAGGTTGCACGGCTGCGCCAAGGCGGGTCCGGTTCGGCCGTGATGCCCTGGACAGCCGCAATGTCCTGAAACCGTGGGTGCTTGTTCTGCGAGCCCGCCCGACCATGGCACACTTGCTGCGCCTGTAGGACCAGAAGGCTCGATCGGCCGGTAGGACAGCCTGTTCGCGGGCTCCGAGGCGTGCGACCGTGCCGCTAACGTCGACACCCAGAGCGAAACGGCGTCGATCCGCAGGCCTGGCTCGGCCTGAACCCCGGCGCGCCCGCTTGACCACAAGATCACCAAGATCGGAGAACTCCTGCCCAGACGCCTACAGCCATCCAACAGATGGTCACCTCGGGAAGCGTGCCAGCCCCGTGTCAAGTTGATCGCCTTCCGAAGGCCGAATCGCCGGACCCTTGGACTTGGCCGCGGGTGCTGGAGATCGCGACGGTGGTGTCGATCACGGCGCCCACCGAAACGAAGGCGGCTCAGACCCGCGCCGGCGGGCGCGATCCAGAGGGAGCAGACCGCTTGCCACCCAGCGTGGCAAGCAGGCCGGCGTCCTCGGCAATGTCATTCCTCGTAGAAGTTCAACGCCCCGCGCCAGAGCGGACCATGAATCTAGCTCCTTGCGCTACAACCCGATGACGCAGAACGCAGGATGCGCCCATCCAAAGGACCAGAGCACAACCGACTTCTTCCGGCCCGCTCGCACCCTCTGTGCTGGAACAGGCTGACGAGTTGACGCAGTCCCAAGCCGATTTTTCTTGGAGAGCAGATTTCCACTCTATCAGATTGAAGCGAACCAGAAGTCAGCAGCTTAGTCAGGCGAACTGATAGCCGAATGCCTCTATGTCCTGCCCATAACGCCGCTCGATGATTCTTCTCGATCTCTCATTGAATGCCTGGCGGTAGTCAGACCGATTACCCTTGGTGTTTCTTTCCTCGACACGAGGCAAGCTGATGCCGGTAAGTCTCTCAATCTCGGCGAGACCCCGCTCGAACTCTTCAAGGCGCCCAACGAAGTCGCAAACCGCCGCACCAGAGCTATCCGACAGGTGCCGGACTTGAGACAGCCAATGGCGATCCGCTATCTCGTCCCGGCCATACTCGCTGTCCAGCCACTCGACGAACTCCTCGAATGGCATGAATGGCCTCAGGCCCTCGAACCTGCTCAGGATCGATATCTTCCCCAGAGTCACCGCGTCGGCGACTTTGTCTTTCCAGCACGAGTGTATTCGTGCCCACGGATTCCTGACGAACGAGAACACGAAGTAGTCCGGAAAGGTGGACCGAATCTCCGACGGCTCACATTCGGATTCGAACTGCACACCCGCGGCGTTCAGGGTCGAAAAGGTTTCCTTGATCGTGCGACTGGCCACCTTGGGAACTGGAGCAGCAAGAAGTTTCCCTTGGGGATATGAGAAGCGTTCAACCCTGAGGTCCGCCCCCTTCACCGGCGTTATCAGGCGCACTGCCCTGCAGAGGAAATAGCTCGCTTTGGCCGATCGGTCGTTGAGGATCCTCCGATAACGGACATTCACCATCCAACTCCTGGTTTCATGGCCTTAATCTGTTCATCTAACCTATGGCGCCTTTTTGGAACGCTATCACGGCCGCGCACGGTCATCAAGGTGACGGACCGGGCGCTTACCGGCCGCCGAGCTCTAATGAAAGCGACATCTCTGCGCCGACTGGGCGACTTGCTGGCCAGGATGGACATGAAGTGGGCGGAGTCCCTTCCTAGTTCGGCCACGTCAATTCGAAGCGCTTAGGCTTCGAAGTTACATCGGACCACATCGCGAGGGCATCGGTCTCGATGCTATGGCGGTTTGCCATGGTAGCTTTGGCCCGAGAGGCGGCAAGTCATGCGCCATCTGGAGCCGAGATCCAGTGCGCCCGGACGAGCGAAACACAAGTTCCTTCAAAGCGGCCTGATGCCTGTGCATCATGCAACAAGAGCGATGCAGCTGCTGTGCCGCAGGATCTTGCGGCACCGGCTCGCACGAGAAAACGGCTGGCGACCGTTCTGCATCAAGTATCGCTCCCCGACGGCCTTCGCGTCGAAGTCACCGCCACGGGGTCCGCCTCCATACGCCTTGGCGCGTGCTGACGTCGGAGTTGGCCACCACGGGCACCGCCGGCCCGAGCGTCACCCATCTCCGAGACATGAAGCCTCCGGTTCTGAGCGGGCCCTGGACATCGTCAGCCAGGGTGCAACCGCGCGCAGATCCCAGTCTTTGAACGTAAGCGGTGTCTGGACCGCACCTTTCGTTTGGGCATGTGAGGGGCGAGGCTGACGGTCTCTGATATGGGATCGTTTCGTGTCTGGACTTGAACCTACGCTTGGGCCGATGCGCGTGCCGCGTCGCATCGAGGTGATCAACGGGGCTGGCGGG
>NZ_KK088579.1 GCF_000600335.2 Rubellimicrobium mesophilum DSM 19309 | reverse complement strand
GGCCAGTTCGTCGTGCGATAGCGGGCGGGAGACGGCTTGCTCATGAGTGCCCAGATAGGCGCCACGGGTCCCTACGCGAGCACCCGCCACAGGGTTGTGCAACAACGCCGTTCTAAGCCCTGAGCACAAATCAACCATCGATTGAGGCATTGGCAGACTCCAAACTTCCGCGTCATACGGGAACGCCTCGACCGCCGTCCTCTTCGCCTTCAACTATACGTCGCCTGTTAGCTAACTCCGACTCACCTCGCGCGGTGTTGCATGTGGAGCACACACCGACGTGCTACACAGAGCACATCCGGCTCTCGGGTAAGTCACTGATATTACGAGAAAAGAAGATACTGGCTGGGGCGCTAGGATTCGAACCTAGGAATGGCGGTACCAAAAACCGCTGCCTTACCACTTGGCGACGCCCCAGCAGTGCGGGGGGAGATAACGGGTGCGACGGGGGGGTTCAACCCCCATTTCGCACTTGCTCACACCCTCAGCGGATCGGACTTGGCCAGCCGGTCGAAGGCCATCAGCGAGGCCACCAAGGCCTCCATCCGGTCGAGCGGGATCATGTTCGGGCCGTCCGAGGGGGCGCGGTCCGGGTCCTCGTGCGTCTCGATGAACACGGCGGCGATTCCCAGCGAGACGGCGGCGCGGGCCATGACCGGGGCGAACTCGCGCTGGCCGCCCGAGGAGGTCCCCTGGCCGCCCGGCTGCTGGACCGAGTGCGTCGCATCCATCACCACCGGGTAGCCCGTGCGCGCCATGATGGGGAGCGATCGCATGTCCGTCACCAGGGTGTTGTAGCCGAAGGACACGCCCCGCTCGGTCAGGAGGATGCGGTCGTTCCCGGTGCTCTCGATCTTCTGGGCGACGTTGGCCATGTCCCAGGGGGCGAGGAACTGCCCCTTCTTGACGTTGATCGCGGCCCCCGTCGCCCCGGCCGCGAGGAGGAGGTCGGTCTGGCGGCAGAGGAACGCCGGGATTTGGAGGATGTCGCAGGCCTCGGCCGCCGGGGCGCAGTGGTCGGGGCCGTGGATGTCGGTGAGGGTCGGGCAGCCGACCGAAGCGCGGACGTCGGCGAGGATGCGCAGGCCTTCCTCCATGCCGAGGCCGCGCCTGCCCTGGAGCGAGGTCCGATTCGCCTTGTCGTAGCTCGCCTTGAACATATAGGCCGCCCCGTGCCTGCCGCAGATGCCGGCCATCGCCTCGGCGATGCGGAGCGCGTGGTCGCGCCCCTCGAGCTGGCAAGGTCCGGCGATCACCACGAGCGGGCGGTCGTTGCCGAAGACGAGGTCGCGGACACGCACTTCGCGCTGCGGGGCCGGGGTGCTGGGCTCGGGCATGGTCGGGTTCTCCTTCGGGGTTCCCCTCTAGCCTGCCCGGGCGGCCCCGTCCACGCCGGGGTGTGCGGCAGCGGCATTCGCTCTCCCATCTGCCGGCGCACGCCGGTCATCCGCGCGACCACCCAGGCGATCGGAGCCGCCAGCACGCTGAAGAGCGCACCGAGCTTGGCGGCCTCCTGGATCGGATGGCCGGCCAGCGTCGCCTCGGGCGAGAAGGCCACCCCCGCGACGAACAGCGCGACGGTGAAGCCGATGGCCGCCACGAAGCCGACGACCAGCAGGTCGCGGAAGTCCATCCCGCGCGAGAGGCCGAGCCGCAGGCCGCGCGCCCCGATCCAACCGGCCAGGAAGATGCCGACCGGCTTGCCGATCAGCAGGCCCGTCAGGATCAGCCAGGTGGGCGTGCCGACCGAGTTGAGCTCCACCCCCGCGTTGAGCAGGCCGAACAGGAACAGGATCCACTCGACCGGCACCTTCAGCGCGTGCTCGAACCTGTTGAGGATGTCGGTCAGGTGCTGCTCGGCCTCGGCGTAGATGCCGAAGCCCCGGTCGGCGTGCGGCATGGTCGGGATGATCGGCAGGAGCCCCAGCGCCGGGTGCAGGCCCGCCTCCTGGAAGCCGAACCAGCTCACCGCCCCTGCGAGGAGGTAGGGCCAGAAGGACAGGTTGCGGCGCATCCACGTGGCGTTCGGCTGGACCTCGTTCCCCCGGTCGAGGAACCGCGGCAGCCAGTTGAAGAGGACGTAGGCCGCGAGAGCCGCGCCAAGGCTGAGGAGGAGCCATTCCGGCGCCACGTCGCCCTTCGGGTAGAAGACCGCGATGATGAGGAGTCCCAGCGCGTCGTCCACGATGGCCAGGAGCAGGAGGAACCTCACCGCCGGGTGGCCTGCGCCGAAGATGATCCGCGCGACGATGTAGGAGAAGGCGATGTCGGTCGCCGTGGGCACGGCCCAGCCATGGGCGACGGCGTCGTAGGTCTCGGAGCCGAGCAGCGCGGCGAGGAGCAGGTAGACGACGACCGGCCCCGCCATGCCGCCCACGGCCGAGAGGACCGGCACGAAGGCGGACTTCCCGCGCAGGCTGCCCTGCTCGAGCACCATGGCCTCCCAGACCTCCTTGGCGGCGACGGCGAAGAAGAAGGCCATCAGGATGTCGTTGACGAGGAAGTGGAGCGTCAGCGTCCGGGTTGCGACGCTGCCGTCCGGGGCGTAGGTGGGCTCGCCGATGGGGCCGCCCGCCAGGATCGTCCAGTCCACGACGGCGTGATAGGCGTGGGGATCGACGTTGGCCCAGATCAGGGCAAGGATCGCGCCCCCGATCATCAGGAGCGAGTAGGTGCTGACGAAATCCCAGACGCGATACACGATGTCCTCCGAGGCGGCGCCCGGTCCAGTTAGGGGGCGGCCTGTGCTGGGGCAACCGAAACCGTATGCTGCTCCCGGATGCGGGAGGGCCGAGGCCCCGGTCTGGGAGCGGATCGCGGCCTGCCGCCTCTGCGCGCCACGCTTCGCCGTGACCGCGACGCGGCACGCGCCGAAGCCCGTGGTCTGGTTCCGGCCCGGGGCGCGGCTGCTGATCGCCTCGCAGGCGCCCGGCGCGCGGGCGCACGAGTCGGGGACGCCGTTCCTCGACCCCTCGGGCGACCGGCTGCGGGAGTGGATGGGCGTGTCGCACGAGGAGTTCTACGACCGCGACCGCATCGCCATCGTGCCGATGGGCTTCTGCTTTCCGGGCTACGACGCGAGCGGGTCGGACATCCCGCCGCCGGCGATCTGCGCCCGGACCTGGCGGGACGAAGCCATGGCGGCGCTGCCGGGGATCGAGACGACGCTGGTGATCGGCGGGACGGCGCAGGCCTGGCACCTGGGCAAGGGCGGCGTGACGGAGAGGGTGCGGGCTTGGCGAGACCACGCGCCGGGCCTCTTCGTGCTGCCGCATCCGTCGTGGCGGAATACCTCGTGGCTCAAGAAGAACCCCTGGTTCGGAGAGGAGGTCCTGCCGGCCCTCCGCGCCCGGGTGCGGGAGGTGCTGAATGGCTGAGACCTCTCTGGCCCGCGCGGCGCGGCTGTTCCTGTCGCGTCCCGAGGACGACGTGGCGCGGCTGCGGCTCTACGAGGTCCTGTCCGGGGCCGAGCTCGTGCTGCCCCTCCAGGGCGAGGTCGAGGGCGAGGACGTGACGCCCGAGACGGTGGAGGCGGGCGACGTGCCCCATGTCGTCGCGCATGACAGCATCTCGGGTTTCGCGGGCGGGGCGCCGAGGCCGACGGCGACGCTCTCGGGACTGGCCCTCGCGCAGATGCTGGAGGGGCAGGGGGTCGGGGTAGCGCTGCACCTCGACGGATTGGCCGACCCGCTGATGGTCGCGCCCGAGGCGCTGGACTGGCTGGCCCGGAACCTCGCCGGGGAGCCGTCTCGGGTCGAGGCCCGGCCTGTCGCGCTGCATCCGCCCAAGGGGCTGCCGACGTCTCTCCTGACGACGCTGGACCGGCGGCTCGCGCAGGGGGAGGGGCTGGCGCGGGCGGCGTGGCTCGCGGCCGTGGACTGGTCGGACGGGTCGCGCGGACATCTGCTGGCCTTCGTCGGCGCGCGGCCGGGGTCCGAGGAGCCGCTGGCGGGCGGGATCAACGCGGCGGTGGCGCTGTCGGGGGCCGAGGACCTGCGGCTCGACGTGACCTTCCTCGCGGAGGGAGATCCGGTGATCGAGAGGATCGCCAAGGTGGGGCTGCGCTTCGACATGGAGGACCCGACCGAGACGCCGACGGGGCCACCGAGGCTGCGGTAGGGGCCGGGCGCAACTTCCCCTACCCCGCCGGGCGGCGACCCAGGGACAGGATCACCCTGCCCGAGAATGGTTGAGAAACCGTTAACGGCGGCGGCCACGGCGCCAAGAAATGGCGCCGCGCGGATCGTGCCGGCGCGCCTCCTAGTAGCCCGCGCCCCGGTCCACGAGGTAGAGGAGCGGCTCTCCGGCCTCGCCCCGGCGGACGTTCTCGGCGATCACGCGGGCGGCGGTGGCGGGCCGGGTCTCGGCGGCGATGTGGGGCGTGACCGTCACCCGGGGATGCGCCCAGAAGGGATGGTCGGGGGGCAGGGGCTCCTGCCGGAACACGTCGAGCGTGGCGTGGCCGACCTGTCCCGAATCGAGCGCCGCGAGGAGCGCCGCATCGTCGATCAGGGCGCCGCGCCCGGGGTTGAGGAGGACGAAGCCGCGCGCGGGGAGGGCGAGGCGGTCTGCGTCCATCAGGTTCTCGGTGTCGGGCGTGAGCGGCAGGAGGAGGACCACGATCTCGGCGCCCCGCAGCGCCTCCGCGAGGCCATCCGCCCCGGAGAGGGTGCGGGCGAGGCGCGGCTCCTCGGTCGGTCGGCGGCTCCAGCCGGTCACGGGGAAGCCGAGAGCCGCGAGCGCGAGGGCGCAGGCTAGGCCTAGCTCCCCGAGCCCCAGCACCGTCACGGGCCGGTCGGTGGCGAGCTTCGGCGCCTCGTGCCGCCAGACGCCGTCCTGGTGGAGGACGTGCCGGTCGAGGCCGAGGTGGTGGCGGAGCGCCTGGCCGACGACCCATTCCACCATCCCCTGCCGCAGCCCGCTATCCACCATGCGCGCCAGCGGCTGGGTCAGGGTCGGGTTGCCGACGATCCGCTCCACCCCGGCCCAGAGGCTCAGGACGCCCTTGGCACGGGCGTAGGGCGAGAAGTCCGAGAGGGTCCCGCCGGGGGCGTAGACGATCCAGTCGACCTCTTGGGGCGGGTGGTCGCAGGAGAGGTCGGCGTTCACGCCCGCCTCGGCCAGGGCCCGGGGCAGGACCTCGCGGTAGTCCTCCCAGTCCTTGTCCCGAGCGGCGAAGAGGACCTTGACGGGGCCCGATCTATCTTGGTCTGTGGACATAGGCGCTCTGGACGAGGCCGAAGGCGGCGAGGAGCACCATCATGGCCGAGCCCCCGTAGCTCATCAGCGGCAGCGGCACGCCCACCACGGGCGCGAGGCCCATCACCATCAGCATGTTCACGCAGAACAGCAGGAAGAACGTCGCCCCGATCCCGGTGATGAGCAGCGAGGAGAAGCGGTCCCGGCAGCTCATGGCGGCGTGGAAGAGGAAGGCCAGGATCAGGCCGTAGAGCGCGAGGAGCGTGAAGGAGCCGAGGAAGCCGAACTCCTCGGCCAGGGTGTTCAGGATGAAGTCGGTGTGCTTCTCGGGCAGGAAGTTGAGGCGCGACTGCGTGCCCTGCATGAAGCCCTTGCCCGCGAAGCCGCCCGAGCCCAGCGCGATGGTCGCCTGCGTGATGTTGTAGCCCTCGCCCAGCGGGTCGCGGGAGGGGTCGAGGAAGGTGTCGATGCGCGAATACTGGTAGTCGTGGAGGAACTGCCAGGGCGTGCCGCGCACCTCGAAGACGGCGTAGACCGCGCCGCCCACGGCGCCGAACACGGTGCCGAAGTAGGCCCAGTGGACGCCGGCGCACCACATCACCGCGCCCCCGGTCCCGAGGATCAGGGCCGCCGTCCCGAGGTTCGGCTGCTTCAGCACCAGGGCGACGGGGATCAGGATCAGGAGGACCGGCGGGATGATCCAGATCGGGTTCGACACGCGCCGGGGCGGCAGCCAGTCGTAGTAGGCGGCCAGCGCCATCACGAGCGCGATCTTGGCGATCTCGGAGGGCTGGATCTCCACCGGCCCCACGTCGAGCCAGCGCTGCGCGCCCTTGCCGACCTCCCCGATGAACAGCACCAGCACGAGGAGGCCGACGGAGCCCAGGTAGGCCAGCCAAGAGATGCCGCGCCAGAAGCCGATGGGCACCATGGCGATCAGGATCATCGCCACCATCCCCGCCGCGAACCGCTGCATCTGCGGCTCGGCCCAGACCTCCATCCGGCCGCCGGACACCGAGTAGAGCATGATGAAGCCCATGCAGGACACGGCGGTGATGAGGAGGACGAGCGGCCAGTTGATGTAGAGGAGCTTCTTCAGCCCCGCGGGAACGTACTTGACCTGGTATTCGAGGTAGCTCACCCGTGCCTCCTCAGGCCCGTTGCAGGGTCGGCCGGGACCGCCCGGCCAGCAGCGCGCGAACCCGCGCCTGCATCTCGCCCGCCGTCTCGCGCTGGTCCGAGGGATAGGCGTCGAGCGGCGGGAATCCGTTGTAGAGAGCCTGGAGCGTCACGTCCCGCCCGATGGGCGCCGCCGCCGTCGAGCCGCCGCTGCCGTGCTCCACCACCACGCAGACCGCGACGCGGGGGTTGTCGTAGGGCGCGAAGTCCACCCAGAGCGCGTGGTCGCGGCGTTCCCAGGGAAGGTCCGCGTTCGAGGTGACGCCGCGGGCCCGCTCCTCCGGGGTGATGCGGCGGACCTGGCTGGTGCCGGTCTTGCCCGCCATCTCCATGCCGGGCGTCATGATCTGCGACCTGTGGGCCGTGCCGCGCGCGTGGTTCACCACGTCGAACATCGAGGCGCGGGCCCGGCGGAGCGAGTTCTCGTTGATGCCGAGGGGCCCGCCCGCGCCCGAGGGCTGCTCGACCCCGTCGATGGACTTGACGAGGCGCGGCATGACCTCGCGCCCGGTGGCCACGCGCGCCGTCATCACGGCGAGCTGGAGCGGCGTGGCGAGGACGTAGCCTTGGCCGATGGAGGCGTTCACCGTGTCGCCGACCCGCCAGACGTCGTTGAACAGCGCGAGCTTCCAGGCCCCGTCGGGGGCGATCCCCTCGGCCACCGCCGACATCGGGATGTCGGGCCTGACGCCGACGCCCAGCTTCTTGGCCATGGCCGAGATCGCGTCGATGCCGACCCTCTGGCCGACCTCGTAGTAGTAGCAGTCGCAGGAGTATTTCAGGCTGTCGTTGTAGTCGACGTTGCCGTGGCCGCCCTTCTTCCAGCAGTGGAACTTGATGCCCGAGATGTCGGTGACGCCCGCGCAGTAGACGGTCTCCTCCGGAGCGATCACCCCGGCCTCCAGCGCGGCGAGGCCGGTCACGATCTTGAAGGTGGAGCCCGGCGGGTAGGCGCCCTGCACCGCCTTGGCCGAGAGCGGGCGGTACTTGTTCTCGTTGAGCGCGGTCCAGTCGGGGACCGAGATGCCGCGCACGAAGAGGTTTGGGTCGAAGGAGGGCGCGTTGCCCACGGCCAGGAGGTCGCCCGAGGCGCAGTCGATCACCACGCAGGCGGCGCTCTCGCCCTCCATCCGCGCCTCCACGTAGGCCTGGAGGTCCGCATCGATGGTGAGCTGGAGGTCGGTGCCGGGGATGCCCTCCTCGCGCGAGATCTCGCGCATGACGCGGCCCAGGGAGTTGACCTCGATCCGCTGGGCCCCGGCCTTGCCGCGGAGTTGCTCCTCGTACTTCGCCTCGACGCCGGTCTTGCCGAACTGGAACTTGGGGATCTGGAACAGCGGGTCGGGATCCTCCATCAGCGACAGGTCGTAGTCGCTGACCGGCCCCACGTAGCCCACGATATGCGCGGTGTCGGGACCGGCGGGGTAGTTGCGCGAGAGGCCCACCTCGGCGGTGATGCCGGGCAGGGCAGGGGCGTTCGCCGTCACCCGCGCCACGTCGTCCCAGGTCACGCGGTCCTTCACCGTCACGGGCACGAAGGAGGCCACGCGCTCCATCTCCTCGAGGCTGCCCTGGATGTCCTCGGGGTCGAGCACCATGACCCGCGACAGGCGCGCGAGCGCCTCCTCGGGCTCGCCGGCGGCCTCGCGCACGATGACGATGCGGTAGACGGGCTCGTTGGTGGCGAGCGGGATGCCGTTTCGGTCGAAGATCAGGCCGCGCGACGGCGGGATCAGCCGCATGTTGACGCGGTTCTCCTCGGCCAGCAGGGCGAACTGGTCGGCCTGGTCGATCTGGAGCGCCTTCATGCGCCAGCCCAGCACGCCCATGAGCCCGACCTGGGCGGTGCCGAGCAGGACCGCCCGCCGCGTCATGCGCGGCCAGACCTCGGAGCTCTCGTTGCGCTGCCGCTTCATAGCCTGTGCCCCAATGCGTCCACCTCGCCCTGCGCGGGCCGCCTGAGGCCCAGCGCCACGTGCGCCACCCCCGCGACGACGGGATATAGCGCGATCGTCAGGACGGTCTGCACCAGAGTATACCGGATCGCCGCCTGCGGGATCATCAACAACGCGAGGATCAGGTAGCTCGCGAGGCCGATTGCCGCGATCCAGACCGCGACGGTGAGCCACTCCACCAGGAACGAGCCCCTTCGCAGCCGGGGCGAACGGCGGCGGAGGCTCTCGGTCATCATCAGGACCAGCGCCGCGTAGAGGCCCGGCGGCCTATGGAACAGGAAGTCGGCGAGGAGGAACACGCCCGCGACCACGAGGGCCGGCAGGGTGTCCGGCCGCCGCGCCGCCCAGGCCGCCGTGGCCGCCAGCAGGATATCGGGGGCGCCATAGCTGCGCGGCACCGTGTTGAGCGGCAGGAGCGGCGCCGCCAGCAGCACGAAGGCCAGCGCGAGATAGGCGATCCGGGCGGACCAGGCCCCGGTTCCGAGGCGCCCGTCAGTCACTGGGCACCCCCTCGGGCGGCGTGGCGGGGGCGGCCGAGGTGCCGGCCAGGATGCCGGGCGGGGGCGGAGGCCCGATGAAGCCGGCGCCTTCGTCCTGGGGCGGCGGGTTCTCGATGCCGGTGACGGGGACGATCAGGCCGCCCGGGTCCGAGATGGATTCGACCATGCGGCTGCGGAGGACGCGGACGAACTCCAGCCTCTCGTAGTCGGCGGCGAGGCGGAGGCGGAGCCGCCCGTCCGTGCCCTGCGCCACGCGGCCGACGAAGAGGTCGGCCGGGAAGAGGTGGCCGTCGCCGGCCGTCACCACGCGGTCCCCGGGCCGCACCGCGTCGCGGTCCTCGATGAAGTCGAGGAGGGGATAGGCCGAGTTGTCGCCCGTGAGGATCGCCTTCTGGCCCGAGGGCTGGATGACCACGGGGATGCGGCTCGAGGTGTCGGTGAGCAGGATCACCCGGCTCGTCGTCTGGCCCACGCCCGAGACCCGGCCCACGAGGCCGATCCCGTCCATGGTCGGCCAGCCGTCGACGATGCCATCGCGGCCTCCCACGTTGAGGAGCACCGACTGGCGGAAGGGGCTCCCCGAATCCGCCATCACCGTGCCGGTGATGTAGGTCAGCGCGGGGTCGAGCGAGACGTTGTTGAGGTCGCGGAGCTTGGCGTTCTCCTGCTCCAGCCGCAGGGCCGCCTCGCGCCAGACCGACATCTGCTGGAGCTCGCGCCGCAGCTCCAGGTTCTGCTCGTGGATGCGCTGGTAGCTGCGGAAGTCGCCGGCGAGCTGAACGAGGCCGGTGACCGGCGCCATCATCCAGTCGAGCCGGGGCACGATGGCATCCTCGACCTGCGACCGCATCCGCTCCACGCGCGGGGAGTCGATGCGCCAGACGAGGAACAGCGCGAAGCAGGCGAGCACGAGAAGCGTCACCAGCAGGCGACGCAGCGGCCTCGCGAACTCCTCGCCGCGATCCCGGTCCCTGGCCATGAGGCCCCCGATCTACCTAGCTGTCGTAGTCGATGACGTGGCGGAGCTGCTTTTCGTATTCAAGGGCCTTGCCGGTCCCCAGCGCCACGCAGTTCAGGCTCTCGTCCGCGACCGAGATGGCGAGGCCCGTCTGCTCGCGCAGCGCGAGGTCGAGCTCGCCCAGCAGCGCGCCGCCGCCGGTGAGCATGACGCCCCGGTCCACGATGTCGGCGGCGAGGTCGGGGGGCGTCGCCTCCAGCGCGCTCATCACCGCCTCGCAGATCTGCTGCACGGGCTCGGCCAGCGCCTCGGCGATCTGGGCCTGGGAGATCTCGGTCTCCTTGGGGACGCCGTTGAGGAGGTCGCGGCCCCGGATCATCATGGTCTGGCCGCGCCCGTCATCGGGCATCCGCGCCGTGCCGATGGAGGTCTTGATGCGCTCTGCCGTCGACTCGCCGACGAGAAGGTTGTGCTGGCGGCGCAGGTAGGAGATGACCGCCTCGTCCATGCGGTCGCCGCCGACCCGGACCGAGCGGGCATAGACGATGTCGCCGAGGCTGAGGACCGCGACCTCGGTGGTGCCGCCGCCGATGTCGACGACCATGTTGCCGGTGGGATCGGTGATCGGCATCCCCGCCCCGATGGCCGCCGCGATGGGCTCGGCGATCAGGCCCGCGCGGCGGGCGCCGGCGGAGAGGACCGACTGGCGGATCGCCCGCTTCTCGACCGGAGTGGCGCCATGGGGCACGCAGACGATGATCTTGGGCTTGGAGAAGCCCGAGCGGCGATGCGCCTTGCGGATGAAGTGCTTTATCATCTCCTCGGCCACGTCGAAGTCGGCGATGACGCCTTCGCGCATGGGCCGGATCGCCTCGATGGAGCCGGGGGTGCGGCCGAGCATGAGCTTGGCGTCCTCGCCGACCGCGAGCACCTTCTTCTGGCCGTCCTTGACGTGGTAGGCCACGACCGAGGGCTCGGAGAGGACGATGCCGCGACCCTTGATGTAGACGAGCGTGTTGGCCGTCCCCAGGTCGATCGCCATGTCGGACGAGAAAAGGCTACCCAAGCCGAACATGGCCGCTCCGTTGTCGTTGTCCCCTAGGGCCCCCGCGCGTCCGCATGGGGCCGCCGCGCTTATAGGCACATGGGGGTTCCGGCGAAAGGGCGGATCACGGCATCGTTTGGCGCCTTTCCGCCGCGATGCGGCGCGGGGCGTCCGTGGCCGTTTCGTCGATATGCGTGAGGCGCATGGCCGCAGGCCTCGTGAGAGGTGTTGACCCGGCGCCCCCTGCATCCCCATGATGAAGGCGCGGGGCATGGGACGCCCCGCCCAGGCTATCATGCTCCAGCAACCGAAAATCGTCACGACCCTCCAGGGGTACGACGCCGCCCAGATGCGCGCCGACGTCCTCGCCGGGATCACCGTCGCCATGGTGGCGATCCCGCTCTCCCTCGCCATCGCCATCGCCTCGGGCGCGCCGCCCGGGACCGGCCTCGTCACCGCCGTGGTCGCCGGGTTCCTGATCTCGGCCTTGGGAGGGAGCCGGGTCCAGATCGGCGGGCCGACCGGCGCCTTCATCGTCGTCGTGGCGGGGGTGGTCACGGCCCACGGGCTCGACGGGCTGGTCGCGGCGACCTTCCTGGCCGGGGTGATCCTCGTGCTCGCGGGGCTGCTGCGGGCTGGGGCGCTGATGGCGCTGGTGCCGGGCGCGGTGGTCGAGGGCTTCACCATCGGCATCGCGGCGATCATCGCGGGGAGCCAGCTCAAGGACCTGTTCGGGCTCCACCTCGCCCACGACCCGGCGGACCTGCTGGAGAAGCTGCCGGCGCTCTGGGCCGCTCGGGACACGCTGAACGGGCCGGCGCTGGTCGTGGGCCTCTTCACCATCGCGATGATCGTGCTGCTGCGCTGGCTCGCGCCCCGGCTGCCGGGGCTCATCGTCGCGCTGGCGCTGGGATCGGTTCTCGCCGCTCTGCTGCCGGGGGTGGAGACCCTGGGCGACCGCTTCGGAGCGCTGCCTTCGACGCTGCCCGCGCCGCAGGTGCCCGACCTGTCGCGGATCGGGGAGCTGCTCCCTTCCGCCTTCATCATCGCCTTCCTCGCGGGGATCGAGTCGCTCCTCTCCGCGACCGTGGCCGACCGCCTGATCCAAGGGCGGCACCGGGCGAACGCGGAGCTCATTGCGCAGGGGGCGGCGAACCTCGGCTCCGCGCTGTTCGGAGGCTTGCCGGCGACGGGGGCCATCGCGCGGACGGCCACCAACGTCCGGGCCGGGGGCAAGACGCCGGTCGCGGGGATGATCCATGCGGTCGTCGTGCTGATCGTGATGATGCTCGCGGCGCCCCTGGCCGCGCGGCTGGCGATGCCGGCGCTCGCGGGGCTCCTGATGATCACGGCCTGGAACATGGCCGAGCCGCGCCGCTGGCCGTCCTACTGGCGCAATCCCTGGCCCGAGCGGGCGCTGCTGCTCGTGACGCTGGTGCTGACGGTCGCGGTGGACCTGACGGTGGCCATCGGGACGGGCGTGGCGCTGGGGCTGGTCATCCGGGCCTGGCGGCACCGGCCGGGGCATCGGGCCGAGCCCGACTCGCCCGGGCCTGAGGAGGCCGCGCCGGACGTGCATCTCTAGGCAAGTGGAGCGCCCCTCGGGGCGCTCCGTTGCGTGGGATCAGCCCGCGTCGCGGTAGCTGACCGTCTTGGTGTCGTCGCCCGGCGCCGACTTCTCGCGCCGCACGAGGAGGCGGTTGATCGCGTTGATGTAGGCCTTGGCGCTGGCGACCACGGTGTCCGTGTCGGCCGACTGGCCGGTGGCGATGCGGCCCTGCTCCTCCAGCCGGACGGAGACGGTGGCCTGCGCGTCCGTCCCCTCGGTCACGGCGGCGACCTGATAGACCTGCAGCGTCGCGCCGTGGGGGAAGAGCGTCCGGACCGCGTTGAAGGTCGCGTCCACCGGGCCGTCGCCGGTCGCGGTGACCTTCTTCTCCTCGCCGTCGATCTCCATAGTGAGGTCGGCGGTCTGCGGCCCCTCGGTCCCGCAGACGACGCGCAGGTGCTTGAGCTTCAGGCGGTCGGCGCTCGCGTCGTTCTGGGTGACCAGCGCGATCAGGTCCTCGTCGAAGACCTCCTTCTTGCGGTCGGCGAGGTCCTTGAAGCGCACGAACACGTCGTTGAGCTGGTTGTCGGCGAGGTCGAAGCCCAGTTCGCGCAGCTTGGACCGCAGCGCGGCGCGGCCCGAATGCTTGCCCATGACGAGGTTCGTCTCGCTCAGCCCCACGTCCTGCGGGCGCATGATCTCGAAGGTCTCGGCGTTCTTGAGCATACCGTCCTGGTGGATGCCCGATTCGTGCGCGAAGGCGTTCTTGCCGACGATGGCCTTGTTGAACTGGACCGGGAAGCCCGACACCGTCGCGACCCGACGCGAGACGTTCATGATCTTGGTCGTGTCGATGCCCGTCCTGTAGGGCATGATGTCGTGCCTGACCTTGAGGGCCATCACGACCTCCTCCAAGGCCGTGTTGCCCGCCCGCTCGCCCAGGCCGTTGATCGTGCATTCGACCTGGCGCGCCCCGGCCTCCACCGCCGCCAGCGAGTTGGCCGTCGCCATGCCGAGGTCGTTGTGGCAGTGGGTCGCGAAGGTGATCGCGTCGGCGCCCGGCACCCGCTCCAGCAGCATCCGGATCAGCGCGGCGCTTTCGCGCGGGGCGGTGTAGCCCACGGTGTCGGGGATGTTGATGGTGGTGGCGCCCGCCTTGATGGCGATCTCGACCACGCGGCAAAGGTAGTCATGCTCCGTTCGCGTGGCGTCCATGGGCGACCACTGCACGTCCTCGCAGAGGTTGCGGGCGTGGGTCACCGTCTCGTGGATGCGCTCGGCCATCTGGTCCATGTCCAGGTTGGGGATGGCGCGGTGGAGAGGCGAGGTGCCGATGAAGGTGTGGATGCGGGGCGCCTTGGCGTGCCGCACCGCCTCCCAGCAGCGGTCGATGTCCTTGAAGTTGGCACGGGCGAGGCCGCAGACGCTGGCGTTCCTCGTGGCCTTGGCGATCTCGGAGACGGCGCGGAAGTCGCCCTCGGAGGCGATGGGGAAGCCGGCCTCGATGATGTCCACGCCCATCTCGTCGAGGAGCTGGGCGATCTCCAGCTTTTCCTCGTGGGTCATGGTGGCGCCGGGCGATTGCTCGCCGTCGCGCAGGGTGGTGTCGAAGATCTTGACGCGGTCGGTCTGGGGCATGACGGAATTCCCTTGGTTTTCTCCTCTCTCGGCGCCGAGGACCCCTCCGAGCGGCGCGCCGAAAGGCCCGCTCAGAGGCGGCTAAGGAGAAGGAGGAGGGCGCGCGTCGTCATGGGCGGAGACATAGCGGCATCCGACGCGGGGGAAAAGGGGGATTGCCGCCTCACTCGGACGGGGCGGAGTCCGGGACCGGGTCCCCGCTGGCCTCCGGAGCCGGGGCGGCCTCCTCGGTCGCCGGGGTCTGGTCCGGGGCGACGTCGGGCGCGGCGGCCTCGGGCGGTGCCGACTGATCGGGCGCGGGCTGGTCGGTGGGGGCTTCGGCCGGGGTCGCGGCCGGCGCGGCGGCATCGGTGACGAGGGCGCCGTCCTTCCACTGGCCCTGCTCGACCTGGCCGGAGGCGTAGGTCATCGTGCCCTCGCCCTCGCGGCGGCCATCGGCGAACTGGCCCTCGTAGCGGTCGCCGTTGGCGTAGGTCGCGACCCCCCGGCCGCTGATCTGGCCGTTCGCCCACTCGCCCTCGTAGGCGAAGCCGTCGGGCATGGTGATCCTGCCCTGGCCGTCGCGCTGGCCGGCCTTGAAGCCGCCGACGTAGACGGTGCCGTCGGCATAGGTCGCGGTGCCCTGGCCGTCGCGCTGGCCGTCCACCCAGTCGCCCTCGTAGACGTAGCCGTCCGGGTAGGTCATCCGGCCGTGGCCGTGGTTGCGGGCGTCCAGGAACTCGCCCTCGTAGACCATGCCGTTGGCGTAGGTCGCGGTGCCCGTGCCCTCGATCCGGCCTTCCGTCCACTCGCCCTCGTAGGTCGAGCCGTCGGCGTAGGTGATCTTGCCGGGGACGAAGGAGCAGGCGGCGTCCTGGGCCGGCGTGGCCGCGTCGGCGTCCGGCGTGGCCTCGGTGGCGGAGGCTGGCGGGGCGGCTTCGGCCGGCGCGTCGGGGGCCGGGGGCGTGGCGCTGGCCGGTTCGGCGGCGGCCCCGGGCCGGCAGTCCCGCGTCGTGTCGGCGAGGTCGTCGCGGAAGGGGCCCGCGTAGACCGAGCCGTCGGGGTAGGTCGCGGTGCCGGTGCCTTCGATCTTGCCGGCGACCCAGGTGCCCTCGTACTTGTAGCCGTCCTCGCCGGTGAAGGTGCCCTCCCCGTCGCGGAGGTCGTCGTGGAAGGTGCCGACGTAGGTGTCGCCGTTGGCGTAGGTCGCGGTCCCTTGCCCCTCGCGCTGGCCGGCGACGAAGGCGCCCTCGTAGGTGTCGCCGTTGGCCTGCGTGAGCTTGCCCTGGCCCTCGATGCGGCCCTGCACCCAGTCGCCCGTGTAGGTCAGGCCGTCGGGCATGGTCAGCGTGCCCGTCCCGTCGCGCTCGCCGTTCGCGAAGGTCCCCTCGTAGGTGGAGCCGTCGGGGTAGGTGATCCTGCCCTGGCCGTCCTTGACGCCCTTCACCCAGGCGCCCTGGTAGACGGTGCCGTCGGGCGAGGTCATGGTGCCCTGGCCCTGATGCTGGCCGGCCTGGAACCCGCCCTCGTAGCGCACGCCATTGGCGTAGGTGGCGACGCCGGTGCCGGTGATCTGGCCGTCGGCCCAGTCGCCTTCGTAGGTGCCGCCGTCGGGGAAGGTGATCTTGCCCTGACCCTCGGGCTTGCCGTGGGCGAAGCTGCCCTCGTAGACCGAGCCGTTGGGGAACGTGGCGCGGCCTTGGCCCCGGATCTCGCCCTCGAACCACTCGCCGGTGTATTCGTAGCCGTTGGGCAGGCGGTAGGTGCCCTGTCCGTGCTGGCGGCCATTGAGGAACTGGCCCTCGTAGATGCCGCCGTCCTCGTACTGCTTGGTCTCGACCGACTGCGCAACCGCGCCGGTGGCGACGAGCGCCGCTGCCAAGAAGGTGCCGATGCCCCGCACGGTGGTCGCCCCGCTGATCCTGTCCCCGGAGCGGCAGACTATCCGCTGGGGGCGGGTGTGACAACATGGCGGCCCGAAGGGGGCGGGCTCGGGTCGGCGTGGCTCCGGCGCGGCGGGGCAGGGTGCTGGCATCATCTCTCTTCTCCTGACGACCCATGGCGGTCCTCCTCGTCCGGGAGGGGTCTGCCTGCGGGGCGCTCGTCGCTTGGGGTCTGGGTGGGGGGGTGCCCCCTTGCTGCGGACCAGGGTGCGCGCGGGAGGTTAACGAATGGTGAACCGGGCGTTCGGTGCCCCCCGGGGCGACGCAACACCCGTCGGGCAAGTCTCTGACACCGCGGGACAAGTTCCCACGCGAGGGTGTTGCGTGGCCCCCGTGGCGCGCGCGCTTGCCCTCGCCATCCACCCGCCCGAATCGGTGCCGCCGACGCGCAGCCGATAGGGCGCTGGCACCGTCTTGCCGGCGCGGCGCGTGCGAGGGCGCACCCTGCGGGGCGGACCTCAAGCGTCCTTTCGATTCGGCGTGGCCGTCTCTCAGATCGCGACGGTCGGGCAGACCTCCATAAGCCGCTCCACGTCCTCGCGGCGGCAGAGGGCGGTGCCTTCGGTCATCACCGCCGCCGAGGCGCCGGCCACGCCGCGGCGGAGCGCCTCGTCGAGGGGAAGGCCCTGGGCGACGGCCAGCGTGAAGGAGCCCACGAAGGTGTCGCCGGCGCCCACCTTGCTGCGGACCGGCACGTCGGCCGCGCGGGAGTGGAAGCGGCTCCCGTCGGTGGCGAGCACGGACCCCTCCGGCCCGCGCGCCACGATCACGACCTTGGCGACGCCGCGCCGGACGAGGCTCTGGGCGAAGTCGGCGCTGTCCCCGAGGTCGATCAGCCTGCGCCCGGCGAGGTCGTCCGCCTCCTCCTGGTTCATGCGCAGGAAGTCGGGCGCGGGCCCCTTGCCCCGCGCCACGAGGTGCAGCGCGGGGCCGGAGGTGTCCACGACGACCTCGCCGCCCTTGGCGCGGACCTTGCCGCAGAGGTCGGGGATGAGGTCGGGCAGCACCCCCGGGGGCATGGTGCCCGAGATGACTACCAGGCCGCCGGGCTGGGCGGCCTCGACGATGGCGCGCTCGGCCTCGATGACGTCGAAGGGGGACCAGGGCGGGCCGGGGAGCATGAAGCGGTACTGCTCGCCCCGGTGCTCGTCGCGGACGGAGAGGGAGGACCGCGTCTCGCCGGGGGCGGGGTGGGTGATGAGGTCGATGCCCGCCCCGCGGAGGAGGTCCGCGAGCGTCTCGCCGTTGCGGCCCGACAGGGCCACGAGGCAGCGGGAGCTGCCGCCCAGCAGCTTGATCGCGCGCGAGACGTTGATGCCGCCGCCGCCGGGGTCGGTGCGGGGCGGGCCGCAGCGGAGCTTCACGCCGGACACGACGCTGTCCACCGAGGTGGCGAGGTCGAGCGCCGGGTTCAGGGTGACGGTCAGGATGTCGCGCATGGGAGTCCCCGCAGAAGTCGCGGGGACCATGCCGGGGGGCCTTCGCCGGTTGCAAGGCGCGCGGGCGGCGGGCGCGGCCCACCTTGGCCTCAGACGAACTGGTAGGTCGCGGGGACCCAGCGGAAGCCGTCGTCCCGCGTCTCGATGAAGCCTACGCCCGGCGCGGGCATATGGTAGCCCTGCATCGCGATGCGCTCCTGCGCGAGCATCCCCAGGACCCTGCGGCGCGTCTCGGCGGCCATGGCCTTGTCTGAGTCGTAGAGCACCTCCCAGTCGGGGTGCTGCATGGACCAGACGTAGTGGTTCACCACGTCGCCGTTGACGAGGAGCTGGCGGCCGCCGCTGTCCAGCATGAAGCTCATGTGGCCGGGGGTATGGCCGAAGGTCTCCATGGCGGTGATGCCGGGGGCCACGGCGTCGCCCTCCTTCACGAAGGTCATCCTGTCCTGGAAGGGGCGGACCTTGGCCTCGAAGGTCTCGTCGTTCATCGCGGCCCAGGCGTCGAACTCGACCTGGCCCGAGACATAGGCCGCGTTCGGGAAGGTCGGCTGCCCCGCGTCGTCGGTGAGGCCCGAGATGTGGTCGGGGTGCATGTGGGTCAGGACGACATGGGTGACGTCGGCGGGGGACAGCCCCGCGTCCTGCAAGGCGGCGACGGTGCCGCCCGCCATCATGCCGGTGTCGAAGATGATCTGCTCGTTCCCCGTGTCGACGAAGGTGGGGAGGAAGAACCCCACCGTGCGGTCGGCGGGAATGAAGTTCTCCTCGGAGACCTGCTGGAACGTGGCGTCGTCCACGTTGAGGCCGAAGATGGAATGCGGGTTCTCCTGCTGCCCCGCCCCGGCCATCAGCGTCGTGACCTTCAGGTCGCCGAGGTTGAAGACCTGATGCAGCGGGAAGGGCGGCGCGGCCGAGGCGGCGCCATGGCTGTCCTGCGCGAGCGCGGGCCGGGCGCGGAGCAGCGCCGGCGCGGCGAAGGGCAGGGCGGAGGCGGCGAGGAGGGCGTGGCGTCGGGTGAGCTTCATGGCGGCGTCCCTGATGGTGTGACGCGCGGCAGCTAGCGCGTCCTCAGCCGCCGGCCACGCACAGGGATTGTTCAGGCGCGCTCAGTGCCACCACTGATCGATGGCGGCGATGTCGTCGTCGGACCAGCCGAAGTGGTGGGCGAATTCGTGGATCGTGACGTGGGCCACGAGGTCGGCGATGGTGACGTCCCCGCGCTCGGCCCATTCGTCGAGGATCGGGCGGCGGAAGAGCCAGACGGTGTCGGGGCCGTGGGGCACGTCCCAGTTCGACTTCTCGGTCATGGGGACGCCGTCGTAGAGGCCCGTCAGGTCGAAGGGCTCCATCTCCATCTCCTCGAGGATCTCGTCCGAGGCGAAGTCGGCGACGCGGATCAGGACGGCCTGCGCGGTCTCGCGGAAGGCGGGGGGGAGGTTGGCGACGGTCTCGCGGGCGAGCTCCTCGATCTCGTCGAGGCTGGGGGCAATATAGTCCATGCGCGCTGATATGGCGCCATCGCCGCGCGGGGGAAAGGGCCGTCGTCTGGACAAAGCGGGGCGTCTGTGGAAGGGCAGCGGGGCCTTCGAAGGACCCCGACCATGACCGTCACCCGCTTCGCCCCCTCGCCCACCGGCTGGATCCACATCGGCAACCTGCGCGCGGCGCTGTTCAACTACGCGATCGCCCGACAGGCCGGCGGGACCTTCATCCTGCGGATCGACGACACCGACCCGGTGCGGTCCAGGGAGGAGTACGTGCAGGGCCTCAAGGAGGACCTGTCGTGGCTGGGCTTCACCTGGGACCGGGAGGAGCGGCAGTCGCTGCGGACCGACCGCTACGAGGAGGCCAAGCGGCGGCTGATCGAGGGCGGGCGGGTCTACGAGTGCTTCGAGACCTCGACCGAGCTGGACCTCAAGCGGAAGAAGCAGCTCTCCATGGGCAAGCCGCCGGTCTATGACCGTTCGGCGCTGCGCCTGAGCGAGGAGGAGAAGGCGAAGCTGCGCCAGGAGAGGCCGTCGCATTGGCGCTTCCTCCTCGATCCCGGCCGGATCGAATGGGAGGACGGCATCCTCGGGCCGATCTCCATCGACGCGGAGAGCGTGTCGGACCCGGTGATCCAGAAGGAGGACGGGCAGTGGCTCTACACCTTCGCGTCCTCGGTGGACGACGCGGAGATGGGGGTCACGGACATCGTACGGGGGGCGGACCACGTCACCAACACGGCGACGCAGATCCAGATCATCCGCGCGCTGGGCGCGGAGCCGCCGAGGTTCGCGCACCACTCGCTGCTGACGGGGCCGCAGGGGGAGGGGCTGTCGAAGCGGCTTGGGACGCTGTCGCTGCGGGACCTGCGGGCGCAGGGGGTGGAGCCGATGGCGGTGCTGTCGCTGATGGCGCGGCTCGGGTCGTCGGACCCGGTGGAGCTACGGTCCTCCGTGCAGGAGGTGGTGGACGGGTTCCGGCTGGGCAGCTTCGGCGCGGCGCCGACGAAGTTCGACGCCGAGGACCTCTGGCCGCTGACGCAGCGGGTCATCGCCCACAAGCCGGTCGAGGCGGTGGCGCCGGCGCTGGCTCGGGCGGGCGTGCCGGAGGGGCTGCAGGCGGGGTTCTGGGCGGCGCTGCACGAGAACGTGGCCAAGGAGTCGGAGATCGCGGAGTGGTGGCGGGTGCTATCCGAGGGCCACGCCGGCACCGCCGCGCCCGAAGACCGGGACTTCGTCGAGGAGGCGCTGCGCCGCCTGCCCGAGCCGCCCTACTCGGAGGCGACTTGGGGCGAGTGGACCGCCGCGCTCAAGGAGGCGACGGGGCGCAAGGGCAAGGGGCTGTTCCAGCCGCTGCGGAGGCTTGTGACCGGGCGGGATGCGGGGCCGGACATGGGGGCGGTGATGCCGCTGCTGCAGGTAAAGCCGTCGCTGGCGGAAACTTCAGACGCAGCGTGAGGATCAGCCTGTAAGGCGCTGACAGGAGTAGGCTTGCCGTAGGGCGGGGTTCACCCCGCCATCACGCGAGCAGCCGATTGGCCCCCCGGGAATGGCGAGGTGAACCCCGCCCTACGGGGCTGATTCCAGCCGGGACCGCCCCCGGGAGGACGCCGAGGGTGGTGGGGTGAAACCCCAACCTACGGGACCAGCACCGTCGAGCCGGTGGTCGAGCGCGACTCCAGCGCCCGGTGCGCGTCGGCCACCCGATCGAGCGGGAAACGCTGGTCCACGCGCACCTTGACCGCGCCGCTCTCCATCTTGCCGAAGAGGTCCGCCGCCATCTCGCGCAGTGCCTCCGGGTCCGCGATGTGGGTGAACATCGTCGGCCGGGTGAGCTTGAGCGAGCCGCGCCGCGAGAGTCCCAGGATGTCGAAGGGCGGCACCGGGCCCGAGGCCGCGCCGAAGCAGATCATCATGCCGAGGGGGCGGAGGCTGTCGAGCGAGGCCTCGAACGTGTCCTTGCCCACGCCGTCCATGACCACGGCCACGCCCTTGCCGTCGGTCAGGCGGCGCACCTCGGCGGCGATATCCGGCGTGGCGCGGTAGTCGATGGCCTCCGAGGCGCCATGCTCCAAGGCGAGCCGGCACTTCTCCGGGGAGCCTGCGGCGGCGATGAGGCGGATGCCCTCGGACCGCGCCCATTGGCAGGCGATCAGGCCGACGCCCCCGGCGGCGGGGAGGAAGAGGACCGTGTCGCCGGCCGCGATGGGGACGGTGCGGCGGAACAGGAACTGGACCGTCAGGCCCTTGAGGATGCCGGCGGCGGCCTCCTCGAAGGAGATGGCGTCGGGCAGCCTGACGACCGATGCGGCGGGCATCACGCGGACCTCGGCATAGGCGCCGGCGGGGCCGCCGCCATAGGCCGCGCGGTCGCCGGGGGCGAGGTGGGTCACGCCCTCGCCCACCGCCTCGACGACGCCCGCGCCCTCCTGCCCCAAGGCGGCGGGCAGGTTCATCTTGTAGGTGCCCGACCGCTGGTAGACGTCGATGAAGTTGAGGCCGATGGCGTGCTGGCGGATTCGGACCTCGCCGGGGCCGGGCTCGCCCACGGGACGCTCCTCGATCTCCAGGACCTCGGGGCCGCCGTGCTGGCGGATGACGACGGTGCGGGCGGTGGCGGCCATGGGGTCCTCCGGATTCGGCGTTGCCCGTGAACCTACATCGCGCGAAGCGAAGCGGAAGGGGCGAGGCGGCCGGAACCCGAGCGCGAAGGCCGGCGTTTGAGAGTCAAATGCCTGTTTCCGAAAGGAGTTCAACCATGCTCGGATGGGCCATCACCTTCCTTGTGATCGCTCTGATCGCCGCCCTCTTCGGCTTCGGGGGCATCGCCTCCGCCTCGGCCGGGATCGCGCAGATCATCTTCTTCGTGTTCATCGCGCTCTTCGTCATCGCGATGATCGCCCGCGCCATCCGGGGCCGCCCGCCGGTCTGACGCGGATGACGCGACCAAGGGGGCCCCTGCCGGACGGCGGGGGCCTTTCTTCTTAGCGGTAGACCTGATCCTCGGTCGGGAAGGTCCGGGCGCGCACGTCCTCGGCGTAGGCCTTCACCGCCTCTTCGATCATGTCGCCCAGGCGGCCGTAGACCTTGACGAACTTGGGTGGGCGCGGGCTCAGGCCCAGCATGTCCTCCAAGACGAGGATCTGCCCGTCGCAGGCGGGCGAGGCCCCGATGCCGATGGTGGGGATCGGGCATTGGGCCGTGATCCGGGCGGCCAGCGGCTCCACCATGCCCTCAAGCACCACCGAGAAGGCCCCGGCCTCGGCCACGACGCGGGCGTCCTCCTCGTGGAGGTGCCAGGTGTCCTCGTCGCGGCCTTGCGTCTTGAAGCCGCCCATCACGTGCGAGGACTGGGGCGTGAGGCCGATATGCGCCATGACGGGGATGCCCCGCTCGGTCAGGAAGCGGATCGTCTCGCCCATGCGGGCGCCGCCCTCGAGCTTCACGGCGCCGCAGCCGGTCTCCTTCATCACGGTGGCGGCGTTGCGGAAGGCGATGCTGGGGCTCTCCTCGTAGGAGCCGAAGGGCATGTCCACCACGACGAGCGCCCGCTTCGTCCCCCGCACCACCGCGCGCCCGTGCATGAGCATGAGGTCGAGCGGCACGCCCACGGTCGTCTCCATCCCGTGCATCACCATGCCGAGGCTGTCGCCCACGAGGATGATCTCGGCGTGGCGGTCCACGATGGCGGCGGTGTGGGCGTGATAGCTCGTCAAGGAGACGATGGGCGCGCCACCCTTGCGGGCGCGGATCTGGGGAACGGTGATGCGGCGGACGGGCTGGCTGGGCTCGGTGCTCATCGGATCTCCTGAAGTGGGCCGACCTCGCGCTGGTCGATCAGCAGGACGCCCCCGACCTCGGCCGAGATCATGATCCCGGCGCGGCGGGTCAGGTGGCGGACGACGGGGTGAAGCGCTCGGCGTCCACGATGTCGAGGCCCTTGAGCGTGGCGCGCGGCTCCTGCGCCAGGGTCTCGCGGATCATGGCGCGCATCTCCTCGACGGTGGCGCCCGCGCCGGCCAGGGCTTCGGCGCGGTCGAGGGCGCGGCTCAGGACCGTGGCGGCCTGCCGTGCGTCGGGCGAGAGGCGGACGTTGCGGGAGGATAGGGCGAGGCCGTCCGTTTCTCGCAGGGTCGGGACGCCCACGATCCCGACCGGCAGGTGAAGGTCGCGGACCATGCGGCGGATCACGGCGAGCTGCTGGTAGTCCTTTTCCCCGAAGAGGGCGACGTCCGGCCGCACGATGTTGAGGAGCTTCGTCACCACCGTCGCCACGCCCCGGAAGTGCCCCGGCCGCACCGCGCCGTGGAAGAGGGCGGCGAGGCGCGTCGTCTCCACGATGGTCTCGTCGCCCTCGGGATACATCTCCCCGACGGAGGGCAGGAACAGCGCCTCCACGCCCGCGCCTTCCAGCATCGCGCGGTCGGCGTCGAGCGTCCGGGGGTAGGCCTCGAGGTCCCGTGGGTCGCCGAACTGCGTGGGGTTCACGAAGATCGAGGCGGCGACATGGTCGGCGCGCCGCCTGGCCTCGGCCATCAGCGTCATGTGCCCGGCGTGCAGCGCGCCCATCGTGGGGACCAGCGCGACGGTGCCGGTCCAGGACCGGCGAAGGCTGCGCATCGCGGCGACGGTCTCGCAGGTCTTCATGGCGTCCCCCTCCGCTCACGTTCTAGGGAGCGCGCCGCGTCGCGGCAAGCATCGGTCGATCCCAGCGTCCGCCGAGGCCGATCGGGAATGCCCGTCCCCGACCTCCGCGGCGTCGCACGGTCGCATTCGCCCTTCGTTGCGTCGGGGCTGGCCGCGCCCTATTCCCGCGCCTGACCAATGTGGCCGCGCGACCGGACAGGGGATAACGGAATGGCTCAGCTCAAGACCGAGGTGAAGGCTCTCGTGGTGGGGGGCGGCGCGGTGGGGACCGGCATCGCCTACCACCTCGCCAAGAAGGGCTGGGACACGATGCTGCTGGAGCGGGACGAGCTGACAAGCGGCTCGACCTGGCACGCGGCGGGGCTGCTGCCGCTCTTCAACATGGGCTACGCGACGACCCACATCCACAAGTATTCCGTGGACTTCTACAAGTCGCTGGAAGCCGAGACCGGCCTCGATGCCGGCTTCTTCGTCGTGGGCAACCTGCGGATGGCGCAGACGCAGGACCGCATGGACGAGTACATGCTGTATTCGACCACCGCCGAGACCGCCGGCGTCCACCACGAGTTCCTGTCGCCCAAGGAGATCGCCGACCGCTGGCCGCTGGTGCGGACCGAGGACCTGAGGGGCGCGCTCTTCCACCCGCAGGACGGCTACATCAACCCTGCCGACGTCACGATGGCGATGGCCAAGGGCGCCCGCCAGCGCGGCGTCACCATCGAGCGGAAGTGGCAGGTGGACGGCTACGAATGGGCCGGCGACCACTGGCGCGTGTCGGTGACGCGCATGGAGGACCGGGGCGGCAACCTCCTCCCCACCGAGGACCGCGAGGTCATCCGGGCCGAGCACGTCGTGACCGCCACCGGCAACCACGCCCAGCGCACCGCGAAGCTCCTCGGCATCAGGATCCCGGCGATCCCGGTCGAGCACCAGTACATCGTGACCGAGCAGGACCCGGCGCTGGTCCAGTGGCGCTCCACCAATCCGCAGCACCCGGTCCTTCGGGACGCCGACGCCAAGTGGTATGTCCGCGAGGAACGGGGCGGCTGGATCCTCGGCCCCTACGAGAAGAACGCCCCCGCGCGCTTCGAGTACGGCGTGCCGGACAGCTTCCGCGCCGACCTCTTCCCGCTCGACCTTGACCGGATCGAGGGCGAGTACATGAGCTTCATCCACCGCATCCCCTCCTCGGAGACGGTGGGCCTCAAGGACGACTACAACGGCCCGATCTGCTACACGCCGGACGGCAACCCGCTGGTCGGCCCGGTGCCGGGCCTGCGCAATATGTGGCTGGCCGAGGGCTTCTCCTTCGGGATCACCGCCGCTGGGGGGACGGGCCACTACCTCGCGCAGATGATGGTGGACGGGGAGGCCGAGATCGACATGGCCTCGCTCGACCCCAAGCGCTTCGGCGGCTGGATGACGACCGAGTACGCGGCCCGGAAGAACGAGGAAGCCTACGACCACGTCTTCATCCTCCACCACCCCGACGAGGAGCGGCCCGCCGCGCGTCCGCTGCGGACCTCGCCCGCCTATGACCGCCAGAAGGTCCGGGGCGCGCAGTTCGGTCAGGTGAACGGCTGGGAGCGGCCGATCTACTACGGGCCGCTGGACGCACCGGAGGGCTTCGACCACGACACGCGTTCGTTCCGCCGTGGCGGCTGGTGGCAATACGCCGTCGACGAGGCCAAGGCGATCCGCGAGACGGTCGGGATGGTGGATGCCACCGCCTTCGCCAAGCACCGCGTGAAGGGTCCGGGCGCGACGGCCTTCCTCGACTGGTTCACGACCAACAAGCTGCCCAAGGTGGGCCGCATCAACCTGACCTACGCGCTGACCGACGCCGGGACGACGCGGACGGAATACACCATCGTCCGCATCGCCGAGGACGATTACTATCTGGTGAGCGCCGGCGCCTGGGCGGACTACGACGGCGACTACCTGCGGAAGTCCGTGCAGGACAAGGAGGCCGAGTTCGGCCGCATCGAGGTGCAGGACGTCACGACCCAGTGGGGCGTCTTCGCGCTCGCGGGGCCGAACTCGCGCGCGCTGCTCAAGTCGGTCATCAAGGACGCGGACCCGGAGACGGCGCTGTCGAACAAGCGCTTCCCCTGGCTGTCGTCGCACCGGATCGAGCTCGGGATGTGCCCCGTGCAGGCGATCCGCGTGGCCTACACCGGCGAGCTCGGCTGGGAGCTGCATCACCCGATCGAGATGCAGAACTACCTCTTCGACCTGCTGGAGAAGGCGGGGCAGGCGCATGGGCTGAAGCTCGTGGGCGCCCGCGCGCAGAACTGGCTGCGCCAGGAGAAGAGCTACCGCGCCTTCGGCAACGAGCTGGGCCGCGACGCGACGCCGCTCGAGGCCGACCTGCCGCGCTTCGTGGACCTGGAGAAGGACTTCCGGGGCAAGGCGGCGATGCAGGCGCTCGGCATCCGGTCGAAGTGCGTGACCGTGCTGATCGACGGGCCGGCGGACGCCGACCCCTGGGGCCGCGAGGCGCTGTTCGACGAGGCCGGCGAGAAGGTCGGCCGCCTCACCTCGGGCGGCTACTCGGTCGCCTTCGGCAAGAGCATCGGCATGGGCTACGTCCGGCCGGAGCTGGCGGTGCCGGGGACCAGGCTCAAGGTGCGGATGCTGCGCGAGCTCTGGGACGCCGTCGTGACCGAGGACAGCCCGTACGACCCGTCGAACGCGCGCCTGCGTCAGGACGGCTGAGGGGCGGGTCACCGCAGGGCGGGGTTCAGCTCGCCATGCGACGGCTCGGATGGAGGGAGCGGCACAGGTTTCACTCCCTCCGGGGGACGGGCACCCTTCCGCAGGCTCCCGACATCGGCTGGGGATGGCGGGGTGAACCCCGCCCTACGAGGTCCGCGCACCCTACGGGGGGCGGAGAGCCGCGCAGCCTGCGGCCTCCGCTCTGGCTTTCTTGTCACCGCCCGCTAGCCTCCTTTGCGACACCTCACGATAGGACCCCGACCATGCTCCGCCCTGTGCTCGCGGCTCTTGCCGCGCTCCTGCCCCTTGCCGCCCAGGCGCAGGAGGGGAACCGCTTCGCCTTCACGCTGCGAGGCGGGATCGAGGCGCGGCCGGGCTACTTCGGCTCGGACGAGGTGACGGTCGGCCCCGACCTCGCCTTCTCCTTCGGCGCGCTGAGCCTCGGGCCCCTGTCCTTCGGCGACCCCGACTCCGAGGCGATCCCGGAGGGCTGGGGCTTCCGCGGCTCCTTCCGCTACCTGCCCGAGCGGAGCGCCGACGACTTCGACGAGCTCGCGGGCCTCGACGACGTGGACGCCTCGGTCGAGCTCGGCGGCGGCATCTCCTATTCGCAGCCCTGGTGGGAGGCCTTCGTGGTGGCGCGCTACGGGGTGGTCGGCCACAACGCCTGGGTGGGCGACCTCGGCATGGACCTGATCGCCCGGCCCTCCGACCGCCTGACGCTGCGCGCCGGGCCGCGCGTCTCCTGGGGCTCGGACCGCTTCGCGAGCACCTATTTCGGCGTGACGTCCGCCGAGGCCGCCGCGAGCGACTTCGCAGCCTTCGACGCCTCGGGCGGGGTGCTGTCGGCGGGGCTGGAGGCCAGCGCCGAATACCGGCTGACCGACCTCTGGGGCATCGAGACGGGGGTGCGCTGGGACCGGCTGAAGAACGACGCCGCCGACAGCCCGATCACCCAGGACGACGATCAGGTGAGCGCCTTCGTGGGGGTGACAAGGCGGTTCGACTTCAGGTTTTGACGCAGGGTGGGTGTTTCCGGGGCAAAGCCCTGGGTTCACCCATCGCTCGGCCAAGGAGGATGGGTGAACCCCCGCATTCCGGGGGAACCGTCTACTCTACGGCTCGCTAACCCTGTGCCTTGGGCAGGTAAGGGATGGAGCCCGCCGCGTCGGTGTCGTCGATGACGTAGAAGTTGCTGACGCTCCCCGCCTGACGCGCGGCGACGAAGGGGGCGTAGTCCGGGTCCTTCGCGAAGGCCTCGGCGGACTGGACGTCCGGGAACTGGATCAGGGCCACGAGGGAGACGTCGGGCGCCTCGCCCTCCAGGCGGGTGACGTTCGGGCTCCGCGACAGGTAGCGCCCGCCGTGCCTGGCCGCGATGTCGTGCACCTTGGCGGCGTAGTCGGGGATCCAGGCGGGGTCGGTGACCTTCACCTGGGCGATCAGGAACGCGCTCATCTTGTGTCCTCCCGAGGGTTTCGCGATGGGACCGTGACGGCCTTGGCGCCGTTCTGGCGGTCCCCTCGGAGATAGCGGGAGAAGCGAGGCCAGCCACTAGAACCTTGGTCCCAGGGCCGGAGGATCACACCAGCCGAGCCGCCTCCACCGCCGCCTTCACGAAGCCCGCGAAGAGAGGATGCGGCTCGAACGGCTTGCTCTTCAGCTCCGGGTGGAACTGCACGCCGATGAACCAGGGGTGCTCCTTCCACTCCACGATCTCGGGCAGGCGCCCGTCGGGCGACATCCCGGTGAAGCAGAGGCCCACGTCCTCCAGCTTCTCGCGGAAGGCGGTGTCCACCTCGTAGCGGTGGCGGTGCCGTTCCTCGATCTCGGTCGCTCCATACACGTCCGAGACCAGCGAGCCCTCCTTCAGGAGCGCGGTGTAGGCGCCCAGCCGCATCGTGCCGCCCTTCTCGTCGGTGATCTTGCGCTCCACGACGCGGTTGCCCTGCACCCACTCCTTGAGGTGGTAGACCACCGGCGTGAAGCGCTTGTTCCCGGCCTCGTGGTCGAACTCCTCGGAGCCCGCGTTCGTCACCTGCGCCACGTTCCGCGCGCCCTCGATCACCGCCATCTGCATCCCCGAGGCAGATGCCGAGATAGGGCACGTGATGCTCGCGCGCGAACTTCGCCGCTGCGATCATCCCCCTCGGTCCCCCGCTCGCCGAAGCCGCGGGACGATGATCGCGTCGAAGTCCTCCAGATACGGCGCCGGGTCCTCGCGCTCGAAGAGCTCGCTCGACACCCACTCGGCCTTGACCTTCACCCGGTTGGCGATGCCGCCATGGGTCAGCGCCTCGGCGATGGACTTATACGCGTCCTCCAACTGGGTGTATTTCCCGACGACCGCGATATGGACCTCGCCCTCCGGGTGCTCCAGCCGGTCCATCACGTCGGTCCAGCGCGCGAGGTTCGGCTTGGGCGCCGGGGAGATGCCGAAGGCGTCGAGCACGGCCTGGTCCAGCCCCTCGCGGTGGTAGGCCAGCGGCGCCTCGTAGATGGTCTTGAGGTCGTAGGCCGCGATCACCGCTTCCTTCCGCACGTTGCAGAAGAGCGCGATCTTCTCCCGCTCCCGCTCGGGGATCGGATGCTCGGAGCGGCAGACCAGCACGTCGGGGACGAGGCCGATCGACTGCAGCTCCTTGACGGAGTGCTGGGTGGGCTTGGTCTTCAGCTCGCCGCTCGCCGCGAGGTAGGGCAGGAGGGTCAGGTGCATCAGGATGCACTGGCCGCGCGGCCTCTCGTGGGTGAACTGGCGGATCGCCTCGAAGAAGGGCAGGCCCTCGATGTCGCCGACCGTGCCGCCGATCTCGCAGAGCATGAAGTCGACCTCGTCCTCGCCCACGGCGAGGAAGTCCTTGATCTCGTTGGTGACGTGCGGGATCACCTGGATCGTCTTGCCGAGGTAGTCGCCCCGCCGCTCCTTCTCCAGGACGTTGGAGTAGATGCGGCCCGAGGACACGCTGTCGGTCCGCCGCGCGGCGACCCCGGTGAACCGCTCGTAGTGGCCGAGGTCGAGGTCGGTCTCGGCCCCGTCGTCGGTGACGAAGACCTCGCCGTGCTCGAAGGGCGACATCGTGCCGGGATCGACGTTCAGGTAGGGGTCGAGCTTCCGGAGCCGCACCGTGTAGCCGCGCGCCTGGAGCAGGGCCCCTAGCGCCGCCGAGGCCAGCCCCTTGCCCAGGGAGGACACCACGCCGCCGGTGATGAAGATGTAGCGCGCCATGAGCAGCCCCCGTGGTCTGGCAAATAGAATCATGTCCGGCGCACCGATGGTCGCGCCGCCACGGGATTTCCTTCTAGCCGGAAGCGCCCCGCCCGCGCAACCGGCGAACCTGCACTTGTGTCAGTCGCCCGAGGGGACCAGGGGCGCGTCCGTCGCCGGAGCCGTGCCCTCGGCGGGTGCCTCGCCCCCGGCCGGAGGCGGCAGGAGGCTGCCGCCCGCGCCGAGGTCCGGAACCGCCGGCGCCGTGGCGTCGGCCGGAGCCTCGTCGTTGGCGGCGGGATTGATCTGGTCCACGACCGAGGTGCCCGCCGCGTCCCGCGCCGCGATCACCGTCATGGCCAGCGACACGACCATGAAGGCGCCGCCGATCCACCAGGTCGCCCGCGCCAGCGCCGTGGCCTGCGCCCGGCCCGTCATCACGCCGCCCGCGCCCATGCCCAAGCCCCCCCCTTCGTTCCGCTGGAGCAGCACCACCCCGATCAGCGCGACCGCGAGGATCAGGAGGACGACGAGGGCGACGGTTTCCATGGACGAAGTTCCCCGAGGATGGACCCGGGGGTATTAGTGCCGGGCGCCGCCTCCCGCAACCCCGAAGGGGCCCCTCGGACACAGGGTCGCGGCACCCGCTTCCCCCTCCCGCCCCTCGCCGCTATAGGGGTCGCGGTTTGAAGGGAAGGGATGAGCCATGGCCAACGTCGTCGTCGTAGGCAGCCAGTGGGGCGACGAGGGGAAGGGCAAGATCGTCGACTGGCTCTCCGAGCGCGCGGACGTGATCGCGCGGTTCCAGGGCGGCCACAACGCCGGCCACACCCTCGTCATCGGCGACACCGTCTACAAGCTGTCGCTGCTGCCCTCGGGGATCGTGCGCGGCAAGCTGTCGGTGATCGGCAACGGCGTGGTGCTCGACCCCTGGGCGCTGCTGGCGGAGATCGAGCGTCTGGCGGGGCAGGGGGTCCAGGTCACGCCCGAGGTGCTGATGATCGCCGAGAACGCGCCCCTGATCCTTCCCGTCCACGGGGAGCTCGACCGCGCGCGCGAGGCGCAGGTGGGCGTGGCCAAGATCGGCACCACCGGGCGCGGCATCGGCCCCGCCTACGAGGACAAGGTGGGCCGGCGCACCGTCCGCGTGGCCGACCTCGCCGACCCGGAGACGCTGGACCTCCGCCTCGACCGCCTTCTCGTCCACCACGACGCGCTGCGGCGGGGGCTGGGGCTGGAGCCGGTGGACCGCGCGGCGCTACGCGCGCAGCTCGAGGAGGTCGCGCCCAAGATCCTGCCCTTCGCCAAGCCCGTCTGGAAGGTCATGACCGAGGCCCGCCGCGCCGGGCAGCGCATCCTCTTCGAGGGGGCGCAGGGCTCGCTCCTCGACATCGACTTCGGCACCTATCCCTATGTCACCTCCTCGAACACGCTGGCGGGGATGGCGGCGACCGGCACCGGCCTCGGCCCCACGGCGGTCGATTTCGTCCTCGGCATCGTCAAGGCCTACACGACCCGCGTGGGCGAGGGGCCCTTCCCGACCGAGCTTGAGGACGAGGTTGGCGAGCGTCTGGGCGAGCGGGGGCACGAGTTCGGCACCGTCACGGGCCGCAAGCGCCGCTGCGGCTGGTTCGACGCGGTGCTGGTGCGCCAGACCTGCGCGACCTCGGGCGTTTCGGGCATCGCGCTGACCAAGCTCGACGTGCTCGACGGCTTCGACACGCTGCGCATCTGCGTGGGCTACGACCTCGACGGCGAGCGGCTCGACTTCCTCCCCACCGCCGCGAACCTGCAGGCGCGGGTGAAGCCCGTCTACGAGGAGATCGAGGGCTGGCGCGAATCGACCGCCGGGGCGCGGTCCTGGGCCGACCTTCCCGCGCAGGCGATCAAGTACGTCCGCCGGATCGAGGAGCTGATCCAGTGCCCCGTCGCCCTGGTCTCGACCTCGCCCGAGCGCGACGACACCATCCTCGTCACCGACCCCTTCGCGGACTGAGCCGATGGCGCTGAGCTACCGAGCCCGCCGCCGCTGGGCGCTGGTGATCCTGCTGGTCGGGCTGCCGCTCTACATCGTGGCGGCGGTGACCATCATGGACGTGCTGCGCGACAGGTTCGGGCGGCCCATCTGGTGGCTCGAGATCCTGGTCTTCGTGGCGCTCGGCATCATCTGGGCGCTGCCCTTCCGGTCGGTCTTCAAGGGCGTCGGGCGCGACGACCCCGACGCGCCCCGTCCGCCGAAGTGAGCCCTAGCCGGCGAGCCGCCCGGGATGGAAGCGGCTCCCTTCGCTGACGCGATAGCGCCCGCCCGCGACGGCGACGATCCGCTCCTCGCGCAGGAGGGTGCCGAAGGCGCGCAGGCCCTCCTCCCGCTCGGGCCGCGCCTCCAGGGCCTCGGAGGCGAGCGCGAGGATCTGCGCGCGCGAGACGCTCTCCCGGTCGTCCACGAAGCAAAGCCAGGCGGCGGCGGCCTCGAGGAGGTCGGGCAAGGTGGAGGCGCTCATCTCCGACGCGAAGACCCGAAACGAGTCGGGCCGCCGCACGGGCAGCGGGTCCTCCTCCTTCGCCTCCTCCACGCGGTCCTCGACCTCCGCCGCGGGCGGAGCGTCCACCCGGAGCGCGGCGACGAGCCGCAGGGGGGCCTGCTCGGATCGGGCGCCCGGCGGCTGGGACCGGACGGCCTCGCTCAGGTCGTGGCGGAAGGCGTCCTGGCGGGCCTGCGGACCGGGGTCGGGTTCGCCCAGGGCGCGCTCGGCCTCGGTCGCGGCGACGGCCGCCTTGAGCTGGGCGATGGCATCGCGCCGCCGCACCGCCTCGGGGTCGGCCAGCCGGTCCTCGGCCCGCGACATGATGCGGGAAAGCTCCTCCTCGCCCTCCGGGGTTGCCGCGAGGAGCTTCTGGAGCCCGGGATGCGCGGCGGCCTCGGCGGCGGGCGCCGGCGCCATCTCCTCCGGGCCGCCCCGCTCCGCCTCCTCGGGCGTCGGGGGCTCCTCCTGCTCATGGGGACGGACTCCCTCATCCCCGGGAAGCGGCTGGGCGACCTCCGAAAGCCACCTGTCCTCGTCCTCGGGGACCAGCACCTCCTCGTCCTCGGGGACCGGCACCTCCTCGTCCTCGGGGAGGAACGGGCCATCGAGGGGCAAGGGCGCTTCGATCGCCAGAACCTCCACCGCCACGACGACCGGAGCCGATCCGACCTCCGGGTCGGGGTCCGGGCCGGCGGGGGCCAGCGCCCGGGGAAGGGGAGCCAGGGCCGGTGGAGCAGGGGCGACCGTTTCGGGCGGCGGTGGGGGGGGCATCGACCCGGGCAGGGCGACGGCGCCCTCGGCGGCGAGCCCGATGCGCGACGCGAAGGACGGGTCGCGGGTGGACAGTTCGCGCAGGTATTCGGTGACGGCCCTCATGGCCTCGACGGGGTCCTCGAATCCCTCCAGGCTGCAGGAGAACCCTCCGAAACTGACCTGAAGCGTCTTCGGTGTCTTGGCCATCCAGATTACTCGTCTTCGGCGCGCAAAGTCGCCACAGCCTTGCAACGGGTGTCGCACGCAATGATTAACAACGGGTGGACAGGAAGAGGTTCTTTCTTGACCCTTTCGGGGCGATCCATCGGCTGCGAGGACAATGTATGAAGGCGGGCGCCATCGTCCAGAGCCGAGAGCCGGTGACGCTGGTCGGCGGGGCTGACTTGACAGCGGAGGATCTTGCCCTCTCGCTCCGCCTCGCCCCGATTCTCGTGGCGGCGGACGGAGGCGCGGACGCGGTGCTGGCCGCCGGCGCCGATCCCGTCGCGGTGATCGGCGACATGGACAGCCTGTCGGAGGAGGCCGCGCGCGCCTTCGCCGGGCGGCTCCATCCGGTGCCCGAGCAGGAGACGACCGACTTCGACAAGGCTCTCACCCGCATCGACGCGCCGGCGGTGGTCGCGCTGGGCTTCGCGGGCGGGCGCCTCGACCACGAGCTGGCGGCGCTGCACAGCCTCGTCGCGCGGCCGGATCGGCCCTGCGTGCTCCTCGGCCCGACGACGCTCGCCTTCCATGCGCCGCCCGAGCTTGCGCTGCCGCTCGATCCCGGCACGCTGGTCTCGCTCTTTCCCTTCGCGCCGGTCGGGATCGCATCCGAGGGGCTCCTCTGGCCCACCGACGGTCTCGCCTTCGCGCCGCAGACCCGGATCGGCACCTCGAACGAGGCCAGGGGCGAGGTCCGGCTGCGCCCGTCGGGGCCGGGGATGCTGGTCATCCTGCCGCGCGGGGTGCTTGCTCGGGCGGTCGCGGCCCTGATCGCCGCGCCGCGCTGGCCGTCGCCCTCTCCCGGTGGATGACGTAGAGGCCCGATGCCACGATCACCGCGATGCCGACGAAGGTCAGCGCGTCCGGCAGGTCCCCGAAGATGAGGTAGCCCAGGGTCGTCGTGCTGACGATCTCGAGGTAGTTGAGCGGCGCCAGCGTCGCCGACGGCGCGAAGCGGAGCGCCACCGTCATCAGCATGTGCGACACCGCCGAGGCCACGCCCACCCCGGCGAGCCAGAGCCAGGCCCAGCCCTCGGGCCGCACCGGGTCGAGCGCCGCGTTCCCGCTCCC
Organism: Rubellimicrobium mesophilum DSM 19309; assembly: GCF_000600335.2. Lineage (GTDB taxonomy): Bacteria > Pseudomonadota > Alphaproteobacteria > Rhodobacterales > Rhodobacteraceae > Rubellimicrobium > Rubellimicrobium mesophilum. The sequence continues at coordinate 5,176 of NZ_KK088579.1, read as the reverse complement.
CTCGGCCAGCCACAGCACCGGGAGGCAGATCAGCAGCGCCAGCACCGAGGTGTGGAACTGCATCGCGACCGGGTGCATCCGCGCGGACAGCCCCCGCGTGATGAGCATGTAGAGCGCGAAGCTCACGGCCGTCCCGAGGGGCCAGAGCGCCACCGGCCCGAAGGTGGCGAGCGAGGGCTGGATGACCAGGAGGCATCCGCCGAACCCCACCGCGCAGGCCGCGATCCGCCTCGGGCCCACCGCGTCGCCGAAGAGGAAGCGTCCGAGCAGCAGCAGGATGAACGGCATCACGAAGACGATGGCCAGCGCGTCGGCGAGGGGCATCACGTCGATGGCCGAGACGAAGGCGAAGGTGGATGTCACCAGCATCAGCGCCCGCAGCGCCACCATCCCGACCAGCGCCCGCGGCAGGGCCATGTGCCCGAGCGCCAGCGGCAGCATCACCAGCCCCTGCACGAGGAAGCGCGCGGCCGTGACCTCGCCCACGGGAATCGTCCGGGCGGCGAGCTTGGAGGCCACGTCGATCAGCGGGGCGGAGACGACGAAGCCCAGCATGAGGGCCACGCCGAGGAGGATGCGGTCGGCCATGAGGGGGCTCCGTGACGGGGTCGGCCCGATCCGTAGCAGCCGCGCCGGGGGGAGGCCAGCGCGCCGCATGGTTCGCCGGACGGCTCCGTGCTAGGCGCGTCGGAAACCTTGGTCCTTGGAGATTCCCATGCTTCGCGCCGCCCTGGCCGCCCTCCTCCTCGCCGCTCCGCCGGCCCTGGCCGACGAGGGCCACATCGAGATCCACGGCGCCTACGCCATCTCGCCCACGCCGCAGTCCACGACCGGGGCGGCCTACATGATGATCCACAACCACGCCTCGGAGCCGGATCACCTCCTCTCCGTCGCCTCCCCCGCCGCCGGGAAGGTGCAGGTCCACGACAGCAGCGAGGTGGACGGCGTGATGCGCATGGAGCCCCTCGCGGAGCCTCTCGAGATTCCGGCCGGCAGCGTCGCCATGCTCCAGCGGGGCGGCACGCACCTGATGTTCATGGGCCTCGCCGATCCCTGGGAGGACGGCGAGTCGATCCCGGTGACGCTCACCTTCGAACATGCGGGCGAGGTGACGGTGGACGTCCCCGTTGACCTCAGCCGCCTGGCCGATGCCCCGGCCGATGGCATGGAGGACATGGACCACGGTTCCATGGAGGGGATGGACATGGGCGGCGAGGGCGACTGAGCCCTCAGCGGCAGACGGCCTCGGCACGGGCGGCGAAGGCCTCGTAGCGGTCCCAGAAGGACCCGCTCCCCGTGCGGGCCTCCTCCGCCTCGTCGGGGTTCGAGAAGAAGCGCGCCGCCCGACGCTGCTCCGGGCCCGAGAGCGTCTGGTTCGCGACCCCTTGGACGCAGGCGCAGGTCCGGGGGTTCGCGCCGTCCCGCCCGCCCGCCATGCAGGCCTGCCCGATCTCGCCGGAGACCCCTCCGCCGCAGCCGCCCAGCACCCAGAAGGCGCCCAGCGCCAGGCACAACCCGAATCGTTGCAACGCCCTGCCTCGTGTTCTTCTGCTCGGGCCGGATATTGGCGGGGTGGGCGAGGGAGCGCAATTCGGCGGCCTCGCCACGGACTGTCGCCGTGGCAGCGCCGGCTCAGCCCCCCACCTTGGTGCGGAGCCAACAGGCGAGGCGTCCGAGTCCATCTGGCCCTGCGCCACGCGGACGATGACGGGGCCGATCTCCTCGACGTTCCAGGCGATCCTGATCCCGTTCAGGACGAGGCACACGTCCATGATCTGGTGTGCCGCCCGCTTGTTGGCGTCGTTGAAGCAGTGGCCCTGGGCAATGGCGACCGCATACATGGCCGCCAGATCGAAAGCATCGTCGATCATTCCATACGCCAAACGGTTCTCGACCCGGGCGAGCGCCCCGGCAAGCGACTTGTCGCGAGCCCGCCCTGGCAGTTCACCCGGATTCAGCACCTGATCGTGGATATGATCGACCAGTTCTTCCGAGAGCAGCTCGAAGCTCACTTGTCGCGCAGCCAGTCGAGAACCGGCTGGTTGACCTCTCGGCGCTCCTCAAGGGCCCGCCTCACCTCCTCCAGCGTCGCGTAGCGGTGTCCCGGCGCCTCGTCCACCCGCTCCGCCGGCACCAGATAGGCCACCAGCTTGGAGTTCTTCAGGATCGCCACCGGCTCCCCGTTCGCGGCGTCCAGCACCTTCTGCGGATCGCGCAACTCGGTCATCGTGGCGATGTTCTTGGTCAGAAGGCGGGTCATGGCGGGCTCCCTGAATGTCCATTGCAATATACACTGCAATGCGCATTCCTCAACCCGCCCGGCCTCCCCGGGACGTTCCTTGACGCCTTCGGGAATCGCCCCCATAGGGGGCGCATGACCGACCTGTCCCGCATCCGCAACTTCTCCATCGTGGCCCATATCGACCACGGGAAATCCACGCTCGCCGACCGGCTGATCCAGTCGACCGGCACCGTCGCCGACCGCGACATGAAGGAGCAGATCCTCGACTCCATGGACATCGAGCGGGAGCGGGGCATCACCATCAAGGCGAACACCGTCCGCATCGACTACAAGGCCAAGGACGGCCAGCAGTACGTCCTGAACCTCATCGACACGCCCGGGCACGTCGACTTCGCCTACGAGGTCAGCCGCTCCATGCGCGCGGTCGAGGGCTCGCTCCTCGTCGTGGACGCCTCCCAGGGCGTCGAGGCCCAGACCCTCGCCAACGTCTACCAGGCGCTCGACGCGGGGCACGAGATCGTCCCCGTCCTCAACAAGATCGACCTTCCGGCGGCCGAGCCCGACCGCATCAAGACGCAGATCGAGGACGTCATCGGCCTCGACGCGAGCGACGCCGTCCTCATCTCCGCCAAGTCCGGCCTCGGCATCCCCGACGTGCTGGAGGCCATCGTCCACCGCCTCCCCGCGCCCAAGGGCGACCGCGACGCGCCGCTCAAGGCGATGCTGGTGGATTCGTGGTACGACCCATACCTCGGCGTCGTCGTCATGGTCCGCGTCATGGACGGCGTCCTCCGCAAGGGCGACCGCGTCCGCATGATCGCCACCAACGCCGTCTACGGCATCGACAAGCTCGCCGTCCTCCGCCCGCAGATGGTCGACATCGACGAGCTCGGGCCGGGCGAGATCGGCGTCCTCACCGCGCAGATCAAGCAGGTCCGCGACACCCGCGTCGGCGACACCATCACGACCGAGCGCAAGGGCGCCGAGGTCCCGCTTCCCGGCTTCAAGCCCGCGCAGCCCGTGGTCTTCTGCGGCCTCTTCCCCGTGGACGCCGCCGACTTCGAGGACCTCCGCGACGCCATCGAGAAGCTTGCCCTCAACGACGCCTCCTTCTCCTACGAGATGGAGACCTCGGCCGCGCTCGGCTTCGGCTTCCGCTGCGGCTTCCTCGGCCTCCTCCACCTCGAGGTCATCCGCGACCGCTTGGAGCGCGAATACGACATCGACCTCATCACCACGGCGCCGTCGGTGGTCTACCACCTCTACATGAAGGACGGCACCATGCGGGAGCTTCACAACCCCGCCGACATGCCCGACCTCACCTACGTCGACCACCTGGAGGAGCCGCGCATCAAGGCCACGATCCTCGTCCCCGACGAGTATCTGGGCGACGTGCTCAAGCTCTGCCAGGACCGGCGCGGCATCCAGCTCGACCTTTCGTATGCCGGGAACCGGGCCATGGTCGTCTATGACCTGCCGCTGAACGAGGTGGTGTTCGACTTCTACGACCGGCTCAAGTCCGTGACCAAGGGCTACGCCAGCTTCGACTACTCGATCACCGGCTACCGCGAGGACGCCCTGGTCAAGATGTCGATCCTGGTGAACGACGAGCCCGTGGACGCGCTCTCCATGATGGTCCACCGCGACCGGGCCGAGATGCGGGGCCGCGCGATGGTCGAGAAGCTCAAGGACCTGATCCCGAGGCATATGTTCAAGATCCCGATCCAGGCCGCCATCGGCGGCAAGGTCATCGCGCGCGAGACCCTGTCGGCGCTGAGGAAGGACGTGACCGCCAAGTGCTACGGCGGCGACGCGACCCGGAAGCGCAAGCTGCTCGACAAGCAGAAGGCGGGCAAGAAGAAGATGCGCCAGTTCGGGAAGGTGGACATCCCGCAGGAGGCGTTCATTTCGGCGCTGAAGATGGATAGTTGATCGAACGACCCGCCTCTTCTAGGTTCACTCAAGCGACTTAGGGAGCAGTGTAGCGTTATGGATGAGGCGTCGCAAAGAACTGACAAGGCGACCGAGGTTGCAAGTGAAACTACAGACTCCGCAACGCAGACGTCAGATGCAAGTGATAAAAAGGGTGGAACGGCTGGGGATGTTCCTGCGGGTCTTTCAGGTTCCAAGCCTGCCCATGAGATAAAGGGTAACTTGCCCTACACACCGGCGCTCGGCTCCTTCAAGAATGTTCTAGATGCGCTAATCGCGGCCGAGCGTCCGGACAAATTCACCAATAACTTTATGGAAACGGTACTAGGACAGTCGGGTGGTGGCGCTCGTGCTGTTCCGCCACTATTGAAGAAGATGGGATTCCTTCAGAGCGATGGAACTCCCACTGATCTTTACTCTAAGTTCAAGACGGGCTCAGGTCGGGCTGCTGCTGCCATGAGTGGGTTGCGAAACGCCTTTGGCGAAATCTTCAAGAAGAACGAGCACGCTCACAAAGCGAACGAAGAGCAACTCAGGGATTTGATCGTCGAAATTACCGGATTGAAGCGTAATGACAACATTGTGCGGCTCATATACGGAACGTTCACCACAATACGAGACTACATCCCTGCAAACTTCTCGGGCTCAGCTTTCACAACTGATCTTGAGGTGGATACGTCGGAACCCGAGCGCTACGCTAGTAATAAGGGAGACTCTAACGTCTTGGCGACGCCTGGTTTGTCATATCAGATGGCTCTGTTGCGCAAATCCTGCGGGATTCCTCTTGGAGGCTGAGTGGGTTAGTGGATGAGGATGCCCAAGCCTGACCCTCCGACCTACCGCACGACCAACTGGCGCGCCTACAGTGAAGCCCTGAAGCAGCGCGGCTCGCTTTTGGTCTGGTTTGATCCCGAGATGGAGTGGATCGCCGCCCCGAGTGGCCGGCGCGGGCGTCCGACCACCTTCTCGGATGCTGCCATCCAGGCGTGCCTGATGTTGAAG
>NZ_KK088578.1 GCF_000600335.2 Rubellimicrobium mesophilum DSM 19309 | reverse complement strand
CCCGCGGTGCGGCCCGCGCCTCCGCCGCCCGCTCCCGTGACGGCTGCGCCGAAGACCGAGCCGGTCGCGCCGCCTCCGCCCTCGGAGGAGAGCCTGGCCCTCTCCGAGTATTACCGCCACCTGCAGGAGGATCTCCTGGCCCAGGGGCTCCTGCGCGGGGACGCAGGCGACGAGGACGCGCCCTTCACCGACACGATGCTGGCGCGCGACTTCATCCAGATCGCGCTCTACGACGAATACGCCCCCGGGGCCGACACCAGCACGCCCCAGGCGCAGCTCAGCCGGTTGCGCCGCTGGGACCAGCCCGTCCGCATGGAGATGGTCTTCGGCCCTTCGGTCGCCGCCGGGCAGGCGGCCAAGGACCGCGCCAGCGTCCAGGCCTACGCCGCGCGCCTCTCCCGCCTCACGGGCGTGCCGATCGAGCAGGTGAGCGGCAATGCCAACTTCCACGTGGCGGTCCTGAGCGAGGACGACCGCAGGGACTTCGCTCCCAAGCTGCGCGACATGGTGCCCGGAATCGCCGAGTCCTCGGTGCGCGCCTTCACGAATCTGCCGCGTTCCACGCTCTGCCTCGTTATCGCCTTCGGCTCGGGCGAGGGGTCGGGCTACACGCAGGCCGTCGCCCTCATCCGGGCCGAGCATCCCGACCTCCTGCGCACCGCCTGCATCCACGAGGAGCTGGCCCAGGGCATGGGCCTCGCCAACGACAGCCCGACCGCGCGCCCGTCGATCTTCAACGACGACGAGGAGTTCGGGCTGCTCACGCGCCACGACGAGCTCCTCCTCCAGATGCTCTACGACCCGCGCCTCAGGACCGGCATGACCATCGACGAGGCGACGCCGATCGTGCAGCGGATCGCGGCCGAGCTGGTGGGCGGCCCGGTCTGAGGGCCCGCAAGGTCAGGAAAGCCCGACGTAGCGAAACGGCCCTGTCATCGCTATATCTGGACGCGCCCGGCCCGGGGCGTCGCCCCGGCCGCCACCCACTCAGGAGCTGCCCGCCATGGCCTTCTTCGACTTCCTGTCCGGCCAGTTCATCGACGTCATCGCCTGGACGGACGACACCCGCGACACCATGGTCTGGCGCTTCGAGCGCTACGGCCACGAGATCAAGTACGGCGCCAAGCTCACCGTCCGCGAGGGGCAGGCCGCCGTCTTCGTCCACGAGGGACAGCTCGCCGACGTGTTCGGGCCGGGGCTCTACGAGCTTCAGACCAACAACATGCCGATCATGACCACGCTCCAGAGCTGGCCCTACGGCTTCAAGTCGCCCTTCAAGTCCGAGATCTACTTCGTCAACACGACCCGCTTCAACGACCAGAAGTGGGGCACGAAGAACCCGATCATGTGCCGCGACCCCGAATTCGGCCCCGTGCGCCTGCGCGCCTTCGGGACCTACTCGATGCGCGTCACCGACCCCGGCACCTTCATCAAGGAAATCGTGGGCACCGACGGGGAGTTCACGACCGACGAGGTGAACACCCAGATCCGCAACGTCGTCGTGCAGGAGGTCAGCAAGGTCCTCGCCGGGTCCAAGATCCCGGTGCTCGACATGGCGGCCAACACCGGCGACCTCGGCAAGATCGTGGCCGACGCGATCATGCCCACGATCACGGCCTATGGCCTCTCGATCCCCGAATTCTACATCGAGAACGTCTCGCTGCCCGAGGAGGTCGAGAAGGTCCTCGACAAGCGCACCTCGATGGGGATCGTGGGAGACCTGCACAAATACCAGCAGTTCTCGACCGCCGAGGCGATGACGACCGCCGCCGCCAACCCGAGCGGCGGGATGGGCGCAGGCCTCGGCATGGGGATGGGCATCGGCATGGCCGGGGCCGCCGGTCCCTGGGGCGCCCGTCCGGCCGAGCCGGCGCCGGCCGCCTCCGCCCCGCCCCCGCCGCCTCCCCCTCCGGCCGAGACGCAATGGCACCTCGCCGACAACGGGCAGACGAAGGGTCCGTTCGGCAGCGGCGACCTGTCCCGCATGGCGCGGGAGGGCACGCTCACGCGCGACTCGCTCGTCTGGACCGCCGGCCAGGACGGCTGGAAGAAGGCCGGGGAGGTGGGCGCCCTCGCCTCCGTCTTTGCCCAGGTTCCCCCGCCCCCGCCGCCCGCCGGCTGACCCCGACGCCGGAGCCACGGGAACGGTTCCACACAGAGGGCGGGTGTTGCCACCCGCCCGGCCCCTTCGCATAACCTTCGCCTAGACCGCGCCTCCAGGGGACCTTCATGCCCGACCACCGCTTCCCCTGCGAGAACTGCGGGGCCCAGCTCGTCTTTGCCCCCGGCCAGACCTCTCTGACCTGCCCCTATTGCGGCCACGTCCAGCAGATTCCCGAAGGCGCGGAGGAGGAGCAGGAGGAGGCGCTCCAGGAGATCGACTACTCCGAGACCATCGCGGGGATGCAGCGGACCGCCGAGAAGGAGGAGACGCGGGTCTTCAAGTGCCCCAACTGCGGGGCCGAGACCTCCTTCCCCGAGGGAACGCAGGCCACCGTCTGCCCCTTCTGCGCCACGCCCCTCGTCGCGCAGGCCGGGATCAGCCGCCACATCAAGCCTGCTGCCCTCATCCCCTTCCAGATCGACGAGCGGACGGCGCACAAGGCGATGTTCGACTGGCTGGGGTCGCTCTGGTTCGCGCCGAACGGTCTCAAGGAATACGCCCGGCAAGGGCGTAGGCTCGACGGCATCTACGTCCCTTACTGGACCTTCGACGCCGACACCGCGACGGACTACCGGGGGCGGCGAGGGGACGACTACTACGTTACCAAGACGCGGACGGTGAACGGCCGGACCGAGACCTATCAGGAGCGGCACACGCGCTGGCGCAACGTCAGCGGCCACGTCGCGCGCTTCTTCAACGACGTTCTGGTGATGGCGTCGAACAGCCTTCCCCGCACGCACACCGACGCGCTCGAGCCCTGGGACCTTGGCGCGCTCGCGCCCTACCGGCCGGATTACCTCTCCGGCTTCGCGGCCGAGGCCTACCAGGTGGAGCTGGAAGAGGGATTCACCCTCGCCCGCACCAAGATGGACCAGGTGATCGAGGGCGACATCCGCCGCGACATCGGCGGCGACCATCAGCAGATCATCTCGAAGCAGACGGTCGTCAGCGAAGTGACCTTCAAGCATGTCCTGCTGCCCGTCTGGATGGCCGCCTACAGGTTCCAGGACCGGAGCTTCCGCTTCGTGGTCAATGGCCAGACCGGCAAGGTCCAGGGCGAGCGTCCCTGGTCCAAGTGGAAGATCTTTTTTGCCGTGCTCGCAGGGCTCATTCTCGCCGGCGGGGCCGCCTATGTCTACCAATGGGCGGTGGCGAACGGTTACATCCGGACTCAATGACGCTACTAGGGCAGCGAACCGACCAAGAGGCCCCGGAATGATTCTATCCTGCGGCGAAGCGCTGATCGACATGCTGCCCCGCACTACCCCGGCGGGCGAGTCCGCCTTCGCGCCCTATGCGGGCGGCGCCGTGTTCAACACCGCCATCGCGATCGGGCGCCTGGGCGCGCCGTCGGGGTTCTTCTCGGGCCTCTCGTCGGATCTCTTCGGCGACCTGCTGCGACAGGTGCTTCGGGAATCCAAGGTGGACACCTCCCCGGCCCATGTCTCGCCCCGCCCGACGACGCTGGCGTTCGTCCGACTGACGGACGGTCATGCGACCTACACCTTCTACGACGAGAACACCGCCGGCCGGATGCTCTCGCCCGACGACCTTCCCGTCCTCGGCGAGGCCACGCAGGCGCTCTTCTTCGGTGGCATCTCCCTGGTGGGCGAACCGGCCGCCACGGCCTACGAGGCGCTCCAGGCGCGTGAGGCGCCGCGTCGCGTCACCATGGTGGACCCGAACATCCGTCCGAGCTTCATCACGGACGAGGAAGGCTACCGCGCCCGCATCGAGCGAATGCTGCGCCGCGCCGACATCGTGAAGCTCTCGGACGAGGACCTGCACTGGCTCGTGGGGGCGGGCGACAGCCACGACCAGGCACGCAAGATCCTCGACCTGGGACCAAGCCTCGTCTGCGTCACCGAGGGCGCCCGGGGCGCCGTCGGCCATACACGGGTCGGATACGTCCAGGTTCCCGCCCCCCGGGTGACCGTGGCTGACACCGTCGGCGCGGGCGACACCTTCAACGCGGGAGTCCTCGCCGCGCTCTGGAAAGCCGGGCTCCTGACCAAGGCCGCGATCCGTTCCCTCGACGAGGAGGCGCTGCGCGACGCGCTGTCCCTTGGCGTCCGCGCCGCCGCCATCACCGTGAGCCGTCCCGGTGCCAACCCGCCCTGGGCGCACGAGTTGTGAGGGCCCTGGTCCAGCGCGTCTCCGAGGCCGCCGTGCGCGTGGACGGCGAGACGCTCGGGGAGATCGGGCCGGGGATGTTGGTCCTCGTCTGCGCCATGCAGGGCGACGACGACACGAGGCCCCGCATCCTGGCCGAGAAGCTGTCCAAGCTCCGCGTCTTCAAGGACGATGCGGGCAAGATGAACCTGTCGCTCAAGGACACCGGCGGCAGCGCCCTGGTCGTGAGCCAGTTCACGCTCGCCGCCGACACCTCGCGCGGGAACCGGCCGGGCTTCTCCTATGCCGCACCACCGGCCGAGGGCGAACGCCTCTACGAGATGTTCGCGAAGGAGGTCGAGGCGCTCGGCATCCCTGTCGCCCGGGGCCGGTTCGGCGCCGACATGAAGGTCTCGCTCGTCAACGACGGCCCGGTGACGATCTGGGTCGAAGTTTAGGCTTGCGTGCCCTCGGGTCAGCCTCTATGGCCGCTGCATGAGCCAGAGCCTCGCTGTCCGACGTCGACGCTGACCTTCCGGCCCCTCTCGGGGCCTGCTCCCGCTCGTCCTCCCGTTGACACCGTTCCGGCCCTCCTGCATCGAAGGGCCTTCCATTTCCGGGGCCAGTCCATGATTTCTGCCGTCCTGCCCACCTACAACCGCGCGCCCCTCTCCTTCGAGCGCGGCGAAGGCGCCTGGCTTTATGCCGAGGACGGCCGCCGATACCTCGACCTCGGCGCCGGGATCGCCGTCAACGCCCTCGGCCACGCGAACCCGGCCCTGACGGAGGCGCTGACGGCGCAGGCCGGGAAGGTCTGGCACCTGTCGAACCTCTATCGCATCCCGGAGCAGGAGCGGCTGGCCGAGATGCTTGTGGACAGGACCTTCGCCGACACCGTGTTCTTCACCAACTCGGGCACCGAGGCCGCCGAGCTCGCCGTCAAGATGGCCCGGCGCTACTGGTACGACCACGGCCGCCCCGACCGCACCCGCATCCTGACCTTCGAGGGGGCATTCCACGGCCGATCCTCCGCCGCCATCGCCGCCGCCGGGTCCGAGAAGATGACCAAGGGCTTCGGCCCCCTCCTTCCGGGGTTCACGCAGCTCGCATGGGGCGACCAGGAAGCGCTGGAAAAGGTCATCCGCGAGCCTGACGTCGGCGCGGTGATGATCGAGCCCATCCAGGGCGAGGGCGGCATCCGCACCCTCCCTGATGCCTGCCTCAAGGAACTCCGGGCGCTCTGCGACGAGACTGGCGCACTCCTGATCCTCGACGAGGTGCAGTGCGGGATAGGCCGGACGGGCAGGCTCTTCGCCCATGAATGGGCGGGTGTGACCCCGGACATCATGATGGTCGCCAAGGGCATCGGCGGTGGCTTCCCGCTGGGCGCGGTCCTCGCCACCGAGAAGGTGGGCAGCGTGATGACCGTGGGCACCCATGGCTCGACCTACGGAGGCAACCCGCTGGGTTGTGCCGTGGGCGCCGCCGTCATGGGGATCGTGTCGGACGAGGGCTTCCTTGCCGAGGTGCGCCGGAAGGCCGGCCTGTTCCGGCAGGGGCTCGAAGGGCTCGTGGCCTCTCGTCCCGACGTGTTCGAGGGCGTGCGCGGCACGGGCCTGATGCTGGGCCTCAAGACCAAGGTCGCCCCCGCCGACTTCGTCAAGGCGGGTTATGACGCCGGCATCCTGACCGTTCCCGCCGCCGACAACGTCGTCCGTCTCCTGCCGCCGCTCAACATCCCCGACGAGGACATCGCCGAGGCCCTCCGACGACTCGACCAGGCCGCGAGCAGCCTGAAGGCCGCCTAACCTCTTTCCTTGGCTCCCAATATCCTCCGGGGGTCCGGGGGTGGAAAACCCCCGGGGCCTTCCGCAAGAGAGACGCGATGAAGCACTTCCTCGACATCGACAAGACCGCCCCGACCGAGCTCCGGTCCATGATCGACCATGCCCAGAGCATGAAGTCCGCCCGCAATGGCCGCCCCAAGGGCAGCCCCGACGACGAGCAGCCGCTCAAGGGCCGCATGGTCGCGCTGATCTTCGAAAAGCCCTCGACTCGCACCCGCGTCAGCTTCGACGTGGGCGTGCGGCAGATGGGCGGGCAGACCATGGTCCTCTCCGGCGCCGACATGCAGCTCGGCCACGGCGAGACGATCGCCGACACCGCGCGGGTCCTGAGCCGCTACGTCGACCTCATCATGATCCGCACCTTCGAGGAGGCCACGCTCCTCGAGATGGCGGAATACGCTACCGTCCCGGTCATCAACGGCCTGACGAACCGGACCCATCCCTGCCAGATCATGGCCGACCTCATGACCTACGAGGAGCACCGGGGCCCCATCGCCGGGCGCAAGGTCGTCTGGTCCGGCGATGGCAACAACGTCTTCGCCTCCTGGGCGCAGGCGGCGGGGCAGCTCGGCTTCGACATCACCTTCACCGGCCCGCCGACGCTGGACCCCGACCCCGCGCACCTCGACTTCGCGCGGTCCAAGGGATCGCGCGTGCAGGTCAAGCGCGATCCCTTCGAGGCCGTGAAGGGCGCGGACCTGATCGTGACCGACACCTGGGTCTCGATGCACGATCCGCAGAGCGCCAAGGAGCGGCGGCACAACCAGCTCCGCCCCTACCAAGTGAACGAGCACCTAATGGCCGCCGCCAAGCCGGACGCGCTGTTCATGCACTGCCTTCCCGCGCATCGCGAGGACGAGGTGACGAGCGCGGTGATGGATGGTCCGCAGTCGGTGATCTGGGATGAGGCCGAGAACCGCCTCCATGCCCAGAAGGCCGTCATGCGCTGGTGCCTGGGCGTCTAGCGTGGAATCCGTCCGGGGCTCGACCGTTCAGTCGGGCCCTGGTCCGTGACCCAACTCGGCCTGCAGCCGATCGGCGAGGGCCGCGCGCTGCTCCGCCGTCATGGCGGCAAGGCGATCGAGCAGTGCGCCCTGAATCATGCGCTCCAACCCCTGAATCCTCTCGGCCTGGGCCGACAAGGCGGCCTCGGCGCGGATCCGATCGAAGGGCTCGGCCCTCAACGTCGCCAGAATCTCGCCAAAGGCAGCGGCACGCTGCGCCTTGGACAGCGGCTGGAGGTCCGGGTTGCCGCGGAGGCTCTGCAGGATCGCACGGCGGTCAGCGGCGTCCATCGCGCGCGCGAAGGGACCAAGCGCGAGCTCCACCGGGCGCGGACCACGGCCGCGGCCGTGGTCGCTCACGATGTCGCCGATCACCACCCCTGCCACGAGGAGGTTCAGCGCGAGCGATACCATCAGAAGCACCCGCATCCAGAGCGGCGCGCCAGCGGCGGGCGAGGCGCCCGGCTTCGCGGCATGGCCCGGGGCGGAGAGGTTTCGACGGCCATTCAGCCCTCCAGAAGGCTCAGGGGATCGACATCGACCCCGAGGTTCACGCTCACCTGCTCGCCCCAGACGGAAGCGGCGATGTCCGACAAGGCGGCCGGCTGCGCCACGCCGATCCAGAGCCCGGCCACCGTCGAGGCGACGAGGCCTCCCACCGCCGGCCAACCGCCCAGGGTCCGCAGCCAGTTCCGCCAGCCCGGCCCTGCCGACACTGGCCGGACAGGCCGTTCGCGCTCCGCCGCGACGGCCTCGGCATCCGCGAGGATGCGGGCCATCAGGTCGTCCCCGGGCTCGGGCCGCAGCGCCCTCGCTTCGGAGAAGAGGTTCTCGAGGTCGTCCCGTTCAGTCATCGCCATACCCCAGTTCCTCCTTTCGTCCCCTTAGCGTCGCAGCGAGCGCCCGTTTCCCACGCGCCGTCAGTGATTCCACCGCTTCGACCCCGATTTCCATGATCGCCGCGATCTCGGGGTTGGAGAGCCCCTCGAGGTGCCTCAGCGCCACGGCCTGGGCCTGCCGGTCGGGCAAGGCGGCCAAGGCATCCGAAAGAGCCCGCATCCTCGCCTCGCCCTGCATCCGGTCGGTGACCGACGGCGTAGGGTCGGGCGGCTCGGCCACGTCGTCGAGGCCCACCCCGCGTCGCCGACGCAAGCGGTCGGTGCAGAGGTTCGAAGTGACCCGGTAGAGCCAGGTCGCGACCCGCGCCTCGCCTTGCCGCCAGTCCGGCGCCACGTGCCAGAGCCGCAGCATGACCTCCTGAGTCACGTCCTCCGCCTCGGCCCGGTCCGACAGCATTCGCGTGGCCTGCCCCAGAACGCGCGGAGCCAGCGATACCGTCAACTCCCGCGCCGCCTCCCTGTCGCCGTTGGCATAGGCGAGCAGCAACGCCCCCTCGGCATCGAGGGGCGCGGGCGAGGCGAAGGGCGTCTCGTCCATCAAGGGCATCGCTCGTGCGGGGTGGCTCATCGGGTCCTGTCCGGATAGTGCCCCCGGCGGGCAAAGGGAACCCGCCGGGGAAGGGACCGGCCCCGCTCAGGCCCGGTCCCATCGCGGTCAGCCGCCGTGGCGGCCGTGCCCGCCCAGGAACCGGCCCAGGAATCCCCCGGGACCACCCCGCCCCATCTGTCCCGCATCCAGCTCCTCTTGCGTGATCCCGCCGTCGTTGTCGGCATCGAGCCGATCGAAGATGGGCGCGAGTTGGGGCGTGCGGGCGTCGATCTCCTCGGATTGGAGGAGGCCGTCGCCGTTGTCGTCGAACCGGGCAAGGCGCTCGGCGGCGCCGGCCGTCTGGATCTCCAGCCGGATCGCCTCCTGCAGAGCGACCAGCTCCTCGGCCGAGAGCCCGCCGTTGCCGTCCGCATCGGCGGCGGCGAAGCGGGCCGTCTTCCTGGCCTCGATCTCCTCCTGGGTGATGCGGCCATCGCCGTCGGTGTCGTAGATCGCGAGCGCGAGCGGCGCCATGTTGGGAACCTCGCCCATCGCATCCGGACCGCCCTCGCCGCGGCCTCCCCGCCGTCCGTCCCGCTCCATGTCGCTCCTCGGTCCCATGTCATCCATGGGATCCATGTCACCCCTTGGGCCCATGTCGCCCATGGGCCCCATCTCGCCGCCGGGGCTCATCCCGGGCATCCGGCCCATGCGGTCCATCATGTCGCGCATCTGCCCCATGAGGTCGCGTATCTCCTCGGCCGTGGGGGTTCGGAGCCCTCCCCAGGCACGGGCGTCACGGCCTCGGCCTGGGCTGGCGGCGCGGTGTCGGCCTGGGGGCGGTCGCGGTCTGCGCAAACGCCGCTGCGCCCGTCGCGCCGGCCAGGAGACCGGCCATCAGGATTGTTCGTCTCATCGTTGGGCTCCTCTTCCATCGCTCCGTCGGGCCCGTTCGAGCCGGACATGCCCCTTGAACGGGACAGCCGCCGGTTTCCGTCGCACACCGTCGCGGGGCGCAGCGACATGGCGCCGCAAGGTGCGTACCGGGCCTTTTCAAAGCTGCCGTCAGGGTCCAGATCAGCCCGGCACCTCCCCCAACGACGAGGTCCGTCATGGACGACCACGCCCGCGCGGCCCAACCTTCTCCCGGCTTCATCGCCCCGGCGGCCGTCACGGTCCTCGAGACCATGGACGAGCGCCCGGTCTGGCCGGCCGTGCGTCGCGGGTTCCTCCGCCGCTGCCCGAACTGCGGCGAGGGTCGCTTGTTCGAGGGATACCTGAAGGTCACCGACAGTTGCCCCGCCTGCGGCGAGGTGCTCTCGCATCATCGCGCCGACGATGGACCGGCCTACCTCACGATCCTCATCGTGGGGCATATCGTGGCGGTCCTGATGCACTTCGTCTGGGTGACCTTCCGGCCCGAGCCGCTGGTCTTCGCCACGTTCCTGACGGTGGTCGCGGTGGGGATGTCGCTCTGGCTGCTACCGCGCTTCAAGGGCGCCATCGTGGGTTACCAGTGGGCCCACCGGATGCACGGCTTCGGCGACGGGCCCTGAGGTCTCGCGGCGGAGGATCGGGTGTGGCACCGGGTCCTTCGGGCGGAACAGGTAACGCGCGAAGACCTCCGCATAGGAGCGGTAGCGGTAGCCGTCGTTCACCCCAAGGTAGCGCTCCGGGTTGGCTCCGTAGAGCTTCGGAAGCCGGTACCACGGCACGCGCGGGTGCATGTGGTGCACGACATGGAGGTTGTTATTGAGGAACAGCAGCGCAAGCGGCCCCCGATCCTCGATCACCACCGTACGGCCGCGCACCTTATCGTGGGCCTGGTGCTCCAGAAAGGTCCGTATCTTCAGCAGCGACAGCCCGAGATAGGCGCCCGCGAGGTAGGCCCAGACCGGCATCGGCGAGACGGCCACCACGGCGAGCACGAGCGCCATGGCCGGAAGGTGCCGAAGCCACCCCTCGGCCACACGCCGGTCCCCCGCTCGTGCCGCGCGGAAGTCCGATCCGACCCAGAACACCTGTCCCACGACCGGCCCGATGAGGAGCCGCCCGGCCAGCGTGTTGTTCAGCCGAAGCACCGCCTTCAGCCAGAGAGGCAGCGCGGCCCAGTCGTGCTCGGCGAGGTAGTTGGACTCCGGGTCGTCGTAGGGGTCCGTCAGGTTCGAATCCCGGTGATGCGCGAGGTGGCTGTCGCGGAACCGGTCATAAGGGACGACCAGCGCCAAGGCAGGGAACACCAGAAGGGCGTTCAGCCGGGAGTCACGGAACGGGTGCCCGTGGATCGCCTCGTGGCAGAGCGAGGAATGCTGAGCGATGAACCACGCCGCCGCTGGCACGGCGAGCCAGAGCGACACCGTCGCTAGCCAGAACACCGCCAGCGCCCAGCCCGCGTAGCAGGCCAGCACCAGCACCAGGGTCGGCCACTCAGGCTCCCGGAGCAGTCTTGTCATGTCGTCCCTTTGCGCCGCCGGTCCCGGGCGGTCATGCGAGCATCATGCGCCTGCGGGCTTGACGCGACCATTCCACATCTGCGCAACTTCGATCCAACTTCGTTGCGTCTGGTAAGCGATGTTTCCGAAACTCGACAAGCGTTCCCGCTCCGCCCTCTTCCGCGACCGTCTGCAGGCCGCGATGACGCAGCGCGGCACCACCCAGGCTGCGCTCGCCCGCGACATCGGCGTGGACCGATCGACGGTTTCGCAACTCCTCGACCGCGAGGGCGCGCGGCTCCCCAACGCCCAGGTCGCCGCCGAATGCGCCTCCGTGCTCGGCATCTCGGCCGATTGGCTTCTCGGTCTCTCCGACCGGCAGGAGCCTGCCGCGCAGCTTGTCGCCGGCGCCCTCACGATGACCGAAGCCCCCCGCGCGCTCGTGGACGACCAGATATTCGCTTGGCACCGCGAGGCCGCCGGCTACAAGATCCGCCATGTGCCCGCGACGCTGCCGGACATGCTCAAGACCCCGGAAATCCTCCACTGGGAATACGAGCCCGCTCTCGGCCGCACCGTCGAGCAGTCCATCGGCGCGAGCCGGGACCGACTCGACTGGATGCGGGGCGCCCAGTCCGACCACGAGATCGCGCTGCCGCTCCACGAACTCGCCAGCTTCTCGCGGGCGCAGGGCTACTACGAGGGGGTCCCCGCTCCCCTGCGCCGCGCCCAGATCGCGCGCATGACCGAGCTGCACGCGCAGCTCTATCCGACGCTCCGGGTCCACCTCTACGACGCCCGCCGCATCTACTCGGCGCCGATCACCGTCTTCGGGCCGCTCCTGGCGGTGCTCTACCTCGGCCGCAACTACCTGGCCTTTCGCGACACCGAGCGGGTGCAGGCCATGACCCGCCATTTCGACACCCTTGTCCGCGAGGCGGCCGTGCCCTCGCGCGACTTTCCCGAACACCTTGAGCTTCTGGCTCGCGATATCTGAACTTGTCGGGCCCTCGCATGGCAGGCAAGCTCTCCGGGTCTCTCCTAGAGGTCGCGATGCTCCTGTTCCTGATCTTCCTCCTGGCCTGCGGCTGCGCGGCCATGACCGGCTGGCTGTTCCCGACGGGGGAATGGTACAAGGGCCTGCACAAGCCCGACTGGACGCCGCCCAACTGGGTGTTTCCGGTGGCCTGGAGCACGTTGTATCTCCTCATCGCCTTCGCCGGCGCTCGCGTGGCGGCCATCGGAGGCCCGGGCGCCACTACGGCGCTCGCCTTCTGGGCCCTCCAGATCGCGGCCAACGCGCTCTGGACGCCCACGGTCTTCGGCACCTACCGACTGCGCCTGGGCCTCGGGGTCATCGTCCTCCTCTGGATCGCCGTTCTCGGAGCGATGATCGCGCATTGGCGCGTCTCGACGCTCGCGGGGGTCGCGCTTCTTCCTTACCTCGGCTGGGTCACGCTCGCCGCTGCGCTGAACGCGGAACTCATCCGCCTCAACCCGAACGAGCGACGCTGAACGCAACGACGCCGTCGCCAACCGTCGCCCTGGGTCCCGTTATCCGATAGCGACGGCCCGCTTACGCCCTGCAGGCCCACGCTTTTCCATCTCGCGGCGACCCTACCTAGCTGGGGCTCACACCACCGGCCACAGGGACCATCATGCCGCTCACCTTCAGCTTCGACGCCAGCACCCTCACTTCCGCGGGCTACCTCGACCGCGCCGACCTCACCACCGGGTCCTATCCCGGGCTGGACTACCCGACCTACTTCTCGGGCGTCGCGCCCAGCCAGTCGATCGCGACTTCGGGCGGCGTGGATGTCTTCGCCATGACCCTCGTCGCCGGTGGGACCTACAAGTTCGACATCGACAGCGGCGTCATCGATCTCGAGCTCGACATCATCGACCAGACGGGCCTGCGCGTAGGAGGCAGCGACAACTACGGCACCAGCATCGACCCGTTCCTGAGCCTCACGGCCAGTCGGACCGGCACCTACTTCGTCGCGGTGCACCACGCGGCCAACGACTACGTGGACGGTTCGTTCCGGTTCGAGGGAACGCCCGGCCCCACGGGCGCCTACAGCTTTGCGGTCTCCACCCCGACCCTGCCGACCTACAACTATACCCTGACGAATCTGAGCGATTCCAAGAGCTACTCGGACAATTCTCAGACCGTGCGGGCACTGGGCGGCAACGACTCTGTCTGGCTCAACGGCGGGAACGACATCGGCCTTGGCGGAGACGGGGCCGACACGGTCTATGGCGGGATCGGATCGGACGAGCTCTCCGGCGCGGCCGGCCAGGACCGGCTAGATGGGGATGCGGGCGACGATGTCCTGCGCGGTGGTGCCGACTCGGATCGGCTCGACGGCGGCTCCGACCGGGACAGCCTTCAGGGTGGCTCGGGCAACGATGTGCTCTCCGGCGGGTCGGGCAACGACATCCTTTGGGGCGAGAGCGGAGGCGACACCCTGTATGGAGGCGACGGCAACGACGTCCTGCGCGGCGGTGACGGGCTCGACGTGATGTATGGTGGCGCAGGCGTGGACACCTTCCACTTCCTCCCCGGCGAGGCACCGGCCAACGACTACGCCACCGAGGATCGAATCGAGGACTTCCAGATCGGCGACGTGATCGACCTGAGCGACCTCGCCTGGGGGGTGCTCTCTTGGCGAGGGACCCTGGGGTTCACCGCCGCCAACCAGGTGCGGATCGTGGAGCTTTCGAGTGGCTACACGGACGTGCGCGTGAACCTCGACGCCGACTCCACGGCCGAGTTGGAGGTCCTTGTGAAGCCCGTCGGCGGCTTCCACCTGATCCAGGACGACTTCATCCTCTGATCTCGGAGGAACGGGCCGAGCAGGGCCCGATGGGACGGCGTTCGGTTCGAGGCGTGCTCCGTGCGCAGGGCGCGCCTTCGATCCGGGGGCCACTCGGACTCGCGGGGCAGTGCGTGTGGCCGGACGGAGTGGAGCCGGCCTCACCTGGCAGCTCGGGGAGAGTGACGAGGCCCGATTGGCTCAGCCGCCACGCTCGCCCGGGTCGCGGCGCAGGGGAAAGTGCGCTCTGGCAAGAGCGCACGGCGCCGAGCTCTCGGGCCAAGGACATCACCCGTTTGTGCGGCCAACTCTTCTGCCTGAGATCCAACAGGCCTTGAACGCCCTGCAAGACCCAGGCCGTCTCAGGAAGCCAAGAGGAGGACCAGCACGATCGCTGTCACGAGGAGCGCACAGGCCGCCACGCCGCGCCAGAAGGCGACCGAGCCACCGCCTCCGCTGAACCGCTCGCCGATCTCGTTGCCCAAGCCGTTGGCGAGCCCTTCGCCCAGTGCCCGACCCAGCCCCTCGCCCAGGCCGGGACCTGTCGTTTCCTGCCAAGCCTCCAGGGGCGCGTCGTATGAGGTCGGCTCACCTCCGAACCCTTGCGGCTCCCCGACCGAGAACCACGAGCCGCTGCGGCCATCGGACCGCCCCGATCCCGCCCAGGAGTGCCCTCCGTTCCCGCCTCGCGTCCAGCCGGCTCCCGACCCGGACCCGACGCGGGACGAGGAGGCGCCGTGATTCTTCGAGGTCCCCTTGGACCCGGACTTTGAGCCGCTTTTCAACATGACACTCTCTTCCCTTGGTCGGACCATGTGCACGGCAACGCCGCGAGCGTGTCGCCGCTTGGTGCCCATCGGTTATGCGGCGTGAGCGCCCGGCTCGCCATGCCGGTATTCCCGCCCCCGGCTCCTTTCCATCGACGCCCGACGGGGGGTCTGGTCGATGGGAACTCAGGCCGATCGTGAGGCAACCTTGAAGACTCGTCGGCAGCGGGAGGCCGACAGGCTGCTACGCGACGCCGCCTCGGAAGCTGCCCCCTCATGCGGGCGCCCCTGCTCCGTGGCATGGCTTGGCTTTCCGGCCTCTGGAACGTGTCAGAATGACTTGGCCGCTGCAGAACACGTCGGCCCAGCGCCTAGACGACCAAAGGGACTGCAGCGCGTCGGATCCGCTATGGCTTGGCGTCACCGTCGTAGGACTGGAGCGGCTAGTGGGAATCGAACCCACCCCATCAGCTTGGAAGGCTGAGGCGCTACCACTACACCATAGCCGCGCGCCCGCCGATATAGGCTGATGGGCGGGCGCGGCGCAACCCCATCAGGCCGGGTTGAGCGGAACCGGGACGATCAGCCCGTCGCCCTTGGCCTTGCTCGAGTTGATCTCGGTGCCGACTCGCACCATCGTCAGCTCCCCGTCCGGCACCGGCTCCATGAGCCGCGCCGCCCCCTTGCCCTCCTCGCCGAGCCAGAGCGCCCAGTCCTCGGGCTCCAGGATCACCGGGAGGCGGTCGTGGACCTGGGACATCTGCGCGTTGGCCGGACAGGTCAGGATGGCACATGTGCTCACCCGCTCCTCGCCGTGTCCCCAATCCTGCCAGAGCGCGGCGAAGACCATGGGCGCCCGGTCCGCGCGGGTCACATACCAGGGAAGAGGCTTCTTCGGGTCGCTCCGGTCCCATTCGTAGAAGCCCGATGCGGGCACGAGGCACCGCCTCTCGCGGATGGCGGTGCGGAAGGCGGGCTTCTCGGCCACCGTTTCGCTCCGCGCGTTGATGAGCAGCGGCCCGTCGTTGGGGGCCTTGTACCAGGGCGGGATCAGGCCCCAGCGCATCGGGCGGTAGAGGCGGCGCCCCTCCTCCGACGTGCAGACGGCGATCCGCTGCGTCGGGCAGACGTTGTAGTTCGGCACCTCCGGCAGGTCGTTGGCCGGCTGCGCGAGAAAGAGCTGCGCCATGGCGTCATGGGGCAGCGTGATGGCCATGCGTCCGCACATGGGGCAAAGGTGGCGCCCGAAGGCGCCACCGGCAAGGGGCCTGTTCCTACTGCACCGGTTCCGCCTCGGCGGGCGCGGCCTCGCCCGAGGCATCGGCATCGCCGGTCGTAGCGTCGTCCTCCGCCGGAGCTGCCTCGGTCGTGGTTCCCTCGGCAGGCGCCGCGTCCCCGGTGGAGGCCGCGTCTCCGCCCTCGGCAGGAGCGGCCTCTTCGGCCGGCGTCGGAGGCAACGTGCCTACCACTGTGATCCGTCCATCCACGAAGGGCTCGTAGGGCTGATGTGCGGCGAGGTATTCCGCCGTCACGTCGGCCAGGTCGGGGCCGAAGTCGTAGGCGTTCTCCGCATCGATGAACATCTCGTAGCCGTCGCCGCCGGTGCGGACGTAGTTGTTCGTGACGAGGCCATAAGTTGCTGCCGGGTCGATGGGCGCCCAGGCGTCGCCGCCGACCAGCACCTGCACGTCGGACACGCGGCTGCCGGCGGGCTTGGAGAGGTCGATGGTGTACTTGAGCCCCGCGACCTGGGCGAAGCGGCCCGCCTGCTCCTCGATCTGGCTCGCGCCGTTCTCCAGCGCGTCGATGACGGTCTGGCCGTCGGTCTGGAAGGTCGAAAGCGTGTTCTGGAACGGCAGGACCGTCAGCACCTCGCCCATCGTGACCGGCCCGGCGTCGATGGAGGCGCGAAGGCCGCCGCCGTTCGCGATGGCGATGGTGATGCCCTGGTCCTTGACGCGGTCGAGCATCGCCTCGGCCACGAGGTTCCCCATCTCGCATTCGACGGCGCGGCAGGTCTCGCGCTGGCCGTCGACGTCGTCCGACGTCTCTGCGACGACCTCGTTCCGCAGTTCGTTGAGCGGCGAGGCCAGCTCCGCGACCCGCGCCTTAACGTCCGGGTCCTCGGCGACCGAGGCGTCGAGGAGGATCGGGTCGCCCGAGGCCGAGGTCACGTTGCCGTCGTCGTCGAAGGTGACGTGGAGCTCGCCGAGATACTTGCCGTAGCTCCGCGCCGTCACGATGGGCACGTTGTTGACCATGGTCGGATAGGGCCCGGCGGCCCCTTCCTCGGTGTTGCTGAGGAGCGTGTGCGAGTGCCCGCCCACGATCACGTCCACGCCCGTCAGCTCCTGCGCGAGGCGCTGGTCCTCGACGTAGCCCACATGGCTCACGAGGATGATCTTGTTCACCCCCTGCCCGGTCAGGTCGTCGATCTCCTGCTGTGCGGCGTCGTAGGGGACGAAGTTCACGTTCGGCCCGGGCGAGGCGATCTCGGGCGTCTCGGTCGTCGTCAGGCCGACGATCCCGATCTTCTCGCCCCCGACCTCGACCACGGCGGACTTGGCGAACTTGCCGGCCAGGAGCGGCTCCTGGCTCGCATCCACGTTCGCCGAGACGACCGGGATGCCGGCGGCGCTCAGCGCATCGAGGAAGGGGGCCAGCGCGGTGGGGCCGTCGTCGAACTCGTGGTTGCCGAGCGTCGTGGCGTCGTAGCCGGCCTTCGGCATGAACTCGGCCGCCGTGGCCCCTTGTATTGCGTGTAGAAGAGCGAGCCCTGGAAGTGGTCCCCAGCGCTCAGGAAGATGGCGTTCCCATCCCTCTCGCGCGCCTCGTTCACGGCGGTGACGAGTCGGGCGATGCCGCCGAAGCATTCGTTGGCGGCGGCCTCCTCCTCCGAGCAGGTGGAGTCGAAGGCGTTGATCGGCTCCCACCGGTCATGGAAGTCGTTGGTGTGCAGGATCGTCAGGTCGAAGTCGGCGAAGGCCGTCGAGGCGCAGAGCGCGATTCCCGTCGAGGACAGGAGGAGGCGAACGGTCATGGAAGTCTCCCTGTTGTTTTGAGCGGGAATCTGGAGCGGATGACGGGGCTGTCAAAGATGACCTTACACGAGAAAGGTTAACGAACGATGAAGCGATCCCGCCGCGCTTGACCGGCCTGCCCGGCCGGCGCATCACACCCCGCATGGCCTACTACAAGATCCTGCGCGCCCCCGAATGGGAGGCCTTCGCCGCAAAAGGGCCGCTTCGCGGGCTCTCCCGTGGACCTCGCGGACGGCTACGTCCACCTCTCCACGGCCGAGCAGGTGGAGGAGACCGCGGCGAAGCACTTCGCGGGCGAGGAGGGGCTGGTCCTGCTGACGCTGGACAAGACGCGCCTCGACCCGGCGCTGAAGTGGGAGCCGTCGCGGGGCGGGGCGCTGTTCCCGCACCTCTACCGCGAGCTCCAGATGGAGGACGTGATCTTCTACCAGGACCTGCCCCTCGAGGGCGGCCTTCACGTCTTTCCGACGCTGTGAGGCGCGCGTTCGAGCAGGCGGGTCTGGGCGTGCTGCGCCGCATGGACCCGGAGGCGGCCCATGGCCTCGCGCTCAGGGCGCTGGGGCTGGGCATGGGACCGACCGGTGGCCCCGTCACGTCGCCGCGCCTGAGGACGAGCCTCGCTGGGCTTGAGCTTCCCAACCCGATCGGCGTCGCGGCGGGGTTCGACAAGAACGCGGTGGCGCTGGACGGCCTAGCGCGCTGCCCGCTGGGCTTTGCCGAGATCGGCGCCGTCACGCCGCGCCCGCAGGAAGGGAACCCCCGTCCCCGCCTCTTCCGCCTGCCGGAGGATCGGGCGGTCATCAACCGCTTCGGCTTCAACAACGAAGGGATGGAGGCGGTCGCCGCGCGACTGGCCCGGAGGCCGACGTCGCTGGTTCTGGGCGTGAACCTTGGCGCCAACAAGGACAGCGAGGACCGCGCCGGCGACTTCGCCCGCGTCCTGGCCCGGCTGGGGCCGCTCGCGGACTTCGCCACGGTGAACGTCTCCTCGCCCAACACGGAGCGGTTGCGCGACCTGCAGGGCCGGGCGGCTCTCTCGGCGCTCCTGGCCCGGGTCATGGAGGCCCGAGGCGCCCTGCCCCGGCCGATCCCGATCCTCCTCAAGATCGCGCCGGACCTGAGCGAGGCCGAGCTCGCCGACATCGCCGAGGTGGCGACCGAGGCCGGTCTGGACGGGATCGTCGCCACCAACACGACGCTGTCGCGGGAGGGGCTGCGCAGCCCCCATGCGGGCGAGAAGGGTGGCTTGTCCGGCGCGCCGCTGTTCGAGAGGTCCACCCGGGTCCTGGCCAAGCTCTCCACGCTCACGCCCTTGCCGCTGATCGGCGTGGGTGGCGTGTCCTCGTCCGAGGAGGCGTTCGAGAAGATCCGGGCGGGGGCGAGCGCGGTGCAGCTCTACACCGCGCTGGCCTATGGGGGCCTGTCGCTCGCAGGGGACATCGCGCGTGGGCTCGATTCGCTGCTGGAGCGAAACGGGTACGCGAACGTCGCCCAGGCCGTCGGGACGGGCCGCGGCCGCTGGCTCTGAGGCCTCAGGCGAGGGCCGCCCGTTCGAGCGCCGGATAGCGCCAGGCGAGCGTCACGGCGCGAAGCATCCAGCTCAGGGTGAGGGCCGCCCATAGGCCGTGATTGCCGAAGGCGGCCGTGAGCGGCCAGGCGGTGGCGAAGTAGAGCGCCACGGCGACCACGGTCATGTTCCTCATGTCCCGCGAGCGGGTGGCGCCCACGAAGATACCGTCGAGCATCCAGGACGGGAGGCCGACGAGCGGGACGGCCACGATCCAGGGGAGAAAGCGGGCGGCCTCGTCCCGCACCTCGGGCGAGGTGGTCATCAGGGCGACGATGGCGGGGCCGGCGGCAAGGTAGGCGAGGCCGAGCAGCAGGCCCATGCCGAGACCCCAGATCGTGGCGACGCGGATGCCCTGCCGCAGCTCTCCGATCCGGCCGGCGCCGAAGGCCTGGCCGACCAGCGCCTCGGTCGCGAAGGCGAAGCCGTCGAGCGCGAAGGCCGCTATGTTGACGAACTGCATCAGGACCTGGTTCGCGGCGAGGGTCACGTCGCCCATCCCGGCGCCCCAGAACTGGAAGCTCACGAAGATGGAGAGGAGGAGCACCGTCCGGATCAGGATGTCGGCGTTGACCCGGGCCATGTTGCCGAGGCGGTTGGGGTCGAGGACGCGCGCGGCGTCCTTCCAGGCGGTGCCCCGGAAGGCGTCGCGGCAGAGCCAGAGGCCGAGGAGGAGGCCCGAGGCCTCGGCCAGCGCGGTGGCCGTCGCGACGCCGGGCACGCCCCAGCCGAGGCCCAGGACGAAGCCGATGGCGAGCAGGATGTTGAGGAGGTTGGTGCAGAGCTGGAGGACGAGGACCGAGCGCGTCCTTTCCTGCCCGATGAGCCAGCCGTTGATGCCGTAGACGGCGATGGCGGCGGGGGCGGACCAGATGCGGATGGCCATGTACTGCCGGGCGAGCGCCTCCACCTCGTCGGAAGCCGGCGAGACGCGGAAGGCCAGCGCGAAGAGCGCTCCCTGGACGAGGACCAGGAGCAGCCCTCCCCCGATCCCGATCAGCAGCGCCCGGGCGAGCAGCGCGGCCACCTCGGCCCGATCCCCGGCGCCTTGCGCCTGCGCGGTGAGGCCGGTCGTCCCCATCCTGAGGAAGCCGAAGACCCAGTAGATCGAGCTGAGGACTACGGCGCCGATGCCGACCGCGCCGATGGGCGCGGCAAGGCCGAGCTGGCCCACCACCGCCGTGTCCACGGCGCCGAGCAGCGGCACCGTCGCGTTGGACAGCACGATGGGCAGCGCGATCCTCAGGACCCGCCGGTGGGTGATCGCCTGGACCGTCACCCCGCGTCCGGCATCAGGAAATGCCCCGTGGCCTGGGCGAAGAGCCGCGCCCGGTTGTCCTGCCAGGCCTCCACGTGGACGCTCGCGTAGCGCCGCCCCGACCGGTTCACCCGAGCGCGGGCGTAGGCGTCGCGGGGGAGGCCCGAACGGAGGTAGTCCACCGTCAGGTCGATGGTCTTGGGCAGCCGCAGCGGCGAGTCGGGCGCGATCCGCCCGGCCTCCAGGTCCTCCCACATCGCGGTCCAGGAGAGCTCGACGATGGCGGCCGTCTCTAGGAACCCCGCCGTGGCGCCACCGTGGAGCGCGGGCAGAAGGGGGTTGCCGACCAGCTCCTCGCGGTAAGGAAGGACGGCGGTGAGTTCGTCTCCGCGCCGGTCGAAGCGGATGCCGAGGAACGCGATGAAGGGCACGCCGCCCACCAGCCGCTCCAGCGCGGCATCGCGCCGGCCCTTGACGACCTGCACGGGTTCGGGCGGGGCCCTCATGGGCGGCTGCCCTCGACGGTCCAGGCGCCGGTCGCGGTGGCGAGCGGCCGCTCCTCCCCATCCGTCGCGGTGGCGCGCACGAAAGCCACCGTCCGGGTGACATGGTAGCACTCCGCCCGCGCGCGGATGGCCTGCCCGGGCCGCGCGGGCCTCATGTAGTCGATCCGCAAGTCGAGGGTCGCAGTTCCACCCGGTCCCGAGGGATGCGCGATGACCGCGAGGCTGGCGCAGGTATCGAGCAGCGCGGAGACCGCCCCGCCGTGGATCACCCCCGTCGCGGGGTCCCCCACGAGGCGGTCGTCCCAAGGCATCTCCATCTCGGCCCGCCCTTCGCCGCAGGACACGAGCGTGAGCCCAAGCGCCTGTGCGAACGGAAGCGCCGCCACGAAGCGGCGGGCGCGGTGCTCGATGGGTGCGGCGGAGGTGTCCTCGGTCATGAGGCGATCCTGCCAGCCTGCGCCGGGACCGCAAGGCGAACCTTGCGTCGCGCGGTTGCCGCTCCGCTGACGCGAAGGTAGGCTCGCCGCGCAGCGAGGGGCCATGCCAGAGACGATTCCCGAGATCCGGCTTTCCTTCAAGGAGATGTGCGCGCGGTTCGACGTCACGCCGCGCACCCTTCGCTATTACGAATACATCGAGCTTCTCTTCCCCGAGAAGGAAGGTCGCGCCCGCTTCTACGGCCCACGCGAGATCGCGCGGATGACGCTGATCCTGAGGGGGCGGAAATACGGCTTCTCCCTCGAGGAGATCCGGCAATGGCTCCTCATCTACGACCACCAGGGGACCGAGGTGCAGATGCGCACCTTCCTCGACATGGCCGACCGCCGGCTGGGCGAGATGGCCGAGGAGAAACGGCAAATCGAAGCCAACATGGACGAGCTGCGCCAACTCCGTGAGGAGACGGCACAATCGCTCCTCGTCTGACCCCACGGCACACTGCGACGTGACGCCGCGTTACGTTAACGTCAACACACCTCGGGCTTGTAGGATGGGATGAGTCGGCCCATGTCCCGCCAGCCACGGCGGAGCCAAGAACAAGAGGGCCAACCCAGTTATGACCGATCAGTTGATGACCATCCGCGAGATGTGCGAGCAGTACGACGTGACAGCACGGGCGCTCCGCTTCTACGAAGCCAAGGAGCTGCTGTTCCCCATCCGCGAGGGGACGAAGCGCCTTTATACCAAGGCCGACCGCGCGCGCCTGACGCTCATCCTGCGGGGCAAGCGCTTCGGATTCTCCCTCGAGGAGATTCGCCAGCTCCTCGACCTCTACGAGGGCGGCAAGGGCCGGCGCCAGCAGCTCGCCAAGGCCTGCGAGGTCGCTGAGCATCATCTGCGCGAGATGGAGGAGCGGCGGGCCGCGCTCGACGCCACCATCGTCGAGCTCAGGGACCAGCTCGCCTGGGGCCGGGCCGAGCTCGAGCGGGAGGGCCGCGCCACGGCCGCGTGACGACCACGACAGGGGGGACCAGAGGGGAATGCAGAGCTACCAGAGCCCGCTCCGGGACATGCAGTTCGTCCTTCACGACGTGCTGCGGGTGAGCGAGGACGACGTCCCAGGCTACGCGGAGCTCGACCGGGACACCACGGCCGCGATCCTCGAAGAAGCGGGCCGCGTCGCCTCCGGCATCCTCCTCCCCCTCAACGAGGTCGGCGACCGCGAGGGCTGCACTCTCGAGAACGGCGTCGTCCGCACGCCAGCGGGCTTCAAGGCGGCCTTCGACGCCATCCGCGAGGGTGGCTGGACCTGCGTGGATCTCGACCCCGCGTTCGGGGGCCAGGGCCTCCCCCACGTCATGCACACCGCCTCGCAGGAGGCGTTCGTGTCCACCAACATGGCCATGAACATGTACTGGATCCTCACCCACGGGGCTTGGAACGCCATCCATGCCCATGGGACCGAGGCCCAGAAGGCCATCTACCTGCCCCGGATGACCACCTGCGAGTGGACCGGGACCATGAACCTGACCGAGCCGCACGCCGGCACGGACCTCGGGCTCATGCGGACGCGGGCGGTTCCAAACGGCGACGGCACCTACGCCGTCACCGGCACCAAGATCTTCATCTCCTCGGGCGAGCACGACCTGTCCGAGAACATCGTCCACCTCGTCCTCGCCAAGATTCCCGGCGGGCCCGAGGGCATCAAGGGCGTCTCCCTCTTCATCGTGCCGAAGTACCTCGTGAACGAGGACGGCTCGCTCGGCCCCCGCAACGGCGTCTCCTGCGGCAAGGTCGAGCACAAGATGGGCATCCACGGGAACGCCACCTGCGTGATGAACTACGAAGGGGCGACCGGCTACCTCCTGGGCGAGGAGCACAAGGGGATGCGCGCCATGTTCACGATGATGAACGAGGCGCGGCTCGGCGTGGGCCTTCAGGGCTACGCGCAGGCCGAGATCGCCTTCCAGAACGCGCTCGCCTATGCGCGGGACCGCCGCCAGGGGCGGGACATCGCGGGACAGGCGAACGGGGCCGATGCCGATCCGATCATCGTCCATCCCGACATCCGCCGGACGCTGATGGACCAGAAGAGCTTCGTCGAGGGGGCCCGCGCGCTGACCTGGTGGGGCGCCACGCTGATCGACCGCTCGCACCGGATGGGCGACGCCGAGGCCGAGGCGCTGATCTCGCTTCTCATCCCGGTCATCAAGGGGTTCCAGACCGACAAGGGCTTCGAGATGGCGGTGGCCGCCCAGCAGGTCTTCGGCGGGCACGGCTACGTGGAGGAGACGGGCGTGTCGCAGTTCGTCCGCGACGCCCGCATCGCCATGATCTACGAGGGGGCGAACGGCATCCAGGCGCTCGACCTCGTGGGGCGCAAGCTTGCGGCCGACGGAGGCAAGCCGCTGATGGGGTTCTTCGAGCGGATCAAGGCCTTCCTCAAGGCGCATGAAGGGGACGAGGAGCTGAAGGCCAGCGTGCTCGACCCGCTCAAGGCCGCGTCCAAGGACCTGCAGGCCGCCGCGATGTACTTCATGGGGACGGCGGGCAAGAACCCACGCGACGCGCTCGCCGGGGCCACGGACTTCATGCACCTCATGGGGCACGTCTGCCTGGGCTTCATGTGGGCGCGGATGGCGGTAGCGGCCAAGGAGGCCCTTGGCGCTGGGACCGGGGACCGCGCCTTCTACGAGACGAAGCTCGCCACGGCCCGCTACTACGCCGCGCGCCAGCTTCCCGCGACGGCGATGCACCTGTCGCGCATCCAGAGCGGGTCCGCGCCCGTGATGGCCTTGGAGGTCACGGCGTTCTAAGGTCGAGCCGACTGCTTTGGGGGAGAAACGGCGGATGGGACGCAGAGGCATCCAACACGGCGACCGGGCGGGCTCGGTGGCCCGGGCATGACCGTCCAGCTCCAGTGCTTCGGCGAGTCCGGCAACTCCTACAAGGCGGCGCTGACGCTCACCCTCTGCGGCCTCGACTGGGAGCCGGTCTGGGTGGACTTCTTCCACGGCGCCTCGCGCAGCCCGGAGTTCCGGGAGGTCAACGTGATGGGCGAGGCGCCGGTGCTGGTCGATGGCGACCGGGTGATGACCCAGTCCGGCGTCATCCAGCTCTGGGCGGCCGAGCGGTCGGGCAAGTTCCTCGGAGACCGCGACGAGGCGCTGCGCTGGGTGCTGTTCGACAATCACAAGGTCTCGGGCCAGGCCGGGGCGCTGCGGTTCCACATGAACTTCCTGCCCAGGGACAAGCAGGTCCCTGAGGTCGTCGAGTGGCTGACGGCCCGCCTGCGCGGCGCTTTCCATGTCCTCGAGAGCCAGCTCCAACGGACCCCCTGGCTCACCGGCGAGGGGCCGACCATCGGCGACCTCGCCTGCTGCGGCTACCTCTACTACCCCGAGCCCTTCGGCTTCGATCGAGCGGAGTGGCCGGCCATCGACGCCTGGCTCGACCGGATCGCCGCCCTGCCGGGCTGGAAGCACCCTTATGACATGATGCCGAGGCGGGAGGGGCGGAGCCCCACGCTCAAGGCGAGCTGACGGAGAGAGCCATGCCCGACGCCTATATCTACGACGCGATCCGCACCCCGCGCGGCAAGGGCAAGCCCGACGGCTCGCTCCACGAGGTCACAGCGCTGCGGCTCTCGGCCGGGGTGCTCGACGCCCTGCGCGAGAGGAACGATCTCCCCGCCGATGCCATCGAGGACGTGATCTGGGGCAACGTGGCCCAGGTGGGCGAGCAAGGCGGCTGCCTCGCGCGGTCGGCGGTGCTGGCCTCCTCCCTCGACCAGAGCGTGCCGGGCCTGTCGATCAATCGCTTTTGCGCCTCCGGGATGGAGGCGGTGAACCTTGCGGCCAACCAGCTCCGGGGCGGCGCGGGCGAGGCCTACATCGCGGGCGGCGTGGAGATGATGGGGCGGGTGCCCATGGGCTCGGACGGGGGCGCCATCGCGGTGGACCCGAGCCTCGCCATGGAGACCTACTTCGTGCCGCAGGGAATCGGCGCGGACCTGCTGGCCACCAAGTTCGGCATCACCCGGGACGAGGCCGACGCCTTCGCGGTGCAGAGCCAGAAGCGCGCGAAGAAGGCCTGGGACGAGGGGCGCTTCGCCAGCGCCGTCGTGCCGGTCAGGGACCAGAACGGCCTGACCATCCTCGGGCATGACGAATACATGCGCCCCCAGACGGACATGCAGGCCTTGGGGGCGCTGGAGCCCTCGTTCCGCGCCATGGGCGAGGTCATGCCCGGCTTCGACAAGGTGGCGCTGCTCCGCTACCCGGAGTTCGAGCGCATCGAGCACATCCACCACGCCGGCAACTCCTCGGGCATCGTGGATGGCTCGGCGGGCATCCTGTTGGGCACCAAGGAGTTCGGCGAGAGGCATGGGCTCAAGCCTCGTGCCCGCATCAGGGCCACGGCCAAGGTCGGCTCGGACCCCACGATCATGCTGACCGGCCCGATGCCCGCGACCGAGAAGATCCTGCGCGAATCGGGGATGGGGATCGGCGACATCGACCTCTTCGAGATCAACGAGGCCTTCGCCTCCGTTGCGCTCAGCTACATTCGGTCCTTCGACCTCGACGAGGAGACCGTGAACGTGAACGGTGGCGCCATCGCCATGGGGCACCCGCTGGGCGCCACCGGGGCCATCATCATCGGCACGCTCCTCGACGAGCTCGAGCGGCAGGGCAAGGGCGTCGGACTCGCAACGCTCTGCGTCGCCTCGGGCATGGGCGCCGCGACCATTATCGAAAGGATCTGACGCCGTGGCCACCCTGGCCTCTGCCATAATCTTGCTGCATTGTCGCGTCAGGATCGTGACATGATCCGGCATGGCGCCAAGGCGGCGGCGCCAAGGGGGCCTGATGGAGGATGCGGACCGACGACCCCTCGGGGTCACGGCTTTCTTCGCCGAGATGGGCGAGCGTTTCGTCGATGGACGCCTGGAGGAGATGGCCAGCGTCTGGTCCTTTCCCTGTCCCATAGAGATGGACGGCCAACTCGTCGTGATGCACGACCCTGGGTTGTTCCGGGACTACCTGGCCGACCGCCGAGCGGCCGCGCTGGCGTCCGGCATGACGGCCATGACGCCCCGCATCTCTGCCATCGAGATGCCAAGCAGGAGCCGGTTCCGGGTCTGGCTCCGCTGGCTCTACCACTTCGGCGGCCATGTCGAGGAGGCCA
This sequence comes from Rubellimicrobium mesophilum DSM 19309, assembly GCF_000600335.2. Classification (GTDB taxonomy): domain Bacteria; phylum Pseudomonadota; class Alphaproteobacteria; order Rhodobacterales; family Rhodobacteraceae; genus Rubellimicrobium; species Rubellimicrobium mesophilum. The sequence continues at coordinate 16,529 of NZ_KK088578.1, read as the reverse complement.
ACCATGGGACCGTCTACTTCATGGCGGTCGCGCCGGATGGCTGTCTTCGCATCGAGATGATGGACCTCGTCCAGCTTCCCTCCGACCAGTCCGCGGCCCGGATCGCTTGATCCGCTACGATTCGCCGGACCTCGGGGCGTCCCTTGCGGCGCCCTGCCCGCATTTCCGCCACAGGAGCCTCGTCCCATGACCGACTTCACCCTGCGCAAGGACCCCGATGGCGTGGCCGTCGTGACCTGGGACATGCCCGGCCGCTCCATGAACGTCCTGAACCTCGAGTCGCTGAAGGAGCTCGATGCCTGCATGGAGCAGGCGCTGGCCGACCCCCGAGGTGAAGGGGATCGTGGTCACGTCCGGGAAGAAGGACTTCGCCGCCGGCATGGACCTCAACGTCATCGCGGCGATGAAGGACAACGCCGGAGACGAGCCGGCGCGCGGCCTTTTCGAGGGCATCATGTCCATGCACAAGGCGCTCCGCCGGATCGAGCGCGCGGGCATGGACCCCAAGACGCTGAAGGGCGGCAAGCCCGTGGCGGCAGCGCTTCCCGGTACCGCGCTCGGCATCGGCTACGAGATTCCGCTCGCCTGCCACCGCATCTTCGCGGCGGACAATCCCAAGGCCAAGATCGGCCTGCCGGAGATCAAGGTCGGCATCTTCCCGGGCGCGGGCGGCACGACTCGGGTCGTGCGCAAGATGGGGGTGCTGGCCGCCGCGCCCACCCTCCTCGAAGGGAAGACGCTCGACCCGCAGGCGGCCAAGGCGGCGGGCCTCGTGGACGAGGTCGTGCCGGCCGAGGAGCTGATGGACCGCGCCCGAGCCTGGGTCCTGGCCAATGTGGGCGGGGAGCTGGCGAAGCCCTGGGACCGCAAGGACTACAGGATGCCGGGCGGCACGCCCTACCATCCGGCAGGGTTCCAGACCTTCGCCGGCGCCTCGGCCATGGTGAATGGCAAGACGCTCGGCGCCTACCCCGCCGCGAAGGCGATGCTGTCGGCCATCTACGAGGGGGCGCTGGTCAACTTCGATAATGCGCTCAAGATCGAGGCGCGGTGGTTCACCAACGTGCTGATGAACCCCTCCTCCTCGGCGATGATCCGGTCGCTGTTCATCAACATGCAGGCGCTCCAGAAGGGCGCGCGCCGTCCCGCCGACATCCCCGACCAGAAGGTCCGGCGTCTGGGGGTCCTCGGCGCCGGCATGATGGGCGCGGGGATCGCCCATGTCGCGGCGCAGGCGGGAATCGAGGTCATCCTGATCGACTCGACGCAGGAGGCCGCCGACCGCGGCAAGGCCGCCTCCGAGAAGCTCCTCGACAAGGACCTCTCGCGCCGCAGGATCACCGAGGCGCGCAGGGCCGAGGTCCTCGACCGCATCGAGCCCACGACGGACCACGGCGCGCTCTCCTCCTGCGACCTGATCGTCGAGGCCGTCTTCGAGGACCCTCGCGTCAAGGCCGAAGTCACGCGCAAGGTGCTGGCGCACATCCCGCAGGACTGCGTCTTCGCGACCAACACTTCGACGCTCCCGATCAGCGAGCTCGCCAAGGCATCGGACAAGCCCGACCAGTTCATCGGCATCCACTTCTTCTCCCCCGTGGACAAGATGCAGCTCGTGGAGATCATCCGGGGGCGGGAGACCGGCGACCGCGCCGTCGCCAAGGCGCTCGACTTCGCACGCCAGATCGGCAAGACGCCCATCGTCGTGCACGACGCGCGCTTCTTCTACGCGAACCGCTGCATCATCCCCTACCTGAACGAGGGCATCCGCATGGTGGCCGAGGGCGTCTCCCCCGCCCTCATCGAGCACGCGGCCCAGATGGCCGGGATGCCGATCGGGCCGCTGCAACTGATCGACGAGACCTCGCTCGACCTCGGCGTGAAGATCGCCAAGGCGACCAGGGCCGCGCTCGGCGACGCCTACAAGGACGAGGCCGTCGATCAGGTCCTCTTCCCCATGGCCGACGAGGGCCGCCTCGGCCGCAAGGCCAAGGCGGGCTTCTACGCCTACGACGAGAAGGGCGAGCGGACCGGCCTCTGGGAGGGCCTCGCGAACCGGTTCCCGCGCGCCGGGGCCCAGCCGAGCCTCCAGGAGGTTCAGGAGCGGCTCCTCTTCGTGCAGGCGCTCGAGGCCGTCCGCGCTCTCGAACAGGGCGTCCTCACCGACATCCGCGAGGGCGACGTGGGCGCGATCCTCGGCTGGGGCTTCGCGCCCTGGTCCGGCGGCCCCTTCTCCTGGCTCGACATCCTGGGCGCGCCCTACGCGGTGGAGCGGGCCGAAGAGCTGGCGCGGGAGCATGGCGAGCGGTTCGCTCCGCCCCAGCTCCTGCGCGAAATGGCCGAGCGGGGCGACAGCTTCTACGGCCGCCTCGGCGAAGCGAAGAAGGCCGCGTGACCTGCCAGTGGCGCGAGGGGGCTCACGCCTCCTCGCGCTGATGCGCCGCCCTGGGCTCGCGCAGCGCGATCAGCATCCCCGCCGCCGTCACGAGGACCAACCCCAGCGCCTCGACCGGCCCCGGCACCTCGCCCCAGAGGATCGCGGCCCAGATCGTCGCGAAGACGAGGAGCGCGTTCTCGAACACGGCCACGAGGGTCGCGTTGGCGACCTGATAGGCACGGACGAGCATCCCCACGCCCGCGAGCGACCCCACCCCCTGCACCACGATGACCACGAGGAACAGGCCGCCGGGCGCCACCCAGCCGCGCGTGGCCCATCCCGCGGCCCCCTCCGCCACCGGCAGGGGATTGAGCCAGAGCACGAGGCACCCCAGGGCCCCCCATGCGAACATCATGACGAAGAAGCCCCCGAGGAGCACCAGCGTCCCCTCGCCCGCGCACCACTTCCGCGTCGCGAGGTTCCCGAGCCCGTAGAGCGCCCCCGCCAGCACCGGCAGCAGCGTCCAGCCGGTCATGTCCTCGGCGTCCAGCCCGAGCGCGAGGAGGATGCCCGCGAAGCCCAGGATCACCGCGAAGGTCCGCCAGGGCCCCACCCTCTCGCCGAACAGCGTCACCGAGAACAGCACGACGAAGAGCGGCGCGGTGAAGAGCCCCGCCACGACCTGCGCGATGGGCATGAAGCCCAGGGCCCCGAAATAGATCACCATGGCCCCCGAGTTGAGCAGCGATCGCGCCAGCACCCGCGAGGGCCGTCGTGGGCGGAGCGTCGCGCCGAAGGCCCAGGCCATGGGGACCAGGATCGCGACCGCCAGCCCCGCGCGCAGGAAGTGGAACTGCCAGAGCCCCGCCTCCGCGGTGACGAGCCGCATGAAGTTGTCGATGAGCCCGTAGAGCGCCATCGTCCCCACCACCAGCACCGCCGCCAGCGCCGGCCGCTCCGCCCCCGCCTCCATGCCCGCCTCCTTGCCTTCGTGCCTCCCTAACCGGGCCCGTGGCATGGGAACCGCCCGGAAGCGACATTTCCAGGGGGCCCCGCCGCACCTTCCACTTCCCTGGCGGCCCGGGATATGGTGCGGCCAGTTCGTTCCCGAGGATCATGACCGCCCTTTCCCAATACGCCCGGCTCGAAACCACGGGACTCTGGCGCACGGGTCCAGGCGACGCGGGCCGCGAGGTCGTGGTCTCGTTCGGCAAGGCGACGCTGGTGCTGTCGGATTCGGCGGGCCTGCCGCTGACCCATTGGTCGCTCCCCGCGATCACGCGCCTGAACCCCGGCGCCGCGCCGGCTCTATATGCGCCCGACATCGACGGCTCCGAGACGCTGGAGGTCGAGGACGACACCATGGTCTCGGCCATCGAGACGGTCCGCGCCGCCGTCGCCAAGGGGCAGGCCGCCGCGCCGCGCCAGATCCGCTGGGTGGCGGGTTGGTTGGTCGTCGCGGCCGCGCTGGCCGGAGCGGTCCTCTGGCTCCCCGGAGCGCTGCAGCGGGAGGCACTCGCCGTCGTGCCGGATGCCAAGCGGACCGAGATCGGCGCCACGATCCTCGGCCACCTCCAGCGGACGCTCGGCGGTGCCTGCCGCGACCCCCTCGGCGCGGAGGCGCTGGCCCGGCTGCATGATCGCGCCCTGGGGAACGGGGGTCAGGCCGTCGTCCTGCCGCTCGGCCCCGCTTCGCCGATCGAGCTGCCGGGCGGCATCACGATCCTGTCACGCGAGATGGTGGAGCGCGCGGCCGAGCCTGCCGTGGTCGCGGGGCAGCTTCTCGCGGCCCGCGTGGCGGCGGGCGACGATCCGCTCGCCCGGCTGCTCGACGACGTGGGACTCTGGGCGACGCTGAAGCTGCTGGCTACCGGCGATCTCGATCCCGACGCGCTGGCCCGCCACGCCGAGGACCTGCTGGCCGCGCCCGCGCCGGCCCTCGGCGCCGACCGGCTGGGCCCCGCCTTCTCGCAGGCGCAGGTGCCGCTGAAGCCCTATGCCCTCGACCGCGACCCGACCGGGGCCGGCGTGGCCGACCTCCTGGCCGCCGACGCCCATGCGGCCCAGGAGCCGCCCATCCTCCTCACCGACTCGGAATGGGTGGCGCTCCAGGGCATCTGCGAGGGGGGCTGAGGCGCCGCCTCCGGAGAAGGGGTCCGCGGCGGGCCCTCTCCCTCCCGCAGCGGCGACCGACCGATCGTTCGCCCTTCCCCGGGGCTGGCCCGGGGACCGTGCCACGGGACCCCCGCGACGTGAAGTCGCCGCTCCGGCAACAGTCTGTTAATGATCTACTTCGTCCCGAACATCCGGTCGCCGGCGTCGCCCAGGCCCGGGACGATGTAGCCGTGGTCGTTCAGGTGGCTGTCGATGGCCGCCGTGATGATGGGCACGTCGGGATGCGCCTCCTGCATCCGCCGGATGCCTTCGGGCGCGGCGAGGAGGCAGAGGAAGCGGATGTCCCTGGCCCCCGCCTGCTTGAGCAGGTCCACCGCCGCTGCGGAGGAGTTCCCTGTCGCGAGCATCGGATCCACCACGATGGAGATGCGGTCCTCAAGTTGGCCCGGCACCTTGAAGTAGTACTGCACCGGCTGAAGCGTCTCCGGGTCGCGGTAGAGTCCCACGAAGCCCACCCGCGCCGCCGGGATGAGGTCGAGGATGCCGTCCATCAAGCCATTGCCGGCCCGCAGGATCGAGATGAGCGCGAGCTTCTTCCCCTCGATGGTGGGCGCGTCCATCTCGGTCAGAGGCGTGCTGATCCGCTTGGTGGTCATCGGGAGCGTCCGCGTGACCTCGTAGGCGAGGAGCAGGCTGATCTCGCGCAGGAGGCGGCGGAACGAGGCCGTGGAAGTGTCGTGCTCCCGCATCAGCGTGAGCTTGTGCTGCACCAGCGGGTGATCGACCACGGTGACGCCGGCGGGCGCCACGGACGGTGCGGCGACGGGCTGCACGGGGGTGTTCGGGGCGAGGTCGGGCGAGTCGGTCATGCGGCCTCCAGTCTCTTGCGGATGCGGTCCTTTGTGGCGTCGTCGCAGAACGCCGCGTCAAGCGCCACCCGGTTCAGCGCCGCGAGGTCGTCCTCGTTCCACTGGAAGGTCCTCTCCAGCATCTCCCATTCGCGGGTCATGGTCGTGCCGAAGAAGGGCGGGTCATCGGTCGAGACGGTGACCTTCACCTCGCGCCCGCGCAGGGTCTCGATGGGGTGCTTTTCCCAGGAGGGCACGGCACCAAGGTAGACGTTGGAACCGGGGCAGACCTCCAGTACGATGTCGTCCTCGGCCAGGCGCTCCATCAGCGCGGGGTCCTTGGCGGCGGCGATGCCGTGGCCGATCCGCTCGGGGCGAAGGTCGCGCAGGGTGTCGGTCACCGTGTCGGGCCCTCCCCATTCCCCGGCATGGCAGGTGAGGCGCAGCCCGGCCTCCCGCGCGCAGTCGAAGCTCCAGGCGTAGTCCTTGGGCCTGCCCACCGTCTCGGCCCCCGCCATGCCGAAGCCGGTCACGAAGCCGCCCATCGTCTCGGCCGCGCAGCGCGCCACGCGCTTCGCCTGGTCCGGCCCGAAATGACGGATGCAGGTCACGATGCCGCGCAAGGTGATGCCGTCCCGGACCTCGGCCTCGCGCGCGGCGTCCTCGATGGCGGCGAGGTGGTCGCGCCAGGCGGCCACGTCGCCCCCGCCGCAGAAGTCGGGGCACAGGAACGTCTCGGAGTAGACGACGCCGTTCGCGGCGCTCTCCTCCAGCACGGCAAGCGTGAGCCGGCGGTAATCCTCGGGCGAGGTCAGCACCGTGCAGGCGGCTTCGTAGACCTTGAGGAAATGCTCGAAGGTCCCGGTCCGGTAGCGGCCGCGCTCGTCGAAGATGCCCGAGATGTCGATGCCCTTCTCGGCCGCGAGGCCCCGGATGAAGGCGGGCGGCGCGGCGCCTTCGAGATGGAGGTGCAGCTCGACCTTGGGGAGGTCCCGCCAGCTCACAGCACGCTCCTTCCAGGCCCCAGGCTCGGCACGCCCAGATGCGCGGCGACCGAGGCGCCCACGTCCACGAAGCCGATGAGGCCCAGTTCCCGCGCGCCGACCCCACGCATCAGCACTGGCACCCGCTCGCGCGTGTGGTCCGTGCCCGTCCAGGTCGGGTCGTTGCCGTGATCCGCCGTGATGACGAGGAGGTCGCCGTCGCGCAGCTTGAGCAGGAGTTCAGCGATCCCGGCGTCGAACCATTCGAGTTGCCGGGCGTAGCCGGCAGGGTCGCGGCGGTGGCCGTAGTCGGTATCGAACTCCACGAAGTTGGCGAAGGTGAGCGAGCCGTCCTCCGCCTCGTCCGCGAGCCGATGAAGGTGGCCCATCAGGTCTCGGTCAGGTCCCTTGGACAGCGTGTCGATGCCGCGCATGGAGAAGATGTCGCCGATCTTTCCGACCGCGTGAACCCTGAGCCCAGCCTCGTGGACCCAGTCGCAGAGCGTGGGCGCGGGTGGCGCGATGGCGAAGTCCCGTCGATGCGGGGTGCGCTTGAAGGTCCCGGGGCCGCCGAGGAAGGGGCGCGCGATGACCCGCCCGACCCTCATCGCGTGAAGCGTCGGCGCGAGGTCGCGGCAGAGCGCGATCAGGCGGTCGAGGCCGAACCTCTCCTCGTGGGCGGCGATCTGGAAGACCGAGTCGACGGAGGTGTAGCAGATCGGCCAGCCGGTCCGCAGGTGCTCCTCGCCCAGTTCGTCGATGATGGCGGTGCCGGAGGCGTGCCTGTTGCCGAGGATGCCCTCCGTCCCGGCAAGGCGGCAGACCTCGGCTACGAGGTCGGGCGGGAAGGCGGGCTCGGCGTCGGGGAAGTAGGTCCAGTCCCAGGGGACGAGGACCCCGGCGAGCTCCCAATGGCCGGAGGGCGTGTCCTTGCCCTTCGAGACCTCGGTCGCGGCGCCCCATGCGCCCGTGACCGGGCCGCCGAGGCCGGGCGCATCCAGCCCGGAGGCGAGCTTGATGGCGGGGCCGAGGCCCATCGCGGCGAGGGTCGGCACCTTGAGCCTGACCGCCTGAGCGATGTGGCCCACGGTGTTGGCTCCGGTGTCGGGCACGTCGCCGTTGAAGAACGATCCGGCATCCGGCGCACCGCCGATGCCGACGGAGTCCATGACGACGAGGAAGGCCCGGCTCATCCCACCCGCTCCCGCACCAGGGGCCCCAAGTCTGGCGCCTCGCCGATCCGGATGGCCGCAAGGACGGCCCCCATCGCGGATCGGGCGGCTCCCTCGTCACGGGCATGGACGCGCGCCAGGAGATCGCCACACCGGACGCGCTGGCCTCGGCGCGGCACGTCGGTCAGCCCCACGGCGGGATCGACGGGATCGGTCTCCTTGGTGCGCCCGCCGCCAAGTCCGACGACGACGAGGCCCAGCGCCTCGCCGTCGAAGGCATTGACGAACCCGTCCTGCTCCGACGTCACCTCCAGGACCACCGGGGCACGCGGCAGCCTCTCCCGCCATGTCGCCGACAGGTCCGCCGGCCCGCCCATCATCGCGACCATCCGCTCGAACCGCTCCATCGCGGCGCCCGAAGCGATGGCATGGGCGATGCGCTCCTCTCCCTCGCCCTCCTCCTCGCCCGCGAGCGCCAGGAGGCGGCCGCCCAGCGCCACGGTCAGGTCGTGAAGCCGAGGCGCCATCTCGCGCCGGCCGTCCATGACCTCGAGGCAGACCGCGACCTCGACCGCGTTCCCGAGCGCCGGACAGAGCGGCTCGTCCATGTCCGTGACGAGGGCCGCTGTCGAGCACCCGGCCCCGTTCGCGGTCGCCACGAGCGACTCGGCCAAGGCTCGGGCCTCGGCCTCGGTCTTCATGAAGGCGCCGGAGCCGACCTTCACGTCGAGCACTAGCCCCTCAAGCCCGGCGGCGAGCTTCTTCGACAGGATCGAGGCGGTGATGAGGTCGATGCTCTCGACCGTGCCGCTCACGTCACGGATGGCATAGAGCCGCCGGTCGGCGGGCGCGATCTCGGCCGTGGCCCCGGCGATGGCGCAGCCGACCTCGGCCACGATCAGGCGCAGGAGGTCCTCCGAGACCTTCGGCTCCACGCCCGGGATCGCCTCCATCTTGTCGAGCGTCCCACCGGTATGGCCGAGACCTCTGCCCGAGATCATCGGCACCGCCACCCCGCAGGCGGCCAGCGCGGGAGCGAGGATCAGCGAGACCGCGTCCCCCACGCCGCCCGTCGAGTGCTTGTCGAGCACGGGCTTGTCGAGCCGCCAGTCCAGAACGCGCCCGGAGTCCCGCATCCCGAGAGTCAGCGCCACGCGCCCCTGCTCGCCCAGGCCCCGCAGGCAGACGCCCATCGCGAAGGCCCCGGCCTGCGCGTCCGTCACTGCACCGGAGGCGAGCCCACGCGCGAACCAGCGCAGCTCCGCCTCCGTAGGCACCTCGCCCCGGCGGAGCCGCCCGTTGACCCAGCGCGCGTCGAGCCGGGGATCCATCACGCCATGTCCTTGTCCGTGAAGGCGCCGGGCAGGAGTTCGGCGATGCTGGTCTCCTGAACGGCGCCGCGCGTCGTGGCGAGCGTCACCTTGACGTCTCCGGCCCCGAACTCCGCGAGCTTCTGGCGGCAGCCGCCACAAGGGGGCACCGGGCGCGGCGCGTCGGCGATCACGGCGATCTCGGCGATGCGGGTATCGCCGCCCGCGATCATGGCGGCGATGGCCCCGGCCTCGGCGCAGGTTCCTTCCGGGTAGGCGGCGTTCTCGACGTTGACGCCCTGGTAGACCCGGCCCGACTCCGCCCGGATCGCCGCGCCCACCTTGAAGTTGGAATAGGGGGCGTAGGCCCGCTCGCGCACCTCGGCGGCGGCCTCAAGAAGGGTCATGGCAGGGCTCCTTAACGTTCGGGTGCAACTTGGGGCACGGAACGGGCCGGGCGCAAGACGTGGGCAGGCGGACCCGGCGCGATGTTACGCCGGGATCTCCACGGGAGCGGTCCGGAACCGGCCCGGCAGCGTCACCTCCAGCACCTCCAGATCCGAGGAGGGCCCGGCCCAGCGGGTCGCCATGCCGGGCGGGATCACGAAGGCGTCGCCGGCGCTGAGGGTGTAAGGGTCCTTCCCCTCGCCTTCCAGCGTGAAGCCACCCTGCATGACGAAGCCGAAGAGGATGTCGGCGTCGTGGGTCGCCCGGCCGTGCTCCCCTGCCCCGGGCCGGACCACCTGCACGCCCGCGACGCCCTTGGTGCCGTCGGCGATGGTCGTGTCCCGCGCCTCGTAGCCCGAGAGGCGGAAGGGTCGCCACTCCGCCCCCTCGGCCTTGTTGTGGACGAAGCGCTGGCCGTCCCATTCGCGGTCCGGGCGCTCGACGGGGGTCGGAAGCGTCATGTCGTGGTCGATCTCGGTGACGTGCTCGGCCGGGACGCCGATCTCGATGACCTCGATGCCGTCCGACGCCTCAAGGACCCGGTGCCGGATGCGCGGCGGCTGGATGAAGCAATCCCCAGCGGTGAGGCGACGCGGACCGCCCTGGTCCTCGTAGACCACGTCCACCCAGCCCTTGATGCAGAAGATGAGCTGGAAGCCGACCTTGTGGAAATGCACCATGTCCGGCACCGGCCCGCCGTCCGGGATGCGGATATGGCTCGCGATCATCGCGCCACCAAGGCGCGAAGGCACGAGGTCGCGGTAGTGCATCCCCGCGCGTCCGATGATCCAGGGCGCCTGGTCGGCAAGGCGGCGCACGACGAAGGCGTGCTCGGTCCGGGGCATGACCACCGGTGGATTGAGTTCGTCCACCTCGACCCGCGTGCCGCCCGGCGAGGTCAGTTCCCTCTGGCCGCCTGCGAACTCGGCATCGTCGGTCAGGAGCCGCAGCACACCCGGCGTCCCCGGCCCCTGCTCCACGCGGACCCGCAGGCCGTGACCGGAGAAGACGGCCACCGACGGGTTGTCCGCCGGGTAGATCATGTCGAGCCGCATCCTCAGCGTCTTGGTGAAGAACGGCAGGTCGGCCCGGAGGTCGGTGGTGGGCAGGCGCGCCTCGGCGCGGATCTCGGCAGCTTGTGTCATGGTGCCGCGACCTTCCGCGAGCCCTCGCGGCTTTGCAAGGGGCGCGGCCCATGCTTAAAGCGGTCAAAACAACGATGCAGGCGGGAGGGGCGCGATGCCCGACGACGGCAAGAGGATCCCCGACGAGGGCAAGGAGGGGCTGCGGCAGGCGGCACTCGATTACCATCGCTTCCCCAGGCCCGGAAAGCTGGAAGTCCGGGCGACCAAGCCGCTCGCCAACGGCCGCGACCTGGCCCGCGCCTACTCGCCCGGCGTGGCCGAGGCCTGCCTGGAGATCAAGGCCGAGCCGGCGACCGCGCGCGACTACACGTCGAGGGGCAACCTCGTGGCCGTGGTGTCGAACGGCACCGCCGTCCTCGGCCTCGGCAACATCGGGGCGCTCGCGTCGAAACCGGTGATGGAAGGCAAGGCGGTCCTCTTCAAGAAGTTCGCCAACATCGACTGCTTCGACATCGAGCTGAACGAACCCGACCCGGAGAAGCTCGCGGACATCGTCTGCGCCCTGGAGCCGACCTTCGGCGCCATCAACCTCGAGGACATCAAGGCCCCCGACTGCTTCGTGGTGGAGAAGCTCTGCCGCGAGCGGATGAACATTCCGGTCTTCCACGACGACCAGCACGGCACGGCCATCGTGGTGGGCGCGGCGACGACCAACGCGCTTCGGGTCCTCGGCAAGCGGTTCGAGGACCTCAAGGTGGTCTCGACGGGCGGCGGCGCGGCGGGGATCGCCTGCCTCGACATGCTCGTGAAGCTCGGGGTGAAGCGCGAGAACGTCTGGCTCTGCGACCTTGCCGGCCTGGTCTACGAGGGCCGCGAGGCCGAGATGACGCCACAGAAGGCGGCCTACGCACAGGGGACCGAGCCCCGGTCGCTGATCGAGGTCATCGAAGGGGCGGACATGTTCCTCGGCCTCTCGGGTCCCGGGGTGCTGACCGAGGCGATGGTGCGTCGGATGGCCGAGCGGCCGATCATCTTCGCCCTCGCCAACCCGAACCCGGAGATCATGCCCGACCTCGCCCGCGAGGCCGCGCCGGGGGCCGTCATCGCGACGGGACGGTCGGACTTCCCGAACCAGGTCAACAACGTCCTCTGCTTCCCCTTCATCTTCCGTGGCGCCCTCGACGCGGGCGCGACCACGATCAACGACGAGATGAAGCTCGCCTGCATCGAGGGAATCGCGGAGCTCGCGCGCCAGACGACCAGCGCCGAGGCCGCCGCCGCCTACCACGGCGAGGACATGGCCTTCGGCCCCGACTACCTGATCCCCAAGCCCTTCGACCCGCGCCTCATGGGCGTCGTCGCGACGGCCGTGGCGCGGGCTGCGATGGAGACCGGCGTCGCCACGCGGCCCATCAAGGACCTGAAGGCCTACAAGGAGCAGCTCGACGGGTCCGTCTTCCGCTCGGCCCTCATCATGCGGCCGGTCTTCGAGGCGTCCCGGACCGCCGCGCGCCGGATCGTCTTCGCGGAAGGCGAGGACGAGAGGGGTGCTGCGCACCGCCTCGGCGATGCTGGAGGAGACCGACGACAAGCCGATCCTGATCGGTCGCCCCGAGGTCATCGACGTCCGCTGCCGGCGTCTGGGACTCCCCATCGCCCGGACCGCGACTTCGAGCTGGTGAACCCGGAGAGCGATGCGCGCTACCGCGACTACTGGGGAACCCCTACCACGAGCTCCTGGCCCGGCGCGGCGTGACGCCCGACCTCGCGCGCACCGTGATCCGCACCAACACCACCGCCATCGGAGCCGTGATGGTGCATCGGGGCGAGGCCGAATCCCTCATCTGCGGGACCTACGGTCAGTATCTCTGGCATCTGACCTACATCCGCCAGATCCTCGCGCTGGGGGGGGGTTGCGGCCGGTGGGGGCACTGTCGCTGATGATCCTGGACGACGGGCCGCTCTTCATCGCGGACACCCAGGTCCACACCGATCCCACGCCCGAGCAGGTGGTGGACGCCACCATCGGCGCCGTCCGCCACGCCCGGCGCTTCGGCGTCACGCCCAAGGTCGCGCTCTGCTCGCATTCGCAGTTCGGGAGCCTCGACACGCCCTCGGGCGTGAAGATGCGGGCGGCGCTGGATCTCCTCGACCGACGCGAGCCCGACTTCGCCTACGAGGGCGAGATGAACGTGGACGCCGCGCTCGACCCCGAGATCCGGGAGAGGCTCCTGCCCGGCGGGCGGATCGAGGGAGCCGCCAACATCCTGATCTTCTCGGGCACGGACGCCGCCTCGGGCGTGCGCAACATCCTCAAGATGAAGGCCCGGGGGCTCGAGGTCGGGCCGATCCTGATGGGCATGGGCAACCGCGCCCACATCGCCACTCCCTCGATCACCGCGCGAGGGCTGCTCAACATGAGCGCCATCGCGGGGACGCCGGTGGCTCACTACGGCTGAAGGGTCACGGGGCGGCGACGAGGGCGCCGTCCCGCACCCCGTAGCGGCGCTCGCAGGCCTCGGCGCCCGACAGCCCGCAGTCGGAGCCGTCGAGCCGGAGCAGGACCTCGCCCGGCGCGGGCAGCACGATCTCCTCGATCAGCGCGGAGAGGAGCGGCCGGTAAGGTCCGTCGCGGTCGGCCAGCCAGATCTCCTGCGTGCAGCCGCCCGAGCCGCAGTAGTCGTGGGATTCGCCGCAGGTCAGCGCCCCGAAGTCGAGGATCGCATCGTTGAGCCCATCGCCGTCCACGTCCTCCTGCCGCAGGAAGCCCGGCCCGACCGCCGGCGTTCCGTCCGTGCAGAAGGCCTCGTTGGCGGCGATGGCATCGCCGGCGGGGTTGTCGCTGGGGGTCGCGTCCAGCGGCGGGCTGTCGAGGATCGGGTCGGCAAGGGCGCCGGTCCCCGGGACGGGGCAGGCGGCGATGGCCGCCCCGATAGCGTCGGCCGAGCCCTTCAGGCCCAGCGGCACGACCAGCCCTCCCGCCGCGGCGTCGAGCGTGATCGTCGCGGAGTCGCCCCAGCGGAGCCGTCCGAGCATCCCGTCCATCGGAATGGGCGCGTGGAAGGCGTCGCCGTCCGCCGCGAAGCCGTAGGTGACCGGAGGCTGGCCGTCCGCCACGGCGATGGTCGCATCGAAGCCCTCGGGCAGGGCTCCGCCCCGCAGGATCAGACCGAGCCGGAGGTCTTCGCCGGGCCGGCAGGAGACGCTGAAGCAGAGGTCCCCCGTCCCGGCGCCCGTGGGCGAGCAGGTGATGGCGCCGGCCTCTCCCGTGGACGGGTCCATCGGCGACCAGTCCTGTGCCGACGCCGTCCCGCCCAACAGCAGAAGCACCGCCACCGCTCCGAACAACCGCCTCATGGGCCACTCCTCCGTCCGATCCGGCGGACAGGATAGGAGGGGGTCGAGCCGCGGCCAATGTCGGGTTTTCCCGACCTCACCAGCCGTATTGCACCGAGACGCCCGCTTCCCCGCCGGTCTGGGCGACTTGGGTCCGGGCCCCCCGGCCGAGCTGGATGATCGCGTAGGCGTTGCCGCCGCCGGTCTGGTCCAGGGTCGCGGAATGGCCGCTGCCCCGCTGGACGATCAGGCCCTGGTTGTCGGCGCCGGACTGGCTCAGGGCCGCCTGGTTGTTCCGGCCGGATTGCAGCACGGAGGCGCCCCGCCGCAGGGCCTGGGCCTCGAAGGCCCTTCGGAGCGCCTCGCCTGCCCGGTCGCCATGCGGGGTCCAGGTGGCGGAGAGCGTCTCGGCCCCGGCCCCGAGGGGCGAAAGGACGAGGAGGAGGATGGCGATGGGACGGAACATGGCGGCGATCCTTTCTCGCCCGGGGGTGAAGTCACATCTCCTGGAGAGGGCAGCCATAGGTCCGGCCGCCGACCGTGACGGTCAGGCTGGCGTCGAGGCTGTCGGCCGTGCCGGAGATGCTGGCCTGGCCCAGGGTCGTGGTCTCGCCCGCCGCAAGGCTCAGGTCGCCCCCCTGGTCGATGGAGACGCCGGGACCGCGCACCTTGAGCGCGTAGGTCGCCGAGATCGCCTCGCGCGCCTGGAGCAGCGCCTCGAGGCCCGTCCCGCCGCCCTCGGGGCGGGCGACGAGGGAGCAGGCGAAGGGCGCGCTTGGCGCAAGGCTCGGGGCCGGGCTGGCAGTGCCCGGGGCCTCCTGCGCCTGGGTGGGGGCCGCCGGGCCGCCCAGGGCCAGGCCGTAGATCGACAGCGCCAGGGCCATGAGGCCCATCAGAGCGGGGGATCGGTTCATCATCGGGTGTCCTCCCAGGATTGGAGGGACGCGCGTCGGCGCGTCCCCATGGCCGGGTCGCGGGATCAGTCCTGCACGATCACGGCGACGTTGCCGTGGCCGTACTGCTGCGCCGTGACCTGCCCGCCTCGGCCGGTCTGGATGATGCCGATCGCGCTGCAGCGCCCCGCCTGATCCACGTCCGCCGAGTTGCCCGAGCCGAACTGGGCGATGCCAAGGACGTTGCAGCGCCCCGCCTGCGAGGTCGTCGCGCTGTTGTAGGAACCGGTCTGCCCGATCGCGGTGCGGTTGCGGGCGCCGTCCTGCGTGGCGATGGTGGTGTTGCGGGTGCCGTCCTGCGTCACCGACAGGCGGTTGCGATGTCCGTCCTGGCTCAGGCCGACGCCGTTCTGGGCGCCCCACTGGTCGAGGCGGACGAAGTTGTGGCCACCGCCGTCGGCGAGCGCGGGCACGGCCGGCAGCCCGATGGAGAGGGTCAGGGCCACGGTCGCGAGAAGGGTCTTGAAGGTCATCGTCGTTCTCCCGTTGGGCGTCTTGGTCGCCCCGTTGCTGGCGTCGGCCCGAAGCGCGGGTCCGATGCGGCAAGGAAAGGCTTCGGCCCCCGACAAGGCAAAAGCGCCACAGCGATAGAGGCTTTCGACGGTCGGCAACGTGACCGCTATTGACTAGCGGCCCCTGCGCAACAGGCCCGTCAGGCGAACTGCTCGCGGATCAGCCGCTCGTCGAGGCCGTGGCCCGGATCGAAGAGGAGATGGTGCCGGACGGCGGGCTCGGAGGCGACCTCGACCCAGGCCACCGCCTGCACGGGTCGCGAATCGGCATCGGCGCGGACGGGGCGCTTCTCGGGGTCCACCACGTCGAAGCGCACGCGGGCGTCCTTGGGGATCAGCGCGCCACGCCAGCGCCGAGGGCGGAATGGCGCGATGGCGGTCAGCGCCAGCACCTCGGCCCCGATGGGCAGGACCGGGCCGTGGGCCGAGTAGTTGTAGGCGGTGGAGCCGGCGGGCGTCGCCACCAGCGCGCCGTCGCAGACCAGTTCCTCGATCCGCACCCTGCCGTCGACGCTGACCCGGAGCTTGGCGGCCTGGGGCCCCATGCGGAGCAGCGAGACCTCGTTGATCGCCAGCGCTTCCTCCAGGCCGCCCGCCACGGGGGCGGCGCGCATACGGAGCGGATTGATGATGAAGTGCTCGGCCCGGTCGATCCGCTCGCGCAGGTCGCCCTCGCGGAAGGCGTTCATCAGGAACCCGACGGTGCCCCGGTTCATGCCGTAGACCGGAACCTCGCGCCCTTCGACGGCGTGCAGCGTCTGGAGCATGAAGCCGTCGCCGCCCAGGGCGACCACCACGGCGGCCTGGTCCAGAGGCACCTCGCCGTACTTGGCGGCGAGGCGGTCCCGGGCCGCGCGTGCCAGTTGGGCGTCGCTGGCCACGAAGCAGATGCGGTGCGACGGCATGGGCCGGAGC
The DNA here is from genome assembly GCF_000600335.2 of Rubellimicrobium mesophilum DSM 19309. Lineage (GTDB taxonomy): Bacteria > Pseudomonadota > Alphaproteobacteria > Rhodobacterales > Rhodobacteraceae > Rubellimicrobium > Rubellimicrobium mesophilum. Next base: position 479 of record NZ_KK088578.1, on the reverse strand, counting down.
GTCCCCCAGGTTTCCCATGGGTTGTCCGCCGCCACGATGCGAAACGCAAGCGCCCGCTCGGTGGCGTATCGGTCAGCCATCGCGTCGCTTTGCGACTCGCCCGGATGCCGGGTTGCCGCTATGAGGCCGCAACCCGACTGACAAGGATCCCCCGGATGCTGGACCAAGGCTTCTTCGACACGCCACTTTCGCAGCGCGACCCTGGGATTGCGGCGGCCATTGGGTCCGAGCTGGGCCGGCAGCGCCACGAGATCGAGCTGATCGCCTCCGAGAACATCGTGAGCCGGGCGGTTCTGGAGGCGCAGGGCTCGGTGCTGACCAACAAGTATGCGGAGGGCTATCCGGGGCGGCGCTACTACGGGGGCTGCGAGTTCGTGGACCTGGCCGAGAGCCTGGCGATCGAGCGGGCGAAGGAGCTCTTCGGCTGCGCCCATGCCAACGTGCAGCCGCACTCGGGCAGCCAGGCCAACCAGGGGGTC
>NZ_KK088577.1 GCF_000600335.2 Rubellimicrobium mesophilum DSM 19309 | reverse complement strand
GGGCCGGACCGGCCGTCGCGCCCTCCGCCGCGGCCGCCGTCCCCATCGCCGGCGCCGTCGTCGGCCGCGCCGTCCGAGCCTCCGTCGTCCGTGCCGTCGGACCCGCCGCCACTGGCCCCGCCCGAGCCCTCGTCGTCCCCGCCCGAACCGCCACCGTCGTCCCCGGAGCCGCCGTCGTCCCCGCCCTTCCCGGATCCGTGGTTGTCGGAGCCACCGCTGTCGTCGTTCCCGTCGTCGTTGCCGCCTCCGTCGCCGTCGGAGTCGCCATCATCGTTGCCGGAGCCTTCGTCATCGTCGTCGCCCCGGTTCCCGCCCCCGGAGCCGCCACGGTCGTCGCCCCCGCCGTGCCCTCCGCCCCCGGACCCGGAATGACCGCCGCCATCGTCCGCCCAGGCCAGCGACGGGGCGAAGGGGAGCCCCGGACCCAGGGGCGCGACGGCCAGCGCCGCCCCCCAAGCCAGGAGCGCGAGGACGCGGCGTCGATGGGTGGGCTCCTGGGGGTTCATGCGCCTTGGGCAGGTTGCGGGCTCCCCCTTGAGATAGCACCCCTGAGGCGCCGATGCAGGCCGGACCAAAGTCCAGCGGATGCGGGTTCTTTCGTCGATCCGGGGGATCGGAAGCGGCCGAACCAAGGTCCCGGAGAGGACGGACCCAGGACGGACGCGATCGGCCGACCGGGGTCGGTGCCGGGCCTGGGTGATTCGGGCGAGGGTGGAGACCTCAGCAACCCCGGACCGAAAGGACCTCCGATGAAGACCCTCCTCCTGAGCACCACCCTCGCGGCGCTGACCCTGGGCGCCCTCCCCGTCCTCGCCGGCGGGAGCGACGGCATGACCCGCCTGACGGCAGCCGGATCGACCTTCCAGGGCCCGGGCCTCGGCGCCGACGAGTTCGACCGGCGTGGTCGGCGCGTCCGGGGCGGCTCGGGCTGCGATGATCCGAGGGACCTCATCGAGCATCCCGAGTGCCGCTGACGCTTCGCACCCCGTGACCGCGGCCCCGACCCTCGCGGTCGGGGCCGCTTCATGTCCGGGGGCCGGTCACTGGCCCCGCGCGGACATCTCGGCCTGGATGTTGAAGGCGCGGTCGCCGATCTGCACGCCGGTCCGCATGTCGTTCAGGATCACGGTCGTCTGGCTGCCGCCGCTGTCGGTGATGACCCACTGCCGGAGCTCGACCGGGGCGGCGGTGAAGACGAGCTGGATCGAGCCGTAGTCGGGGTGCTGCGGGTCCTGGGCGGTCACCGTGGTGGTGGTGCCGTCCGAGGTGGCCCCCGTCACCATGCCGGCGCGGCCGAGGTTCACGTTGTCCGCGAGGATGATCGAGAGCGGCGTCTCGCTGAGCGGGAATCGCTGCGGCCCCTCGTTCGAGGCGGCGTCGAAGACGGCGACCTGCCCGCCCCCGGCGACGAAGAGGCCCGAGTCGTCGGCGTACTCGAACCGGACGCGACCGGGACGCTTGATGTAGAAGGTGCCCTCGGAGAGCGACCCGTCGGCGTTGACCTGGGTGAAGCCGCCCGTCGCCGTCTGCAGCGAGTTCAGGTAGTCCGAAATCTCCTGCAGCGAGAGCTGCTGGGCGGCGGCTGCCAGGGGCGCGAGCGCCAGGGTGGCGGCAAGGGCGAGGCGGCGCATCATGCGGCGGAGTCCTTTCGTGGCTCTTTGGTCGAGGGACCATATAGGGCCGTCCTGACGCAACCCCGAGCGACAGGCGATAACAAGCGGGCGACAGGCGGTGAGGAGGGCGGATCGGGGCCATGGGCCTGGGCGGAGGCCGCAGTTCCCCCTACCCCGCCGGGCGGCGACCCGGGGACAGGGTCACCATGCCAGAGGAAGGTTAAGGGCCGGTTAACAGCGGCCAGAAGACTCGCGGCGGGGGCTGTATCCGACCAGGGGAGGGCGATGCCGTAGGGCGGGCCTCAGCGCGCCATGCAACTCGGCGATCGGGTGCGCCGGTGGCGGGCTGAAGCCCGCCCTACGGGGCTCGCATCGCTGTCGCCGCCCCCGCGTGCAGCCCGCTCAGTGCGGCTCGGGCACCAGGATCTCGCGCTTGCCGACGTGGTTCGCCGGGGTGACGACGCCCTGCTCCTCCATCTGCTCCACGAGGCGGGCGGCCTTGTTGTAGCCGATGGCGAGCTTGCGCTGGATGTAGCTCGTCGAGCACTTGCGGTCCTTGGCGACGATCTGGACGGCCATGTCGTAGAGCGCGTCCTCGGTCTCGCCCCCCGAGGGAAGCGCCGGATCGGGGCCGTCGCCGGCCTCGGGCTGCTCCTCCAGCACCGCGCCGACATAGGACGGCGGGCCGAAGCCCTTGAGGAAGGTCACGATCTCCTCGACCTCCTCGTCGCTGCAGAACGGCCCGTGGATGCGGGTGATTCGCCCGCCGCCCGCCATGTAGAGCATGTCGCCCTGGCCCAGGAGCTGCTCGGCCCCCTGCTCGCCCAGGATGGTGCGGGAGTCGATCTTGGAGGTGACCTGGAAGCTGATCCGGGTCGGGAAGTTGGCCTTGATCGTGCCGGTGATGACGTCCACGGACGGGCGCTGCGTCGCCATGATGATGTGGATGCCCGAGGCCCGCGCCATCTGGGCGAGGCGCTGGATGCAGGCCTCGATCTCCTTGCCGGCGACCATCATGAGGTCCGCCATCTCGTCCACCACGACGACGATGAAGGGCAGGATCTCGGGCATGAACTCGTCGGTCTCGAAGACCGGATCGCCGGTCTCGTCATCGAAGCCGGTCTGGACGGTGCGCGAGAACATCTCCCCCCGCTCCAGCGCGTCGCGGACGCGACCGTTGTAGCCCTCGATGTTGCGGACGCCCATCTTGGACATCTTGCGGTAGCGCTCCTCCATCTCGCCCACCACCCACTTGAGGGCGACGACCGCCTTCTTCGGGTCGGTGACGACGGGGGAGAGGAGGTGCGGGATGCCGTCGTAGACCGACAGCTCCAGCATCTTGGGGTCGATCATGATGAGCCGGCACTCCTCGGGCGTGAGCTTGTAGAGGAGCGACAGGATCATCGTGTTGATGGCGACCGACTTGCCCGAGCCGGTGGTCCCCGCGATCAGCAGGTGGGGCATCTTGGCGAGGTTGGCGACCACGGGCTCGCCACCGATGTCCTTGCCGAGCGCGAGGGGAAGGCGCTGCTGGCCGTCCTCGAAGGCGGGGGCGGAAAGGATCTCGCGCAGGACGACCTTCTCGCGCCGGTCGTTGGGGAGCTCGATCCCGATGACGTTGCGCCCCGGCACGGTGGAGACGCGGGCCGAGAGCGCGCTCATGTTCCGCGCGATGTCGTCGGCGAGGCCGATGACGCGGGAGGCCTTGAGGCCGGGCGCGGGCTCCAGCTCGTACATGGTGACGACTGGACCGGGACGGACCGAGGTGATCTCGCCCTTGACGCCGAAGTCGTCGAGCACCTGCTCAAGCGAGCGGGCGTTCTCGGAGAGGGCGGCGTCGGAGAGGTGGTGGCGCTGGACCTCGGATGGGTCGGCGAGGAGGTCGAGCGGCGGGGAGGCATAGGCCATGGGCGCGGGCGCCTTGGGCACCGGCCGGGCGGGCGCGGCGGCCGGCTTGGGCGCGGGCCGGCGAACGGGAGCGGCGGGCGCCTCGACGACGGCCTCCACCACGGGCTCGCGGTCGGCCACGATGGCGCGTGGAGCGGGATGGGGCACGCCCCGCAGGGGCTCGGCGCGGAGGGTCGGGGCGGGTGCCTCGGGGATCGGTCGCGGCAGCGGGACGGTGCGGGTCTCGACCGGCGGCTCGGCGCGCGGCGATTCGATGCGGGCGCGGATGGCGTCGCCGATCCGGGCGCGGATGCGGACGTCGTCCACGGACGGCTCGTCGGGCTCCTCCTCGGCCTGGGGCTCCGGCTCGTGGCGGACGCGGCGGAGGAGCGAGGTCAGGAGGCCCTGGGCCGGCAGGCGCGAGGGGGCGACGGGGGCGTGGTCCGGCGCGGGGGTCTTGAGGAAGGCGGGCGCGGGCGGGATCGGCGCGAGCGGCGCCTCCACGGGCTCGGCGGGCTCGGCCCAGAACTCGGCCTCGAGGTCGTCGGGGTCCTCCAGCGCGGCGAGGTCGTCGAAGCCGTCCATGAAGGCGGGCTCCTCGGATTCGTCCCAGTCGGTCGTGTCGACGGGGGCGGAGCCTCCGACCAGCGGGGGCGGCATGAGGTGGCTGCGCGAGGGAACCGGCCCGGGGGCCGTGGCCCGCAGGATTGTGGCGCGGGACGCCGGGGGCAGGCCCGGGTCGAAGGCCGGACGCTCCTCGGGGGCGGGGATGGCGCGGATGGCGCGCTCCTCCTCCTCCAGGCGGGCGCGTTCGGCGGCGGCGCGCTCGGCCCTGGCGGCGGCGGCCTCGGCGGCGCGGGCGCGGACCGCCTCGTAGCCGTCGAGCGCGTGGAGAAGGCCCCGGGCGCCGGTGCGCAGCGCCCAGGCGTAGCCCAGGACCATGCCGAGCGCGGCGGCCTGACGCGAGGCCCGGATCTCGGCCTTGGTAACGCCGAGGGCGAAGAGGCCCAGCGCGACCGCACCGGCCCAGACGAGCAGCGAGACGAGGAGGTCGCCCAGGGGGATGACGGTGAGCAGGAAGCCCAGGGCGGTGTCGCCGAAGAGGCCGCCGGGGCCGTAGCCCTGCGTCCAGCCCTCGCCCGCCGGCATGGTGGCGAAGGCGGCGGAGAGGACGGCCACGAAGATCGGCGCGAAGACGGAGCGGGCCCGCTCCTCGGCCCGGTGGGTGGCGAGGCGGAAGCCCCAGGCGAGGAAGGCGAGCGGCACGCCCCAGGCGGCGCGGCCCACGATCATCATCAGGGGATGCGCGATGGAGGCGCCGAAGCGGCCCAGCCAGTTCTGCGTGGGCGCGTCCGAGGCCAGGAGCCAGTTCGGGTCCTCGGGCGAGTAGGTCGCCAGCATCACCACGGCGAGGAGGCCCGCGCCGAGGAGGCCGAGGCCCAGGAGCTCCTTGCCGCGCCGTTCGAGGGCGGCTTGGGTGTGACTGTCCAGGAGGGGCGCCCGGTCGCGGGTCTGATAGGCCATGATCCCTCCCTTACCGATAAAGAATGTCACGGATGAGGCCGAGGCCCCGCCGCACTTCGTCCGAATTCGCGACCAGCGCCACGCGGATGAACCCCTTGCCGGGGTTCCCGTCGCCGGCGTCCTTGGCGAGGTAGGCGCCGGGCAGGACGCGGACGCCCGCCTCGCGCCAGAGCTTCAGCGCCGCCGCTTCGCCGTCCTCGACGGGGAGCCAGAGGAAGAAGCCGGCGACGGGAGGCACGTAGCCGGGCACGTCGCCCAGCACCTCGTCGGCGATGCGGTACTTCTCCTGGTAGAGCGCGCGGGAGGCTTCGACGTGGTCCTCGTCGGCCCAGGCGCGCTCGGCCACGCGCTGCAGGGGCAGCGGCAGCGGCGCGCCGGCGTAGTTGCGGAGCTGGCGCATCCGGGCAACGGCCCGGGGGCCGCCGGCGACGAAGCCGGAGCGCAGGCCCGCGAGGTTCGAGCGCTTGGAGAGCGAGTGGAAGGCCAGGACCCGCTCGGGGTCGATGCCGAGTTCGTTGGCGACGGTGAGGACGCCCACGGGCGGCTCGTCGCGGTAGACCTCGGAGTAGCATTCGTCGGCGAGGACGAGGAAATCGTGCTTTTCCGCCAGACGGAGGAGGCGGGTCCAGTAATCCCGATCCGCGACGGCGCCCTGCGGGTTCGCGGGCGAGCACACATAGGCCAGCGCGGCGCGGTCGAGGACCTCGGCCGGCAAGGCCTCGTAGTCCGGGAGGTGGCCGGTGGCCTGTGTCGCGGGGACGAAGACGGGCTCGGCGTTCACCGAGAGGGCGGCGACCATGTAGACCTGGTAGAAGGGGTTCGGGATCAGGACGGCGGGCGTCTGGCCGTCCTTCTCCTCCGGGCAGAGGGCCATGGCGACGTTGTAGAGCCCCTCGCGCGTGCCGTTCAACGCCAGGAGGCGGTCGGGCGTGACCTCCACGCCGTAGCGGCGGGCGATCCAGGCGGTGATGGCGGCGAGAAGCTCGGGCGTGCCCTCGTTGACGGGATACCTGGCGAAATCCTGCAGGTTGGCGGCGATCACCTCGCCCACGAAGGGGGGCATGGCGTGGGTCGGCTCGCCGATGGACATGGCGATGGGCGCGCCGCCGGGGGCGTGCGAATCCAGGAGCTTCCGCAGACGCGGAAACGCATAGTCCGGGAGGTCCGAGAACCGCGCGGGTGCCGCCAACATTGCTGCCTCATGCTCCGGGGTCATGGGTGCCCCGGCTTGGAGGCAACAGTAACGCCCCCCGCGAGGCCCTGTCCAGAAATCCCGGCCCGAATCGGCGGGCGGCCGGAAGGGCTCTGTGGCATTTAGGCCCAACCTCTTAACGCCGCCTGCGCGGTTCTTAAGACTTGCCCCTCCCGGCCCGGCAGGACGCTCAGCATCAGGCCGCAGGAGGGGTTGCCAGTCGGGATCGAGACCGAGGCGAGGCCGAGGAGATTCGCCATCCGGGTGTTGCGGAGCGCGAGGAGGTTGCGGGTGCGGAAGAGCTCGTGGTCGGCCTCCACGGCGGCGGCCTGGGGCGGCAGGATCGGCGAGGTCGGGCAGAGGAGCGCGTCGAGGCCGGCGAGGGGGTCGCGGGCCTCCGCCCGGATGGCGCGGAGCTCGTCCATGGCGATGAGGTAGTCGGCGGCGAGGACCTCGCGGCCCGAGGAGACGCGGGTCAGGACGGGGGCGAAGACTTTGTGAGGCGCGGGCTCGACGTGCTCGCGCCAGGAAGCCCAGGCCTCGGCGCCGTAGAGGGGGACGCCGATCTCGTAGGCGCGGGGGAGGCGCGGGAGGCGGATGTCGACGATGCGGGCGCCGGCCTGCGCGAGGCGGTCGAGGGCGGCGTCGAAGGCGCGGGCGGGGGCGTCCTCCAGGCCGTCGAGGACGACGTCACGGAGGACGCCGAAGGTGGCGCCCGCGAGGGTCGCCCCGGCGAGGTCGGTGCGGGGGCCGCCCAGCGCCTCCCAGATCAGGGCGGCGTCCTCGACGCTGCGGGCGATGGGACCCACGGTGTCGAAGGAGGGGCAGAGGGGGACGACTCCGGTCAGAGGCAGCGCGCCGTGGGCGGGCTTGAAGCCGACGAGGTCGTTCCAGGCGGCCGGGAGGCGGATCGAGCCGCCGGTGTCGGAGCCGATCGCCGCCGGGGCGAGGCCGAAGGCGACCGAGGCCGCCGCGCCGGAGGAGGAGCCGCCCGGCAAAGCGCCCGGGTCGTGGATGTTGGGCGGCGTCGCGGTGTTCGGGTTGAGACCGAGGCCGGAGAAGGCCAGCTCGGTCATGTGGGTCTTGCCGAGGCAGACGGTGCCGCGGAGGGTCGCGCGGGTCAGGACCTCGGCGTCGTGAGTGGGCGTGCGCCCGGCGACGAGGGTGGTGCCGGCCTCGGTCGGGACGCCCGCCGTGTCGTAGAGGTCCTTCCAGGAGAGCGGCACGCCGTCGAGGGGGCCGCGCCGCGTGCCGGATTTCGCGCGGGCGCGGGCGGCCCGGGCCTCGGCGCGGGCGCGGTCGGGGGTGGCGCGGGCGTAGATGCGGTCGCGGTGCGGATGGGCGGCGATGGCGCCGAGATAGGCCTCGGCCAGCTCCGCCGGGTCCGCCTGCCCGGACTCGATGGCGCGGCCCAGGTCGGCCGCCGTGGTGTTCAGATCCATGCCCTGCCCTCGAATCCGTGATCGCCCGTGGCCGGAACGGCTCGCTTTGGGGCGGCGTTCGGCCCCGACACTTTGTCCGAGGAGACCGCCATGGCCAAGGCCCTGGGCTACGCCGCCAACCATTCCTTCAGCCGCCTCAAGCCGCACGAGTTCGAGCGGGAGGAGCCCCAGGCGGGGGAGATCGAGATCGAGGTCCTGTTCTGCGGGGTCTGCCACTCGGACATCCACCAGGTGAAGAACGAGTGGGGCAACACGGTGTATCCCTGCATGCCGGGGCACGAGGTGGTGGGACGGGTGACGCGCCGGGGCCGGGGGCGAGCCGCCACGAGGTCGGCGACCTCGTGGGCGTGGGCTGCATGATCGATTCCTGCGGCGCCTGCGGGCCCTGCCAGCACGGCGAGGAGAACTACTGCGAGGGGCCGAATAGCTGGCTCGCCACCTACAACGGGCCGATGATCCCCAAGGCCAAGGCGCCGGGCGGGGCCAACATGTACGGGCGGGACAACACCTTCGGGGGGTATTCGACCTCGCTGGTGGTCAAGGAGTCGTTCGTGCTGAAGGTGCCCGAGGGGATGGACCCGGCCGCTGCTGCGCCGATCCTCTGCGCGGGGGTCACGACGTGGTCGCCGCTGCGGCACTGGGGGTGAAGGCCGGGGACCGCGTGGGCGTGATCGGGCTCGGGGGCCTCGGGCACATGGCGGTGAAGCTCGCTCGCGCCATGGGGGCGCAGGTGACGGTGTTCACCACGACCAAGGAGAAGATCGAGGAGGCCGCGAAGCTGGGCGCTGAGGGGGTGATGGAGAACGACAAGGCCGCGCTGAAGGCGCTGGAGCTGCAGTTCGACCTCCTCCTCTCCACGGTGCCGGAGAAGCACGACCTCAATCCCTTCGTGACGCTGCTGAAGCGTGATGCCGCGCTGGTGGTCGTGGGTGCGCTGGAGCCGCTGGCGCCCACCAACAACATGGAGGTGGCGTTCCATCGCCGGACGCTGGCGGGGTCGCTGATCGGGTCCATCAGGGAGACGCAGGAGGTGCTCGACTTCTGCGCCGAGCACGGGATCGCGCCGGAGATCGAGATGATCCCGATCCAGGAGGTGAACCGCGCCTACAGGCAAGTCGAAAAGGGCGACGTGCGGTTCCGCTACGTGATCGACATGGCGAGCCTGAAGGCGGAGATGGCCGAAGGGTGAGTCGCGGGGCCCCGTGACAAGGCTGGGCCTTCGCGCCATATCCCCAGGCATGACCGACGCCCCCTCCCCTGCCCCGTCCCCGACCGATGCCCTGATCGTGGGGGGCGGCCTCGCCGGGCCGACGCTCGCGCTGGCGCTGGCGCGGGAGGGGCTCACCTCCGTGCTGATCGACGCCCGGCCCGAGGCGCTGCCGGACCGCTACGACGGGCGGTCCTACGCGCTGGCGGTGGCGTCGCGGCGGCTGCTGACGCGCGTGGGCGTCTGGGCCCATGTGGCGAATCAGGCGCAGCCGATCCTGGCGATCAAGGTCGCGGACGGGCGGCCGGGCGAGGCGCCCTCGCCACTGCACCTGGCCTTCGACCATGCCGAGATCGAGGAAGGCCCGATGGGGCACATGGTCGAGGACCGGCACCTGCGGGCCGCGCTGGAGGAGGAGCTGTCGCGCGAGCCGCGCGTGACGCTGATGCGCGGGCAGGCGGTGGTGGCGCAGGAGGTCGGGCCGGGGTCCGCTTCCGTGACGCTGGCCGATGGGAGCCGCGTCGAGGGGCGCGTCCTGATCGGCGCGGACGGGCGGCAGAGCGGGACGGCCCAGCGCGCCGGGATCGGGCGGACCGAGAAGCGTTACGGGCAGACGGCCGTCACCTGCACGGTGACCCATGAGAAGGCGCATCGCGGGACGGCCTTTCAACTATTCCTGCCTTCGGGACCGCTTGCGATCCTGCCGCTGACGGGGAACCGCTCGTCGGTCGTGTGGAGCGAGCGGGACGAGAGGGCGAAGGCGCTGATGGCGATGGACGACGAGGGGTTCCTCGCCGCGCTCCGGCCCGTGTTCGGGAGCTTCCTGGGCGGGATCGGGCTGGAGGGGCCGCGATTCGCCTTTCCGCTGTCGCTGAGCCTGGCGAACTCCTTCACCGGCGCGCGGCTGGCCCTGGTCGGGGACGCGGCGCATGGGATGCATCCCATCGCAGGGCAGGGGCTGAACGCCGGGCTGCGGGACGTGGCGGCGCTGGCCGAGGTGCTGGGGGACGCCCATGGGCGGGGCGAGGACCCGGGGAACGCGGACGTGCTGGAGCGCTACGCCCGCTGGCGGCGCTTCGACACGGCGACGCTGGCGATGGCGACGGACGGGTTCAACCGGCTCTTCTCGAACGATTCGCGGCCCCTGCGATTCGCGCGGGACGTGGGGCTCGGGCTCGTGAACCGCATCCCGCCGCTGCGGCGGGCGTTCATCCGCGAGGCGGCGGGGCTGACGGGGGACCTGCCGCGGCTGATGCGGTGAGCCGGCCCGAATGGGAACGCTGTAGGGTGCGCTTCAGCGCACCGCCTCCCGTGAACCGCTAAGTTGGCATGGCGCGCTGAAGCGCACCCTACGGAGGCACGGCGCGACCCCGTTGCCGGCCACCCGGCCTTCAGTCCAGCGCCCGCGCCTCGCTGGCCAGCATGATCGGGATGCCGTCGCGGATGGGATAGGCGAGGTGGGCGGCACGGGAGACGAGCTCCTGCCGCTCGGCGTCGTAGAGGAGGACGCCGTGGGTCTGGGGGCAGACCAGCGCCTCGAGCATCCGGGGGTCGAAGCCGGGGGTGGAGGGCGCGCGGTCGGCGGCCTCGGGCTCGGGGGTCGCGGTCTCGTCGGTCATTGCAGCACCTCTCCGGTCTCGCCGCCATGGAGCGCGAACTCGATGAGGGTGACAAGGGTCTCCCGCCGGGTGGGCAGCGTCGGCGCCTCGAGGAGGGCCTGCTTGTCCTCGGGCGGGAAGGGGCAGAGCATCGAGATCGAGTTGATGAGGAGCTCGTCCTCGGCCTCGCGCACGGCATCCCAGTCGGTGCTCAGGCCCTGCGACCGGAAGAAGCGGTTCAGGAGATCGAGGAAGGGCGTCCGGTCGAGGTCCGGGTCCTTCTCGGCCGAGCCCCGGTCGTGCTCGAAGCCGGTCCAGGAGACGTCGCAGCGGCGGTAGGGCGTGAAGCCCTCGACCTCGTGGAGGAGGCGGAAGCGCGACACGCCCGAGAGGGTGATCATGTAGCGCCCGTCCTCGGTCTCCGAGAAGGCCGAGAGCCGCCCGGCGCAGCCGATGGAATGGAGCTGGTCGCCCCCCGGCCCCTCGTAGGGCTGGATCATGCCGACGAGCCGCGCCGGCGTCTTGAGGACGTCGTCCACCATGGCGAGGTAGCGCGGCTCGAAGATGTGGAGCGGCAGCCGGGCCCGCGGCAGGAGGAGCGCGCCCGGCAAGGGGAAGATCGCGATCGTGGAGGGCAACTCGTCGGGAAGCGGCATGGCCCGCTATCTAGGACGCCCCCAATTTAGGCAAATATGAGCGACGACAATTTCCGGCGCCCCGCCAGGGCGATGGGGTCCTTGGGCGGCAGCGCGTCGAAGATCGTGAAGAGCTGTGTCTTGGCGGCGCCGTCGTTCCACTCGCGGTCGCGGCGGAAGATCTCCATGAGCTGGTCCACGGCCTCCTGCACCTTTCCGCCGGCATGGAGCGCGGTGGCGAGGTCGAAGCGGGCCTGGAGGTCGGCGGGGTCGCGCTCCACCCGGGCGGTCAGCTCCTCGACCGGGCCGGCCTTGGCGGCCTGGCGGGCGAGGCCGATCTGGGCGCGCACGGCCTCCATCTCGGGCTTGGTGGAGATGGACGCCGGGGCGCCGTTCAGGATCGCCTCGGCCCGGTCGAGGTCGTCCGCCGCGATCATGGACCGCACGAGGCCCGCATAGGCGCGGGGGTTCTCGGGCTCCTCCTGCAGGATGGCGGCGAAGGTCTGGGCGGCGTCCACGGCGGCGCCCTCGTCCAGCATCGCTTCCGCGGCCTCGATGGCCTCCGTGAGGCCGCCGTCGCCGCCGAGCTCGGCGAGCTTCTGGACGAACTGGTCCACCTGCGAAGGGGGCAACGCGCCCTGGAAGCCGTCCACCGGCTGGCCCTGCCAGAAGGCGTAGACGGTCGGGATGGACTGCACGCGGAGCTGGCCCGCGAAGGAGGGGTTCTTGTCCACGTCGATCTTGACGAGCCGGACCTTGCCCTTCTGCTTGCGGACCGCGGCCTCGATGGCGGGGCCGAGCGTCTTGCAGGGGCCGCACCAGGTCGCCCAGAAGTCCACGATGACGGGGACCTCGCGCGAGGCCTCGACCACGTCCGCCATGAAGCCCGCGTCGGTGCCGTCGATGATGTCGCCCTGCGTGGCCTGCGCCGCTTCCGCCATGGAACGTCCCTCCAGAATACCTTGCCCGCCTATATGTGCCTGCGGTCGGGGAAGGTGAAGGGGCGTTTGACCCTCGATCGACCCGGCCCTAGCGTGGCCGCCGTCCCCTTTCACGGAGCCTTTCGGATGCCCACCCTCCTCTGCTTCGGCGACAGCAACACCCACGGCTCGCCGCCCATCGTCACGCGGGGGGAGGCCTACTGGCGCTTCGACGCGGGAACGCGGTGGACGCGGGTGCTGGCGGGCCTGCTTCCCGACTGGGAGGTCGTGGAGGAAGGGCTGCCGGGGCGGACGGCGCAGTTCCCGGACCCGGTGATGGGCTCGCACATGGACGGGCGCGAAGGGCTCAAGATCGCGCTGCAGAGCCATGGGCCCATCGACGCGCTCACGGTCATGCTGGGCACCAACGACGTGAAGACGCGGTTCGGCGCCACGGCGGAGAAGGTCACGGCGGGGATCGCCGGGCTGCTCGACATCGCCATGAGCCTGGAGATGCAGGAGCGGCACGGGGGCTTCAAGGTCCTGGTGATCTGCCCGCCCCCGGTGCTGGAGCAGGGGCCGATCCGGTCCGAGTTCAGCGGCGCACGGGAGGCCTCCCTGCGGCTGCCGGCGCTCTACCGGGCGCTCGCGGAGGCGCGGGGGGTGGGCTTCCTCGACGCGGGGTCGGTGATCGAGGTGAGCCCCACGGACGGCATCCATTTCGAGCCCGAGGCGCACAAGGCGCTGGGTGCGGCGGTCGCGGAGGCGGTGCGGAGGCTTTAGGCGCAGCTTCCCCTACCCCGCCGGGCGGCGACCCGGGTCGGGATCACCATGGCAGGCCGAGGTTAAGGTCGGGTTAACGCGCGGCTCTTTTCGAGGGCCGCGCGGGGGCGCGTCACCCGTCGATAGCGGCGCGGACGGCGGCCGTATACTCGTCGGGCGCCTGGAGCATGGCGAAGTGGCTGGCCTCGGGCAGGATCACCACCTTGGCCCCGGGGATGACCTGGGCCATGTGCTCGGTGTGCTCGCGCGTGATGGCCTCGTCGTGGTCGCCGAGCGCGATGGTCACGGGGACGGCGATCTTGCCCAGCTCCTCGTCGGACCAGTTGGGCTGGCTGGCCCACATCTGGGAGATCTGCTCGACGAAGGCGTCGTACTGGTCGGGGGTGGGGGACATCCTCGCGTAGTCCTCGGCCATCCAGGCGATGTAGGAGTTGAAGACGTCGTCGGTGGCGACCGACGGGTCCACCCCGTCGGTGGTGACGTTGGCCGCCTGGGCGAAGAGGTGATCCAGACGCTCGGGGTGCGTCATGGCGATGTCGAGGCCGATGATGCCGCCGTCGGACCAGCCGACGAGGTCCACCTTGTCGATGCCGAGATGGTCGAGGAGCGCGAGGTAGTCCTCGGCCATCAGGTCGTAGCCGTAGGGCCTCTCGTCCCGGGTGGAGCGTCCGTGGCCCCGGCTGTCGGCGGTGATGACGAGGTGGTCCTTCATCAGGTCGGCGACCTGGGCGGACCAGATGTCGCCGTGGCCGAGGCCGCCGTGGATGAGCAGCACCGGGTCGCCCGCGCCGTAGGTGGCGTAGTGCATCCGGATGCCGTTCACGTCGGCCATCCCCTCCTCGTTCGCCTGGGGCATCGGGCCCGGGCGGGGGATCGACATCCAGCGATCCTCGGCCCGGGCGGCGGTGGTGGAGAGGACGAGGACGACGGCGAGGACGGCGTGGCGCATGGGGACCTCCTGTGGCGGCGATGCCAGGAGCCTAGGGGCGAGGATTCCCCTGCGTCAACGGGGCGCCGTCAGAGGTCGAAGGTCGCGAACACGGGCACATGGTCCGAGGGTGCGTCCCAGCCGCGGGCGTCGCGGAGGATGCGGCTGCCGTGGGAGGCGCCCACGAGGTCCGCCGTCGCCCAGACGTGGTCGAGCCTGCGGCCCTTGTCGGCGGCGTGCCAGTCGGGGGCGCGGTAGGACCACCAGGAGTAGAGCTTGCCCTCGGGCCGGTCGAGTCGGGTGACGTCGGTCCAGCCGCCGGCCTCGCGCGCGGTCTCGAAGTGCTCGACCTCGATGGGGGTGTGGCTCACGACCTTGAGCATCTGCTTGTGGGACCAGACGTCGTCCTCCTGCGGGGCGACGTTGAGGTCGCCGACGAGGATGGCGCGGGTCGGGCGGTCCGTGCGGAAGTGGTCGCGCAGGTGAGTGAAGAAGTCGAGCTTCTGGCCGAACTTCTCGTTCTCCTCGCGGTCGGGGATGTCGCCGCCGGCCGGGACGTAGACGTTGTGGACCACGGCGCCGCATTCGAGCCGCGCGGCGACGTGGCGGGCGTGGTTCAGGCCGGCGAAGTCCACCGATCCGGCGTCCTCGATGGGACGCCTGGAGAAGATGGCGACGCCGTTGTAGCCCTTCTGCCCCCGGATCACGGCGTGGTGGTAGCCGAGCGCCGCGAAGGTCGCGACGGGGATCTTCTCGGCGGGGGACTTGCACTCCTGGAGGCAGAGGATGTCGGGCGCCTCCTCCTGCAGCAGGCGGGCGACGAGCCCCTCCCGCAGGCGGACCGAGTTGATGTTCCAGGTGGCGAGGGTCAGGGGCATGAGAGGTCTCCGCGATCGGAGCCCTTCATAGCGGCAGGGGCCGCCGGGGGGAACCGCCGGCCCATCGGCCCTGATCCTTTGGGGGACGGGATCAGTTGATGTTGTACTGGTTGTAGCTGCAGAGGTCGAAGGTGTCGGTCTGCTGGTAGCCCGACTCCCACTCGATCAGGACGTCGTAGTAGCAGTTCGCCACGTTGTTGATGATGACGTCGAGATACTGCCCGGAATAGAGCACGTTCGAGCCGAGGAGATCCTGCTCCCACGAGTTGTTGTGGGTGGGCGAGGAGTAGATGCGGTAGACGGTCGCGCCCGAGTTGTTCTGGAAGCGGACCGAGTAGGTCTGGGCGCTCGCGGGCAGCGCCGAGAGGGCGGCGAGGGCGGTGGCGGCGGCAAGGGCGACGAGGCGGGTCATCTGAAAATCTCCTGATCGAAAAAGGTGCTTGCGATGTCGGGACGATACCCCCACGCACCCTTTCCGTCAGGTCAGGAAAACCCGCCTTAGTGGCTGCCCCAAGGCCGCGCGGCGACGGAAAAAGGGCGCTCGACCTCGCGGTCGGCGCCCTGCATACACCGGACCGGGCCCGGGGTTACTTGCTGGCGATCGTGAAGGCCGCCCCGTCGCAGACGTTCGCGCGCTTCACCTGCTCCGAGCCGTCCTCGAACACGAAGCGGAGGTCGCGGTCGCAGGCGTCGGAGGCGTTCGGGATCGTGACGGTGCCCGTGTCGCCGGCCGGCAGGACGTTGGCGCCGAGGATGTCGTCGCCGAAGCTCCCCTCGTCCGCGACGGAGGTGTAGAACTCCATCAGCGTCAGGCCGCTGTCGTTGATGAGCTGGTACTGCACGTCCTGGGCCAGCGCGGGCGCGGCAAGGCCGGCGAGCAGGAGGGCGGAGGCGAACAGTCGGGTGGTCGAAACCATCGTCGTTCCTTGTGTGGGGCCCTCGGGCCCCGGCCGGGGGCGCGCCATGCGCCCTTCGACGCTCCATATACGTGGCCCTTGGGCCGATTGCATCGGGTCGCCAAGGGCGCACGCGAAAAATTTTGCGCGCGCGACGGGAAAAAGGGCCCGGAGCGAACTCCGGGCCTAGTCCAACAGGGAGGGAATGATGGCCTTGCCCCGCCATCAGGGGATCTCATGTCCCGAACGGCCCAGGACGGCGCCGGTTCCCCCCGGGTCAAGGAAAAACAACCGGGGGTGGCCGGATGCCGCCTAGGCGACCAGGCGGTAGCCGCCGGACTCGGTCACCAGGAGGCGGGCGTTGGCGGGATCGGGCTCGATCTTCTGGCGCAGGCGGTAGATGTGCGTCTCCAGCGTGTGGGTCGTGACCCCCGCGTTGTAGCCCCAGACCTCGTGCAGGAGCACGTCCCGCGGCACCACGCCGTCCTGGGCGCGGTAGAGGAACTTGAGGATGTTGGTCTCCTTCTCGGTGAGCCGCACCTTCTTCTCGTCCTCGGTCAGCAGGAGCTTCTGGGCGGGCCGGAAGGTGTAGGGGCCGAGCTGGAAGACCGCGTCCTCGCTCTGCTCGTGGGTGCGGAGCTGGGCGCGGATGCGGGCGAGGAGCACCGGGAACTTGAAGGGCTTGGTCACGTAGTCGTTCGCCCCGGCCTCGAGGCCCAGGATGGTGTCGGCGTCCGAGTCGTGGCCCGTCAGCATCAGGATCGGGCACTTGACGCCCTGCTTGCGCATCACACGGGCGAGCTCGCGCCCGTCGGTGTCGGGGAGGCCCACGTCGAGGATCACGAGGTCGAAGAGCCCCGCCTTGGTCTTGGCCAGCGCGTCCTGGCCGCTGCCGGCCTCGAAGACGTCGAAGTCCTCGGTCATCACGAGCTGCTCGGACAGGGCCTCGCGCAGGTCGTCGTCGTCGTCCACCAGGAGAATCTTCTTCAGTTGGGCCATCATGCCCTCCGTTGCGGTCAATGCCGGTTCACGACATGAAGATGGGGAGGAACCCTGTCTTTCCAAACGGTTCGTAAGATTCCTCACGGCCATGTGTCGCTTTCGGGCCTTATGTTTCAATCCGCCTCGCGTCGGGGTATCGAGACGGGCATGACCGATGCTCTCGCCCTCGACGCCGCCGAACGGCTGGCCCGCGCCCGCGCGGACCTGCGGATGGGGCTGCCCGTGATGCTGACCCATGACGGCGCGTCGGCGCTGGCGCTGGCGGCCGAGACGGCGACGGCACGGCGGGTCGAGGGGCTGAAGGCGCTGGGCGGCGCGACGCTGGCGATCACCTCCAAGCGGGCCGAGACGCTGCGGGCGCGGGCCTATGACGGCGACCTCGCCCGAATCCGGGTGCCGGGGGACGCCGACCGTGCCTGGGTCCATGCGACGGCGGACCCGGCCGAGGACCTGTCCTCGCCGATGAAGGGGCCCTTCGCGACGCTGCGGGGCGAGGAAGGCCCCTCCCCCACCCTCGCCCGCGCCGCGATCCGGCTGGCCAAGGCGGCGCGGCTCCTGCCGGCGGCGCTGCTCGCCCCGCTGGTCGGCCCGGCGCCGGAGGGGGTCGTGGAGGTGCCGGCGGCGCTGGTGCTGGAGGCGCGGGTCGCGCCGCTCGCGGAGGTGGTGTCGGCGCGGGTGCCGCTCGCGGTCGCGCAGGCGGGGCGGGTGCACGTCTTCCGCTCGCCGCTCGACGACGCGGAGCACGTCGCGGTGGAGATCGGCTCGCCGTCGCGCGATGCGCCGGTGCTGGCGCGGCTGCATTCGGCCTGCTTCACCGGGGACCTGCTGGGGAGCCTCAAGTGCGACTGCGGGCCCCAGCTCCATGCGGCGCTGGCGCGGATGGGGGCCGAGGGGGCGGGGGTGCTGCTCTACCTCGACCAGGAGGGGCGCGGGATCGGGCTCGCCAACAAGATGCGGGCCTATTCGCTGCAGGACCAGGGATTCGACACCGTCGAGGCCAACCACCGGCTGGGCTTCGAGGACGACGAGCGGGATTTCCGGATCGGCGCGCAGATCCTGAAGGCGCTGGGGTTCCGGTCGGTGCGGCTCCTGACCAATAACCCGGCCAAGGTGGCGCGGATGGAGGAGGCCGGAGTCCGCGTGACCGAGAGGGTGCCGCTGCGGGTGGGGCTCAACGACCAGAACGCGGCCTATCTCGCGACGAAGGCGGCGAAGTCGGGGCACCTGCTGTGAGGGCGACGCGCGACGACCTCGTGGTGACGCCGCGCGGGGTGCGGTTCCGGGGGCGAGTGCTGCCCTGCACGCGGGGCCGGAACGGCTCGACGGACGACAAGCGGGAGGGGGACGGCTGCACGCCGAAGGGCGCGCACCGGATCGCGGGGGTGCTCTACCGGCCGGACCGGATGCAGCGGCCCCTGAGGGGCGCCGAGGCGATCGGGCCGCGCGACCTCTGGTCGGACGATCCGGGGGATGCGGCCTACAACTCCAGGGTCCGCGCGCCCTACGCCCGCTCGCACGAGAGGCTGCGGCGGGCGGACCCGCTCTACGACCTCGTGCTGGTGACGGACTGGAACCTGGAGCCACCGGTGCCCGGGAAGGGCTCGGCCATCTTCGTGCATCGCTGGCGGCGGCCGGGCGCGCCCACGGCAGGGTGCATCGCGCTGAGGCCGAAGGACCTGCGATGGATCGCGGGGCGGCTCACGCCGCGGTCGAGGCTGGTCGTACCGTAGGGCGGGCTTCGGCCCGCCCAGCTATCTCGGCAGCCGGTGCGCTCGTCGCCAGCGGGGCGTGGCGGGCCGAAGCCCGCCCTACGTCCTCTCCCCGAAGATCGCCGAGCCCACGCGGACATGGGTGGCGCCCTCGGCCACCGCCGCCTCGAAGTCGCCGCTCATGCCCATCGAGAGGCCGGACAGGCCGTTCCGTTCCGCGATCTCCCGCAAGAGCCGGAAATGCGGCACCGGGTCCTCGCCCTCGGGCGGGATGCACATGAGGCCGACGAGAGGGAGGTCGAGCGACCGCGCCTGCGCGACCAGGGCGTCCGCGTCCTCCGGCAGGCAGCCGGCCTTCTGCGGCTCGCGGCCGGTGTTGACCTGGGCGAAGACCTCGGGCGAGGCGCCCCTCTCCTGCGCGAGGCGGGCCAGCGTCTCGGCCAGCCGGGGACGGTCCAGCGTGTGGATGGCGTCGAAGAGCTCCACCGCCGCGCGGGCCTTGTTGGTCTGCAGGGGGCCGATCAGGTGGAGGCGAACGCCTTCGAACTCGGACCTCAGGGGGGTCCAGCGGCCCTGCGCCTCCTGCACGCGGTTCTCGCCGAAGACGCGCTGGCCGGCCAGGAGGACGGCGCGGACGCGCTCCTCGGGCTGGACCTTGGACACCGCGACCAGCGTCACGGAGCCGGGCGCGCGGCCCGCCGCCGCCTCAGCCGCCCGAAGACGGGCGAGAATGGCCTCGAGGCCCTGCATGTTCATTCCGATCCCCCTTGCGGGCCCCGCAGGGGGCCTTGACCCTTCCTCCCTGCCATGCGAGGCGGCGCCGTTCCACCTGTGTGGCCCGTCTGCATCAATTTCGTGGCTCCCCGTCCTCACGAAGCCGAGACGGTTGAATGTGGCACCCCAACGGCGCAAAGACACAGCAATGCTAGTCGGACTGGCATTCTCGGGAATGCACAACACGAGGGAAACCATGAAAAGCATCCTCCTGGCCACGGCGTCGATCCTGGCCTTCGCGGGCGCTGCTGCTGCCGAAGTGACCTTCGGCGGCGATGCGAAGCTCGGCTTCAACATCGGCAACGGCGACGAGGGCCGCGACAGCGATGATCCTGAAGCGTCGGAAGGCTTCTTCTGGGAAGCCAACCTTGGCGTGACTCTGTCGCAGGAACTGAACAACGGCCTCACCGCTGCCGCCTCGTTCACCTTGAATATCGCTGACACCGACAACGGCGGCGACGTGGACGTCGACAACGACTTCCTCCTCTCGCTGACCGCCGAGTCCGGCGGCCTCTTCCTCGGCGACACTGCCTTCGCGCCTGAGTCCCATTGGGACCCCGCTGGCAACATGTTTGCGGACGACTTCTCGGAGCAGGACGGCGAAGTCGTGCTGCGCGGCGACTTTACCTACGCGGGCATCGAGGCGTCGGTCTCGGGTGTTCTGGCTGATGCCGGCGACGACCCCAATACCCCCGACGACGATCTGGACCAACTCGCGTTCGGTGCTGAAACGACCATCGGCCGCTTCAACATGTCGCTCGGCTATCAGGAAGAGTCGGAAGCCCTCGACGGGTCGGTCGGCGACTACGATCCGGTCACCGAGAACGATGACTTCGACGTGTCGGAAGTGTTCGGGATTTCGGTGGGCACCACCTTCGGCGGCGCCGATGTCGGAGTGGCCTACGCCAAGAACTTCACCTTCGAGGACGACTCGCTCGGCTTCGAAGTGTCCTACCCGTTCGGTCCGGTGACCCTGGGCGCCTACTACGTGATCGAGAACGACGACGCGAGCGACATCGCGGGCGACCTCGGCAACGAGGACCTCGAGAACTCGTTCGGCGTCTCGGCCGACTACGCGTCGGGCCCGCTGACCGTCTCGGCCTTCTATGAGTTCGAGGATGACGGCAACGAGATCGACGATCCGGTGACCGGCGACTTCGACTTCGACAACGATGGCGACGATCAAGACGAAGACGACGATTACGGCATCGAGATCGGCTACGATGTCGGCAACGGCCTCGAGCTCTACGCCGGCCTGATCGACGAGACCGGCAACTACGTCGGCGCCGAGTACGACCTGGGCAACGGCGCGCAGCTGATCGCATCCTACGCCGATCAGGACGAGGAAGGCGCCCGCGAGTACGAAGCCGGCACCACGCTGCAGGCCAAGTTCTCGTTCTGATCCCTCACGGGTTCGGAGAACGGAATGGGGGGCGGTCCTTCGGGGCCGCCCTTCTTCTTTGCGTGGGCCGGGTGGGTGCGGTCTGGACAAGGGGCACCTGCTCCTCCATGACCAAAGCCGTTTCCTGACAGCCCGAGGATCGCCCATGTCCCGCTACGACGCCCCTTCCATCGAAGCCCGCTGGCAGGCGGAGTGGGACAAGGCTGGCAGCTTCCGGGCCAAGGCGGACCCCGAGAAGCCGAAATACTACGTGCTGGAGATGTTCCCCTACCCCTCGGGGCGCATCCACATGGGCCACGTCCGCAACTACACGATGGGCGACGTGGTCGCGCGGCAGAAGCGCGCGACGGGCCATGCCGTGCTGCACCCGATGGGCTGGGACGCCTTCGGGCTGCCGGCCGAGAACGCGGCGATGGCGAGCGGCGGGCACCCGAAGGACTGGACCTACCAGAATATCGCGGACATGCGCGGGCAGATGAAGCCGCTGGGCTTCTCGATCGACTGGAGCCGCGAGTTCGCGACCTGCGACCCGGATTACTACGGCCAGCAGCAGGCGCTGTTCCTGGACATGCTGGACGCCGGGCTGGTGACGCGCCGCGCGGCGGTCGTGAACTGGGACCCGGTGGAGATGACCGTGCTCGCCAACGAGCAGGTCGTGGATGGCAAGGGCTGGCGGTCCGGCGCCGACGTGGAGCGGCGCGAGCTCACGCAGTGGTTCTTCAAGATCTCCGACATGGCGGGGGACCTGCTGGACGCGCTGGAGGGGCTCGACGACTGGCCCGCCAAGGTCAAGCTGATGCAGGCCAACTGGATCGGCCGGTCGCGCGGGCTGGAGATGAGCTTCCCGCTGGTCGAGCCCGCAGAGGGCTTCGATGCGATCCCGGTCTACACGACGCGTCCCGACACGCTGCTGGGGGCGAGCTTCGTCGCCGTCTCGCCGGACCACCCGCTGGCCAAGGCGCTGGCCGCGCACCGGCCCGAGGTCGCGGCCTACTGCGAGGAGGCGCGCAAGGGCGGCACCACCGAGGAGGCCATCGAGACCGCCGAGAAGACCGGCCTCGACACCGGGCTGCGCGTGCGGCACCCGCTGGACGCGTCGTGGGAGCTGCCGGTCTGGATCGCCAACTTCATCCTGATGGACTACGGCACGGGGGCGATCTTCGGCTGCCCGGCGCATGACCAGCGCGACCTCGACTTCGCGCGGAAATATGCGCTGCCGGTCGTCTCCACCTTCGTGCCGGTGGAGGGCGAGCACGCCCGCCCCGAGGAGGGCGCCGACGCCTTCGTGCCGCAGAAGACCGAGCCCGTGCGCTACGTGAAGCTCTTCGCGGGCGAGGAGGAGCAGAGTTCCGAGCAGGGCGTGGAGGCGGCCATCGCCTTCGCCGAGGCGCAGGGCTGGGGCAAGGGCGTGACGCGCTACCGGCTGCGCGACTGGCTGCTGTCGCGGCAACGCTACTGGGGCTGCCCGATTCCGATCGTGCATTGCGCGGAGTGCGGGGCGGTGCCGGTGCCGCGCGACCAGTTGCCGGTGCGGCTGCCCGAGGACGTGAGCTTCGACCGGCCGGGCAACCCGCTGGACCGGCACCCGAGCTGGAGCCGCGTCCCCTGCCCTTCCTGCGGCGGCGAGGCGCGGCGCGAGACGGACACGATGGACACCTTCGTGGATTCGAGCTGGTATTACGCCCGCTTCACGGCGCCCCATGCGGTCACGCCCACCGAGATGGACGAGGCCGCCTACTGGATGAACGTGGACCAGTACATCGGCGGCATCGAGCACGCGATCCTGCACCTGCTCTATTCGCGCTTCTTCGCGCGGGCGATGGTGCAGACGGGGCACCTGCCCGCGAGCGCGCGCGAGCCGTTCGACGCGCTGTTCACGCAAGGCATGGTGACGCATGAGATCTACCAGACCCGGGACGAGAACGGGCGGCCGGTCTATCACTTCCCGGAGGAGGTCGAGGGCGGCAGGCTGAAGTCGAGCGGGGAGGCCGTGGAGATCGTCCCTTCGGCCAAGATGTCGAAGTCCAAGAAGAACGTCGTGGACCCGGTGCATATCGTGGCGACCTACGGGGCCGACACGGCGCGGTGGTTCGTGCTGTCGGACTCGCCGCCCGAGCGGGACGTGGAGTGGACGGCGGCGGGCGCCGAGGCCGCCTACAAGCACCTGTCGCGCGTCTGGCGGCTGGCGCAGGAGGCGGCCGAGGCGACCGGCGATGCGAAGCCCGACGCCGACGCGGCGCTGGAGCGGGCGCTGCACAAGTGCATCCACGAGGTCACGCAGGGAGTCGAGAGCTTCGGTTTCAACGCAGCCATCGCCAAGCTCTACGCCTTCACCAACCTGCTGGCGAAGTCCGAGGCGGGACCGGAGGCCAAGCGCCGCGCGGCGCGGGTACTGGCGCAGCTCATGGCGCCGATGACGCCGCACCTGAGCGAGGAGCTCTGGGCTCGGCTCGGCGGCGAGGGGCTCTGCGCGGAGGCGGCCTGGCCCAAGGCGGACCCGGCGATGCTCATCGAGGAGAGCGTGACGCTGCCGATCCAGGTGAACGGCAAGCGGCGGGGCGAGATCCAGGTCGCCCGCGACACCGCCGTGAAGGAGATCGAGCGGCTGGCGCTGGAGGCGGTGGCGCGGAGCCTGGAGGGCGCGGCGCCCAAGAAGGTGATCGTGGTCCCGGGCCGGATCGTCAACGTTGTGGCCTGAGGCGATCCCCCGGCGGGGGGCCCTTTTGGGCCTCCTTTCGCTCGCGGGCTGCGGCTTCGCGCCCGCCTATGGGCCGGGTGGACCGGGGGAGCGGCTGAGAGGGCGCCTGGACGCCGAAGCCCCTGATACGCCGGACGGGTTCCGGCTCCGGGCGCGGCTGGAGGACCGGCTGGGTCGGGCCGAGTCGCCGGCGGCGGTGCTGAGCGTGGAACCCTGGGTGGAGGTCGCCGAGGCAGGGATCACGCCCACGGGGGCCATCACGCGCTACGACCTCCAGGGGCGGGCCGCGTGGCGGCTCGTCGCGTCCTCCGGCGTCGCCCTGGCCCAGGGGGAGGTCTCGGCCTTCACCGGCTACTCGGCGACCGGGACGACCGTCGCCACCCGCGCCGCCCAGGACGACGCGCGCGAGCGGCTCATGGTGCTCCTGGCGGACGAGATCGTGGCGCGCCTCCTCGCCCTGCCAGCGGAGGCCCTGCCCTGAAGCTCTCCTCGCGCGATGCCAAGGCCTTCCTGAAGCGGCCCGATCCTGCCGTGGCGGCGGCCCTGATCTCCGGCGAGGACGGGGCGCGGGTGGCCGAGGCCCGCGCGACGCTGGTCCGCGCCCTGATCGGCCCCGAGGGCGAGGCGGAGATGCGGCTCGACCGGATGTCGGGAGCGGAGCTGCGGCGCGAGCCGTCCCGTCTTCTGGACGCGCTCAAGGCGGTGGGGTTCTTTCCCGGACCGCGTGCGGTGCTCCTGGAGGAGGCGACGGACGGGCTGGCGCCGGTCATCTCGGGCGCGCTGGACGCCTGGGCGCCGGAGGATGCGCGTCTCGTCGTGACGGGCGCCGGGTTGCCGTCGAAGGGCGCGCTGCGGAAGCTCTTCGAAGGGCGGCGGGGAGCGGTGGCGATCACGCTCTACGACGATCCGCCCACCGAGGGAGAGGTCGGCGACATGCTGCGCGAGGCTGGCCTGACGCGGGTCGAGCCCGGGGCGCGGGACGACCTCGTGGCCTTGGCGCAAGCGCTTCCTCCCGGGGATTTCCGGGGACTGCTGGAGAGGCTGTCGCTCCATCAGATGGACGCGCCGGAGCCGCTGGACGCGGGGGTGGTGGCCGCGCTCGCCCCCCAGGCCGGGGAGGCGGAGGTCGACGACCTCCTCGCGGCGGTGACGGAAGGGCGGCGGGACCGAGTGGCCCCCCTCCTCGCGCGGCTGTCCGCGCAGGGGACAGGGCCGGTGGCGGTGACGATCCAGGCCCTGCGGCATTTCCGGGCGCTGCTGGCGGTGGCGAGCGACCCCGGCGGGGTGAATGCGGGCCTCGCGGCGCTGCGGCCCCCCGCGGGCGGCGCGCGGCGGCAGGCGCTGACGCGAGCGGCCGAATCGTGGCGCCGGGAGAGGATCGAGGACGGGCTGAGGAGCCTGGTGGAGCTCGACTTGGCGCTGCGCTCCGGCGGCCGAGTGCCGGATCGGGCGCTGCTCGAGCGGGCCCTGATGCGCCTGGCCTCGAACAGGGCCGAGTGAGCGGCCTGAAACGATGGGACCCGCGCGACGGGCGCGCGGGTCCGGTCTGATCTGACGATCAGGAACTCAGGACTCGGAGTCTTCGTCTTCGTTGGCGACGGCGAGGGCCACGAGGCCGCCGAGCAGGGCGAGCGGCAGAAGGATGCCGAAGGTCGAGCGGGGCGCTTCGGGCTCGGTCACGACGACCGGAGCGACGGGCGCGGGCTCGGCCACGACGGGAGCGAAGCCGCCGGCGAAGGCTTGGCCAGCCGCCGCGGTCAGCGCCGTCGCGAGCACGAGAGACTTGAGGTGACGCATGGATTTACTCCTTGGGATGGGCACGGCACTTGGGCCGTCCTCACGATCATTACCCAGTTCCGTGAATGAAACAAGGCAGGCCCGGGGACCTGCCTTGCTACTGTGGCCATCGTGCCCAGATGGGCGCGTTAAGATGGCATCACCCTCAGAGGCTCAGGACTCGGAGTCTTCGTCCTCGTTGGCGACGGCGAGGGCCACGAGGCCGCCGAGCAGGGCGAGCGGCAGAAGGATGCCGAAGGTCGAGCGGGGCGCTTCGGGCTCGGTCACGACGACCGGGGCGGGCGCGGGCTCGACCACGACCGGGGCGAAGCCGCCGGCGACGGCTTGGCTGGCCAGGGTCGCGCCGAGGACGGCAGCGAGGGCGAGTTTGGTCAGGCGCATGTTCTTACTCCAGTTAGTAACGAAGCCTTGAGGAGGGTGTAGGGCCATAGGTGCCACCGCTCAAGAAGGTTGCGCGCCATCCCTTGCCGCAGGGGCGAATCAAAGTCGGTTGCTGCGCAAATATGCAACAGTCGGCGACACATATTGGCGGGACGAGACGATGCTGCCGGAGTCGTCGAGCCAGTAGATGTTGTCGAAGATGAGCGCCGTGCCGCGGCAGTTCTCGTTGAAGCGGCGGAGAGTCGCCTCGCGGATGCCGAGGTTGACCGCCTCCGCCCCCGCCGGGGCGATGGTGCAGGCGAAGCTGTCGGTCAGGATCTGGTTCTGCGCGTCCAGGGTCTCCATGCGCCGGGTCACGGTGCCGCCGCCCGAGCGGAGCGCCTGGAGGACGCCGGCCGATTCCATGGTGATGAGGTCGTCGCCGAAGCCCCGCGTCGCCACGAGGACGCCGCCGTCGAAGGCCGCCGTGGGGCCGGACTGGAGGGCGAGCGTGATCTCGGGGCCGTTCTCCTGGATCACGCGCGCGGGCTCCTGGAGGCCCAGGGCGTTGATCTGCACGAGGCGGTAGGTCCCGGGCTCGGCCGCGATAGCCTCGGGCGTGAATCCGCCGGGGATGCTGCGCGAGGCGTGCACCGAATCGTCGGAGCCGACGCCGCCGAAGATCGAGCGGGCCTGGCCGACGATGCCGAGCGCCCGCGATTCGGCCGCGGGCACGTTGACGCCGTCCGTCCCGGCATTGCCGGGTCCGGTCTCCTGGCCGCAGGCCGCCAGCGCGAGGAGGGCCGCCGCCCCCAGGAATGTCCGCCTCATCTCCAGAACCGCCCCCATGAATCCTCGAGGTCCGCGTAGTGACCTTCGCGCACGATGTCGTAGAGCCGCCCCTCGACGTCGAGGCGGGCGCCACCGTCGCGGTTGAGCGAACGGAGCGTCGAGGTGATCTCGCGACGGGTGGGCTGGCCGAAGATGAAGTCCACGGGGATCGCCACCCGGATGCCCTTGTCGAAGGATCCCTCCCCGAAGTCGTCGAAGGGCACGTCGGTCAGCGTGAAGTAGCCGCCCACGCGCCAGCCGTTCTCGAACTCGCGGTCGAGGGCGAAGGTCGCGCCCCAGTCCCCGGCGAGGTAGCGGCCGGCGTCGATCTCGCCGTGGAAGCCGTTGCCGAAGTCGTAGTAGGCGGACAGGTGCCCCGTCACGACGTCGTAGTCGCGGAATTCCAGGAGCTGGTCGAAGTCGCGCTGCTTGGCGTAGTTGACCTCGGCGCCCACGGCCAGGCGGGATGCGACGGGGGCCCAGAGCACCTCGGTCGAGAGCCCGCCGTACATGGTTTCCAGGTAGCCGACGGTGACGCGGCTGTAGAGGTTCCGGCCCGGACGGCCGTAATAGGCCAGCGTCAGGTCCTGGAGCACGGGATGGTCGTTCTGCGCGTAGAGCCCGGCGTTGGTCCGCACCGCCGGCAGGTCGTCGGTGCCGGGGTTGAACTGGTCATCCTCGGAGTCCCCCGTCCGCACGAACCGCTGCCGGATGCTGCCCGAGAAGATCAGGTTGGGCTGGATGCGGTAGGCGGCCGAGACCTCGGCCCCCAGGGATATCTCGAGGGGGTTCTCGGGGTCGAACACCTGGAGGGCGAGATAGGGCCGGATCCCCCACGAGAAGCGGTCGCGCGCCGGCGGCACGTCCACGAGGCCCCCCCGGCCCGCCGCGTCGTCGAATCGGGCCTGGGCCAGCGTCGCGGCGCTGCCGCCCACCTCGTTCTCGAAGGCCTCGATGTCGGTGCGCGCGAAGGTCACGGAGGAGAGCGGGATGCCGGCCTGCTGAGGCTCGAGCGTCAGTTGCTCGATGGAGGGGGGCAGCTCCTGCGTGAGGATGCGGGCGACGCGGCCCATGGCCTGCGCCTCGGTCCGGTAGCGGGTGTTGGTGTAGCGCAGCCGCGCGGTGCGGTCGGTGAGCTCCAGGGCGTTGAGCTCCACGCCCTCGGTGCGGAGCGCCAGGGCCAGGCGATCGCGGACCGTGGCCTCGGGAAGCGCGGCGCGGTCCCAGCTCTGGGCGGCGTGGACGGCGTCGGCGCGCACGGCGACGGGCTGGGGCGCGGGGTCGAGGCCGGACCAGAAGATCGGCTCGTTGGGGTTCACCGTGACGGTGCCGGTGAAGGAGAGCTGCGAGCCGTAGAGGTAGCCCAGGCCGAGCTGCACGCCCGGCATCGGCCGCCAGGTCACCCCGAAGTTCAGGGGCGAGTTGTAGTCGAAGAGCGGCTGGTCCCTGGCATCCACGTAGGCGTCGTCGGAGGAGTATTCGGCCTTGAGGATCCAGCGTTCGTTCGGGGCCCATTCGACCCCGCCGAAGACGGCCGCGTCGCCCCGGAAGAAGGCGTCCACGCCCGGGGTCCCGCCCTCGTCCTCGCGGGGGTCGAAGGTGGTGGGGCGCGTCTCGAAGCGGTCGCCGAGGATGCCGAGGGGATTGGTGAAGCCGTTGTGGGTCCCCAGCCGCCCCCAGCCCAGGCCCGCCGTCACGCGGACGGCATCCCCGATGGTCTTGGTCGCCACCACGTATTCGCCGGAGTAGATGCCGGTGCCCAGGAAGTCCTGGAGGCCCACCGCGACCATGGGGGTGTATATCCCCTCGTCGTTGAAGCGGAAGCGCAGGTCGAAGCTGCGGTCCCAGAGATCGTCGCCCCCGCTGAGGAACTCCTGGATGCCGGAGTAGCGGAAGGTGCCCGACAGGCGCGGCGTGACCTGGAAGGTGAAGGAGTTGCGGAGCTGGCCGCCGAAGTAGCCGAGGGTGCCCGCGATCTCGCCGTCGTCGGCGCTCAGCGCCGTGGGCATCTCGAGGAGGCCCGGCGTGCCGTAGAGCGTGTAGGTCACCGCGCGGTCCTGCGCGGCGACGGGCGCCGCGAGCAGCAGCGCGAGCGCGCTCGCGGTGCCGAGGCGGAGGGCATGGGCCATGGCGGGTCTCCTCGTCCTGGTCGCGCCCACCTAATCCGAAGCCCGGGGGGATGGAAAGCCGATCGGGACGAAGGGCCGTGGGTTTTCCGCCGGACCGATTCGCGGGCGCATCAGCGGGCGAGCCAGGCGGAGGCCCCCTGCCCCGCCCTCCGCCCCAGGGCCATGCAGGCGGTGAGCAGGTAGCCGCCGGTGGGCGCCTCCCAGTCCAGCATCTCGCCCGCGGCGAAGGTGCCGGGACGGTCGTGGAGCATGAGGCCGTCGGTGAGCGCCCCGAAGCGGAGGCCGCCGGCGGTGGAGATCGCCTCGTCGAGCGGGCGGGGGCCGTCGTGGCGGACGGGCAGGCGCTTGAGGAGCGGCGCGAGGTCCGGGGGAAGCGGCCGGCCCCATTCCTGGAGGAGGGCGGCGCGGGCGCCGTCGAGGCCGAGACGCTTGCGGAGGTGGTTCGCGAGGCTCTCGCGGCCGCGCTGGCCGAGCCTGCCGCGCAGGGTCTCCTCGGCGAGATCGGGGAAGAGGTCGAGCGTGAGCGGCGCGCCCTCGCGCAGCGGGCGCGAGAGGGGGTAGAGGCCGCCGCCCTCGAGGCCGCGGCCGGAGACGACCACCTCCCCGCGCGAGGCGAGGGGACCGGCGGACCAGGCCGCGCCCTTCACGGGCTCGCCGAAGTGGCGGGCCATGTGGGGGGACCAGCGGACGAGGAGGCCCATGTTCGAGGGCGCGAAGGGGGCGACCTGGCCGGGGAAGAGCGCGGCCCAGGCACCGTCCGAGCCCAGCCGTCGCCAGCTCGCGCCACCCAGGGCGAGGACGGTGGCGCGGGCGCGCAGGAGGCGCGGCCCCTCGGGAGTGGCGAAGCGCAGGGCGTCGTCCTCCCACCCGGTCCAGCGCCAGCGGGTCCGGAGGGTGGCGCCCTGCGCCTCGAGGCGCGCGAGCCAGGCACGCAGGAGCGGCGAGGCCTTCCATGCAACGGGAAAGACGCGGCCGGTCGAGCCGGCGAAGACCTCCTGCCCCAGGCCCCGCGCCCAGCCCATGACCTCCTCGGGACCGAAGGCGTCCAGGGCAGCGCGCAGGGCGGGCGGGAGGTCCGGGCCGTAGGCCGCGTGGAAGGCGCCGCGCGCCTCGTCCTTGGTCAGGTTCAGGCCGGACTTGCCGGCCATCAGGAACTTGCGGGCGGGCGAGGGCATGGCGTCGGCGACCAGCACCGGACGCCCGGCGCCGGACAGGACCTCGGCGGCGGCGAGCCCGGCGGGGCCCGCGCCGACGACGAGGGCGCCGGGGAGGTCGAAGGGCTCCGGAAGCGGAGGGCCGGGGAGGTCGGGCTGCGGCACGGTCTCGGGTCGCGGAAGGGTTTCGCTGTCCCGAGCGGTGGCAGGCGGGAGGCGGCTTCGCAACCCCGGAACGGCGGCGGGAATGCCGCGTCCACGGCTTGCCCCGGGGCGGCAGCTCCCCATCTTCTCCTCATGCCCCGCTCCCACCGACTTCGTCCCGAGATCCCGGACGCCCTTGAGACCGAGCCGCTTTGCGCGCTCTGCGACCGGCCGATCCCGGCGGACGCGCCCAAGAGCCTCCACCACCTCGTGCCCAAGCTGAAGGGCGGCAAGGGCGGTCCGACGGTGCTGCTGCACCATCTCTGCCACAAGGAGATCCACGCGACGCTGTCGGAAGCCGAGCTCGCGCGCGACTACGCGACGCCCGAGGCGCTGAAGGGGCATCCCCGGCTGATGCGGTTCGTGGACTGGGTCAGGAAGCGCCCGCCCCATTTCCTGTCGCGCGTGCCCAAGGGGCGGGCGCGACGCTGACCCCGCACGGAATCCGCGCGGAGTTTTCCCGAGGGCGCGACAATCCGGCCCGCTTTCCGCTTTCCCCAAGGCGCGGCGCGCCTTAGGGTCCTGCGCGAGTGCCGAAAACCCCACCTTGACCGCTATGCAGGGGACCGTCAGGGAAGGGGCATCAATTCAACAGGGAGTTCTTCGATGCACGCATTCAAGCTCAAGGCGGCCGTTTCGGCCATGGCCCTCCTCGCGGCCGCCCCGGCCCTGGCGGACGTCACCGCGCAGCAGGTCTGGGACGACTGGAAGGCGCAGATGGGCGTCTACGGCGAATCCGCCGTCACCATCGGCTCCGAGACCTATGAGAACGGCGTGCTGACGGTCACCGACCTCGGCTTCGACGTCACCGGCGAGGACGGCTCGACCGCCACCGGCAACCTCCCGCAACTCGTGTTCACCGAGAACGGCGACGGCACCGTCGGCGTGACGATGTCCGAGGAATACCCGATCACCATCTCGACCCCTGCCGATGCCTCGACGGGGTCGGAGGCGTCCGACGTGGCCCTGGCGCTGCGCCAGAACGGCCTCCAGATGAAGGTCTCGGGCAATCCGGGCGCGCTGACCTACGACGTTTCGGCGGCGCGCTACGCCATCGAGCTCGACAGCGTGAAGGAGGCCGGCACCGAGGTGCCCGCCGAGGCGCTCCTGGCCTTCAACGACCTTTCGGGGACCTACACCTCCACGACCGGCGCCATGCGCGACGTGACCTATGACCTCGCGGCCGCCTCGATGGACCTCCTGCTGGACGCGACCAACCCCGAGGACGGCTCGCACGTCATGCTGTCGGGCAAGGTCAACCAGGTGGCGACCCAGGCGACGGTGACCATGCCGCTCGACCCGGCGGCCGATCCCGAGATGATGGTGATGAACGGGCTCGCCATGCAGGGCGGCTACACGACCGCGGGCGGCCAGTACATCTTCGAGTTCACCGATGCCTCGGGCCCGACCAACGGCACCTTCTCGACCGCTGGCAGCGCGCTGAACTTCCAGTTCAGCAAGGACTCGCTCGCCTACGACTCGAGCGCCACGGGCGTGGCCCTGCAGGCCACCAGCGCGGCGATGCCGATCCCGCTCGACGCCACGATCGGCGAGTACGGGGTGAAGTTCCAGATGCCGCTCTCCAAGACCGGCGCCCCCGCCCCCTGGGCGGCCGGCCTGACCCTGCGCGACCTCGCGCTCAACGACGAGGTCTGGCAGATGTTCGACCCGCAGGGCGTGCTGCCGCATGACCCGGCCACGGTGGCGGTGGACCTGTCGGGCACGGCGACGATGCTCTTCGACGCGATGGATCCCGCGCAGGCCGAGGCGATGGCCTCCGCGCCGATGCCGGCCCAGCTCAACTCCGTGGACATCAACGAGTTCAACGTGACCTTCGGCGGCGCGAGCGTCACCGGGACCGGCTCCTTCACGCTCGACAACAACGACCTGACCACCTTCCCGGGGATGCCGAAGCCCACGGGGTCGGTGGACCTGCAGCTCAACGGCGTGAAGGCGCTCATCAGCAACCTGGCGACCATGGGCCTGCTGCCGCAGGACCAGGTGATGATCGGGCTCGGGATGCTGGGGGCCTTCGCCACGGAAGTGGGGCCGGACCAGCTCACCTCGCACATCGAGGCGACCCAGGATGGGCAGCTCCTGGTCAACGGCAACCCGATGCCGATGCAGTGATCCGGGCCTGAGCCGGAGACGGGGACAGGGGGAAGGGCAACCTTCCCCCTTTTTCGTTCCCCCGAGGGGGCGCTTGCCCGGGCGCGCGCGGGCCTCTACCTCGGGCGGGAACAGGAAAGGATGCATCATGGCCTCGCTCACGGACCTCACCGCCCGCCTTCTCGACGCAGCCAAGGCGGCAGGGGCCGAGGCGGCCGACGCCATGGCCGTGATGGGGATGCAGGCCTCCGTCGAGGTGCGTCAGGGCCAGCTCGAGGAGGCGCAGCGGGCCGAGGGGGTGGAGGTCGGGCTGCGGGTGATGCTCGGCCGGCGGCAGGCGGTCGTCTCCTCCTCGGACACGCGGGACGCGACGCTCTCCGCCATGGCCGAGCGCGCGGTGGCCATGGCACGCGAGGCGCCCGAGGACCCGACGACGGGGCTCGCCGATCCGTCGCAGCTCGCGCAGGACCGCGATGCGGGGCGGCTCGAGCTTTGCGACCCGGCGGCCGAGCCGGAGCCCGCCGCGCTGGAGGCCCAGGCGCGCGAGGCCGAGGCGGCGGCACTGGCGGTTCCCGGCGTGACGCAGACCGAGTCGGCCGGCGCCTCCTGGTCGCGGCGCGAGGTGGCGCTGGCCGCCAGCAACGGATTCTCGGGGGGCTACATGCGGTCGGACCGCTCGATCTCCTGCGGGGCGATCAGCGGGACTGGCACGAGGATGGAGCGGGAATGGGACTGGGACCACCGGGTCTTCGCCTCCGACCTCCGCTCGCCCGAGGAGATCGGCCGGACGGCGGGAGAGCGGGCCGCCGCGCGCGAGGGGTCGAGGAAGCCCCGCACCGGCACCTTTCCCATCCTCTTCGACGAGCGCGTGGCCTCCTCGCTGATCGGGCACCTGCTGTCGGCGATCAACGGTGCCGCCATCGCGCGGGGCTCGTCCTTCCTGCGGGACGCCATGGGGCAGATGGTGCTGCCCGAGGGCCTGAGCCTCGCCGAGGACCCGCATCGCCCGCGCTCGCCCGCCTCGCGGCTCTGGGACGGCGAGGGGCTGCCGACGCATCGGCGCGCCATCGTGGAGGATGGGCGGCTGACGACCTGGACGCTGGACCTCGCCTCGGCGCGGAAGCTGGGGCTCGAGAGCACGGGGAACGCGGCCCGGGGGCCGGGGGGGACGCCCTCGCCCTCCGTCACCAACGTGGAGCTGACGCAGGGGACGGCCTCGCGGGAGGACCTGCTGGCGGGGATGGGCACGGGGCTCCTCGTGACGGGGCTCATCGGCTCCACAATCAACCCGAACACCGGGGACTACTCGCGCGGGGCCTCGGGCTTCTGGGTCGAGGGGGGGCAGGTCGCCCATCCGGTGAACGAATGCACCATCGCCGGGAACCTGCGGGACATGCTGAAGCGCATCGTCCCGGCCAACGACGCGCGGCCCTGGCTGACGCGCGTGGTGCCGTCGCTGCTGGTCGAGGGGATGACGCTCGCGGGGGACTGACCCTCGCTTGGCTTCGCCGGGCCTTGGGCTTAGGGTGCCGCGCGCCTCGCAAAGGAAGGACCCATGACCCAGCGCCTGCACCTCGTCTTCGGCGGCGAGCTCGTGGACCCCGGCAAGAACGTGTTCCGGGACGTGTCGAAGATCCACATGGTCGGCATGTTCCCCGACTATGCCTCGGCCTACGCCGCTTGGAAGGCCGAGGCCCAGCGCACGGTGGACAACGCCCACATGCGCTACTTCATCGCCCATATCCACCGCCTGCGCGACGAGGAGGCCGCCGCCTCCGCCACCGAGGAGCTGGGGACCTGAGC
The DNA here is from genome assembly GCF_000600335.2 of Rubellimicrobium mesophilum DSM 19309. Lineage (GTDB taxonomy): Bacteria > Pseudomonadota > Alphaproteobacteria > Rhodobacterales > Rhodobacteraceae > Rubellimicrobium > Rubellimicrobium mesophilum. Next base: position 13,103 of record NZ_KK088577.1, on the reverse strand, counting down.
CCCTGGCCATGACGCGGTCGCTGGCGCTCGGCGCCTACCTGGCGCTGGCCGGCCTCTCGGGGCGGCGTGGCGAGGCCGAGCCGCCACGGCCGGAGGGGCCGCTCCTCTGGGTCCATGGCGGCGGGCCGCAGCACCTGACCGCCGTCGCGACGCTCGCCGACCGGCTGCTGCCGGAAGGCGTGTCGACACTGCTCACCCTGCCCCGGCGCTTCGAGCTTCCTCCGGCACCCGGGCGCCTGGTCCTGCGGCCCGCCCCCTTCGAATCGGGCGTCGCGGTGCGCGCCTTCCTGGAGCACTGGGCGCCCGACGTCCTGCTCTGGGTCGGCGGCGGGCTGCGCCCGGCGCTTCTGGCCCGCACGCAGGCGCCGAAGTTCCTGGTCGAGGGGGCGCCCGAGCCGGGGCTCCTGGCGCGCGGAGCGGGCTGGCCGGGGCTCGCGCGCGCGGTGGTGCCTCTCTTCGACCGGGCACTGGTGCGAGGCGACGCGGGGGCCGAGCGGTTGAGCCGCGCGGGGCTGCCCGAGGATCGGCTGGAGATCGCGGGACCCCTCGATCCGCCCGCGCCGGTCCTTCCCTGCAACGAGCGCGAGCGGCGCGACCTGTCGCAGACCATCGGGTCGCGGCCCGTCTGGCTGGCGGCGGACCTGCCGATGGCCGAGCTGCCCGCCATCCTGGCCGCGCATCGCGTCGCGACCCGAAGCACCCATCGCCTGCTCCTGATCCTCGCGCCCCGCATCCCCGAAGAGGCGCCGCCCATGGCCCGGGCCCTGGGCGAGGCCGGCCTGCGGGTGGCCCTGCGCGCGGAGGGCGACGAGCCGACGGAGAGCACGCAGGTCTACCTCGCCGACGGCACGTCGGAGATGGGGCTCTGGCTGCGGCTGGCCCCCGTGGCCTATCTCGGGGGCACCCTGCCCGGCGGTCCCGGCGGGCGCCATCCGTTCGAGGCGGCGGCCCTGGGACTTGCGCTGCTCCACGGACCCGTCACCGCGCCGCATGGCGACGCCTGGGCCCGGCTCGACACCGCCGGCGCGGCGCGCGTCGTCGTGGACGCGGCCGAGCTGGGCCGCGGGGTCGAGGCGCTGCTCGCCCCCGATCGCGCGGCGGTCATGGCGCAGGCGGGCTGGGACGTGGCCACGCAGGGGGCGGAAGTGATGAACCGGGTGATGGATCTGGTCCTGGAGCGGATCCACCCGGCCGATCCGATGCGGGACGCGGGCGGGGCGGCCTTCGGCACCCCGGTGGAGGCCTGATGCGCACGCCCGCGTGGTGGTACGGAAACGGCGGTCTGCGCGCCCGGCTCCTCGCGCCCCTGGGGCTCGTCTATGGGCAGGTGACGGCAGGGCGGCTCGCGCGGGGGGCGCCCTACCGGGCGGGCGTGCCGGTGATCTGCGTGGGCAACCTCGATGCCGGCGGCTCGGGCAAGACGCCGGTTGTGATCGCGCTGGCGCAACGGCTGGGTGCAAGGGGGGTCGAGGTCCATGTCGTCTCGCGCGGGCATGGCGGGCGGCTGGCCGGACCGGTGCGCGTGACCCCATCGCATAGGGCCGAGGAGGTCGGGGACGAGCCGCTGCTGCTTTCGGCCTTCGCCCCAGCCTGGGTGGCGAAGGACCGGGCGGCGGGCGTCCAGGCCGCCGAGGCGGCGGGGGCGGGGGCGATCCTGCTCGACGACGGGTTCCAGAATCCTTCGGTCGCCAAGGACCTGTCCCTTGTGGTGGTCGATGCCGCGCGGGGCTGGGGCAACGGGCGGGCGATCCCGGCGGGGCCGCTGCGCGAGACGGTCCAGGCGGGGCTGGCGCGCGCCGACCTCGTGGTCTCGGTCGGGGATTCGGCCGCGCAGGAGGCGTTCACCGCGCGATGGGGGGCGGCGCTGCGAGGCGCTCCGCATCTCCGGGGCGAGTTGCGGCCGCTGCCCACGGGGATGCCGTGGCAGGGCATCCGCGCCTTGGCCTTCGCTGGGATCGGGCAGCCCGAGAAGTTCTTCGCGACGCTGAGGTCCCTCGGGACCGACGTCGTGGCGACGCAGGCGCTGGACGATCACCAGCCGTTCACGAGGCCGCTTCTTCAACGTCTCGAGGCGGACGGGAAGCGCCTCGTGGCGCAACTCGTGACGACCGAGAAGGACGCGGTGCGCCTCCCGCCCGAGATGCGGACCCGGGTGCTGACCCTGCCGGTCCGGCTGCATCTAGACGACTGGGGGCCGGTCGACGCCGCGCTGGACCGGGTCTTGGGTCAGTCCCAGGGGGAGTCGAGGCAACCCTGATGCTCGCCCAGCCGCGGCGAGGGCGCGTCGAGCGACAGGAGCGCATCGGAGAACAGGATCGGCGTCCGGACGCCCGGTACGCCGCCCGGGTCGATCCGCAGCCGCCGCGCCACGACCTGCGGGTCCGCGAAGACGTCGGCCATGTCGTTGATCGGTCCGGCGGGGACGCCCTGCCCCTCGCAGGCGGCCAGGAGCTCGGCCCGGGTAAGGCGGAGGACAGCCTCCTGCAGGAGCGGGACGAGGGTCTCGCGATGCGCGAGGCGGGCGGGGTTGGTGGCGAAGCGGGGGTCGGTGCCGAGCGCCTCAAGGCCCAGCAGCGCGCAGAAGCGGCGGAACTGGCCATCGTTGCCGACCGCGACGATGGCGTGGCCGTCGGCGCAGGCGAAGACCTGATAGGGCACGATGTTGGGATGGGCGTTGCCCATGCGCCGGGGGGCGACCCCGCTCGCCAGGTAGTTCATGGCCTGGTTCGCGGTCACGGCGGTCGCCACGTCGAGGAGCGCCATGTCGATCCGCTGGCCCTTGCCCGTCCGGTCGCGCTGGTGGATCGCGGCGAGGATGGCGGTCGCGGCGTAGATGCCGGTGAAGAGGTCCGTGACGGCGACGCCGACCTTCTGGGGCTCGCGGTCGGGTTCGCCGGTGATGGACATGAGGCCGGACATGCCCTGCACGATGTAGTCGTAGCCCGCGCGGTGCGCGTAGGGCCCGTCCTGCCCGAAGCCGGTGATCGAGCACCAGACGAGGCGGGGGTTCAGGGCGGAGAGGGCCTCGTAGCCCAGGCCGTAGCGGTCGAGGCCGCCGAGCTTGAAGTTCTCGATGACCACGTCGGCCTCCGAGGCGAGGCGGCGGACGGTCTCGCGCCCCTCCTCGGTCGTGAAGTCGGCGACGATGGATCGCTTGCCTCGGTTGCAGGCGTGGAAGTAGGCGGCGGCGCTCTCGCCGTCCCGCTCGATGAAGGGCGGGCCCCAGCGGCGGGTGTCGTCGCCCTCCGGGCTTTCCACCTTCACGACTGTCGCGCCGAGATCGGACAGCAACTGGCCGGCCCAGGGGCCGGCCAGGATGCGGGCGAGCTCGAGGACCCTCAGGCCCTCGAGCGGGGGCGTTCCGGCGGTCACTGCGCGGCGGCGAGCTGGGCGTCCACGTAGCCCTTGAACTCGTCGTAGGGCATCTCGCCCGAGTGCTTCTCGCCGTTGATGAGGAAGGTCGGCGTGGAGTCGATCCCGTCCGTCTCGGCGTTCGACTGATACCAGGCGACCAGCGATTGGGCCTGCGTCTCGTCCTTGAGGCAGGCGTCGAGCTGATCCTGGCCGAGGCCGGCGGAGAGGCCGAGGCGGCGCAGGTTGTCGGCGATGGTCTGGGGCTGCTGGTCGCCGATCCAGTCGCGCTGCTGGTCGTAGAGCATGTCGGCGATGGGGAAGAAGCGCATCTCGCCGCCGCAGCGGGCGATCATCGAGGCCCAGAGGCCGAAGCGGTCGAAGTAGACCTCGCGGAAGATGAAGCGCACCTTGCCGGTGTCGATGTAGTCCGTCTTGAGCTGCGGATAGACGTCGTGGTGCCAGGCCGCGCAGTGCGGGCAGGTGAAGGAGCCGTACTCGATGATGGTGACGGGCGCGTCGGCCGCCCCCTCGGCCATGTCGGGGATCGTGACGGTCGCCGGATCTGTCGCGGCGGCCTGATCGCCCGTGGCCTCGGCGGCGGGGGCGGCCGTCGTGGCGCCCTCGGTCGCTGCCGGCGCCTGCGTCGCGGCCCCGTCGGTGGCCTCCTGCGCCCAGGCGGCGAGCGGCAGCATCGTCGCGACCCCCAGGACGGCGGAGGTCAGGGCGGCGAGAAGGACGGGTCTGGTCATGGGCGGGCCTTTTGTCTTGGGGTGGCCCGTCAGGGCCGGGACTTGGAGAGGACATTGGCGGCCAGCGCAGCGAGCGCAAGTCTCAATTCCGTGTTGCTCACACCCTCTGTGAGCGGGGCGACCTCGTCCAAGGGCTGCGGGGACGAGGGCTTGGGCGCCGGGGCGGCCTCCTCGGCGAAGGACTCCGGCCCCGCCTGCTTGATCTTGATGCGGCCGATCGCGTTGTAGCCGTAGCAGGCGTTGACGCGCTCGCGGATGCGCTCCTTCTCCATCTCGAGCCGGAGCGCGGCGGCGCCGAGCGCGAGGACGGTGAGCGTGGCCCCCTCGGGCGCGCCCTTGCCGGGGCGGGGGTGGCGGACCTCCAGCGGGCGGGCGATGGCGGCGACCGAGGCGCCGACGATCTCGGTCCAGTGGGTCAGGAGCCGGGTGGCCGAGAAGCCCCGGGCCTCGCCGATCTCGCGGATCTTCTGGCGCAGGAGGTCGGCGGCGGGCTTGAATTGTCCGTGACGGTCCATGCTTGGCCCTTCCCTGGGTCGCAGGGGATGATAGGCCTTGGCGCCGTCAGGCGACAGGGCCAAGGGACACGATGACCGACCTCGCGCGCGACCTCCTCGACTGGTACGACCGGCACGCCCGGGTGCTGCCCTGGCGCGTGCCGCCCGGGTCGGGCGAGGTGCCGGAGCCCTACCGGGTGTGGCTGTCCGAGGTCATGCTCCAGCAGACCACGGTGGCGGCGGTGAAGGGCTACTACGAGCGGTTCACGGCGCGCTGGCCGACGGTCGAGGCGCTGGCGGCGGTCGAGGACGCCGAGGTCATGGCGGAATGGGCGGGGCTCGGCTACTACGCGCGGGCGCGGAACCTGCTGGCCTGCGCTCGGGCGGTCGCGGAGCGGGGCGGGTTCCCCCGGACCGAGGCGGGGCTGCGGGAGTTGCCCGGCATCGGCCCCTACACGGCGGCGGCGATCGCGACCATCGCCTTCGGCGAGCGCGCGGTGGTGGTGGACGGCAACGTCGAGCGGGTGATGGCGCGGGTCTTCGACGTGACGACACCCCTGCCCGCCGCCCGGCCGGAGATCTACTCCCACGCCGACTCCCTCACGCCCGCCGACCGGCCCGGCGACTTCGCGCAGGCGGTGATGGACCTCGGCGCCACGATCTGCACGCCGCGAAATCCGGCCTGCGCGATCTGCCCCTGGCGGGAGCCCTGCCTCGCGCGCCAGCGGAGCGTGCAGGCGGAGCGGCCGGTGAAGCTGCCCAAGCGCGCGGTGCCGCAGCGGCGCGGGTTGGCCTATGTCGGGCGGCGCGAGGACGGGGCCTGGCTGCTGGAGACGCGGGGCGCGGACCGGATGCTGGGCGGGATGCTGGGCTGGCCGGGCTCGGCCTGGGACCGGGGCGAGGAGGAGGCGGAGCCGCCCGCGCCGGGCGACTGGGTCGCGCTCAACGCCGAGGCGCGGCACGGCTTCTCGCACTTCGGGCTGACGCTGCGGGTGCTCGTGGCGCGGCTGCCGATGGGGACGGAGCCCTCGCGCGGGGCCTTCATGGCGGCCTCGGAGTTCCGGCCCGGGATGCTGCCCACCGCGATGCGGCGGGTGCTGGAGGTCGCCGAGACCTCGCCATTGATTCGCGATCCCGAGGGAATTGTTCGCGCCTAGGCAACCGGCCCCGCGAGTCGCGAGTTGATCCGAGACTCGGCCTTCGGCAGAGTGGCGGCACGACAAGAAAAAAGGACCCCGCTGGGTAGCGAGCCATCAGCGGGGCCCCAGGTGGGAGCCGGGCGCATGAGGGCGCACGCCGGCTCCGGCGGTCTGGAGGCCCGTCCGAAAGGACGGGCCAATTCTTTGAAAGCCTAGTGGTGCTGCGCCATCTCCGCGCGGACCTGCTGGCGGAGCACGTCGATGGGGACGTAGCCGCCGTCGCGCCGGAAGTGCCAGTAGGTCCAGCCGTTGCAGGAAGGCGCCCCCTCCAGATGCGCGCCGACCTGATGGATCGAGCCCTTCACGTCCTGCCCGACCAGCGTGCCGTCGGCGCGGACCTTGGCCTTGTGCCGGCCCCCCAGCGACCAGAGCTCCTCGCCCGGGCGCAGCATCCCGCGCTCCACGAGGACGCCGAAGGCCACGCGGGGCTCGGCCTTCTTGGAGGATGCCGTCTCCAGCGCCGCGTTCTCAAGACGCCGGACTTGGGCGATGCGCGCCTCGGCGGCCTTGCGGTAGGAGGCCTCGCGCTCGATGCCGATGAAGTCGCGTCCGAGCCGCTTGGCCACGGCGCCGGTCGTCCCGGTCCCGAAGAAGGGGTCGAGCACCACGTCGCCGGGGTTCGTCGTCGCCAGGAGGATGCGATGCAGGAGCGATTCCGGCTTCTGCGTCGGGTGCGCCTTGGACCCATCCTCGCCCTTGAGCCGCTCGTGGCCGGTGCAGATGGGGAGCATCCAGTCCGACCGCATCTGCACGCCTTCGTTGAGGGCCTTCAGCGCCTCGTAGTTGAAGGTGTACTTCGACGCCTCGGCCTTGGAGGCCCAGATCAGGGTCTCGTGGGCGTTGGTCAGGCGCTTGCCCCGGAAGTTGGGCATCGGGTTCGACTTGCGCCAGACCACGTCGTTGAGGATCCAGTAGCCCTGGTTCTGAAGCTCGGCCCCCACCCGGAAGATGTTGTGGTAAGAGCCGATCACCCAGATCGCGCCGTGGGGCTTGAGGACCCGCCGGGCCTCCTTGAGCCATTCCTTCGTGAACCGGTCGTAGTCGCCGAAGCCGCCGAAGCGGTCCCAGGCCTCCTCCACGCCGGCGACGCGGCTGTTGTCGGGACGGTGCAGCTCCCCCTTGAGCTGGAGGTTGTAGGGAGGGTCCGCGAAGACGAGGTCCACGCTCGCCTCCGGCAGGCGACGCATCTGCTCGATGCAATCGCCCGCAAGTATCCGGTTCAGGGCGCCACTGAGGCGCCCCGCCACTGCCGTTTCTGCCATTCACTGCCTCATGAACCGGCGGATTTTTCCGCTCTGGTTGTGGGTAAGTTGGCGGCAGCGAGGGGGAGTGTCAAAAACGAAATGTGATCAGCGGCTTGCCGTTCCCTCTTGCCACAAGAGCTTGTGGACCGGGGCGAAGGTGCGCCTATGATGTGGGGTGGGGCCCTTGGCCTGTAGCGCCGCCATGTGGCTTTTTGACCCGTAGCCCATGTTGGTCTCCCAGCCGTAGCCGGGATGCTGTTGCGCCAGCGCGACCATGATCCCGTCGCGCCACACCTTGGCCACGATGGAGGCGGCGGCGATCGAGAGGCTCCGCGAGTCGCCGCGCACCAGGGGAGAGCCCGGGCAGGGCAGATTCGGCGGCAGATGCAGGCCATCGACCAGGGCGTGGTCCGGGGCGGCGCCCAGGGCGGCCACCGCCCGCTCCATGGCAAGATGCGTGGCGCGCGAGATGTTGAGCTCCTCGATCTCCTCGACCGAGGCCTCGCCAAGGCCGATCCGCGCCGATTCGCGGATGAGGAGGTCCGCCCTCTCGCGGGCGCGGCGGCTCAGGCTCTTGCTGTCGTGGAGGCCCGGCGGGATTCGGGCGGGGTCGAGGATCACGGCGGCGGCCACGACGGGGCCGGCGAGCGGTCCCCGGCCGACCTCGTCCACGCCGGCGACGTTGCGGGCGCCCCGGGCGACCAGGGACTCCTCATGGGCGAAGTCGGGGTGATTCTCATGGCGCCCATCTGGCCGCGCCGCGAAGGGGGCGGCAAGCGGCCGGGAAGAAGTCGGGAGGGATCCCGAGGGACCCCTCCCGGATTCGGCGCGGACCAACTGGGGCGACGGGCCCGCGCCACTGCTCGACCTTCAGCCCCCGTTGCCCGGGAGCCTCTGCCGAAGCACTCGGCCCCCTCCGACGCGTCGGAGGCCCGCATAGGGGATTCGGACCGGCTTGCCCCCAGATCGCGCCGGGGCCGATGTCATGCAATGACGGCGGCCGGGCTATCGCCTGTCCGCAACCATCGGTCGCGGGTGCGATGGAAAGTTATTGAATAGCAGAGACCGTCCGGGCACCTAAGTACCATGCGCGTCCTCCTCCTCTCCCTGCTCGTGACCCTTGCCCTCGGCGCCCAGGCGCAGGCGGCCTGCTATGCCGACTACAAGGCCTCGCGGGAGAACCCGCTGGAGCTCCAGTACGGCGTGGCCGAGATCTTCGGCGCCTGCTCCGTGCCCTCGGCCGAGGAGGAGCTGCGACCCCGACTCGCCGCGGACGGCTGGCAACTCCTCGAGGTCCTGACTACCTTCGACGAGTCGGGACTGGAGGAAAGACGTGAAAGCGCTGGCCAGTATTTCCTCCGCTACTGATGTCACCTCCGCCGAGGCGCGAGCCTGGGGCAGCCGGGCCGTGCTCTGGGGGATCGCGGCCATCGTCGCCATCCTGCTCGTGGCGGCGGTGCTGCTGTTCCTGAACCTCCCAGACGCCAACGCCTTCAACAACCGGGTGGAACGGCTCTTCGTCGAGCAGGACTTCACCACCCAGAGGGAGCTGCGGCTCCTCGAGGTGCTGGCCCAGTCCGGCACCGCCTTCGGCGAGGTGCTGACCTCCTACCGGACGATCATCTTCGTGCTGCTGGTCTTCGCGACCGCGATGATGATCGCGGCGGTGGCCTTCCTCGTCATGCTGGTCGCCCTGAACCGCCGGATGGGCCAGATCGAGCGGAAGGGGATCGAGGTCAACTCGCTCCTCATCTCGCGCGAGACGAACACGGTCTACCTCAACAACTTCGAGTTCAAGCTGACCGAGGCGGCGATCGAGACGCTGGCCGTGCTGGCCGAGGCGCGGATGGACGACGAGGTGCTCTCGGGCTCGCAGATCGAGGCGGTGATCTCGGGCCGCGACGCGAGCCAATGCGACGAGGCGGCGGGGGCCACGCGGATCAAGCGGCTGCGCGACACGCTGGGCAACCAGATGGTGAGCGAGCTTCTGGTCAAGAACATCGCGCGCAAGGGCTATACCCTGGCCGTGGACAAGGGCGCGATCCGGATGGTCTGAGGCGTCAGACGATCCGGAGGAACTGCGGATCGACCCGACGCCAGAAGTGCAGGAGGTCCTCGGCCACCGAGGGAATCTGGCCCATGGACTGCACCGCGTGCACGTCGGCCGACACCAGCGCCGAGAGCCGGTAGCCCAAGGGGACGACCGGGTCGCGCGCCGCCGCCTCGCCGAAGGCGTCCTCGATGGCCTCGGTGGCGCAGGTCACGGCATAGACGAGCGCCAGGGCGGGCTCGGCGGGCCAGCGCTCGGCCATGCGGCGCACCATGGCGCGCTTGCGCTCTCCATCGCCGGACAGCAGCTCCTCCATGGCGAACTCGGTCATCTGGTCCAGGGTCGCGTTGCGCGCCGGTGTCACGATTACGTCCTATCCCTCGTCATTGCGCCAGGGATAACGGAAGCGGGCCGGACTTGTCGCCACTTTCGTTAACAAATGCTTAACAAAAGCTCGCGTCCGCCGAGCACCCGGTCCGTCGCTGGCGCCCCTTCCGCTGCCGGACCCTTGCTGGTAAGGCCCGCGCGACCCTGGTTCCCCGCAGCGGGAGGCCGGCGCCAGCACGGATGCGACCATGACCTTCCTTTCCTCGCGCTGGGCGATCCTGGCGGCGGCATTGGCCTTCGTTGCCTTCACCATCGTCATGCTGCGGCTGAGACCGCCGCTGCCCATCGACGAGACGCGCTACCTCACGGTCGCCTGGGAGATGTGGCGCGACCGGAGCTGGCTCGTCCCGCACATGAACGGGGATCTCTACGGGCACAAGCCGCCGCTGCTGTTCTGGCTGGTCGACCTCGTCTGGGCCTTCGCCGGCGTCACCGAGCTCGGCGCGCGGCTGGTCGCGCCCGCCTTCGGCCTGGCCTCGCTGGGCCTCACCTGGCTCCTCGCCCGACGGCTCTGGCCCGGGCAGCGGAGGCGCGCGGGGCTCGCGGCGATGATCCTGGTGACGACGGGGGCGTTCCTGGTCTACGGCTCCTCGACGATGTTCGACACGATGCTGGGGACGGCCACGCTCTGGGGCCTTCTCGCGCTGATGACGCTGCGGCGTGGGGGCGGGCGGCGGTCGGTCCTTTCGCTCGGCGCGGCCATCGCGCTCGGCGTCTATGCGAAGGGGCCGGTGATCCTCGTCCATCTGGCCCCGGCGGCTCTCCTGATGCCGCTCTGGGCCGAGCCGGCCACGCGGCCGGGCTACGGGCGTTGGCTGAGGGACCTCGGGCTCGCGCTCCTGTTCGCGCTGGCCCTGGTCGCGCTCTGGCTCGCGCCGGCCGTCGTCCTGGGCGGGCCCGACTACCGCGAGGAGGTCCTCTGGCGCCAGAGCGCCGGGCGCATGGTGGCGGCCTTCGCGCACGAAAGGCCGTTCTGGTTCTTCCTGGCCCTGCTGCCCCTCTATGCCTGGCCCTGGGGCTGGACGCCGGCGGGGCTGTCCGCGCTGGCCCCTCGCCGCCTCTGGGCCGACGAGCCCGGCCGCCTCCTGACGGTCTGGGCGGCAACGGCCTTCCTGGCCTTCAGCCTCATCAGCGGCAAGCAGCCCCACTATCTCGTGCCGGAGCTTCCGGCCCTCGCGCTGCTGCTCTCCGGGATGAGCCTCCCGCACGAGGGCGGCTGGGCCACGCGGCTCCTGCCGCTCGTGCCGTCCCTGCTGGCCCTCCTCCTCGTGCTCGCGACGGCGGCGGGTCGGGTGCCGGACGTGACGGTCAACGGCAGCGGGGTGACGCTCGCGGGGCTGGTGTCCTGCGTGATCCTCGTCGCGGTGCTCCTGGCGGGGGCGCTGTGGCGGCGGGACGCCCGGGCGACCCTGTCGCTCGCGGCGCCGCTGACCCTGCTCGGCTTCCTCCTCGCGGCCTCGCCACTCCTCTTCGCGGGCTACGATCCGGCACCCATCGGGCGCATCCTGGCCGCGAACGAGGCGAAGGGCCTCGCCACCGCGGACAGCGTCTACCACGGCCAGTTCAACTTCGCGGGGCGCCTGGACGGCCCGGTCGCGCACCTGACCGAGCCCGGCGCGCTCCAGGCCTGGGCGACGGAGCATCCGGGCGGGATGGTGGTGACGCGCTACGACGTCTCCGGGGTGCCGATGGAGCCGGTCCTGCGCCGCGTGTTCAACAGCAAGGACTACGTCCTCTACCGGGTGCCGGAGGCCTCCCCATGACCGACGCCATCGCCCTCTCCGTCGTCCTGCCGGCGAAGGACGAGGCCCCCAATGTCGGCCCGCTCCTGCGCGACATCGCGTCGGCCCTGGCGTCCATCCCGCACGAGATCGTGCTGGTGGACGACGGCTCGGGCGACGGGACCGGCGAGGCGGCGCTGGCGCTGCGGCCCGAGCTGCCGCAGGTCCGCGTCATCCGGCACGAGTCCTCCTGCGGGCAATCGGCGGCGCTGCGGACCGGCATCCTGGCGGCCCGGGGGCGGATCATCGTGACGCTCGACGCCGACGGCCAGAACCCGGCGGCCGAGCTGCCCCGGCTGGCGGCGCCCCTCCTCGGGCCGGACGCGGACCCTCGGCTCGGCCTGGTGCAGGGGCAGCGGCGGCGGCGGCAGGACATCTGGTCGCGACGCGCAGCCTCGCGCCTCGCCAACGCAGTGAGGCAGGCGCTGCTGCGCGACGGGGTGCGCGACAGCGGCTGCGGGCTCAAGGCCTTCCCGCGCGAGGCCTATCTGGCCCTGCCCTTCTTCGACCACATCCACCGCTTCATGCCGGCCCTGATCCGGCGCGAGGGCTACGCGGTCCTGCTCATGGACGTGGACCATGCCGACCGGCGGGCGGGCCGCTCGAAATACTCGAACCTGGGCCGGGCCCTGGTCGGCGTCGTGGACCTCGCCGGGGTGGCCTGGCTCCTGCGGCGACGCAAGCTGGCGCGGGCCCACGAGATCACATAACGCGACCAAGGCGTCGGAACGGGAACGGACCCGGCCCGAAGAGGCAGGGTCCGCTCGACTTCCCGCGCCGCCGGGCCGCGCGTCACCAGAGGCCGGGGATCAGGCGGTAGCGGACCCGGTCGCGGTAGGCGCGGTATTCGGCCTTGTGGCCCAGCACCCGCTCCTCGGCCCGGATCCGCATGACGAAGCAGATCCAGGTAAAGGCGTAGACGAAGTAGTTCCACATGGAGGGCACGGACAGGAAGAAGCCCACATGCGTGACGAGGTAGCCCAGGTACATCGGATGGCGGACGAGCCCGTAGAGCCCGCCGGTCTTGACCCCCCGGTCGGCGGGGACGATGCCGAAGCTGCGGCGGAGGGACAGCTTCGCGCCGGTGTGGATCATCCAGCCGATGACCAGCAGCCCGAGCCCGACCTTCGGCATGAAGGGGCTGCTGCCGTTCGCCACCAGAAGGGGCACCATCGATCCGCTGAAGGCCACGGCCCATTCGGCCGGGCTGGCGGTGATCTGGGCGGTGGGCCGCCGGATCAGCGCGAAGAACAGGATCGTGCTCTCGGACAGCAGGATCATCAGGGCGTACCAATGGTGCGCTGCCAAGCTGCCCGGCAGCATGCGCCAGCACAGCAGGCTGAACAGCACGAGGAGGATGCCCTGCTCGAGTCGGTCCATGAGACGGGCGCTGAGGGCGCTCGACCAGTGGAGGCCCCTCGCGGGGGTCCAGGCCGACATCAAGCCCGCGCTCGCAGCCGCCACTTCGTCGTTCATCGTCCACTCCTGTCTGCGCGCGACGGCGATTCTCTCGAGCGCTCTGCCTGTGCGTTTCACTTGCCGGCCCTTGGGGGACGACGCGGCCTCGGGATCGACAAGACGCGACCAAGACGGCGGCAGGATGGCGCATGCGTGGCAGCATCGGCACCTGCGCGCGACCGGCTCGGGACGCCCAGGCGGAGATGCGCGGCCACCCGCCGAGACTCCCTGCGGCTCCCGGAGCGCGGCCCTGCGGCTTGGGGCTGACATCGCCGCGCTCCCGGTGGGCCGCAGCCAGCCGCACCGCCGTGCTCGCACTCACCCCGAACACCCGCGCCGCCGCTCGGCAGGAGTGGCCCGCCTCCACATAGGCCACGAGGCGCTCGC
>NZ_KK088576.1 GCF_000600335.2 Rubellimicrobium mesophilum DSM 19309 | reverse complement strand
CGCCGCCCCCGGCCGCCGCCCGACCGAGGAGCTCCTGGACGAGGTCGAGGCCCTCGTGGCCGACCTGCGCGCCCGCGCCCCGGGCCGCGAGGTGCAGGCCATCGGCATCGGCCTTCCCGGCCTCGTGGACCACGGGCGCGGATCGGTGGCCTGGTCGCCGCTCCTCGAAGGCACCGACCTGCCGTTCCGCGAGGCCTGCGAGGCGCGGCTCGGCGCCCCGGTCCAGATCGACAACGACTCGAACCTCCTGACCCTGGCCGAGCTCTGGTTCGGCGCCGGCCGGGCGCTCTCGGACTTCGCCGTCGTCACCATCGAGCACGGGGTCGGCATGGGCCTCGTTCAGGGGGGCCGCCTGTTCCGGGGCGCGCGCGGCATGGGGCTGGAGCTCGGCCACACCAAGGTCCGGCTCGACGGCGCGCTCTGCCGCTGCGGGCAGCGAGGCTGCCTTGAGGCCTACCTTGCCGACTACGCCCTGGCGCGCGAGGCCGCGACCGCGCTCGGCCGCGACCCCCGCCAATCCCAGAGCCCCCGCGCCATGCTGGAGACGCTCTTCGGCGAGGCCAAGGCCGGCCACGAATCCGCGCGCGAGATCTTCGCCCGGGCCGGCCGCTACCTCGCGATGGGCCTCGCCAACCTCGTGCAGCTCTTCGACCCCGGCCTCGTGATCCTGTCCGGCGAGCGGATGCGCTACGACTTCCTCTACGCCGAGGACGTTCTGGCCGAGATGCAGCGCCTCGTCCTCCCCGCCGGACGCCCACCAGTGCGGGTGGAGGTCCATGCCTGGGGCGACCTCGTCTGGGCGCAGGGCGCGGCGGCGCTGGCCCTGGTCGCCGCCACCGACGAGGCGCTCGGGACCTGAGCAAGCCGTTACTTTCGCGACGATCTTCTTGGGATAACTTGCGCGACTCATTTGACGGAGCGAACGGCCCGCCCTAGAACAAAACATGAACACAGGCCCGAGAGGATTCCGTGAGCCACGCCGAGCCCTCCCCCACCCCCGTCGGGGATCGCCCACCGACCCTCTGCGAGGTCTTCGCCACCACGGCGGCCGACGGGGCCGCGACAGGCTTCGTGCTGGCGCAACTGGGGTCCAGGCCGGGCCCGGTCCTCTGGGTGCAGGACCGGGTGTCGCGGCGCGAGGGGGGGCGACCGTCGGCGAGGGGGTTGGCGGCAGCGCTCGGCCATCCCCTGGACGTCCTCTATCTGGAGGTCGGACGCGCCGTGGACGTCCTCTGGGCCATGGAGGAGGCGCTGGGCTGCGCCGCCCTCTCGATCGTGATCGGCGAGGTCTGGGGGGATCCCCCGGCTCTCGGCTTCACCGCCACGAAGCGGCTCGCGATCCGCTCCGAGGCACGGGGCGTCGCGGCCTGGCTCCTCCGCCGCGCCGCCGCGCCCGACCTGAGCGCGGCGCGGGAAAGGTGGCGCGTGAGTTCACAGCCTGCCCTGCCCCATCCCGACGACCCTCGCACCCCCGGCGAGGCGCTCTGGCTGGCCGAGCTCTTCCGCTCGCGGGGGAGACGGACGGGGATCTGGGTGGCCCGTCGCGACACAACGACCAGGAGGTCCGCCCCCGACTCTCCGCCCATGCGGGAGACGCGGTCCGGGAGCAGGACGAAGGACGGACCGGACCGGACCGGGACAATCCTCCGACTCGCCGCCCGACCGGGAGGGTTCGGGTCCCTCGGGACGCAGACAGGCTTCGCGCCCGACCTCCGAGCCGTATCCGACGGGTCGGCCGTGGCCTGACGCGCCATGCCACCCAGTGTCCCCGGCGCTGTCATCCTCCCCTTCGCGAGCCTTGGTGACCGATCGGGCGGAGCCGGGCTGAAGGCCGGGCCATGGCCAACGGGATTGACAGCGGGAGGGATTGGCGGTCCGATTTCGGAGCAGGGCCGACCCGCTGACCGACGGATACTCTCCCTGGCCCTCCCCCGGCTGACCATCGAACGGCGCCTGCGGATCGGGGGCCAGGGTGACAACGTGCTCCTGGCGCTGACCGTTCCGGGACCGCACGGGCCCGTCATCCAAGCCGCGACCACGGTGGCCGAGGCGGCGGGCGCTCTGCCCGGCCTGCGCGTCGTGGACGCGCGCGGCGCCTGCCCCGCGCTGCGGGTGGAGGAAGCGGACCCGGAGGGCGACGCCCGCGCGCTCGGGCGCCTCATGCTTTGGGCGCGCCGCTGGTGCCCCTGGACCGCCCTCGAGGAGACGGGCGGCCCGGGCCTTGTGCTCGACGTGACCGGCTCCGCCCATTTGTGGGGCGGCGAGGCAGCGCTGCTCACGGAGATCGAGGGCCGCCTCTCCGATCTCGGCCTGACCGCCCGCCTCGCCATCGCTCCCACGCGCGGCTCGGCTTGGGCGCTGGCGCGCTTCGCCGGCCCACGCGCGATCTGCGGACCCGGGGAGGTCGAGGCTATGACCGCGCCGCTCCCCGTGCGGGCGCTGCGGCTGTCCCAGGACACGGCGCTCCTCCTCCAGCGACTCGGCCTCAAGACGGTGGGCGACCTCCTCGCCGTCCCCCGCCTCCCCCTCGCGCGCCGCTTCGCCCGGGCCGAGCCGTCCGACAACCCCCTCCTCCGCCTCGACCAGCTCACGGGCCGCCTGCCCGAGCCGCTGCATTGCCCCGACGACCCGCCCCGCTTCGTGGCCCGCGCGGTGCTCTCCGAGCCCGTGCAGGACCCCACGCCCCTCCTGCCAGCCCTCGCCAGGGAGCTCTGCGCCATGCTCGCCGCCAAGGGGGCTGGCACGCGCGGCCTGGCGCTCGCCGTCTACCGCAGCGACGGCGAGGTCTCCGGCGTGGAGGTCGCGACGGCCCGCGCCACGCGCGACCCCATCCACCTTGCGCGGCTCTTCGAGGGAAAGCTCGACCGGCTCGACCCGGGCTTCGGCTTCGACCTCGCGACCCTTGCGGCGACGGTCCCCGAACCGCTCGACGCCCGCCAGCCCGGCCTCGACGGCCGACGCGACGACGGCGAGGACCTCGCCCGCCTCGTGGACCGCCTCTCCGCCCGCTTCGGCCCCCGAGCCCTCCTCCGCCCCGCCCCGCGCGAAAGCCACGTCCCCGAGCGGGCCGAGAGCTGGGTCCCGGCCCTCGGCCCCTCGCCCGGCCCGGTGCCGCCGCCGCCCCGCCCGCGTCCCCTCCGCCTCTTCGACCCGCCGGAGGAGGTGCGCGTGATCTACGCCGTCCCCGAAGGCCCGCCCGCGCAGTTCGTCTGGCGCCGCGTGACCCACCGCGTCGCCCGCTTCGCGGGACCCGAGCGGATCGCGCCGGAATGGTGGCGCGATCCCCCCGGCACGCGGCTGCGCGACTACTGGCGGATCGAGGACCAGGAGGGGCGGCGCTTCTGGCTCTACCGCGAGGGGCTGCCCGGCGACGGCCGGGGCGGCACGCCGCGCTGGTTCATGCACGGGATCTTCGCGTGACCCATGCCCGAGAACGACCACCAGCACCCCAAACGCACCCTGGCGGAGGAGAACGACTTCCAGCCGAACCCCCGCGCGCCCTTCGTGGAGCTGGGCCTCGCCACCTGCTTCTCGTTCCTCCGGGGCGCCTCGGACGCGGTGGACCTCGTCACGACGGCCTCGGCCCTGGGCTACGACGCCATCGGCGTGGCCGACCGCAACACGCTGGCGGGCGTGGTGCGGGTCCATGCCGAGGCGAGGACGGCCAAGCTGCGCCCGGTGATCGGCTGCCGCCTCGTCCTTCTCACCGGCGAGGAATTCCTGGCCTATCCCCGCGACCGCGCCGCCTATGGCCGGCTCTCGCGGCTCCTCTCCAAGGGCAAGATGCGGGACGCCGAGGGGGATTGGCAGCGCAAGGGCCACTGCGACCTGACGCTGGACGACCTCGCGGCCCAGCCGAGGGGGTGCAGCTCATCCTCGTCCCGCCCGATGACCTAACCGGATTTCCCCAGAGGCTCCGCGGGTTGGGCCGCAAGCTTCCCACGTTGCGTCATGTCGCGGCGAGCCATCTCTACCGGGGCGCCGACCGCGCCCGGATCAACGCGCTCGACAGCATGGCCGCGCGGGAGGGCCTCTCGATCCTCGCGACCAATGACGTGCTCTACCATGTCGCCTCTCGCAGGCCCCTTCAGGACGTCATGGCCTGCATCCGCGAGAAGGTGCGCCTGGACGAGGCCGGGTTCCTCCTCGAACCCAATTCCGAGCGGCACCTGAAATCGCCGCAGGAGATGGCGCGCCTCTTCGCCGAATGGCCCAACGCGCTCCGCGCCACGCGCGAGGTGGCCGACGCCTGCGCCTTCTCCCTCGAGGAACTGGCCTACGAATACCCGCGCGAGGTGATCCCCGAGGGCTCCACCCCGCAGGAGCACCTGGAGCGCCTCACCTGGGAGGGCGCCGCGCGCCGCTACGAGGGCGACGTGCCCGCGCCGGTCCGGGCCACGATCCGCAAGGAGCTCGCCATGATCGCGAAGCTCGACATCGCGCGCTACTTCCTGACGATCCACGACATCATCCGCTTCGCGCGCGAGGGCGACGGCTCCGGGGAGCCTTGGACGCCCATCCTCTGCCAAGGGCGCGGCTCGGCCGCCAACTCCGCCGTCTGCTACGTCCTCGGCATCACCGCCGTGGACCCCGCCGCCCACCAGCTCCTCTTCGAGCGCTTCATCTCCGAGGAGCGCAAGGAGCCCCCCGACATCGACGTCGACTTCGAGCACGAGCGGCGCGAGGAGGTGATCCAGCACATCTACGGGAAGTACGGCCGCGACCGCGCCGGCCTCTGCGCGACCGTGATCCACTACCGCCCCCGCTCCGCCATCCGCGAGGTCGGCAAGGTCATGGGCCTGAGCGAGGACGTGACCGGGGCGCTCGCCCGCACCGTCTGGGGCTCCTGGGGTTCGGAGCTGGCCGAGCGGAACGTGAAGGAGGCGGGCCTCGACCTCTCCGACCCGCTGCTGCGCCGCGCGGTGAAGCTCGCCTCCGAGCTGATCGGGATGCCCCGCCATCTCTCTCAGCACGTCGGCGGCTTCATCCTGACCGAGCGTCCGCTGACCGAGACCGTCCCCATCGGCAACGGCGCCATGCCGGACCGCAGCTTCATCGAATGGGACAAGGACGACATCGACGCGCTGGGCATCCTCAAGGTCGACATCCTGGCGCTCGGGATGCTGACCTGCATCCGCAAGGCCTTCGACCTCGTGGCCGCCCACCACGGGCACCGCTACGACCTCGCTACCGTCCCGCAGGAGGACCCGCTCACCTACGCGATGCTGTCCCGGGGGGACTCCATCGGCGTCTTCCAGGTCGAGAGCCGCGCGCAGATGAACATGCTTCCCCGCCTCCGCCCCCACACCTTCTACGACCTCGTCATCGAGGTCGCCATCGTCCGCCCCGGCCCGATCCAGGGCGACATGGTCCACCCCTACCTCCGCCGCCGCTCGGGCCAGGAGGCCGTCGCCTTCCCCGCTCCCGCCCCCCCGCACCCCCCCGACGAGCTGAAGGCCATCCTCGGCCGCACCCTGGGCGTCCCCATCTTCCAGGAGCAGGCCATGAGGATCGCCATCGAGGCCGCCGAGTTCACCCCCGCCGAGGCGAACGAGCTCCGCAAGGCCATGGCCACCTTCCGCTCCAAGGGCCAGATCGGCCGGCTGGAGGGGATGATGGTCGGCCGCATGGTCCGGCGCGGCTACGACGAAGGCTTCGCCAAGCGCTGCTTCGACCAGATCAAGGGCTTCGGCGAATACGGCTTCCCCGAGAGCCATGCGGCGAGCTTCGCCCTCCTCGTCTACGTCTCGGCCTGGCTCAAGCGCCACTTTCCCGCCGCCTTCGGGGCCGCGCTGCTCAACTCGCAGCCCATGGGCTTCTACGCCCCCGCCCAGATCGTCCGCGACATGAGGGAGCACGGCGTCGAGGTCCGCGCGCCGGACGTGAACCATTCCGACTGGGACACGACCCTCGTCCCCGACGGGCAGGGCGGCGTGGCCGTGCGCCTCGGCCTCCGCGCCATAGGCGGCTTCCCCGAGGCGGCGGCAAGCCGCCTGCTGAAGGCCCGGGACGAGCCCTTCCGCGACCTCCCCGACCTCCACCGCCGCGCCGGCCTTTCCTCCGCCTGGATCAGGCGCCTGGCTGAGGCCGACGCCATGCACTCCCCTCTGGATCGACCGCCGCCAGGCCCTCTGGGAGGCCGGCGCCCTGCGCGACGCCCCCGACCTCCCCCTCTTCCAGGGCACCCCTGACGAGGGCGACGAGCCCGTGGTCCCCCTGCCCGTCATGCCTCTCCCCGAGCAGGTGGTCGCCGACTACCAGACCCTCCGCCTCTCGCTGAAGGCGCACCCCATGGCCTTCCTCCGCAAGTCCCTGCGCCAACAGGGCTACGCCGCCGCGCAGGACCTCGCCACGGCCCGCAACCACCAGCGCGTGAAGCTCGCCGGCCTCGTCCTCGTCCGCCAGCGCCCCGGCTCCGCCAAGGGCGTCTGCTTCATCACGCTCGAGGACGAGACCGGCACCATGAACCTCGTCGTCTGGCCCAAGGTGATGGAGGAGTTCCGCAAGACGATCATGCAGGCCCGCCTCCTCGCAGTGGAGGGCCGCGTCCAGCGCGAGGTCGAGATCGTCCACGTCGTCGCCGAGCGCCTGATCGACCGCACCGACGCCCTCCTCCGCCTCGCGCCCGAGGGCTTCGCGCCCGCCTTCTCCCACGCCGACGAGGTGGTCAGGCCCGTCCAGGGCTCCGCGCGCAGCCCCCAGACCGGCCACCCCCGCGACGCCCGCATCGTCCCGAAGAGCCGGGATTTCCACTAGCGGCGCGGTCACGCCAACCTGACCGCCCTCGCCTGCCCCAAGGGTCAACGGGTCTCGACTATGGCGCGCCCGCTCCGTATCAGCCCCCCCCGCGTCCGGGACCGGGGCGCCGTCCCGCCCCGGACAGGGCAGCGGATCGCCCGAAGGAGGTGTCATGACCTATTGCGTGGGACTCAAGCTCAACCGCGGGCTCGTGTTCATGTCGGACACGCGCACCAACGCCGGCCTCGACAACATCTCGACCTACCGCAAGATGTTCACCTGGGTGGACGAGGGCGAGTCCATGATCACCATGATGACCGCCGGCAACCTCGCCACCACCCAGTCCGTCGTCTCCCTCATCGACGAGCGGAACAAGGCCCCCACCGATCGCCACCCCGCGATCCTCGAGTTCCACTCGATGTTCCAGGTGGCCAAGTACGTGGGCCAGACCCTCAAGGAGGTGATCGCCCAGCACGGCGAGAACGGCGAGAGGGCCGAGAGCTACTTCAACGCCACGATGATCGTCGGCGGCCAGGTCAAGGGCAGCGAGCCGCGCCTCTTCCTCATCTACCCCGAGGGCAACTTCATCGAGGCGGGCGACGACACGCCCTTCCTCCAGATCGGCGAGATGAAGTACGGCCGCCCGATCCTCGTGCGGGCCTTCGACGCCGGCATGAGCTTCGAGGAGGCCGTGAAGCTCCTCCTCGTGAGCTTCGATTCGACCATCAAGGCCAACCTCTCCGTGGGCCTGCCGCTCGACCTGCAGATCTACGAGAGGGACAGCTTCCGGAAGGGAAACCAGCGGCGCTTCCGGACCAACGACGCCTACTTCCAGACGATCAGCCACGGCTGGGGGGACGCGCTCAAGCAGGCCTTCGACACCCTCCCCAACATCGTGCTCTGACGTGCGCCGCTACGCCATCGGCGACATTCACGGCCAGATCGACGAGCTGCGCCGCGTCCACGCCTGGATCGCCGCCGACCGCGCGCGGACCGGCGAGGACGCCCCCGTGGTCCATCTCGGCGACCTCACCGACCGGGGTCCGGCCAGCGCCGAGGTCATCACCTACCTCCAGCGCGGCCCGACCCAGGGCGGCCCCTGGATCACCATCCGGGGCAACCACGACTTCATGTTCCGGCTGTTCCTCGATGACCCGAAGCTCCGCGACCCCGGCCTGAACCCCGCCTACACCTGGCTCCACGAGCGCCTCGGCGGCCTGAACACCCTCGAAAGCTACGGCGTGGAGACCTCGCCCGACCGCCCCGTCGCCGACCTCTGGTCCGAGGCACGGGACAAGGTGCCCCTCGCGCATCGCATCTTCCTCGACAACCTGCCCCTTCTCCATCGCACCGACCGGGCCGTCTTCGTCCACGCCGGCATCCGTCCCGGCGTGCCGCTGATCGCCCAGGCGCCGCAGGACCTCATGTGGATCCGCCAGGGCTGGCTCGACGACAGGCGCGACCACGGAATCCTCGTGGTCCACGGCCATACCGCGCTCGATGCGCCCGCCCACTACGGCAATCGCGTGAACCTCGACGCCGGCGCGGGCTACGGCCGCCCGCTGGCGGCGGCCCTGATCGACGGCCGCGATGTCTGGCTCCTGACCGAGGACGGCCGAGTGCCGCTCCTTCCGGGGACGGTTCCGGCCACCTGACCGACGCGCCGCCCCCGGATGGCGGACGCACTTCGCCCTACTCGGCCGACCTTTGGATCGCCGGGAATGCAAGGTGTTGCGTCCCCCGAAAACCCACCGTTCGGTGCCCCCGGGGCGACGCAACACCCCCTCCGGCGGGTTTACAGTGATCCCACGATTCGATTGTGTGCCGCCAAACCCGAAGGAGGACGACATGGAGCAATGCTGGCGCTGGTTCGGACCCCGTGACCCGATTCCGCTCGCCCATGTCCGCCAGGCGGGCGCCACCGGCATCGTCACCGCCATCCACGAGCACTACCGGGGCGAGGTCTGGCCCGAGGACGCCATCGCCGAGAGGAAGCGCGTCATCGAGGAAGCCGGCCTCCGCTGGTCCGTGGTCGAGAGCATCCCCGTTCCCAACGCCATCAAGCTGGGCGGCGAGCCCGCCCGCGAGGCGACCGCCGCCTTCGCCGAGACGATGCGCCGCCTGGCCCGCGCGGGCCTTCGGACGATCTGCTACAACTTCATGCCCGTCGTGGACTGGACCCGGACCGAGCTGCGCCACCCCATGCCCTCGGGGGGCCTCGCGCTCCGCTTCGACATGACGGATTTCGTGGCCTACGACGCCTTCATCCTCGACCGCCCCGACGCCGGCCGCGACTACACGCCCGACCTCCTCGCCAAGGCCGAGGCGCGGGCCAAGGAACTGACGCCCGAGCAGGTCCAGCGCCTCGAGTCCACGATCATCGCCGGCCTCCCCGGCGCCGAGGACAGCCACAGCCGCGCCGGCATCGCCGCCATCATCGCCCGCTACCGTGACACGGCCCCCGACGATCTCCGCGCCCACCTGCGGGCCTTCCACGAGACCGTGGTCCCCATCGCGCGGGAGGAGGGCCTGAACCTCTGCATCCACCCGGACGACCCGCCGTTCCCGCTCTTCGGCCTGCCCCGCGTCGTCTCCACCGCCCAGGACCTCGAGTCGATCTTCGCCGCCGTGCCGGAGCGCGAGAACGGCCTCACCTTCTGCGCGGGCTCCCTCGGCGCGCGGGCCGACAACGACCTCCCCGCGATCCTCTCGGCCCATGCCGACCGCGTCCACTTCGTCCACCTCCGCAACGTCTCGACCGACCCGGACGGCAGCTTCGTGGAGGACGACCACCTCGTCGGGAACGCCGACATGGTGACGCTCCTCGCGATCCTGCTGAAGGAGGAGGCGCGGCGCCGGGACGAAGGCCGGACGGCCGCGACCATCCCCTTCCGCCCCGACCACGGCCACCTCCTCCTCGACGACCAGGAGAAGCGGACGAACCCCGGCTACTCCGCCATCGGCCGCCTCAAGGGCCTCGCCGAGCTGCGCGGCATCCTGACGGCGCTGGCCCACCCCACCTACGGAGCCCTCGCATGACCGCCCGCTTCCAGGGCCAGACCGCCCTCGTCACCGGGTCGAGCGGCATGGGCCTCGCCACCGCCCTGCGCCTTGCGAAGGGGCCAAGGTCCACCTCTGCGGCATCGACGAGCGCCTCAACGACGAGGCCCGCCGCGCTGCCGGCGACCTCCCCGTCACCGTGACCCGCGTTGACATCACCCGCGACGACGAGGTGGAGTCCTGGGTCCGCGAGGCCGGCGAGGCGAACGGCATCGACCACCTCGTCAACGCCGCCGGCATCCAGACCTACGGCGACCTCGACACGACGACCATCGCCGACTGGGACAAGGTGATGTCGGTCAACCTCCGCGCCTTCTTCACGGCCAGCCACTTCGCCTGGCCCCACCTCAAGGCCAGGGGCAAGGGCGCCATCGTCCACGTCTCCTCGGTCCAGGGGTTCGCCAACCAGAAGAACGTCCTCGGCTACGCCACCACCAAGGGCGCCGTCCACGCCATGACACGCGCCATGGCCGTCGATTGCGCCCCGCATGGCGTCCGCGTCGTCTCGATCAGCCCCGGCTCGATCCGCACGCCGCTCCTCGAATACGGCGCCGCCCAGATCGCCGGGCCCGAGGGCGACCCGGAGGAGGTCATCGCCATGTTCGGCCGAGGCCATCCCATCGGCCGCATCGGCACCGCCGAGGAGGTCGCCGGCCTCATCGCCTGGATCTGCTCGGACGAGGGATCCTTCGTGACCGGCGCCGACCTCCGCATCGACGGCGGCCTCACCGCCCAGCTCGGCGTCTGAGCCCCGTCCATGCTCCCGCCCGAACATCTCGCGGCAGCTAGCGGACCCTTGGGCGGCCCTTCGGGTGCGGAACCCTGCCGGCGCCGCCTAGGCGTCCTTGCTCCCCACGATCCGCCCGAGCCAGCCCTTCCGTTGCACCGGCCGCTTCTCGATGGCCGCCGCGAAGCGCTCCACGAAGCCATCGGCGACCTTCTGGGCGGCGAGCTTGACGACGAAGCCCGGCAGGTTCGCCAACTTGCCGCCCAGCTCGGCGGCGATCTCCCAGGAGAGCCGCGTCCCCTCCCCCTCCGGGACCAGCCGGATTCGCGCCCTGCCCTTCGCATGGCTCGCCCCGCCGCCCGAGCCGCCGCCGCTCAGGACGCAGCCCCGCCCGGGCTCCACCTCCGAGAGGTCGAAGAACCCCGTCAGCCGCGCCGTCATCCCGCCTACCTGCCGCGCGACGGTGATGTCGTAGCCGGTCTCGGGGCTTCCGGTCATCGACTCGCAGCCCGGGATCAGCGCCTTGAGGAACTCCGGGTCGATCAGGGCGGCCCAGACCGCCTCCGGTGCCGTCGCGACGGTCTTCTCTCCGGTGATCTGCATGGATGGCCCTCCTGGCCCCAAGCTAAGGTGACGCGCCGTCCCCCGCTAGATCCCGCGGATGTCCGTGGCGACCCGGTCGGGTCCAGGGACGGTCCCCAGCGATGGCCTCGGCCGTTATCAGCCTCAGGCCGTCCTGCCCCGTCCACCCGGCCACGGCCCCGGTGTCCCGCAGTGTCGTCGCGTCGAGCACGAGGCACGGCCTCCCGTCCGCTTCCTGATCCGTGACCAGGATCTCCGCACCGCCGCAGCCCTCGACGCCCGCAAGCGCCTGCTTCCCCCGCATGAGGAGCACGGACTCGCCCCCGACCTCCGCCCGCGCCGTCCGCTCCCCGAGCGTGGGGCCCGACCGTGCGGCGGCGTCCTCCTGCGTCGCGGCGTCGCCGTCGTTCTCGAGCCAGGTCTCCACCACGAAGCCGTCGCCGCTCGCCCTCGAGACCACGCGGCCGGCATCGGTCATGATCCCCATGATCCCGCCGGACGGGGCAACCAGCAGAGCCGGCCTCTCCGCCACGGTCCAGAGGCCGAGCGCCAGGGCCATCACGGGAAGCCCTGCCCAGCGAAGGCGCCCGCGCCACAGGATCGCGAAGAGCCCCCCGAGGGTCAGGAGCGGCAGGACCATCTGGGGCGGCGTCACGACGCCGCCTGTCGCGCCATCCAGCCCGGCCACGACCTCCGCCACCAGCAGGATCCAGCGGCAGCCGAGTTCCACGAGCAGGAGCGCGGGCTGCGTCAGGCCCAGCGGAGCACCAAGCGCCAGGAGCACCGCCCCCGGCATGACGAGGACCCCCATGGCCGGCACCACGAGCAGGTTGGCCAGGAGCCCGTAGGCCGCGAAGCGGTTGAAATGAGCCCCTGCGTAAGGCGCCGTGGCAAGGCCCGCGACGAGCGACGACATGATCACCAGCACGACCGGCACCGCCCAGCGCCACCGCCCGCCCAACCCGTGCAGCCAAGGGGAGCCGAACACGACGCTCAGCGCGGCCACGGCGGCGAAGGACATCTGGAAGCCCGGGTTCACCAGGCTCTCGGGCCGGAGGACCAGCACGATCAGCGCGGCGATCGCCACGGATCGGAGCGTCACCGCCTGCCGGTCGAGGAGCACCGCCCCGAGCATGACGGCGACCATGACGAAGGACCGTTCCGTCGCCACGTCGCGCCCGGCGAGCGCGAGGTAGAAGGCCGCTGCCAGCAGCGCGATCCAGGCCGCGACCTTCTTGCCGTTCACCCGGAGCGCGAGCGGCGGCACCAGCGCGATCCCCGTCCGGACGAGCGCGAAGACGAAGGCCACCAGCAGGCCCATGTGCGTGCCGGAGATCGAGACGAGATGGTAGAGGCCGGAGTCGCGCATCGCATCGCTCGCCGCCATGGACAGCCCAGAGCGGTCCCCCGTCATCACCGCCGCCGCGAGACCGCCGGCGTCGCCGTCGATGCGGGCCCGGACCCCCTCGCTGAGGCGGGTGCGTAGGCGGTGGATCCAGAGGCCCCCTCGGACGGCGCCTTGGCGAGCACGGGCGTCTCGGTCCAGCCCGTGGCCCCGAGCCCCTCGAACCAGGCGGCGCGGCGGAAGTCGAAGTCGCCGGGCTCGGGCGGCCCCGAGGGGGGCGACAGATTTCCGGTCAGGATCACCACGCGCCCAGGCTCCGGGACCAGCCAGCGCTGGTCGCCCCGGAGCGAGACGCGGACGCTGGCCGGCGTCCGTTCCGGTGGCACATCCTCCAGCACGACGTGGTCGAGCGTAAGCCTCAGGGCGTCCGAGGCCGAGCGGTCGATGCCCAGGATCCGCCCCTCGACAGGGCCGTAGTAACGGAAGTCGAGGACCGGCGCAGCGACCGCCCAAGCTCGCCACCCCGCGAGGCCGGCGCCCGCGCCGACCAGGGCCAACCCGAGCAGCAGCGGCGCCAAGGCCGGCGCCACGGCCCGGGACGTCAGCAGAAGGAGGATCACGGCAATGCCGAGCATGGTCCAGGCGGATGTCTCGGGCTCGACCGGAAGGGCGAAGTAGATGCCGATCCCGGTCCCGAGCGCGACGGGCGCCCAGGACAGGAGCTGTCCCCGCTGTGCGAGCAGCGCCGCCTCGGCCCGGCTCCACCAGCGGCCGAGCCTCGGGCCGCTGGTCCCGGCGTCCGGATGATCCGCCAACTCCACTTGTCCTGTCCTTAACCCCTCAGTAATGCGCGGCTGTCAGACTAGACCGGAATGGTGAAGGAGAGGTTAACAGCGATGACGGATTCCCAGGTCGTGACCCGCTTCGCGCCTTCTCCCACCGGGGCACTGCACATCGGCGGGGCGCGGACGGCGCTCTTCAACTGGCTCTACGCCCGGGGCCGGGGCGGCAGGTTCCTCCTCAGGATCGAGGACACCGACCGCGCACGATCCACGCCCGAGAACCGGCAGAAGATCCTCGACGGCCTGACCTGGCTCGGCATCGACTGGGACGGCGAGCCCGTCAGCCAGTTCGCCCGCGCCGACCGCCATGCCGAGGTCGCGCGCGAGATGCTGGCGCGCGGGCAGGCCTACAAGTGCTTCGCCACGCCGGAAGAGATCGAGGCCTTCCGCGAGCAGGCCCGCGCCGAGGGCCGCTCGACGCTCTACCGCTCGCCCTGGCGGGATGTCCCCGAATCGAAGCATCCCGACGCGCCCTTCGTGATCCGCATCAAGGCCCCGCGCGAGGGCGCCACCACGATCCACGACGCCGTGCAGGGCGAGGTCACGATCCAGAACGACCAGCTCGACGACATGGTCCTGTTGCGCGCGGACGGCACGCCGCTCTACATGCTCGCCGTCGTGGTGGACGACCACGACATGGGCGTGACCCACGTCATCGGGGCGACGACCACCTGACCAACGCCTTCCGCCAGAAGCTCATTTACGAGGCGATGGGCTGGCCCGTGCCGGTCATGGCCCACGTCCCGCTGATCTTCGGACCCGACGGCAAGAAGCTCTCCAAGCGCCATGGCGCGACCGCGACGGCCGATTACCAGGCCATGGGCTATCTCGCGTCGGCGATGCGGAACTACCTCGCCCGCCTCGGCTGGAGCCATGGCGACATGGAGGTCTTCACCGACGAGGAAGCCATGGAGGTCTTCGACCTGTCGGGGATCAACAAGTCGCCCGCCCGGTTCGACTTCAAGAAGCTCGAGAACATCTCGGGCCAGCACATGGCCCGCACCCCCGACGAGGCGCTGCTGCAAGAGGTCGAGTCGTTCCTGTCAGCCACCGGCGCTCCTCCGCTTACGCAGGGTCAGCGGGAGCGCTTCCTCCTCGCGCTGCCCGTCTGCAAGGTCCGCGCGAAGACCATCCCCCAACTCCTTGAGCAGGCGCATTTCGCCCTGACCGAACGACCCGTCCTGCCGGACCAGAATGCGTCAAAATCGCTCGATCCGGTATCCAATGGTATACTGCGTGATTTGACGTCGCACCTGCAGAATGCTAGCTGGACGCGCGACATCCTCGAGGGGGTGGTCGCCGCTGGGGCTGAGAAGAACGGCACGACGCTCGGCAAGCTGGCCGGGCCGCTTCGCGCGGCTCTGGCCGGTCGCACCGTGTCGCCCAGCGTCTTCGACATGATGCTCATCCTGGGGCGCGAGGAGACGCTCGCGCGCCTCACGGACACCGTAGAGCGCCAGGGGACTGAGTAATGGGACAACAAGGAGAGGCCTTCATGGCCGAGACCCGGACCGCGACGCTCACCATCGACGGCAAATCCTACGACCTGCCGGTCCTGTCGCCCACCGAGGGGCCGGACTGCATCGACATCCGCAAGCTCTATGGCCAGGCGGATGTCTTCACCTACGATCCGGGCTTCACCTCCACTGCGGCCTGCGAGTCCACGATCACCTACATCGACGGCGACGCCGGGGTCCTGCTGCACCGCGGCTATCCCATCGAGCAACTCGCCTCCAAGTCCCACTACCTCGAGGTCTGCTACCTCCTCCTCTATGGGGAGCTGCCCTCGGCGGCCGAGCTGGAGCAGTTCGAGACCACCGTGACGCGGCACACCATGCTGCACGAGCAGATCCACAACTTCTTCCGTGGCTTCCGCCGCGACGCGCACCCGATGGCGACCATGGTGGGCGTGGTCGGGGCCATGTCGTCCTTCTATCACGACAGCCTCGACATCAACGACCCGCGCCACCGCGAGGTCGCGGCCTTCCGGCTGATCGCCAAGATGCCGACGATCGCGGCCATGGCCTACAAGTACTCGGTGGGCCAGCCCTTCGTGTACCCGCGGAACGATCTCGACTACGCGTCGAACTTCCTGCACATGTGCTTCGCCGTTCCCGCCGAGCCCTATGACGTGAACCCGGTCCTCGCCCGTGCCATGGACCGAATCTTCACGCTCCATGCCGATCACGAGCAGAACGCCTCGACCTCGACGGTGCGCCTGGCGTCCTCCTCGGGCGCGAACCCCTTCGCCTGCATCGCGGCCGGGATCGCCTGCCTCTGGGGCCCGGCGCATGGCGGCGCGAACCAGGCGGCGCTGGAGATGCTGCGCGAGATCGGGACGCCGGACCGCATCCCGGACTTCATCGCCAAGGTGAAGGACAAGTCCTCGAACGTGCGCCTGATGGGCTTCGGGCACCGGGTCTACAAGAACTTCGACCCGCGCGCCAAGGTGATGAAGCAGTCGGCCGACGAGGTGCTCGACCTCCTCGGCGTCCACGACAACCCCTCCTCCAGGTCGCCAAGGAGTTGGAGCGGATCGCGCTCGAGGACGACTACTTCATCCAGCGCAAGCTCTACCCGAACGTGGACTTCTACTCGGGCATCATCCTCGAGGCGATGGGCTTCCCGACCTCCATGTTCACGCCGATCTTCGCGGTGGCGCGGACCGTGGGCTGGATCTCCCAATGGAAGGAGCAGCTCGCGGACCCGCAGCTCAAGATCGGGCGGCCGCGCCAGCTCTACCTGGGCCACTCCGAGCGCGACTACGTCGAGATCGAGAACCGCTGACGGACCCTGACTTCCAGACGTCGAGGCCGCCCTTCGGGGCGGCCTTTGCATTTCGGGGAGTGTCAGCGGCCCAGGAGATCGTCGAGCCGGGCCCGCTCCTCGGCCGTGAGATCACTTACATCCGGCGCAGTGCTTCGGCGGCGCACCACCGACCAGCCCAGGCCGAGCCCGGCCAAGAGAAGCGTCGGCGCGGCGAGCCAGAGGACGAGGTTCGCGCCCTCGGCGGTGGGTTTGAGGAGGACATACTCACCGTAACGCGCCACGACCGCGGCCTGCACCTGATCGTCCGTATCGCCGGCCAGCAGCCTTTCGCGGACGAACAGGCGGATGTCGCGGGCGACCTCGGCGTGGGACTCGTCGATGGATTCGTTGCGGCAGACCGGGCAGCGGAGGCCCTCGGAGATGTCGCGCGCCCGGGTCTCGAGCGCGGGGTCGGCGAGTTGCTCGCCGGGTTCCACGGCAAGGGCAGCCGTCGGGAGCAGGAGAAGCGCGAGGAGCAGGCCCTTCATTCGGCGGCCACCGCGCCGCGCGGCGCCTTCTTGGCTGCCCCTGCCGCGACCCGCAGGCGGCGGTCGGAGAGCGACAGGAGCCCACCAAGGGCCATGAGGATCGCGCCGCCCCAGATCCAGTTGGCGAAGGGCTTGACGTAGGTCCGGACCGCGTAGCCGCCGCCGTCCTGCGGATCGCCGATCACGACATAGACGTCGCGGAAGATGCCATTGTCGATGGCGGCTTCGGTCGTCGGCATCCCGGCCACCGGGTAGAAGCGCTTCTCGGGGAAGAGGCGAGCGACCTCCCGATCACCCCGCGTCACGGTCACGTCGGCGGTGAGGCTCTGATAGTTCGGGCCAGGGACCTGCTCCACGGCGTTGAGCGTCAGGGTGTAGGCGCCGACGTCGAAGCTCTGGCCCAATTGCGCGGTGCGGATGTCCTCCTCCGCCCAAGCCATCAGGAGCGAGACGCCGAGGATGGTCACGCCTAGGCCGGCATGAGCGAAGGCCTTGCCCCAGTCGGCGCGCGGAAGTCGCAGGAGACGGGACGGCCCCGAGCGGCCGATCCGCTGCCAGAGGTCCAGCGCGGCGCCGGCGATGATCCAGGTGCCAAGGGCGGCGCCCACGGGGGCGAGGATGGTGCGGCCCGTGCCGACCGTCCAGGCCAGGGCGGCCATCAGGAAGGCGAGGATCAGGGCGGGGAGAAGCGTGCGGACGGTCCGCCTCAGGTCGCCGCGCTTCCAGGCGAGGAGGCTGCCCACGGGCAGGGCGATCGCGATGGCGACCATGAAGGGCGTGAAGGCCGCCTGGAAGAAGGGGGCGCCGACGGAGAGGGTGCGGCCCAGGAGCATCTCGGCCACGAGCGGCCAAAGGGTGCCCACGAAGACGACGAAGGCGGCGACGGCGAGGAGGATGTTGTTCAGGACGAGCCCGGCCTCGCGGCTGACGATCCCGAAGACGCCCTTGGCCTCGAGCGCGGAAGCGCGGGCGGCGAAGAGGGTCAGGGCGCCGCCGACGAAGATGGCGAGCAGGAGCAGGATGAACACGCCGCGCGTCGGGTCGTTGGCGAAGGCATGGACCGAGGTGATGACGCCCGAGCGGACGAGGAAGGTGCCGAGCAGCGAGAAGCCGAAGGCGAGGATCGCGAGGAGGATCGTCCAGCTCTTCAGCGCCTCGCGCTTCTCGACCACGATGGCGGAATGGAGGAGCGCGGCGGCGAAGAGCCAGGGCATGAGGCTCGCGTTCTCGACCGGGTCCCAGAACCAGAAGCCGCCCCAGCCGAGCTCGTAGTAGGCCCACCAGCTTCCCAGCGCGATGCCGACGGTCAGGAAGATCCAGGCGGCGAGCGTCCAGGGGCGGACCCAGCGGGCCCAGGCGGCGTCGACCTTGCCCTCCATCAGCGCCGCGATGGCGAAGGAGAAGGACATTGAGAGGCCGACGTAGCCCAGGTAGAGGAAGGGCGGGTGGAAGGCGAGGCCCGGGTCCTGCAGGAGCGGGTTGAGGGCCCGCCCGTCCATCGGCGCCACGTCGAGCCGGGTGAAGGGGTTCGAGGTGAAGAGGATGAAGGCCAGGAAGGCCACGCCGACCGAGGCCTGCACCGACAGGACCCGAGCCTTGAGCGGCAACGGCAGGTTCGTCCCGAAGGTCGCGGCGGCGGCGCCGAAGCCCGAGAGGATCAGCACCCAGAGGAGCATGGATCCCTCGTGGTTCCCCCAGACGCCGGTCAGCTTGTAGACCCAGGGCTGCAGGCTGTTCGAGTTGGCGAGCACCACCTCGACCGAGAAGTCCGAGGTCAGGAACGCCCAGGTCAGCGCGGCGAAGGCGAAGGCGATGAGGAGGAACTGGGCGGTGGCGGCCGGGGCCGCCATCTCCATCCAGTTGCGCCAGCCCTTCTGGGCGCCCACGAAGGGCACCGCCATCTGGAGGAGCGCGACCCCGAAGGCGAGGATCAGCGCGAAATGTCCGAGCTCTACGATCATGGTAGGCATATACCGTTTCGGGGGTCGCGGGCCAAGGACGGTGGGCGGGTCAGATCGTCACGCCTTCGCGTTGCGCCAGGCATCGAGGGCGGCGTTCGGGCCGGAGCCTAGGGCATCGGGAAGGAGGTCGGCTTCGCTGTCGCGCGGGACGTCGGCGCGGGTCGTGGGTGCGGTGGTCGCCATCTCGCGCCGGAAGTCCTGGGAGCGGTCCTGGTAGCGGGCGCCGAAGTGCAGGGACAGGACGGCCCCGATGATCCACCAGAGCGCGTCGGGCATGTCGGAGAGGGCGTCCATGCGGGCGGCGAACCAGTCGGGAGCGACGAGGGCGGAACCGAGGAGGACGAGGCTGCCGAGGACCATGAGCGGACGCGGGAGGCGGTTCACGGCGTCCACCAGCCGGTCGTAGGCGGCGCGGCGCCGGGGGGAGAGGCCGGCGATGACGGGCGGCGGGACGGCGTCGGCGCGGGCGCGGAGCTCGTCGGCGAGGTCGAGGGCCTGCTCGGCGATGACAGGAGGCAGGGTCGGAAAGGTCATGATGGAAATTCCTCGGGAAAGGGGTCAGGCCCAGGCGGCGGTGCGGGCGCGGTGCTGGGCGTCGGTCAGGTGGTAGGCGGGCGAGATGAAGGCCTCGGCCCGGACGATCCAGCCGCCCTTCCCGCCATCCCGGCGGCGGCAGAACTTGCGCGAGGCGGGTCGGGCGTCGCCGAGCGCGTAGTAGTAGTTGCGCCGGGCGATGCCGTAGGCGTCGGCGATGTGGTCGGGCGCGAGGGCGGCGGCGGCCCGGGCGGCGGCGATGGTCCGGGGGCCGAGCACGCCATCCACGTCGCAGGGCTGGCCCATATCGGCCAGCAGCTTCTGGAGCAGGCGGATCGCCTGGGCGCCGGCGTTCACCTGCATGTCGAAGACCGAGGGCTGGAGGACCTCGGGCAGTTCGTCGATGCGGGGCGCGCGGTAGTAGTGCTGGATGAAGACCTGCGCGGCCTGGTCGGGGCTGAGGCGGCGGAGGTCGGCCTCGGTCACGCGGCCGTCGCCGGTCAGGTCCATGCGGACGCGGCGCAGCGTGGAGAGCGTCACGCCGTGGTTGGTGGCCCCGCCCGGGTCGGCCAGGTCGTTGGCCCAGCCGCCTTCGCGGGCGACGATCTCTCTCGCAACTTGTTCGACGGTGGTCATGCTGTTCCCCTTCAGGTGGCTGATGGGAACAGGGTCGCGGAATCGGGTTAACGATCCGTTACACTAACGAGCGTTGCGTGGGATCGCTTGCAATCGTTAATTTTGTTAACTTCCGGCCGTCTCCTGGCCCGGGACGGTGCCCTTGCAGTCGTAGGAATGCTGGGCCGTGGCGGGATCGACGCCCTGCGCCTGGAGCGATTCGGAGACCTCCTTGGGCATGTAGTTCTCGTCGTGCTTGGCGAGGACCTCGGTCGCCGTGAAGGTGCCGTCGGCGTAGGTGCCGGTGCCGACCATGCTCTCGTTCTCGGCGAAGAGGTCGGGGAGGAGGCCGGTGTAGGTGACGGGGATCGAGACGGAGCAGTCGGTGACGCGGAAGGTCACCGTCTCGCCCTGCCCGCGCACGAGGGAGCCCGCCTCCACGAGGCCGCCGATGCGGAAGACCTCGGAGGGGGATGGCGCCTCGGTCACGATCTGGGAGGGCGAGCGGAAGAAGTTGATGCCGTCGCGCATCGCGTAGCCGATCAGCACGGTCGAGAAGACCAGCGCGACGGCGGCGATCAGGATGATCTGGATGCGGCGCTTCTTCTTGAGGGGCATCATGGCGGTGGCCTCAGGGGAAGACGGGGGCGAGCATCAGCCCCTCGGTTTCGGGGAGCCCCAGCATCAGGTTGGCGTTCTGCACCGCCTGGCCGGAGGAGCCCTTGTTGAGGTTGTCGAGGGTGGAGACGACGAGGGCCCGGCCGGTGACGCGGTCGCCGGTGACGCCGAGGTGGACGAAGTTCGAGCCCTGGACGTGGGCCATGGCCGGCAGCTCGCCGAAGGGGAGGACGATGCAGAAGGGCTCGTCCGCATAGCGGGCGGCGAGGGCTGCATGGACCGCCTGGGCGTCGCCCTTGACGTAAACCGAGGCGAGGATGCCCCGGTTCACGGGCACGAGGTGGGGCGTGAAGATGATCCGCACGTCCCGGCCGGCGAGAGCGGAGAACTCCTGGTCGAACTCGCCGAGATGCCGGTGCTTGCCTCCCTGGGAGTAGCCGGCGACGTCCTCGCTCCGCTCGGCGAAGAGCATATTCTCCTTGAGGGAGCGGCCGGCGCCGGAGACGCCGTTCTTGAGGTCGCAGACGATGTCGTCGAGGTCGATGAGCTTGCCCTCGATCAGCGGGCGAAGGGCGAACTGGACGGTCGCGGCGTTGCAGCCCGTCCCGGCGACGAGGCGGGCGCCTTTGATGCGGTCGCGGTAGAATTCGGTCAGGCCGTAGACCGCCTCGGGCTGGAGCTCGGGCGCGGCGTGGGGCTGGCCGTACCACGTCTCGTAGGCCTCGGGCGAGAGGCGGAAGTCGGCGCCGAGGTCCACGACCTTGAGGTCGCGCGGCAGGCCCTTGACGAGCGCCTGGCTGAGGCCGTGGGGGAGCGCCACGAAGGCGAGGTCGATGCCGGAGAAATCCACCTGCTCGATGGTCGAGAGCGTGGGCAGGTCGAGGTGACGCAGGTGGGGAAAGACCTGGGCCATGCTCTGCCCCGCCTTGCGGTCGGCCGTGAGCGCGGCGATGCGCATCCCCGGATGGGTGGCGATTAGGCGGACGAGCTCCGCCCCCGTGTAGCCCGATGCCCCGAGGATCGCAATGTTGGCGGCCATGCCCAGTCCCCACTTGGTTCGGCGCCGATCTAAGCCCATGGGGGGCCGGGCGCAACGCCGGGGACGAGGGGCAGGCCCCGCCACGTTGACGCAGCGGGGCGGTGACCGGTCAGTCGGGCGAGGAGCGGTCCTCCTCCTCCTCGAAGAGCTCGGCGGCGTTGGCGCCGGTCGCGGAGAGGCGGACCCGGTCGCCCTCCACCTCGGCGACGAGGCCCAGCGAGATGTAGTGGTGGTGGCCCTCGTGGCTCTGGGTGTTGTCCTTCTTGGTCAGCTTGATGCGGTCGCCCTCGACCTGGTCCACGGTGCCGACATGGACGCCGTCCGCGCCGATGATCTCCATGTGCTCCCTGATCCCGCTTGCGTCCGCCATTGTGCCGCCTCCTTTGCGCGCGTGTTGACGTGCCTTAACGCACGATCGGTGATCTGGTGCCCCGCGGCGCGAAGTCAGGGCCGGAGACTGCCCCAGGCATCGCGGGGCACGGGCGGCGGGGCGGGAGGTCCGAGGCCGTCGCCGTCGCGTCCGACATGGCGGAGGAGCCAGAAGGGGTAGGCCCCGAGGGGCAGGATCGCGAGGAAGGTCAGGACCACGCCCAGCACGGGAATCTGCTGGCCGGGCTCGAGCGGCGGCGCGTCCCGGCCGATGAGGATCAGGCCGAAGTTCCAGGCGGCGTGGAAGAGGATCCCGGGCCAGAGCGACCGGAGCCGCAGGCGCAGCGCCATGAACATCAGGCCGCTCATCATGGCGGCGAGGCTCTGGAACAAGGCGGCGGCGATGTTCCCGATCAGGAAGGCGTTGAGGACGTGGATGATGCCGAAGAGGAAGGTCGTGACGAGGACGGAGGGCCATATCGCGAGGCGGTCGCGCAGGCCGGCGTAGAGGAAGCCGCGGAACATCGCCTCCTCGGAGAAGGCGCCGAGGGCGACGTTCACCAGGAGCACGAGAAGGACGGCGACGGGGGGCAGGCCCGTGGCGATGACGACGGCCGCGATGACGAGGAGGTAGAGCCCTGGCAGCCAGAGGACGCCGAGGCTGTCCCGTCGAGGTCGCCCGAAGCCGACGTCCGGCCATCGCAGGAGAGCCGCGGCGGCGGCGAGGAGCGCGCAGGCGAAGATGAACTGGACCGCGATTCCGCCGGTCACGACGGCGGCGATGGTGCGCGCGTCCTCGGGCGTGCGGCTGGTCGTCAGGTTGATCGCCAGCCACGCGACCAGCAGCAGGAGCGCGGTCGCGGGACGGGGGAGCCGGCGCCTCATGCGGCCTGGAACTCGATGCGGCGGCGGAGGAACTGGGTGGCGCGATCCGAGACCTGGCGCGGCTTGCCGGTGGTGAGGAACACCGTCTCGGCGCCCGGGCCGACCGTGTTGGGGCGGCGGCGCAGATAGTCGGCGAGCGATTCGGCCACGAGGCTCGGCTGGGAGAGGACGCGGACGCCGGGACCCAGCGCCTCGCGGAAGGCGTGCTCGACCAGCGGGTAGTGGGTGCAACCCAGGATTGCGGCGTCGGGGTCGGGCATCTTGCGCCTGAGGGCGTCCACATGGGCGCGGACCAGCGTCTCGGCGAGGATCATGTCGCCGTCCTCGATGGCGTCCACGACGCCGCCGCAGGCCTGCGATTCGACGTCGACGCCGATGGCGCGGAACGCGAGCTCGCGCTGGAAGGCGCGGGAGGCGACGGTGGCGGGCGTGGCGAAGAGCGCGACGTGCTTCACCGCGACCTCGCGCGGGGGGGAGTTGTCGCCCCACTGGCGCTCGGTCAGGGCCTCGATGAGCGGGACGAAGACGCCGAGCACGCGCTTGCTGGGAGGGACCCAGGACTCCTGCATCCGGCGCAGGGCTGCGGCCGAGGCGGTGTTGCAGGCGAGGATCACGAGGTCGCAGCCCGCGTCGAAGAGGCGCTGCGTGGCGGCGGTGGTCAGGCGGTAGATGTCCTCGGCGTCGCGGGTGCCGTAGGGCGCATGGGCGTTGTCGCCGAAGTAGACGAGCGGCAGGTCCGGAAGGCGCTTCTGCACCGCGTCCAGCACCGTCAGGCCCCCCAGGCCGCTGTCGAAGATGCCAACCGCCATGCCTATCCCGCCCCCCTGCCCCGTGTTCCCACAGGTCTAGGCCGCACCGCGACGGAAATCCACCGCCCGCTTGTGCCCGCTTCTCGTGCAACCCTGCCCGAATTTGGGGCGATCCATAAGCGTCATGCACAAATCGCAGGGCAGCCCGTGGAAAATGTCATAGAAAGGACATAGCTCGGTGCCAACCGCCCCCGATGCCCCGGAGGAGCCATGATGGATTGGGACAAGCTGCGCATCTTCCACGCCGTCGCCTCGGCGGGGAGCCTGACCCATGCCGGAGACAGCCTGCACCTGAGTCAGTCCGCCGTCAGCCGCCAGATCCGGGCCCTGGAGGAGAGCCTCAACACCACGCTGTTCCACCGGCACGCGCGCGGCCTGATCCTGACCGAGCAGGGCGAGCTCCTCTTCGAGGCGACGCGGTCGATGAACAAGCGGCTCGACGCCGCCGCCGCGCGCATCCGGGACAGCGAGGAGGAGGTCTTCGGCGAATTGCGCGTCACCACGACCATCGCCTTCGGGACGCTGTGGCTCGCGCCGAGGCTGAGCAAGCTCTACGAGCGGTTCCCCGACCTCAAGATCGACCTGAACCTCGAGGAGCGGGTGCTCGACCTTCCCATGCGCGAGGCCGACGTGGCCATCCGCATGAAGGAGCCCTCGCAGGCCGACCTGATCCGCAAGAAGCTGATGGGCATCCGCATCGGGCTCTATGCCTCGCGCGATTACCTGGACCGGGCGCCGCCCATCGAGAGGTTCGAGGACATCGCCCAGCACCGGGTCATCACGCAGGGGCCGACCTCGGCCCAGGTGGCGGCGGGGCAGAGCCTGGCGGAGCGGCTGCTGAGCCACGAGCCGCAGAGCCTCCTCACCATCAACAATTACTTCGGGGTCCTTCAGGCCACGCTGAGCGACCTCGGCGTGGGTGTGATCCCCGACTACATCACCGAGGACTTCCCGACGCTGGTCCGCGTCCTCCCGGAGGTCGAGTCCGGCGAGGTCCCGGTCTTCCTCGCATACCCGGAGGAGCTGCGCCAGTCGAAGCGGGTCGCCGCCTTCCGCGAGTTCGTGCAGGAGGAGGTGATCGCCCACCGCCGGCGCGTGCGGGAGATGGCGGCCTGAGGTTCCTCCGGCGGGCCAGGACGGGTCATGCTGCAGTTGCATGGCTGCCATGCTGTTAGCGGTCACGTTTGCGACTTGATGGTGCCGCAAACGCCTCTTATCTGGGCAGTCGAAGGCGATGATGCCTAGCGCTCATCATCTTCACCTCCCTGTTGGACTTAGCCGGGCCATCGTGCCCGGCTTTTTTTGCTTTTGCGGGATGACCGACGGGCCCGCAGCCCTTCCGCCCGCGTCCGCGAGTCCGTAAACGGCCCGCCATCAGAGCGGAGGACCCGATGGAACCCGAGATCACCCCCGACCTCGTCGCGGCGCACGGCATCAAGCCCGACGAGTACGAGAGGCTGCTGGGCATCATCGGGCGGACGCCCACCTTCACTGAGCTCGGCATCTTCTCGGCCATGTGGAACGAGCACTGCTCCTACAAGTCGTCGAAGAAGTGGCTGCGGACGCTGCCCACCACCGGGCCGCAGGTGATCTGCGGGCCGGGCGAGAACGCGGGCGTGGTGGACCTGGGGGACGGCGACGCGCTGGTCTTCAAGATGGAGAGCCACAACCACCCCTCCTACATCGAGCCCTACCAGGGTGCGGCGACCGGCGTGGGCGGCATCCTGCGGGACGTCTTCACCATGGGCGCGCGGCCCATCGCGGCGATGAACGCGCTGTCCTTCGGGGAGGTGTCGCATCCCAAGACCAAGCGGCTGATCGCGGGGGTCGTGGAGGGCGTGGGCGGCTACGGAAACGCCTTCGGGGTGCCCACCGTGGGCGGCGAGGTGCGGTTTCATCGGGCCTACAACGGAAACTGCCTCGTGAACGCCTTCGCGGCGGGGCTCGCGCGGACGGACGCGATCTTCTACTCGGCGGCCTCGGGCGTGGGGATGCCGGTCGTCTACCTCGGCGCCAAGACGGGGCGGGATGGCGTGGGCGGCGCGACCATGGCCTCGGCGGAGTTCGACGAGACCATCGAGGAGAAGCGCCCGACCGTGCAGGTCGGCGACCCCTTCACCGAGAAGCGCCTCCTGGAGGCCTGCATGGAGCTAATGGCCTCGGGGGCCGTCATCTCGATTCAGGACATGGGCGCCGCCGGCTTGACGTGTTCCGCCGTGGAGATGGGCGACAAGGGAGGGCTCGGCATCCGGCTCGACCTCGACCGCGTGCCGGTGCGCGAAGTGGGCATGACCGCCTACGAGATGATGCTGTCGGAGAGCCAGGAGCGGATGCTCATGGTGCTGAAGCCCGAGAAGGAGGTCGAGGCGCGGGCGATCTTCGAAAAGTGGGACCTCGACTTCGCCATCGTGGGCGAGACGATCCCGGAGGACCGCTTCCTCATCATGCTCGGCAACGAGGTGAAGGCGGACCTGCCGCTGTCGCAGCTTTCGTCGAGCGCGCCGGAGTATGACCGGCCCTGGGTGCCCTCCCCTGCCCCGGCAGCGCTGCCTGCGGTCCCGGAGATCGGCGCGGTCGACGCGCTGAAGCGGCTGCTGGCGGACCCGAACCACGCCAACAAGGCCTGGGTCTGGGAGCAGTACGACAGCCAGGTGGGCGGCGACACCGTGCGGCGGCCGGGGCTCGGCGCCGGGATCGTTCGGGTGCACGGGACGGGGAAGGCGGTGGCCTTCACCTCGGACGTGACGCCGCGCTACGTGAAGGCCAACCCCGTCGAGGGCGGACGGCAGGCGGTGGCGGAGGCCTGGCGGAACCTCGTGGCGGTGGGCGCGCGGCCGCTGGCGGCGACGGACAACCTCAACTTCGGCAACCCCGAGAAGCCCGAGATCATGGGGCAGCTCGTGGGCGCGGTTCAGGGGATTGGCGAGGCCTGCCGGGCGCTCGACTTCCCCATCGTGTCGGGGAACGTGAGCCTCTACAACGAGACGGACGGGAGCGGCATCCTGCCCACGCCGACCATCGGGGGCGTGGGGCTCCTGCGGTCGCTGGACGAGGTGATCGCGGGGCCGGCGCGGGACGGGGACGTGCTGGTGCTGGTCGGCGAGACGCGGGGTCACCTCGGGCAGTCGGCGCTGCTGGCCTGCCTGGGGGTCGAGGCGGGCGAGGCTCCGCCAGTGGACCTTTCGTCCGAGCGGCGGAACGGGGAGTTCGTGCTGCGCGTGCGGCCGCTGATCCGGGCGGCGACGGACCTCGGGGACGGGGGACTGGCGCTCGCGGCCTTCGAATTGGCACAGGCGGCGGGCCAAGGCGCGACGCTGGAGGCCAGCGACGTGCCGACGCTCTTCGGCGAGGATCAGGCGCGCTACCTGCTGGCGGTGGCGACGGAGAACGCCGAGGGGCTTCTCGCGGCGGCGGGCGAGGACGCGATTCCGGCGGCGATCGTGGGCCGGGTCGGCGGGACGGAGTTGCGGCTGGGCGGAGAGGCGACTCCGATGGAGGAACTCGTGCGGCTCTGGCGGACGGCCTTCGCCGAGGCCGTGGCCTGAGGCGATGCGGGCGCTTCTGCTCGCCCTGTGCCTGATCGCGGCAGGGCCCGCTCTGGCGTGGTGCCCGCTCGGCTGCGACACGACATGGACGGGCGCGGAGGCGGCGGAACGGCTGGCCTACCACTTCGGGTCGCTCCCGAAGGGGACGGAGGTCGTGGCCCTGGCCGAGGGCGGGTTCCAGGATATCACCTTGCAGGCCCGGCTGTCCACGGACGCGAAGGGGCTGAAGGACCTCCTCGCCGTCCTGGGGCTGAGCGAGGACGATCTGAGGCCCAAGGCTCATCCCTTCCTGGGCGGAGAGGGACCGGCCTGGTTCGACTACGCCGCGCAGGAGGGGCTCGTCTCGGCCGAGGGGCAGACGCACTGGCTCGACCCGGTGGCGGTGGCGGCGGCGCCCGACCCGGAGAGCCCGGAGCGCTGGCGCGTCTACCTCTGGGCCAACCTGACCTGAGGTCCCGCCCCTGCTTGCGCCTGGGCGTGCGGGCTCCTACCTTTGGTGCGAACGACAGGGGAGATTCAGAAATGGCCATGCAGGCTCAGGACATCGAACACCTGATCCGGTCGGCCTTTCCGAAGGCGCGGATCTCCATCACCGACCTCGCCGGCGACGGGAACCACTACGCCGCCGAGGTCATCGACGAGAGCTTCCGGGGCATGAACCGCGTCCAGCAGCAGCGGGCGGTCTATGCCGCGCTGAAAGGCCGCATGGACGGCCCCAGCGGGGAACTCCATGCGCTCGCGCTGACCACCAAGGCGCCCGATTGAGGATGGACCAGATGACCGACACCGTGACCGCGCAGGACCAGATCCGCGAGACCGTCAACAGCAACGACGTCGTGCTCTTCATGAAGGGCACCAAGCAGATGCCGCAATGCGGCTTCTCCTCGCGCGTGGCGGGGGTGCTGAACTACATGGGCGTGGACTACGCCGACGTGAACGTCCTCGCCGACCCCGAGGTCCGCCAGGGCATCAAGGACTTCTCCGACTGGCCGACGATCCCGCAGCTCTACGTGAAGGGCGAGTTCGTGGGCGGCTGCGACATCGTCACCGAGATGACCCTGTCGGGCGAGCTCGACGCTCTCTTCGACAAGGTCGGCGTCACCTACGACAAGCAGCGCGCCGAGGAGATTCGGGCCGCCAACGGCTGAACGCGGACCCGCGCGCTTTCGCCCAAGCCCTTGGCGCTTTTGCAACAGTCCCGCGCGGCCGGCGATGGCGCGGCCGCTCTCGGCTAGGCAGGCTTCGGGGCGGCATGGTTAGCTGACCCGACTGCTGCCACAGCCACTGGACGAAACCCTGTTGCAATCCCGGCCCCCGCCCCTGCCGCGCGGCCCCCTGGCGCTTTCCGCGGGACCGCCGGGCCTGGTCCGGGTCGTCCGTTCGGGCCCATGGCCCTACTTCTGAACCTCATCTTCGCGCTGGCCTTTGCGGGGTCGGTGGGCGGGGCCGTGCATCTGTGGCGCGCGCACCTCGACTCGACGCGACGCGACGGGATGCAGGCGCTCGCGGCCCGGCGGGGCTGGGCCCTGACCGTCACGGGCGAGAGGCTCGGGCGCGCGGGGACGCTGCGGCTCGTCCCGCGCGGGGGGCATCCCTGGATGGCCGAGGCGCGGCCGGCGGAGGGCAGACGCGGTGGGCCCGTCACCCTCTACGAGGCCGAGGAGCCCGCCTGGACCGAGGGCACCCTTGTCCTGATC
Source organism: Rubellimicrobium mesophilum DSM 19309 (assembly GCF_000600335.2). Taxonomy (GTDB): domain Bacteria; phylum Pseudomonadota; class Alphaproteobacteria; order Rhodobacterales; family Rhodobacteraceae; genus Rubellimicrobium; species Rubellimicrobium mesophilum. Next base: position 21,508 of record NZ_KK088576.1, on the reverse strand, counting down.
GCCTGCGCACCCGAGGGGCCGCGCGACGCACAGCCGTCAGCCGAACCGCTCCCCCGCCCGCGCGAGGCGGCTCTGCGCGACCTCCTGGGCGAGGATGTGGCCCGTCTTGCGGGGCCGCTCGAGCAGGTGCCCGCGCCCGAGGGCGTCACGGCCCTTGCGAGCGGCGATCCGTCGCGTCGGCTCGAGCTGGAGGATCTCGCGCGCGTCATGTCGGCCTTTGCGCCCGTGGCGCGCGGGACCCGGGGGCGTCCGGTGCTGATTCTCTCGCCCGAGGGGATGCGGCTGCGCCTGCGACGAGCCCTCGCGCGCCCCGAGCAGATGGAGCGCTTCCTCGATCTCGCCTTCGCGATCAGCCGCCTGATCGGACCCTGAGGATCAGGCCGCCGATCCGGCCGCGCGCTCGGGCAGGAGCTGATTGACCGCGTGCGCGAGAGCCTCGGCCTCCTCGGCCACGTCGGCGAAGAGCTGGCGCAGCTCGGCCGGGATCGTCGGGATCTCGACGCGGACCTCCACGGGCACCTCGACCGGGACCTCGATCTCGCGCGGGCCGGCGGCAAGCTGGGCCTCGAGCTCGATCAGGCGGGCCTGCGCCTCCTTCAGGCGGTCCTCGAGGCCGGACGTCTTGTCGGCCAGCAGGAGCCCGGCCATCAGGAGCATCCGAGCCTCAGGCATCCGGCCGATCTGCCCGGAGATGGCCGAGGCTTCGGCGTCCAGCATCGCGGCGGCGGACTGGAGGAAGGGCTCCTCTCCCGGCTGGCAGGCGACCTCGAAGCTGCGGCCGCCGATGACGATCTCCACCTGCGGCATCAGCTCGCCTCCTCGACCAGGGGAATGAGTTCCGAGAGTACGGCGTCGATCTCGCCGCGCTCGGCCTCGCGGGAGGCCTTGAGGTCGGCCAGCTCGGCCCGCAGGCGCGAGAGCTCGACCTCGAGCGTGGCGCGCGACCCCTCCCGTTCGCGGAGCGCGCGGACACGCTCCTCAAGCTGGGCGTTGGCGAGGCGCTCGTCCTCCAGCTCGCCGCGGAGGCGGTCGAGCTCGGCGGCCTGGGCGGCGACGGCGGCCAGCGCTTCGGCGCCCGAGGCGATCCCCTCGAAGGCGGCGACGATCCGCCGTCGCGCCTCCAGAATATCCCCCAGATCGCCCAAACCCGCGTCGTCCATGCAACCCTCGCCCAAACCGTCGCGCCGGGCTTCCCGTCCCGGCCCGCCGCGCCCCTCGCGCCCATTTCCGGAGAGCCTACGGGAAAGCGTCGGCCCTCGCAACGCAGGAGTCCCCTGATTCGGGAAGGGCTTGGCGGGCGCGCTTGATCTTGCTTGTCGGGCTGGTAAGAGGCCCCGGACCCCTCAGGAGTGGACATCATGGACATCGCGAGCCTGCGCAACGCCCATTTCGAGCATTGGCGGCTGGCCGCCGCGATCCGGACGCTGACCCTGGACGCGGTCGCGGCGGCGAATTCCGGACACTCGGGGATGCCGATGGGCATGGCCGACGTGGCGACGGTGCTGTTCGACAAGCACCTCCGGTTCGACCCCAAGGCGCCGTTCTGGCCCGACCGCGACCGCTTCATCCTGTCGAACGGCCATGGGTCGATGCTGCTCTACTCGCTGCTCTATCTGACCGGCTACCCGGATATGACGCTCGAGCAGATCAAGGATTTCCGGCAGTGGGAATCGCGGACCCCGGGCCACCCGGAGGTTCACCACACCGCCGGGGTGGAGACGACCACCGGGCCGCTGGGCCAGGGGCTCGGCAACGCCGTGGGCTTCGCCATCGCCGAGGAGTCGCTGCGCGCGCGATTCGGTGCCAAGGTGATGGACCACTGGACCTATGTCTTCGCGGGCGACGGTTGCCTGATGGAGGGCGTGAGCCACGAGGCGATCTCGCTGGCCGGCAAGCAGCAGCTCTCGCGGCTGATCGTGTGCTTCGACGACAACGGCATCACCATCGACGGGAAGGTTTCGATGGCGGACGTGACCGACCAGGGCGCGCGCTTCGCGGCGGCCGGCTGGCACGTCCAGAGCATCGACGGGCATGACCCCGCAGCCATCGACGTGGCGATCCAGGCGGCGAAGGAGGACCCGCGGCCGTCGATGATCGCCTGCAAGACGCATATCGCGCTGGGCTCCTCGGCGCAGGATACGGCCAAGGGGCATGGGGCGCTCACGGACGCCAAGCTGATCGCCGACGTTAAGGCCGTCTACGGCTGGGACGCCGCGCCCTTCGAGATTCCCGCCGACATCAAGGCGCGGTGGGAGCAGATGGGGCAGCGCGGCGCCCAGGCCCGGACCGAGTGGGAGGCGCGCATCGCCGCCCTGCCCACCGCGCGTCAGGCCGAGTTCAAGCGCGTGGCCGAGGGCGAGGCGCCGCGCAAGCTGGCCGCCGCGATCCGGGGCGTGAAGCAGGCGGCCATCGGCGCGAAGCCAGTCGCGACGCGGAAGTCGTCGGAGCTGGTTCTGGAGGCTGTCAACGCCGTCATGCCTGAGACCATTGGCGGCTCGGCGGACCTGACGGGGTCGAACAACACGCTGACCAAGGACTTGGGCACCTTCGAGCCCGGCAACCGCAAGGGGCGCTACGTCTACTACGGCATCCGCGAGCACGGCATGGCCGCCGCGATGAACGGCATGGCCCTGCACGGGGGCGTGCTGCCCTATGGCGGCACGTTCATGTGCTTCGCGGACTACGCTCGCCCGTCGATCCGGCTCTCGGCCCTGATGGGGGCCAAGGTGGTCTACGTGCTGACGCATGATTCCATCGGGCTGGGCGAGGATGGGCCGACCCACCAGCCGGTCGAGCACCTCGCCATGCTGCGGGCGACGCCGAACCTGCGGGTGTTCCGCCCCGCCGACACGGTGGAGACGGCCGAGGCCTGGGAGATCGCGCTGACCCAGCCCGGCCCGTCGGTGCTGGCGCTGTCGCGGCAGAACCTCAAGCCCGTTCGGACCGAGCACACCAACAAGAACCTCTCGGCGCAGGGGGCCTATGTCCTCGCCGAGGCGACGGGCAAGCGTCAGGCGATCCTGATGGCCTCGGGCTCGGAGGTCGAGATCGCGATGGCCGCGCGCGAGCGGCTGGAGGCCGAGGGCGTGGGCACGCGGGTCGTGTCGGTTCCCTGCATGGAGCTGTTCGCCCAGCAGGACGAGAAGGTGCGGCGGCGGGTCCTGCCGCCCGGCGCGGTGCGGGTCGCGGTCGAGGCCGCCGTGCGCCAGCCCTGGGACCGCTGGCTCCTGGGCCAGGGCGGGCGCGAGGGCAAGGCCGCGTTCGTCGGCATGAGCAGCTTCGGGGCCTCGGCGCCGGCCGAGGTGCTCTACGAGAAGTTCGGGATCACGGCGGAGAACGTCGCCCGGACGGCGCAATCGCTGCTCTGACCTCCTGCGGGCCGGGGGCGGTCGAACGCTCCCGGCCTTCGAGCGCGTAGCGGCCCGGCCCGGCCGCCGCGAGCGCGAGGCAGCCTCCGGCGATGGCCCAGTTCTTGACGAAGATCGACATCTGCCAGCCGTCGCTGGGGATGTAGTGGAAGAGGCTCGTGACCCCGCAGTAGGCCGCGAGCAGGATCGCCAGCCAGCGCGTCCAAAAGCCGAGCGCCAGCAGGACACCGGCCACGAGATTGAAGGCCAGCGCGGGCCAGATGAGCCAATCCGGCCAGCCGAGCCCGGCGAGGAGTCCCTCGACGATGGCGGGGTCGAGCCACTTCTGCGCCGAGCCCAGCAGGAATAGTTGCGCGATCAGCAGCCGCGCGCCGAGGAGCGCGAGCGAGCGTGGATCCATGGACACCCCTCCCGATCCCGCAACCTAAGGCCGGAAACGAGGCGGGCCATGGTCTCGCGGCCCCTCTTCGGTTGACCTTCCGTCCGAAATCGCCATGTTGCCGCGCGACCGGTGCGCGAGGCGCGCGCCCTGAGAAGGAGAACGGACCATGGCGGTCAAGGTGGGCATCAACGGCTTTGGCCGGATCGGGCGCAACGTCCTGCGCGCCATCATCGAGTCGGGCCGCACCGACATCGAGGTCATCGCCATCAACGACCTCGGCCCCGTGGAGACCAACGCCCACCTGCTCCGTTACGACTCGGTCCACGGCAAGTTCCCGGCGACGGTGACGACCGGCGAGAACTCCATCGACGTGGGCCGCGGGCCCATGAAGGTGAGCGCCGAGCGTGATCCGGCCAAGCTGCCCTGGGGCGACGTGGACATCGCGCTCGAATGCACGGGCATCTTCACCGACGCGCAGAAGGCGGCGCTGCACCTGCAGAACGGGTCGAAGCGCGTGCTCGTGTCCGCGCCCGTCTCGGGCGAGGAATGGCAGACGGACCGCGCCGTCAAGACCATCGTCTTCGGCGTGAACGACGAGGCGCTGACCGCCGACGACCACGTCGTCTCGAACGCCTCCTGCACGACCAACTGCCTCGCGCCGGTCGCCTACGTCCTCAACGAGGCCATCGGCATCGACCACGGCTTCATGACCACGATCCACAGCTACACCGGCGACCAGCCGACGCTCGACACCATGCACAAGGACCTCTACCGCGCCCGCGCGGCGGCCCTGAGCATGATCCCGACCTCGACCGGCGCCGCCAAGGCGGTGGGCAAGGTGCTGCCCGAGCTGAACGGCAAGCTCGACGGCGTGTCGATCCGCGTGCCGACGCCGAACGTCTCGGTCGTGGACTTCAAGTTCGTCGCCAAGCGCACGACCACCATTCAGGAAGTCAACGAGGCGATCCGGGGCGCGGCGCAGGGCCGGCTGCGCGGCATCCTCGGCTTCACCGAGGATAAGCTGGTGTCGTCGGACTTCAACCACGACCCGCATTCCTCGGTCTTCCACATGGACCAGACCAAGGTCATGGAAGGCAACTTCGTCCGCGTCATGTCCTGGTACGACAACGAATGGGGCTTCTCGAACCGCATGGCGGACACCGCCGTCGCGATGGGCAAGTTCCTCTGAGCCTTCGGCCCCGCGTGGCCCCTGCGGCAGCCCCCATCGGGGGCTGTCTTGCTTTCTGCCCCTTGGATGGAGACCCGCCATGCCCTCCCCAACCGATGAGCTGAGCCGCCTCCTCGCCATCATGGCACGGCTGCGCGACCCCGAGACGGGCTGCGCCTGGGACGTGGAGCAGACCTTCGCGACCATCGCCCCCTACACGATCGAGGAGGCCTACGAGGTCGCGGACGCGATCCAGAAGGAGGACTGGGCAGGCTTGAAGGGGGAGTTGGGCGACCTGCTGCTCCAGGCGGTCTACCACGCGCAGATGGCCAAGGAAGCCGGGTATTTCGACTTCGGCGACATGGCCAAGGCGGTCTCGGACAAGATGGTGGCGCGGCATCCGCACGTCTTCGGCAGCGAGGAGGTGCGTTCGGCCGAGGAGCAGACCCGCGCCTGGGAAGCTCAGAAGGCCCGCGAGCGGGGCGGGCGGACCCTCGACGGCGTGGCGCTTGCGCTGCCGGCGCTGAAGCGGGCCGAGAAGCTGCAGGCGCGGGCCGCTCGGGTGGGGTTCGACTGGCCGGACGCGCGGCCGGTGCTCGACAAGATCGCCGAGGAGGCTCGCGAGGTCTGGGAGGCTCGGGACGAAGGCGCGGACCGGGTGGAGGAGGAGATGGGCGACCTCCTCTTCGTCTGCGCGAACCTGGCCCGATGGCTCGGCGTGGACCCGGAGGCGGCGCTGCGGCGGGCCAACGCCAAGTTCGAGCGGCGCTTCGCCATCGTGGAGGACCGCTTGAAGGAGCGCGGCCGGACCCCGGCGCAGAGCACGCTGGACGAGATGGACGCGATCTGGAACGAGGTCCGGGCGGCGGACAAGGCCTAGGATGGATCGTCGCGGCGCGCCGAAGTCCGCTCCACCTCCGATGCCATCTGGTGGGAGATCGCCGGCCTTTCCCCGGGTCATCCAGACCACAGGCCCGGGACAGGGAGCGATGCGCTTGGCGGAAGCGGTCTCCGCTTCTAGATTCAGCCCGGTGATGGTTCCTCGCGCGCTCTGCCTTGCGGCCCTGCTCTGCCTGATTGCGGTCCCTGGCCTCGGCGAAGCCGGCCAGGGGGTGACCTTGGACGAGGTCGAGGAGGTGGAGCCGGTGGCCCAGCAGGCCGCCCTCCGCCCCATGGCCCGGCCCACAGGGCAGCGCTGTGCCCGCGACGGGGCGGTCTGCATCGCCCAGATCAGCTACGACGCCGACGTCTGCCGGGCGATCGAGGACGCGGCGCGCTCCGAGGAGCTCGACCCCGGCTTCTTCGCCCGCCTCCTGTGGCGCGAGAGCCTGTTCGACGCGGGCGCGGTGAGCCCGGCCGGCGCGCAGGGCATCGCCCAGTTCATCCCCGCGACGGCCGCGCGGCGGGGGCTCGCCGACCCGTTCAATCCCGCCGAGGCGATCCTGGCCTCGGCCGACTACCTCAAGGACCTCGAACGGCAGTTCGGGAACCTGGGCCTCGCGGCGGCGGCCTACAACGCGGGCGAGGAACGGGTGGCCCGCTATCTCGCCGGTCTGAGCGGCCTGCCCGGAGAGACGCGGGCCTATGTCGTCGCCATCACCGGAGAGCCGGCCGACATTTGGCGGGACGGCCCCCTCCCCTCGCCCGACTATGCTCTCGAGCATGGGAAGCCGTTCCAGGACGCCTGCCTCGCCAAGGCGCGGAGCCGCCTCATGCCGAGCCTCGAGCCCGAGGCGCCACCCCTCCTGCCCTGGGGGGTGATCCTGGCGGCCCAGGGAAGCCGCGACGCCGCCGAGCGACAGGCGCGGCAGATGAGCGACCGGCTCGGCGACCTCGTGGCAGGCGAGCGGATCGACTACTCGCGCGGGCGCGTCCCAGGACTGGCCCAGCGGCGGCACATCGCCCAGATCGGGCGGGACACCCGGGCCGAAGCCGAGGACCTCTGCGGGCGCATCCGCGCGGAGGGGGCGGTCTGCATGGTGCTGCGGAACTAGCGGGGCTGCGAGGCCGGCGAGATGGCGTGCCGGAAAAGGGACGAGCCGCAGGACGGGTCCTCGATTGCGCGGCTTGCCTCCACCGCAGGATATGACGTGCAGGCACAGTTGCGATGTGGTCCAACTTGGGACAGCATTCCTGAGGAAATCACTCGGAAACTATTGACCCGAGAAAAACAGTCGGTTTTAAGAGACCTCGACACCTCCAACGTGACGAGGCCCTCATGACCCTTCGGACCCTTCTTCTCGCCTCGGCGGCGAGCGCCTGCGCCCTGCCGGCCCTGGCCGACGTGAACGTCTACACGACGCGCCAGCCCGAGCTGATCCAGCCGGTGGTCGACGCCTTCACGGCCAAGACGGGCATCCAGGTGAACCTCGCCTTCATCGAGGAGGGCATCGTCGAGCGCCTGGTTGCCGAGGGCGCGCGCTCGCCCGCCGACCTGGTCATGACGGTGGACATCGGGAACCTGGAGCAGATCGTGGACGCGGGCGTGATCCAGCCCGTGGACAGCGAGGTCCTGAAGGCCGCGATCCCCGAGAACCTCCGCGACCCCGAGAACCTCTGGTTCGCCCTAACCGAGCGGGCCCGCATCGTCTATGCGAGCAAGGACCGCGTGGCGCCGGGCGAGGTCACGACCTACGAGGACCTCGCGGATCCGAAGTGGCAGGGCCGCATCTGCACCCGGCCGGGGACGCACAACTACAACCTCGCCCTGCTGTCGGCCGTGATCGCGCACCATGGAGAGGATTCTGCGCGGCAGTGGGCCGAGGGGCTGAGGGCCAACCTCGCCCGCAAGCCGCAGGGCAACGACACGGCGCAGGTCCGGGCCATCTGGGCCGGCGAGTGCGACATCTCGCTCGGCAACACCTACTACATGGGCCAGATGCTCGAGGACCCGGAGCAGGCCGAATGGGCCAACTCGGTCCGCATCGAGTTCCCCAAGTTCGAGGACGGCGGCACGCACATCAACGTCTCGGGCATCGCCATGACCAAGGCGGCGCCAGACAGGGAGGAGGCGCTGCAGCTCATGGAGTTCCTCGTCTCGCCCGAGGCGCAGACGGTCTATGCCGAGGAGAACCACGAATACCCGGTGCTGCCCGGCGCCGAGATCCCGGAACTGGTGGCGTCCTGGGGGACGCTCGACGCCGACACGCTGCCCCTCGACGAGATCGCGGAGCATCGGGCCGATGCACTGCGGATCATGGAAGAGGTGAACTTCGACGGTTGATCCCGTCGCCGCGCAAAGGCAGGCTCCGGGGCGCGCCACCGCCCTGGAGCCTTTTCGCATGAGAGCCGCCCTTCTCCTCGCCCTGCTCCCCAGCGTGGGCGTGGCCGATGACCTCGCCGACACGCATTTCCGCATGAACTTCTGCTACCAGCAGACGTTCGAGGCGAGCGACCTCGCGGCGAATCCCGAGCAGAAGATCCGCCGGATCGCGGTGGGCCGGAAGCCCGTCGGCGTGACCGAGCACCTGGGCGAGGTGACGATGGAGGTGGCGGTCACGCTGCTCGACGGCGCCAGCCCGCTGGAGGGGGTGGCGCGCTGCCATCCCAACGCGGACGGCCTCACCTGCGACCTGGGCCGCGGCTCGGGTGGGTTCGAGCTGAAGGCGCAGGGGGCCGACCTGGCGCTGACGACCGCCGGGCCGGACGGGATGGTCTTCCAAGACTGGACCGACGAGGTCCGGCTCGGGTCCGAGGAAGGTGCGGACCAGTCCTTCCTGCTGCGGCGCTGCGGCTGAGTCAGGCCCCCGCCTCGGCCTTCTCCGCCAGCGTCAGCCACTCCTCCTCGGCCGACTCGAGGGCCCTCTGGCGCTGGGCCAGCATCTCGGAGGCCTTGCGGAATTTCACCGGCTCGCGGGTGAACAGGTCCGGGTCCGCCAGGAGATTGCCCAGGCGGTCGATCTCCTCGGTGAGCCGCTCGATCTCGGTGGGAAGGGCCTCGAGTCGGTGCTTCTCGGTGAAGCTGAGGCCGTTCCGGCGTGGAGCCGGCGCGGCGGCTGGAGCGAGCTTCTCGGGCGCCTTGGGGGTCGCGGGCGCAGGGGCCGCCGCACGGACGCCCAAGGGCTCGCCCCCGCGCTGCGCCATCATGTCGGTCCAGCCGCCGGCATAGGGAATAGCGCGGCCGTCGCCCTCCATGGCGATGGTCAGCGTCGCCACGCGGTCGAGGAAGTCGCGGTCGTGGCTGACGAGGATCACCGTGCCGTCGTAGTCGCCCAGCACGTCCTGAAGGAGGTCCAGCGTCTCGATGTCGAGGTCGTTGGTGGGCTCGTCAAGGACGAGGAGGTTCGAGGGCTTGGCCATGATCCGGGCGAGCAGCAGCCGCGCCTTCTCGCCGCCCGAGAGCGACTTGATGGGCGCGCGGGCCTGCGCCTCCTGGAAGAGGAAGTCCTTGAGGTAGGCCACGACGTGCTTCGGGGTTCCCCGCACCATCACCTGATCCGAGCGCCCGGCCTTGAGCGCGGGATCGGCGGCGAGCGCGTCCCAGAGCGTCATCTCGGGATCGAGGCTCGCGCGGGTCTGGTCGAGGACGGCCACCTCGAGGTTCGTGCCGTGGGTCACGGTGCCGGCGTCGGGCGCAAGTTGCCCGAGAAGGAGCCTCACCAGCGTCGTCTTGCCCGCCCCGTTGGGGCCGACGATGGCGAGGCGGTCGCCACGCATCACGGTAAGGTCGAGGTTCCTGACGATGTTGCGGCCGTCGAAGCCCTTGGTCAGCCCCTTGGCCAGGATCACGCGCTTGCCGGAGGTCGGCCCCGATTCCATGGCAAGAGCGGCCGTGCCCTGGCGACGGATCTGCTCCCGACGCTCGGTCCTCAGGGTCTCCAGCGCGCGGACGCGGCCCATGTTGCGCTTGCGGCGGGCGCTGATTCCCTCGACCGCCCACTTGGCCTCGATCTTGATCTTCTGGTCGAGCTTGTGGCGGGCGGTATCCTCCTCCTCCCAGACGCGGTCGCGCCAGGACTCGAAGTCCTGGAAGCCCCTGTCCTGCCGGCGCACGTCGCTCCGGTCGATCCAGAGCGTCGCGCGCGTGAGGTTCCGCAGGACCGCGCGGTCGTGCGAGATCAGGACATAGGCCGACTTCGTCTCGGAGAGTTGCGATTCCAGCCACTCGATGGCCGCGATGTCGAGATGGTTCGTGGGCTCGTCGAGGAGCATGAGGTCCGGCGCTTCGGCCATGAGGCGCGCCAGGGCGGCGCGGCGGCGCTCCCCCCCGGAGGCGGTCGCCGTGTCGCGGGACGGGTCGAGGCCCAGCCCCTCGGCGGCGATGGCGACGCGGTAGTCCTCGCCCGGGGGCAGGCCCGCGCTGGCGTAGTCGCCGAGCGTGGCGAAGCCGGTGAGGTCCGGATCCTGCTCCATGTAGCCCACGCGGATGCCCGGCGCGGTCGCGCGCAGCCCCCGGTCGGGCTCCACGAGGCCGGCCATGACCTTCATCAGGGTGGACTTGCCCGAGCCGTTGCGGCCCACGAGGGCGATGCGGTCGCCGTCCTGCACGGCGAGGGACAGGCCATCGAAGACGGGATCGCCGCCGAAGGTGAGGGAGATGTCGGACAGTTGGAGGAGGGGTGCGCGCGCCATGGCCGCGACCTATGGGCCGGGCCGGGCGGCGTCAACCGAGGCGCGGGGTCGTAGCGCGGCGGGCTTGGCCCATCGGGAGGCCGCGCCTACATCGGAGGCGAACGGAATGGAGGGAACGAGATGGAGAAGATCGTCAAGTCCGACGAGGAGTGGCGCCAGGAGCTCACGCCCGAGGCCTACCGCGTCACGCGCCAGCACGGGACCGAAAGGCCCTTCACCGAGCACCATTTCGCCAAGGGCCCGGGCACCTTCCACTGCGTGGCCTGCGGGCAGCCCCTCTTCGACGCGGCGACGAAGTACGAGAGCGGCTCGGGTTGGCCGTCCTTCTGGTCGCCCATCGACGGGGTGGGTGGCGAGGCCGTGGAAGAGGACGTGGACCGCTCGCACGGGATGACGCGCACCGAGGTCCATTGCGCGCGCTGCGAGGCGCATCTGGGCCACGTCTTCCCGGACGGACCGAAGCCCACGGGCCTGCGCTACTGCATCAACGGGGCGGCGCTGTCGTTCGATCAGGAGGACGAGGCGGCGCGCGGGGCCTGAACGCCTGCCCGGCCGGGGTCACTCGGCCGGGCGACTCCGCTCCTGGTCGGGACGGGTAGCCACCCAATAGGCCGCCAGCCCGACGAGGAGCCCTCCCACCGGGGTCATCAGAAGCGCGATCACCTGAAGAGCGGTCGTGGCACGAGCCTCCGAAGGTCGCGTCTCGCGATCGGATGCGGCGCAAGGGAGAGCCCGAAACGAATCCCGCTGACGACGACCGAGAGAACCCTGGGCCCTCCGTCGCTGGACAGGGCGGGAATCAGGGAGCCGAGGCAGCCCACCGCGACGGCCACCCCGCTGAGGTAGTTCGCGGAGTGCTTCGCCTGCTCGTTGCGGACGAGGCTCGCGTCACTCCTCGCCGAGGAGGCTCCCCGCGTCGAACCGGCCCACGTTGCCGAAGAGCTGGTTGATGAAGGTGCGGTCGGCGAAGACCTCGCCCGTGATGCGCGGGAGAGCTGGACCACGCGGCCGCGTTCGAGCCCGAACCTCTCGACGTTGCCGAGGCGGCCATCGGGCAGGAACGACAGCGCGAGGACCTGGCGGTTCACCTCCTCCGGGGGGAGGAAGGCGAAGTTACGGAAGCGGCTCTGGACGTAATAGAAGCTCTGGTCGCCCAGGACGCCCGTCGTGGTCGGCCGACCGAGCGAGGCGACCACGCTGTCGCGGGTGTCCACGCCAACCTGCAGCGACGACAGCGCCGTCTCCGGCGGGACGTAGCCGTGGTTGCGGTAGATCGGCGCGCAGGCGCCGAGCAGCAGCGACACGGCCACCACGCCGGCCAGACCCTTCCGCATCGCCGCCCCCTTGCCTTGTCCTTTTCCGCTTCATATCGCGGCTTAGGGCATGGAGCGAGCCCCTTCAAGGACAAGGAGGCCCCCTTGAGCGACGCGACCCGACTTCCCCGTCACATCCTCCGCCTCGCCGACCCCGGCCAGAGGCAGGCGACCCGCTTCGACCTCGCCCCGGAGGCCGAGGAGCGGGAGGCCATCGCCGCCGATCTCGGCGTCCCTGCCGTGAGGAAGCTCCGTTTCGAGGGCTGGCTGCGGCCCGAAGGGCGCAGGGACTGGCGACTGGAGGGCCAGCTCGGCGCGACGGTGGTGCAGGAGAGCGTGGTCTCGCTCGAGCCCGTCACGACCCGGATCGACGAGAGGGTGGAGCGCCGCTACCTGGCCGACTTCGTCGAGCCGGAGCCGGGCGAATCCGAGATGCCCGAGGACGACTCGGTCGAGGAGCTCCCCGCGAGCCTGGACCTCGTGGGCGTGATGCTGGAGGCGCTCGCGCTCGCCCTGCCCCCCTATCCCCGCGCCGAGGGCGAGGAGCTGGGCGAGATCGTCGTGACCGAGCCGGGCGCCGAGCCGCTGACCGAGGAGAAGGCCAAGCCCTTCGCCGCCCTGAGGGACGCGCTCAAGCCCAAGGAGTAGGTCACCCCCACCCTTGCGGCGCCCGCGAAATCCGCTATGTTCGCGGCCTTCCGTCGAGGCTCGACATTCCGGCGGGGAGGCCGTATTGCCGCCCCCGGACCCGCGAGCTTTCGCGAAACTTTCATATCGGGCCATGCGCCCCTGAGACGAACCGAGGTTGTGACATGGCCGTCCCGCAGAACAAAGTCTCCAAGTCGCGCCGCAACCAGCGCCGCGCCCACGATTTCCTCGTTGCCGCCAACCCCAACGAGTGCAGCAACTGCGGCGAACTGAAGCGTCCGCATCACGTCTGCCCGACCTGCGGCCACTACGACTCCAAGGAGATCGTCCCGCCGCACGCCGTCGCCGAGATCGACGAGGACGCGGCCTGAACGGCTGACCGCGTCACCCGTCGATGACCGACAGCCGTCCGTCCATCGGGAGCGCCCCGGCCCAGGCCGACGGCGTCGTCATTTCCCTGGACGCGATGGGGGGCGACAAGGGGCCGCAGGTCGTCGTCGCGGGGCTCGAGGCCTTCCTGGCCGAGACGCCGGGGGCCCGCGTCCTGCTGCACGGGCCTGAGCAGGTTCTGACTCCGCTCGTCCGGAAGCTGGGGGATCGCGTGCGCATCGTCCATGCGCCCGGGGCGGTCGCGATGACCGACAAGCCGTCGCAGGTGATGCGGACCGGCAAGGACACGTCCATGTGGTCCGCCGTCGACGTCGTGCGCGACGGTCGGGCCCAGGCGGTCGTTTCCTGCGGGAACACCGGCGCTCTCATGGCGGTGTCGATGCTGCGGCTCCGCAAGGTGCCGGGCGTCAACCGGCCCGCCATCGCCTGCCTCTGGCCCTCGCGCAACCCGACCCGGTTCAACGTCATGCTCGACGTGGGCGCCGATATCCGCGCGGACGCGGAGGATCTCCTCGTCTATGCGCTGATGGGCACCTCTTACGCGCGGCAGGGCCTCGGCATCGCGCGTCCGCGCGTGGGGCTCCTCAACGTCGGGACCGAGGAGCACAAGGGACGGCAGGAGCTCAAGGACGCGCTCGAGCTCATGCAGGAGGCCGCGCCCAAGGGCGAGTTCGACTTCGTGGGCTTCGTGGAGGGGAGCGACATTCCCTCGAACCGCGTGGACGTGATCGTGACCGACGGCTTCACCGGCAACGTCGCCCTCAAGACCGGCGAGGGGACCGCGACGCTGATAGCGGGCCTCCTGCGCGAGGCGCTGAACCTCGGGCCGCTGTCGAAGATCGGCGCGCTCTTCTCCATGCGGGCGCCGGACCGGCTGCGGCTGCGGATCGACCCGCGCCGGGTGAACGGGGGCGTCTTCCTCGGGCTCAACGGCACCGTCATCAAGAGCCACGGCTCGGCCGACGCGACCGGGGTGGCGGCGGCCTTGACGCTCGCCCACCGGCTGGCGACGGCGGGCTTCGCGGGGCGGCTTGCGGCACGGGTTGCGTCGGCGGTCGCGCTCGCTCAGGATAACGGGACGGACGGGGGGGCAACCCCCGCCACCGGCGTCGAGGCGCCTCAGGAGCAGCAGAGATGACCATCAGGGCCGTGGTGACGGGCGTCGGGCATTACCTGCCTGACCGGGTGGTGCCGAACGCCGAGTTCGAGGCGACGCTCGACACCTCGGACGAGTGGATCCGCGAGCGGACGGGGATCGAGCGGCGGCACTTCGCGGCGCCCGGGCAGACGACCTCGGACATGGCAACGCGCGCCGCGCGCGCGGCGCTGGCTATGGCGGGACGCGAGCCTTCCAAGGTGGATGCCATCGTGCTCGCCACCTCCACCCCGGACCTCACCTTCCCCTCGGCCGCGACGATGGTGCAGAGGGCGCTCGGCATGACCGGGGGATTCGCCTTCGACCTGCAGGCCGTCTGCGCGGGGTTCGTCTATGCGCTGACCACCGCGAACGCGCTGATCGTGGCGGGGCAGGCCCGGCGCGTTCTGGTGATCGGGGCCGAGACCTTCTCCAAGATCCTCGACTGGACCGACCGGACCACCTGCGTCCTCTTCGGCGACGGTGCGGGCGCCGTGCTCCTCGAATGGCAGGAGTCCGACGGAACGGCCGCCCGTGGCGTCCTGGCGACCGACCTCCATTCGGACGGGACCTTCAAGGACCTCCTTTACGTGGACGGCGGCATCTCCACCGGCACGCAGGGCGTGCTCCGGATGGAGGGCAAGGAGGTCTTCCGCCACGCCGTCGGCAAGCTCGCCCAGACGGCCGAGTCCGCTCTCGAACGGGCGGGGCTGACCGGCGAAGACGTGGACTGGATCGTTCCGCACCAGGCGAACCTTCGGATCATCAAGGCGACCGCCCAGAAGATGGGCGTGCCCATGGACCGGGTCGTCGTGACCGTGCAGGACCACGGCAACACCTCGGCGGCGTCGATCCCCCTCGCCCTCTCGGTGGGGGTCGAGCGGGGGCAGATCAAGCGGGGCGACCTCGTGGTGATGGAGGCGATCGGCGGCGGGCTCGCCTGGGGGTCGGTCGTCGTGCGGTGGTGAGCCACCGACGATCACGGAGGCGCGATTGACCGCGTGAGTCCCCTGCCGTAGTCTGGGCGGCACATTGTGGGGGGCTTTCAGAATGTCGGACAAGACCTTGACGCGCATGGACTTGGCCGACGCGGTTCACCGCGAGGTCGGGCTGTCCCGCAACGACTCCGCCACGCTGGTGGAATCCGTGCTGAACCACATCTCGGACGCGCTGGTGCGGGGGGAGACAGTCAAGATCTCCTCCTTCGGGACCTTCTCGGTCCGGGAGAAGGCCGCCCGCGTCGGCCGCAACCCCAAGACCGGGGAGGAGGTGCCGATCCATCCCCGGCGCGTGCTGACCTTCCGATCCTCGCACCTGATGAAGAACCGGATCGCCCATGGCAACCGGGGCTGAGGCCGTGGGCAAGTCCCCCGACGCGTTCCGCACCATCAGCGAGGTGGCGGCCTTCCTCGAGACGCCGGCCCATGTGCTGCGCTTCTGGGAGTCCAAGTTCCCGCAGATCAAGCCCGTGAAGCGGGCCGGCGGGCGGCGCTACTACCGCCCGGACGACATCGCGCTCCTGTCGGGGATCAAGGTCCTGCTGCACGAGCAGGGCATGACCATCCGGGGCGTCCAGAAGCTGCTCAAGGAAAAGGGCCCGCGGCACGTCGCCACGCTCTCCGCCCTGCCCTGGGAAGGGACGGAGGAGGCCACGGAGGAGGCTCCTGTCGCCGTGATCGTCGGGCCCTGGCCCCGGGCCGGGGAGGAGGAGCCTGCTGACGCGGAGGCGGGCGAGCTCGACATAGATGAGGAATCGGTCGGGTTCACGTTGGAGGCGGAGTGCGAGCCGGACCCCGCGCCCGGCCCCGCCCCCGAGGCGACGCCGGTCGCCGCCCCGGTGAGCGAGTTCCTGGCGGGGACGCTGGATCGCCTGAGGGCCCCGGTCCGCGCCTCCGGAGAGGGTTCGTTGGCTCGCCTTCGCGAGGCGTTGGCCGGGGCCGACCGGGACCGGCTGCGGGCCGAGGCCGCGCGCCTGGCCCCTCTCGTGCGTCGGCTCGCGGAGTTGCGCGAGGGGGCGTCACCGTCGCGCTGAGGGGTGGCTTTTGCCCTTGCCCCCGCCGCCTGAATCGGTAAGAAGGCGCCCGTGTCGGGCTATAGCGCAGTCTGGTAGCGCGTCCGTCTGGGGGGCGGGAGGTCGCAGGTTCAAGTCCTGCTAGCCCGACCATCATCCACCCCCCCGAAGCTTCCGAGATCATCCGACCCTGACCGCGTGGAGAGCCAGCGGACGGCCCTCGTCGTCCTTGAAGAACGCCATCCATTCCTCCGAACCGTCGGCGTGGCGGTGGACGACCTGCGGGGCCTGGAGGAAGGTCACTCCCCTCGCCGCCAATCCGTCATGCGCGGCGGCAATATCAGGGACGCGGAGGTAGAGGAGGTCGGCCTCGTCGCGCGCTCCGGTCTCGCGCAGCATCAGGCGCGTGCCGCCCAGGTCGAGGAAGGCAAGGCCCGGGAAGGCGTAGAGCTCCCTGATCCCCAAAGTGTCGCGCCAGAAGGCGCGGGCCCGGTCGAGCGATTCGACGCGGCGGGCGATCTGGCTGAGCTGGTCCATGGGCTCCCTCCCCTGCTGCTCCTATCCCACACCGTCGAGCCCCTTCCACGCAACTGTCCGGCCAGACGTCCGGCCGGCCTTGACTCGGCGGCACGTCGGGCGTCGTCGTGGAGGCCGTCGAGCCAAGAGGAGATGCGTCGTTGGGTGTTCTGCCGAGCCAGCGGCTCCGTGGGCTGATCGCCGAGGGAGGGATCGCGGCCGCAGAGCCGGTGCTGCCGGCGCAGGTGCAGCCGGCCTCGCTGGATCTGCGGCTCGGGCGCTTCGCGGTTCGGGTGCGGGCGTCGTTCCTGGCCGGAGAGGGGAGGACGGTCGAGGAGCGGCTCGGGGCCTTCGAGATGCACCGCTTCCGCCTGGACGACGGGGCGGTGCTGGAGAAGGGCTGCGTCTACCTCGTGCCGCTGATGGAGGAGCTTGCGTTGCCCGGGGGGCTGGAGGGGGTCGCGAACGCCAAGAGCTCGACGGGGCGGCTCGACCTGCTGACGCGGACGATCTGCGACGGAGGGACGGAGTTCGACCACGTGCCCCAGGGGTATCGCGGGCCGCTCTGGGCGGAGATCTGCCCCCGGTCGTTCAGCGTGCTGGTGCGACCGGGAATGCGGCTGAACCAGCTCCGGCTGCGGGAGGGGGAGGCGCGGCTCTCGGACGAGGAGCTGCGGGAGCTGCAGGGGCGGGTGCCGCTGGTGCAGGGAGCGGAGGCGGCGATCGACGACGGGCTCGCGTTCTCGGTGGACCTCAAGGGGCCGGGACGCGTGGGGTGGCGGGCCAAGCCGCATACCGGGGTGATCGACCTCGACCGGATCGGGCATTACGACCCCCGTGCCTTCTGGGAGGAGATCGTCGCGGAAGACGAGCGGATCATCCTCGATCCGGGGGCCTTCTACATCCTGATGAGCCGCGAGGCGGTGACGATCCCGCCGGACCATGCGGCGGAGATGGCGCCGTATCTGGCCATGGTGGGCGAGTTCCGGGTGCATTACGCCGGGTTCTTCGATCCGGGCTTCGGGCATGGGACGGCCGGGACGGGCTCGCGCGAGGTGCTGGAGGTGCGGTGCCATGAGGCGCCGTTTGCCTTGGAGCATGGGCAGGTGGTGGGGCGGCTGCTCTACGAGCGGATGGCGGAGGTGCCGGACCAGCTCTACGGGCGGGGAATCGCGAGCAACTACCAGGGACAGGGGCTGAAGCTGGCGAAGCATTTCGCGGAGGTCGGGGCCTAGGGCGCGGTGGCTTGCGCTTCGGCCCGGGGTGGTTCGGGCCAGGGGGTTCCTACGAATGCTTCAATCCCGCGGGGCCTCCGGGTTGCCTCGTCCGCCCCGGCGCGAGGGGGTTTTCGGGACCTATCCGGACCGCCTCTTCAGCGGGCTTGAGTCTATGGGGGACGCGGGGAGGATCTCCCGTTCCCGGTATGTGGGCCCCTCTCCGGGGCCGGCTCTGCGCGGACAGGTCCGTGCGACGTAGTTCCATTCACCTCTCTTTGGCCCGCTCTTCGGGGGTGCTGTCCCACAGCCGGCACCCGGGGCGTAGCGCCCTGGCCGTCGGGACGGGCCTGATTCGTTGCGTTGCGCCCAGAGTGCCCGCGCCGGGTTAACGAGTGGTAAACGTGGCGTTCGGTGGGGGGTGGGGCGACGCAACACCTGGGGCGCAAGTCTCTGATTGGACAAAGGGAGTTCCCACGCATGGGTGTTGCGTCGCCCCAGGCGGGCAAGGTCCCGCGCGCCCCGTCAGCCACCCGAATCAGGGCAGTCGCAGGCCACCGGCGCGGCGCGTGCGAGCACGCACCCCATGGGGCAGCCTTCTGGCGCTGCGCCCGGCCCATTCGTCGCATGGGGACGCGGCACCACCCGTCCTGTTGGGAACGCGTGGCGCGATGGCGGGTGGCGCACGGTGAGGTGGAGCGCCACCCCACGCGACGGAGCCGGTGTGCCTCCTGTTCCGCAACTGGTGGTGCGTCTTGCGATGGCGGGGACACGCGCGGTGCCCGATTCACGGCTCCGGGTCGGGGAGCGGCAGGTTCTCCTGAACCGTAGGCTCGCCCAGGAAGCCGGCGGCGCGGAGGTCGGCGAGGCTGGGGAGGTCGGCGGCGCTTTCGAGGGCGAAGTGGTCGAGGAAGGCGTCCGTGGTGACGTAGGTCGCCGGACGGCCGGGGGTCTCCCGCCGGCGGCCGAGGCGGACCCAGCCGAGCTCAAGGAGCTGGTCGAGGGTGCCCTTGGAGACCGAGACGCCCCGGATCTCCTCGATCTCGGTGCGGGTGACAGGGCCGTGATACGCGACGATGGCCAGGGTCTCGATGCCGGCGCGGGAGAGCTTGCGGGTCTCAACCACCTCGCGGGAGAGGAGGAAGCGCAGGTCCGGCGCGGTGCGGAAGGCCCAGGCGCCCCCGGAGCGGACGAGGTTGACCCCCCTGCCCTCGTAAAGGCGCTGCAGGCGGGCCAGCGCGGCGCGGGGATCGCAGCCGGGGGGGAGGCGCTCGGCGAGCTTGGCGGTGGGGAGCGGCTCGGGGGAGGCGAAGAGGAGCGCCTCGACCATGCGCTCCTGCTCCTCGGGGGTGGGGACGTCGAAGGGGGGCTCGGCGGTCATGGGCCGACGAGGAGGAATTCGGGCCGTCGGGATGGGACGCGGCGCGTGGGACAGGCCGTAGGTCGGGCTTCAGCCCGCCACGCCGGAATGGCAGGCGCTACGCGAGTGGATGAGGGAACATGGCGGGCTGAAGCCCGCCCTACGAGGTCGCACGCCCGGGGCTTCGCGCTCATGCCGGAGCCCTCGCGCGCAGGTGGATCGGGGCGAAGGGGCCGTCCTGGCGGATGTCGGCGAGGCCCTCGCGCACCAGCTCCAGCGCGGCGGCGAAGGTGGCGGCGGTGGCGGCGCGGCGGCGGGGGCCGTCGGTCCAGCCGGGGGGGAGCCAGTCGCTCAAGGACGCCCAGTCGGCCCAGTCGCCGATCAGGGGGCGGAGACGGTCGAGCGCCTCCTCCATGGTGTAGACGCCGACGCGGTCCATGGCGAAGGGGCGGAACTCGTCGCGGGTGCGCAGGCGCGCGTAGGCGGAGAGGAGGTCGTAGAGGCTCGCGGTGAGGCGGGTGACGCGGGTCTCCTCCATCGCCTCGACCTCCCCGCGCGGGAAGACGTCGCGGTTCAGGCGGGGGCGGTCCATGAGGGCCTGGGCGGCCTCGCGCATGGCTTCGAGGCGGGCGAGGCGGAAGGCGAGGTCGCGGGCGAGGTCCTCGGCCTCGGGCTCCTCCTCCGGGTCGGGAGGAAGGAGAAGGCGGGACTTCAGGTAGGCGAGCCAGGCGGCCATCACGAGGTAGTCGGCGGCGAGGTCGATGCGGGCGCGCGCGGCGCTCTCGATGAAGGCGAGGTACTGCTGGGCGAGGGCGAGGATGCTGATCTCGCGCAGGTCCACCTTCTGCTGGCGGGCGAGCGTGAGGAGGAGGTCGAGCGGCCCCTCGAACCCGCCCACGTCCACGATGAGCGCGTCCGGGACGGGGATCCGGAGCGAGCCGCCGTCCATCAGGCCCCTTCGGGGAGGAGCTCGTGCAGCTCCTCGGCGAGCGCGGCGATGTCCACGGGCTCGGGCGGGCGGCGGAGGGCCAGGGCGCGGACGGCGCGTTCGAGGGCGGGGCCTTCGAGGGGGTGGCAAGCGGAGACGGTTCCGACGAGGTCCGGGCGCTCGCCCTTGCAGTAGAGGACGAGGTCCACGCCGGCGGCGAGGGAGGCGGCGGCGCGCTCGGCCATGGTGCCGGTGAGGGCCTCCATGCCGATGTCGTCGGTCATCAGGAGGCCGTCGAAGCCGATCTCCTCGCGGATCATGCGGATCGCGACGGGGGAGGTCGTGCAGGGGCGGTCGGGGTCCACCGCATCGAAGACGATATGAGCGGTCATGCCGAGGGGCAGGTCGCGCAGCGCGCGGAAGGGGGCGAAGTCGCGGGACTGGAGCACCTCGCGCCCGACGGAGACGCGGGGGAGGTCGAGGTGGCTGTCCACGCGGGCGCGGCCATAGCCGGGGATGTGCTTGAGGACGGGGAGGACGCCGCCCGCGAGGTGCGCTTGGGCACAGGCGCGGGCGGCGGTCACCACGGTCGGGATGTCGGCGCCGTAGAGGCGGTTCCTGAGGATCGGGTGGGTCCCATCCTCCACGAGGTCGGCCAGAGGGACGCAGTTCACGTCGATGCCGACGTCCTGCAGCTCGGCGGCGATGAGGCGGTTCCTCACCCACTGGGCGCGGAGGGGCTCGGTCGCGCGCTCCATCTGCGTCAGGGCGGGGAGGTATTCGCGCCAGAAGGGGGGGCGCATCCGCTGCACGCGGCCCCCCTCCTGGTCGATCAGGATGGGGGCGTCGCGGCCGACGGTGTCGCGAAGCTCCGCCGTCAGGCGGCGGAGCTGGTCGGGGTCCTCGACGTTGCGGGCGAAGAGGATGAAGCCCCAGGGATCGGCGTCGCGCAGGAACCCGCGCTCCCAGGCGTCGAGGGAGGTGCCGGAGACGCCGAGGATCGCGGAGAGCGGCATCAGTCCACCGTCACGGGGATGCAGTCCGCGCCCTCGGCCGTCAGGGCGGCGCAGAGGCGGCGGGCGTCGGCGCGGTCCTCGAAGCCCTCGGCGCGGAGGCGGTAGAAGGTGCGGCCGCCGCTCTGGGTCTCCTGGATGACGCGCTCCCTGGAGCCCAGGAACTCGCCGAACTTGCCCTGGAGGCGTGTCCATTCGGAGGCGGCGATCTCGGCCGAGTCGAAGGCGCCGAGCTGGACGAGGTGCGTGCCGGCGGGGAGGCTCGCGGTGACGGCGACGGAGGTCGACTCCTCGGCGGCGGGGGTCGATTCGGCGGGGGTCGCTTCGGCGGGGGTCGCTTCGGCGGGGGTCGCTTCGGCGACGACGGCGGGACCGGATTCGGCTGGCGCGGCGGCCCGGGCGGGGCGCAGGTGCGGACGCGGGGCGGCGACGACGCCGGCCACGCTGGCGGGGATCGGCGCGGGCGCGGCTTCGGCACCGGGAGCGGCGGC
>NZ_KK088575.1 GCF_000600335.2 Rubellimicrobium mesophilum DSM 19309 | reverse complement strand
CGGCGCGGGCGGCTCCGGGGCCTCCTCGGCGGGCGGGGGCTCGGGCGCCTCGGTCGGCTGGGCCGCCGCATCGGGCGAGCTGCGCGCGACCAGCGCCGCATACTCGGCCCCCGAGACGGCCGTCACCTCGGTCACCTGGAAGTCCAGGGGCTCGCTGTCGAGTCCCCAGCCGAACAGCAGCCACGCGATGAGAAGCGTGTGGCCCGCGGCCGAGATGTATCCCCCGGGTGTCATGGCTGGGCGTCAGCCCTCGGGTGTGGCGGCGGCGCCCATTTCGGGGCCCCCCGCGTCGGTCACGAGGCCGATGTCGGAGAAGCCTCCGGCGTTGAGCGCGCCCATCACCTGCGCCACGCGGGTCCAGGCGTTCTTGCCGTCGGCGCGCAGGTAGATGCGGGTGCTGGCCCGCTCGGCCGCGATGGCCCGGAGGCGCGGCACCAGCTCGGCCTCCGGCACCTCGCTGGTCTGGATCAGGATGAGCCCGTCCTCCGTCACCGTGACGGTCAGGGGCTCCTCCTCGTCCATGGGCAGGGCGCGGGCCGCCGTCTGCGGCAGCTCCACCGGCACGCCCACGGTCATCAAGGGCGCCGCCACCATGAAGATGATCAGCAGCACCAGCATCACGTCCACGAAGGGGGTGATGTTGATCTCGGCCATGGGCTGCGCCCGGCCCCGCGCGCGGCGGCGGCGGTGCTCGCCCGGGCCGCCCCCCTTCATGACCCCCGCGCCCATGGCTCAGGCCGCCGCGTCGAGCTGGCGCGACAGGATGGTCGAGAACTCGTCGGCGAAGGCCTCGTAGGAGCCCACGATGCGGTTCGCGTCGCCCGAGAGCTTGTTGTAGAAGATCACCGCCGGGATGGCCGCCAGGAGCCCGAGCCCGGTGGCCAGCAGCGCCTCGGCGATGCCCGGCGCCACGGTGCCGAGGTTGGTGTCATGCGTGTTGGCGATGCCGATGAAGGCGTTCATGATCCCCCAGACGGTGCCGAAGAGCCCGATGAACGGCGCCGTCGAGCCCACCGTGGCCAGCACCCCCAAGCCCCGCTGGAGCCTCTCGGCCTCCTTGGCGATGGCCACGTCCATCGAGCGGTCGATCCGGCTCTGCGCCCCGGCGATCAGCCCGCCGTCCTGCTTGTGCGAGCGCCGCCACTCGATCATGCCGGCCGCGAACACCCGCTGGCTCTGCCCCTTGGGCTGCGGCCCGATCTGCTCGAAGAGCCCGTCCAAGGGCTCCCCCGACCAGAAGGCCCGGTCGAACACCGCCGCCTCCCGCCGCGCGCGGCGGTACTGGATCAGCTTGTCCACCACCACCGCCCAGCACCACACCGAGGCCCCAAGAAGCCCGAACATGATCACCTGAACCGCAAAGGTCGCCTGGGCAAACAGCCCCCAAATCGAGAAATCGGTCGTCGCGTCCATGAGCCTGTCTCTGCCGCCTGCCGCCACTCGAGGGCGCGCTTGGGGCATGGGGATAACTCAGAGACGGCGCCGATGCCAACCGCCTCCGCGCCGGGGAGCGCGAATTGTGTCCTCGCGGCCCGCCCCCGGCTCCATGCGCCTCAGCCCGAGCCGCCGCGCATCCCCGCGGGAATCCGCCGAGGCCGCCCGGCCCCGTCCATCGCCACCAGCGTCACCCGCGCGGCAAAGAGCCGCTCCGATTCGCGCCAGACCTCCTGCACGAGGACCAGCCGCGCCCCGCTGCCTCCCTCCGGCACGGTCCGCACCTCCAGCAGGTCGTCGAATCGCGCGGGGGCGAGATAATCCGCCTCGACCCGCCGCGCCGCGAACACCACGCCCTGCTCCGCCCTCAACCGCCCCTGGTCGATCCCGGCCTCCCGCGCCCACTCGGTCCGGGCGCGCTCGATGAACTTCAGGTAGTTGGCGTAGTAGACCACCCCGGCGAGGTCGGTGTCCTCGTAGTAGACGCGGCAGCGGAAGAGATGGACGGCCCCCTCAGCCATAGATCGGGCCGCCCAGGTACTTCGATCCCGAATCGCAGGCGAAGGTGACGACCCGCCGCCCCGGCCCCAGCTCGGCCGCGAGGTCCAGCGCCGCCGCGACGTTGAGCCCCGTCGAGCCCCCCGCGAAGATCCCCTCCTCGCGCGCGAGCCGGCGGCAGGTCTCGAAGGCCCTCTCCTGGTCGACGGCCCTCGCCTCCCGCAGCCGCGCCAGGTCGAGGAAGGGCGGCGCGAAGCCCACGCCCACCCCCTCGACCTTGTGCGGCCCGCCCTTGCCGGTGGTGAGGAAGGGCGACTGCAGCGGCTCCAGCGCCACCGCCTCGAGCCGCAGCCCCTCCGATTCGAGCCCGTCGAGCGTCCCCATGAGGCTCGCCCCCGTGCCCACGGCCGCGACGAGGAGGTCCGGCCCCCCGGGCACCTGCCGCGCGATCTCGCGGCCCAGCCCCTCGTAGCCCGCCCGCACGTCCGGCGAGCCGAACTGGTCGGCGTAGAAGTGCCCCGGCTCGCGCCCGAGCGCATGGGCCCTCTCGCGCATCCGGGCGATCAGGGCGGGGGTGATCCCCTCGCCGTTCGAGGGCTCGATCAGCACCTCGGCCCCATAGGCCTCCATCGACTTGAGCTTGGACGGCGAGAAGGCATCCGAGGAGACGGCCGTGAAGCGCAGCCCCATCACCGCGCAGACGAAGGCGAGCGCCATGCCCGTGCTGCCCGCCGTGTATTCGACCACCCGTTCGCCGGGCCGCAGCGCGCCCCGTTCCAGCGCCCGCAGGATCACCGACACCGCCATCCGGTCCTTCTGCGACCCGGTCGGGTTCTGCCCTTCCAGCTTCACCCAGACCTCGGCCGACCCCTCGGGCACGAGCCGCGAGAGCCTCGCCAGAGGCGTGTTCCCGATGGCGCCCAGGGCATCCGTGCGTGGCATCCGTGGCTCCTCCCGGCCCGGACTATGCCCCTGCCCTTCCCGGGACGGCAAGCCGAGGCGCCCGGCGGTCCCTTTCCGCGAACGCCGGGTCGGCCCGGCGAGTCGCAGGACGAGCGTCAGCACACCGCTTCAGCGGCATGGATCACAAGTCCCCGACATGGTGGGCTGACGCGCGACCTGCGGCTCGCTCGCTGGAACCATGCTCCCGACGGCGTCCGAGCTTCCTCCTGTCCAAGCCGCGCGGGGGACGCCACCCGGCGGCGAGCGGCCGGTCCGCCTTCGCCTTCGCCTTCGATCCGACCTGCCGAGCCCGTGGCCACGGCGCCACATCCAAGCGAATCCTCGGACCCCGACGCAACGCTCGCAGCTATCGGAAACCGTTAAGCTTTCTCTGGCATCCTGGCTACGAATCACAACCGAAAGCCACCGATGCCCCGCCCGTCACCCGAACAGGTCTCCCTGCCCCTTCGGCACCTCCATGCCCAGGTGCCGGAACGCCGCCTGCGTCAGCATCCGCCCGCGCGGAGTCCGCTGGATGAGCCCCTGCTGGAGCAGGTAGGGCTCGATCACCTCCTCGATGGCGTCCCGCGCCTCGCTCAGCGCGGCCGAGAGCGTCTCCACCCCCACCGGCCCGCCAAGGTAGCTCTCCGCGATGAGCCGCAGGTATCGCCGGTCCGCGCCGTCGAGGCCCAGCTTGTCCACGCCCAGCCGGTTCAGAGCCCGGTCCGCGATCTCCCGCGTCACGCGCCCGTCGCCCTCCACGATGGCGAAGTCCACGACGCGCCGCAGCAGCCGCCCCGCGATCCGCGGCGTCCCCCGGGCCCGCGTCGCGATCTCCCGCGCGCCCTCGGGCTCGGCCGGGGCACCGAGCAACCGGGCGTTCCGCACGACGATCTCGTAGAGCTCGTCGACCGTATAGAATTCGAGCCGCGTGGGAATGCCGAAACGGTCGCGCAAGGGCGTCGTCAGCAGCCCGAGCCGCGTCGTCGCGCCCACCAGCGTGAAGGGCTGCAATTCGATCCGCACCGTCCGCGCCGCCGGCCCCTCCCCGATCACGAGGTCGAGCTGGAAGTCCTCCAGCGCCGGATACAGCACCTCCTCGACCACCGGGCTCAGCCGGTGAATCTCGTCGATGAAGAGCACGTCCCGCGCTTCCAGATTGGTCAGGATCGCCGCGAGGTCCCCCGCCTTGGCCAGCACCGGCCCCGAGGTCATGCGGAAGCCCACCCCCAGCTCCCGCGCCATGATCTGCGCGAGCGTCGTCTTGCCCAGGCCCGGCGGCCCGTAGAACAGCGTGTGGTCCATCGCCTCGCCGCGCATCTTGGCCGATTCGATGAACACGCGCAGGTTCGCCCGCGCCTCGTGCTGCCCGATGAACTCCGACAGCATCTGCGGGCGCAGCGCCTTGTCGCTCATGTCCTCGGGCTGGGGTCGGGTCGGAGAAGGGCGTTGCTCATGCCGTCAACCTAGTCGTTCACGATGCGTTCCGCTAGCCCGTCGCGCGCTCGGGCGCCGCCGGCGTTCAGCCCGAAGCGGCGCGTGTCGAGCCGCTCCATCCAGGTCTGCTCCAGGCGGATGACCTCCTCGGCCGGCATGTCGGGCGAGACGCGCTCCAGGATCGAGAAGCGGAAGCGGCCCGGATCGCGGTGGCGGAGCTCGGCGGTGACGCCCCTCTCCCCCGCGACGTGCGCCCGCCAGCGGCCAAGCAGGTTCGTCCCGCCATAGGCCGAACCGACGTAGCGGGCCCCATCGGACTCGTCCACGATGAGGTAGATGCCACGCCACTGGGCCAGGTTTGCTGCCCATGCGCAGGGAAAGCCACGCACCTGCGCGGCCGTCACGATCAATTCGCGCCAGTCCGGCACGGGTGCCTCGCCCAAGGGGGCCTCGAGGATGGCGAGAACAGGGGCGTCGAGGTTCTCCGCCAACCGTCGATAGCCGCGTCCCGGCGGAGTGGGCATGATGAGGCGCCCGCGCAGATCGGACAGTGCCTCGACGGGTCGGAGGTCGAAGCGCCACTGCGTGACGCGCGGACGATTGTTCGCCAGAGTCGTGTCCACGGCGCCGTAGACCCGCTCCAACTCCTCGTAGCGGGGATCCGCATAGATTCGCTCGACGGGCAGTTCCTCGAAGCCATGCACCTCGAACAGGCCCAGGAACAGGTGACGCGCATCGGTCAATGGAGCAAAGCTCGCAACGAAGCGCCGCGTCCTGAGCGTCGCCTCGACCTGCTCGGCATGCGTCGCCTGATAGGCGTCCAGGAGATCAGGCCTGTCGCTCCAAAGTGTCGGCATCAGCGTCCGCAAAGGCTGGAGCGTGGTGTTGTGGAGCAACATCGCCACGCTCGCCGGCTCGATGCCCGCATCCCGCAGCAGGAGGTTAAACCGGACCACCCCTCTCTACTCCTTGGGCGCGAGAAGCCGCAGCGCCGCGCGGATCAGCTCCGGCGTCCCGGCCTGGGGATGCGATTCGGCCGCCTGCGCCACCGCCTGCACCGCCTCGCCCGGGGCGTAGCCCAGGTTCCCCAGCGCCGAGAGCGCCTCGGCCTGCGCCATCCCCTGCCCGTTCTCGGCCTTGCGGCGCGGCGCGGCCTTGGGCGCCGGCGCGGCCTCGACCTCCACGACCTGCACCTCGTCGGGCTCCAGCTCGTGCGTCGTGACGGCCGTCGTCCCGATCAGCCCCGCCATGGCCATCACCGCCGGCGCCTTATCCCGCAGCTCGTTGACGATGCGCTGCGCCGTCTTGGGCCCGACCCCCTTGGCCCGCGCCAGCGTCGCCCAGTCGCCGAGCGCGATGGACCGCCCCAGCGCGTCCGGCCCGAGCGCCCCCAGCAGCGCCAGCGACACCTTCGCCCCCACCCCCTGCACGGTCAGGAGCAGCCGATGCCATTCCTTCTCCACCAGCGTCGGGAAGCCGAACAGCGTCCAGCCGTCCTCGCGCACCTGAAGCTCGGTGAACAGCGCGACGGCCTCGCCGTTGCGTGGCAACCCTGCCAGGACCCGTTCGGAGACATGCACGAGATAGCCTACGCCCCTCACGTCGATGAGCACGTGGTCCCCGGCCCGATACAGCAGCCGCCCCGCCACGCGCCCGATCATCGCCCGACCCTCTTCATCGCCCGCGCCAGATCGGCCCGCGCGGTCCTGGCCTTGTCCTCGAGCGCCTTGTCCTCGGCCTTGGCGATGGCGGCGGTCAGATGAGTCGCGGACTGGAGATGATGGGCATGGCAGATCGCGACGGCCAGGGCATCGGCCGCGTCTGGACCCGCAAGGCTCACCCCCGGAAGGTGCAGCCGCACCATGTGGTCGATTTGCGCCTTGGCCGCGTGGCCGACGCCGACCACGGCCTTCTTCACGGCGTTCGGCGCGTATTCCCCGATGGGGATGCCCGCCTGCGCCGGCACGAGGAGCGCGATCGCCCGCGCCTGCCCGAGCTTCAGCGTCCCCGCCGCGTCCTTGTTGACGAAGGTCTGCTCCACGGCGGCCGCGTCGGGCGCCTGCTCGGCCACGATGGCGCGCATCTGCTCGTAGAGCCGCAGGAGACGTTCGGCCAGTTCGCCGTTCCCGGAATGGACGATGCCGTTGGCGACATGACGGAGGCGCACCCCGTCCACCTCGATCACGCCCCAGCCCATGTTCTGGAGGCCAGGGTCGATCCCCATCACCCGCATCGCCGCCCCTTCCGCCTGACCTGCCCGCCTGGAGGCCGGGCTAGCACAAAGCAGGAACGGAGGCCAGCGCCGCTGGGCGCCGCCGCGTCAGGACCGTTCGGCGACCCCGGCGTGAACGACCATGTCCATCCCCCTCGCGATGAGGCGGGTCACGGGATCGGGCTGCATGACCCAGGCCATCACCCGCTCGACCGGCTGGCCCTTGGCAAGCTCGCTCAGACGACCATGGTAGGTTCCTTCGCCGGAAGCGACCAACAGCGCCGCCTTGAAGACGAACGTTCCGCCCAGCAGCAGGGCGAGTCCCCGCATCGGGAAGCGAGGCACGAAGCGTCGCTGCGGAACGGCGACGATGAGCCCGTCCGGGCCGACGCGATACGTCGCCCCCTCGGACAGGAGGCGGTGCTTGTCGTCGATCTTGGAGACGCGCTGATCGAAGGTGGTCTGGGACATGTTCTGGGACCGCTTTGCCGAAATGCAACCTATGGTGGCACGAACTGATTACGTATAAACCTACCCGGTCAATATGGAACCATCAAGGCAATTCAGCCATAAACCCCCATTCCAGCCTAGGTTTTGCCTTCATTCATTAAGATCAGCGTAGCCCAATCTCCAATTTCATCTCTTTCAATCTCATTGATGCCGAAACGAGAATATTCCTCCACGATATCCGCCGCCTGCTCACGTAGGAGGCCCGAGAGAATCACCCGTCCGCGCGGCGCCGTGGCGGCAGCCACGTCGGGAGCGAGCTCGATCAGCGGCCCCTTGAGGATGTTCGCGAGGATCAGGTCGAAGGGCGCGGCCGTCCGGAACTCGGGGGCGTCGAGGCCCGCCGCCTCGACGCAGGCGACCCGGTGCCCGAGGTCGTTGGCCTGGAGGTTCGCGCGCGCGGTCTCCACCGCCACCGGGTCGATATCACCGGCGATGACCGGATCGGCCTCGGGCCAGGCCTGCGCGGCGGCCATGGCGAGGACGGCGGTGCCCGCCCCCACGTCGGCCACGTTGCGCGGCCGGAAGCCCTCCGCTTCCAGCCGGTCGATGGCGCGCAGGCAGCCGAGCGTCGTGCCATGGTGCCCGGTCCCGAAGGCCATCGCCGCCTCGATCAGCAGCGGCACCCGGCCCGGCGGCACCTTGTCGGCGTCGTGCGAGCCGTGGAGGAAGAAGCGCCCCGCCTCGACCGGGGGCAGGTCGCGGCGGACCTTGGCGACCCAGTCCACGTCCGGCACCTCGGAGACGACGAAGGGCTTGGCCCCATGCACGGCCGCCAGGAGGTCCAGCACGATCCCGTCGGGCTCCTCCTCGAAATGCGCGCCAATCTCGAAGAGGCCCGAGCCGTCCTCGATCTCGAAATGCCCCACGGCGAAGGGCGGCGGGTCCAGCTCCTCGACAGCCTCGGCCAGGGCCTGGGCCGGGGCGAGCCCCTTGGTGGTGGTGATCGCGGAATACATCATGGCCAGGCCCTCCTTGGCAGAGGGCCTAGGCCGCGTCCCGGGTCCGGTCAACCTGAGGCGTGGAGACTCAGACCGCCACGCCGATCGGGCAGGTCACTCCGGTCCCGCCGACCCCGCAGTAGCCACGCGGGTTCTTATGGAGGTACTGCTGATGGTAGTCCTCGGCGAGGTAGAAGGGTCCCGCATCCACGATCTCGGTCGTGATCGCACCGTAGCCGGCCGACCGAAGGCGTTCCTGGAAGGCCGTCTTGGTCCGCTCGGCCGCCTCGCGCTGCGCCTCGTTGAAGACGTAGATGCCCGAGCGATACTGCGTGCCCCGGTCGTTGCCCTGCCGCATCCCCTGAGTGGGGTCATGGCCCTCCCAGAAGACCTTGAGCAGGTCCTCGTAGGAGGTGACCTTGGGGTCGTAGACCACGCGGACGAGCTCGTTGTGGCCGGTACGGCCCGTGCAGACCTCCTCGTAGGTCGGGTTCGGCGTGTAGCCGGCGCCGTAGCCCACCATCGTCGAATGGACGCCCGGCAGCTTCCAGAACATCCGCTCCACGCCCCAGAAGCAGCCCATGCCGAAGACGGCGACTTCCATCCCCTCGGGCACGTCGAGGCCGATGGGCGTCCCCAGCACGGCATGGCGGTCGGCGGTGGGGATCGGCCGGTCACGGCCCGGCAGCGCCTCCTCGGGAGAGATCATGCGGGTCTTGTCGGAAGGAAAGAGGCTGAACATGCGGCGACTCCTCTGTGTCGGCGCAGATATAGGTGCGCCCATGGCCCGCTGGCAGGGGCCGCCCCTTCAATCCATCGGCATCCCGAGGTCAGGAAGCGCCCGGGACACGAAGGCGCCCATCCCGAGCCGGGCCACCCCGAGGACCAGCGCCGCCGCGATCACGAGCCGAACGACGCCCTTGGCCCAGCGCCGGACCAGCGAAGCCACGAGAAGCGCCGGGAGGAGCGTCGCCGCGAGGAAGCCCAGGATGAAGGTGGTGTCCGACACGGCCCGTCCTCACATGAAGCTCTGCGGGTCGATATCCATCGTCAGTCGCAGGTCCGAGGGAAACCGGAACTGCGCCGCCCAGCGGGCGAGCGCGTCCTGCAGCGGCGCCGTCCGGTCGGCCTTGACCAGCAGGCGTACCCGATGCCGTCCACGGACCCGCGCGATGGGCGCGGGCGCGGGACCCCAGACCTCGGCGCCGATCTTCGTGAGCGGGTCCTTGTGGCGGGCCATCTCGACGGCCTTGTCCATGACCTCCTGCGCGTCCTCCGACGACAGGATGATCCCGGCGAGGCGCGAGAAGGGCGGCATCCCGGCCATGCGGCGGCCGTCGAGCTCGGCCCGCCAGAAGCCCTCGTCGTCGCCCTTGAGGATCGCCTGGATCACCGGGTGGTGCGGTTGGTAGGTCTGGAGCAGGGCCTCGCCCGGCCGGTCCGCGCGCCCCGCCCGGCCCGACACCTGCCGCATCAGGGCAAAGGTCCGCTCCGCCGCCCGCAGGTCGCTCCCGTAGAGCCCGAGGTCCGCGTCGATCACCCCGGCCAGCGTCAGCTTGGGAAAGTTGTGCCCCTTGGCCACGAGCTGCGTGCCGATGATGATGTCGGCGGCCCCGTCGGCGATCTGCTCGATGGCCTCCTTGAGCGACTTCGCGGACCCGTAGAGGTCCGACGACAGCACCGCCGTCCGCGCCGTCGGGAACAGCGCCGCGACCTCCTCGGCCAGCCGCTCCACGCCCGGGCCCACTGGGGCGAGCTTGCCCTCGGCCCCGCAGTCCGGGCAGGCCACGGGCATCGGGAAGGTCTCGCCGCACTGGTGGCACATCAGGCGCCGCATGAAGCGGTGCTCCACGAGGCGCGCGTCGCAATGCGGGCAGCCGAGCTGGTGCCCGCAGGACCGGCAGAGCGTGACCGGCGCATAGCCCCGGCGGTTCAGGAAGAGGAGCGACTGCTCCTCCCGCTCCAGCCGCTGCGCGACCGCCTCGGTCAGCGTCGGCCCCACCCAGTTTCCGCGCGTGACTTCCTCAAGCCGCATGTCCACGGCCTTGACGGTCGGCAGCACGGCGAGGCCCACGCGCGCGGGCAGCGTCAGGCGCGCGTATTTCCCGGTCTGGGCGTTGTACCAGCTTTCGAGGCAAGGGGTCGCGGAGGCAAGGATCACCTGCGACTTCTCGATGGAGGCGCGCAGCACCGCCATGTCCCGGGCGTTGTAGAGGACGCCGTCCTCCTGCTTGTAGGAGGTGTCGTGCTCCTCGTCGACGACGACGAGGCCGAGGTCGCGGAAGGGCAGGAACAGCGCCGACCGCGCGCCGACCACAAGGGACGCGCCCCCGGTCGCCGCCATGCGCCAGAGCCGCCGCCGCTCGGTCTGCGTCATGCCCGAGTGCCACTCGGCCGCCGGGGCGCCAAAGCGATGCTCCACGCGGGCGAGGAAGGCGCCGGTCAGCGCGATCTCCGGCAGCAGCACCAGCGCCTGCCGCCCCTGCCGCAGCGTCTCGGCCACGGCCTCAAGGTAGACCTCGGTCTTGCCCGAGCCGGTCACGCCCTTGAGCAGCGTCGTGTTGTAGGTATGCGCCTCGGCCCCGATCCGAAGCGCGGCGGCGGACAGCATCTGGTCCGGCGTCAGCGGCACGCCAGGAGCGCCGAGGTCCAGCACCGGATAGGGCCTGTCGCGCGGCGCCTCCTCCTCGACCACGGCCCCTTGCGTGACGAGGCCCTTGATGACGGCCGTCCCCACTCCGGCCTGCGAGGCGAGTTCGCCCAGGGTGAAGCTCCGGTCGGGGAAGTCGCGCAGGACGGCGAGGACGCGGGTGCGGGCATCGGTCATGCGCCCGGCCTCGCGCGGACCCAGGCGATAGACGTTGTGCGTCACCTGCCCCTCGGTCAGCCCGGGCGCGCGGGTGGCGAGCCGGACCATCGCGGGAAGCGGCGTCAACGTGTAGTCGGCGGCGCGGCCCAGGAACTCGCGCATCGGTGCGCGGAGCGGCGGGGCATCGAGGATGCGGGCCACGGGCCGGAGCCGCGCCTCCGGCACCTCGCCGGTCCCGGGACCCCAGACCACGCCCACGATCTTGCGGGGGCCGAGCGGCACCTCGACGAAGGCGCCGGGCGAGCAGCCGCCCTCGGGCGCCTTGTAGTCGAGGAGCCGGTCCAGCGCGCCGAGCGGCAGGATGCCGACACGCTCGCCCGCCGGGACGCGGTCCTCGAAGACAGGCTCGGCCATCCGCCACACCGGCGGCGCGGCACCTTCCTCCGCCAGTTCGGCAGGCTCCTCGGCCAGCGCGGTCGGCTCCTCGGGGCACCTCCATCGAATCGAGACCGAAGGGATCGCCCAGATCCTCGGGCCCGCCGGGCAAGGGGGCGGGGGCGATGCGCTTGGTCCGGGCCTTGGGCATGACGGGTCCTCCGGGGGCCTGGTTCCTGATATGTTCTATTTTGGCCACAAGGGCAAGGATTCCGGCCACAGCCTTCACCTTGGCCGGAAGGCCACGATTCGGACCGCCGCAGCAAGGGGCCATGCGCCATCGCTGGCCCGTCGCCAACAGGCTGCTAGTCTGCCGCCCGAACACCAACCTCAAGAGTGTGACAGGCAATGAGCAGCGGCCCCCTCATGGACCCCAAGGTCCGGGAGACCATCATGGCGGACCCGGCGGTCCTCCTCGACGACAAGGACATCATGCGGGTCCTCGTCGGCGCCAACGAGAGGGCCATGGGCCCCAACATCGTGGATATGCGCGGAATCGCGATGGACCGGCTGGAAGCGCGGCTCGACCGGCTCGAGGACACGCACCGGTCAGTGATCGCGGCGGCCTACGACAACGTGGCCGGCACGGCGCAGATCCAGCGGGCGGTGCTGCGAATGCTGGAGCCCCAGCGCTTCGAAACCTTCCTGAGGGACCTCGGCGATGACGTGAAGGCGATCCTGAGGATCGATTCGCTGCACCTGATCATCGAATCGGACCATGCCGACGGCGAGGACGGGATCGAGCGGCTGGACAGCGTCCTCGTGATGGAGCCAAGGGGCTTCGTCGAGACCTACATGCGCGGCTATCGCGGTGGCCCCGCCCGCAACGTGGTGCTGCGCCCCTTGGGCTATGCGACGGTCCACGGCGACGACATCCGGTCCGAGGCCTGCCTGAGGCTCGACCTCGGCGAGGACGTGGGGATGCTGGTCATGGGGTCGCAGGACGAGCGGCACTTCCAGCCCCAGCACGGGACGGACCTCCTGGCCTTCCTGGGCGCCGTCACCGAGCGGGCGTTGCGCCGCTTCCTGGGATGATCGCTCCCCAGCTCGCGCAGGCGCTCGAGGACTGGCTGGCCCAGGGCCGGGCGCGGCGGGGCTATTCGGGGAAGACGGTCGAGGCCTATCGGGCCGACGTAGCAGGGTTCCTGACCTTCCTCGCCGCCCACAACGGCGGGGCGGAGGGAGTGGCGGGAGTCGGCCGGCTCACCGTCTCGGACCTCCGCGCCTTCATGGCGCACGAGAGGACGCGCGGGACTTCGGCCCGCTCGCTGGCGCGGCGGCTCTCGGCGGTGCGGGGCTTCTGCGGCTGGCTGGGGGAGCGGGAGGGATTCGATGTCACGGCCGCGCTCTCGGCCCAGGGGCCAAGGGGGAAGGCGCGCCTGCCGCGCCCTCTCGCCCCGCAGGCGGCGCGGGACGTGATCGACGCGGTGGAGGCCGAGCCATCCGAGCCCTGGGTCGCTGCCCGGGACGCCGCCGTGGTGACGCTGCTCTACGGGCTCGGCCTTCGCATCTCCGAGGCCCTGGGGCTCACCGGGGCGTTGGCAGAGCTGCCGGCGGTCCTGCGGATCACCGGCAAGGGCGGCAAGGAACGGCTGGTGCCGGTGCTCCCGGCGGCCCGGGCGGCAGTGGCCGATTACACCCGGCTCTGCCCTCATGCGATCACCAAGGACGGGCCGCTGTTCCTGGGCCTGCGGGGCGGGCCGCTCAACCCTCGCCTCGTGCAGCGGGCGATGGAGCGGGCGCGGATGCGGCTCGGCCTTCCCGCGACGGCAACGCCCCATGCGCTGCGGCATTCCTTCGCGACGCACCTTCTGGCGTCAGGCGGCGACCTGCGGGCGATCCAGGAGCTTCTGGGGCACGCCTCTCTCTCCACCACCCAGGGCTACACGGCCGTGGAGGCCGGGCACCTCCTCGAAGTCTACGAAAAGGCGCATCCAAGGGCGTGACGCCCCTGCCCTACCGCTCGCCCGGGCGACTCCCTATGTTCCTCCCGAACCGGAGGACGGAATGATCGGCTCGCTCACGACGGGCGCTTGGGACGCCACGCGCAACATGGCCGAGGCGATGACCTCCCCTTTCAGGGACCCCGTGATCCGGCTGGGCGTCACCGGCCTGTCGCGGGCCGGCAAGACGGTGTTCATCACCTCGCTGGTCGCCAACCTCATGGACCGGGGCCGGATGCCCCAGCTTCGCGCGGCGGCCGAGGGACGCATCCAGGCGGCCTGGCTCCAGCCGCAGCCCGATGACGACGTGGCTCGCTTCGCCTTCGAGGAGCACCTCGCGGCCTTGACCTCACCCCAGCCGCGCTGGCCGGAGGGGACGCGGCGCGTCTCCGAGTTGCGCCTCTCCTTCCGGCTCGCGCCGACGGGGCTTCTGGGCGGGCTGTCGGGACCACGGACGCTGCACCTCGACATCGTGGACTATCCGGGCGAGTGGCTGCTCGACCTGAGCCTCCTGGAGAAGGACTTCACGGAGTGGTCCGTGCGGGCCCTCGCCAAGGCACAGGCACGGCCGGGGGCGGAGGAGTTCCTGGCGCGCCTCAAGGCTCTCGACCTCGGGGCCCCCCTCGACGAGGTCGAGCTGAAGGGGCTCGCCGAAGCCTATGCCGCGCATCTCAGGGCGGCCCGGGACGCGGGCTACTCGGACTGCACGCCGGGGCGATTTCTCCTTCCAGGGGACATGGAGGGCTCGCCCGCGCTGACCTTCGCGCCGCTGCCGCCAGTGGCGGATGCCAAGCGGGGGAGCCTCTGGCGCGAGAGCGAACGGCGCTTCGAGGCCTACAAGCGGCTCGTCGTGACGCCCTTCTTCCGCGAGCACTTCGCCCGGATCGACCGGCAGGTGGTGCTGGTGGACGTGCTGGGCGCGCTCGGACGCGGGCCCCGGGCCTTCGAGGACCTGCGGCAGGCGATGGCGGAGATCCTGTCGGCCTTCAGCCCGGGACGGAACGCCTGGCTCGCGCGGCTCCTCGGACAGAGGCGGGTCGAGAGGATCCTCTTCGCGGCCACCAAGGCGGACCATCTGCACCACTCGCAGCATGGCAGGCTGGCCGCGCTGACGGAGGCCCTGCTTCGCGAGGCGCGAGACCGGGCAGAGTTCGCGGGAGCGGAGACGGAGGCCATGGCCATCGCAAGCCTCCGCACCACCGTCGAGGACCGGATCGAGCATGGGGGCGAGATGGTGGACGTCGTTCGAGGACGCCTCGACGGCACGGGCAGGCAGGTGGCGCTGCATCCAGGCGACTTGCCGGAGGACCCCGGTCGTCTCCTCGCGCCCGCGCGGGCGGGCGCCGAGGGCTGGCCCCTGCAGGACTATGCCGTGCGGGAGTTCGCGCCAGCCCCGCTGACGTTGCGCCCAGGCGAGGGGCCACCCCATATCCGGCTCGACAAGGCCGCCGAGTTCCTGATCGGAGACGAGTTGTGAGCGAGGACAGACCCCGCGGGCCGGTGCTGATCGAGGTGGAGGACGCCGTCCCCTTCGCGCCCGAGGTGGCCCCGCCGGTTCCGGAGGCGGGGACTTTCGGGGCGCCTCCGGCGATGGAGCGGGCCATGCGGATCGCGGCCCGGCCCAAGTCGCGGCTCGGGGCCTGGTTCTGGTCGCTCCTGGGAAGCTTCCTTCTCTTCGCGCTTTCGGTGGCGGCCTGGGAATGGGTGACGGACCTTCTGGAGCGGCACCCGGTGCTGGGCGGAGTCGCGACGGCCCTGCTCCTGGGCCTTTGCGTCGTGGCGCTGGCCATCGCAGGGCGGGAGGTGCTGGCGATCCGAAGGCTGGCACGGATCGACGAGGTCCAGCGCGAGGCGGCGGGGGCCTTGGCCACGGGCAGCCTCGGGCAAGCGCGCACGGTCGTGGAGCGCCTTCAGCACATCTATGCCGGACGGGATGGCCTGCGCTGGAACGCCGCGCGACTGAGGGAGCGGGCGGGCGAGGTGTTCGACGCGGACGGCCTCCTGCGGCTTGCCGAGGCGGAATTGCTCGGGCCCTTGGACGTGGCCGCTGAACGGGAGGTCGCAGGCGCGGCGCGGCAGGTTGCGGCGGTGACGGCCGTGGTGCCTCTGCCTCTCGCGGACGTGGCGGCGGCCCTGGGCGCCAATCTGCGGATGATCCGGCGGGTGGCCGAGATCTACGGCGGGCGCTCCGGGACGCTGGAATCCTGGCGCCTGGTCCGCAGCGTGATGACCCATCTCGTCGCGACCGGCGCGGTGGCGGTCGGGG
The DNA here is from genome assembly GCF_000600335.2 of Rubellimicrobium mesophilum DSM 19309. Lineage (GTDB taxonomy): Bacteria > Pseudomonadota > Alphaproteobacteria > Rhodobacterales > Rhodobacteraceae > Rubellimicrobium > Rubellimicrobium mesophilum. The sequence goes on along the minus strand of NZ_KK088575.1, from coordinate 35,026 downwards.
ACGACCTGATCCACGGGGTGGCCGGGGGGACGGTGCTGTCGCGCCTCTCGCGCAGGTTCGGGGAGGGGGTCGTCAACGGTGCCCTCACGGCCCGGGTGGGAATTGCGGCGATCGAGGTCTGCCGGCCGCTGCCCTTCCTGGGGCGGGAGGGGCCTTCCGTGACGGGTCTCCTCGGCGGGGCGCTGAAGGGTCTCTTCGGGCGGGACTGAGCGCAAGTCGCCCATGTCAGGCCGGGCTGCCCCCGGCCATCCCACGTAGGGTCGAGTCGAGCGCGGCCTCGCCACCCGGGGTCCATCCGAGGGAGCGCAGGCGGGTGCAATCCATCACGTTGGGCGTCCTCTCGGCCCGCTCGGGCAGACGGCCCGGGATTCCGGCGATGCGCGACCAGCGCGCAAGCAAGTCGTGGCGGTCCAGGAGGAGGTCGGAGCAGTTGTAGGGACCTGACGCGGCACCGAGCAGCAGGAGGACGGCGCGGGCGAGGTTGGCCCCATGGACCTCGGTGCCACAGGCGGGAGGCAGCGGATCGCCGCGGGCGAAGGCCTCGAAGAGGTCGGACCACTTGTGGCGCTGGCCGGGTGCGGGGGGTCCGTAGACGCCGGTCGCGCGGAGGCTCGTGCCACCCTGCGCGTGGAGCGCCTCCTCGGCGGCGAGCTTGACTTGGCCGTAGAGACTGTCGGGAGCGAGGCGAAGACCCTCGGTGAGGAGCGCGCCGGGAGAGAGACCGTCGTAGACGGCGCGAGACGAAAGGAAGACGACGGGACGGCCGCGCGCCTCCTCCCAGAGACGGAGAGTGCCGTCGAGGTTCTGGTGCAGGAAGCCCTCGGGGTCCGATCCCTCGCCGCCCCGATAGCGGCCGGGGACGTGGTAGAAGGCGGCATGCACCAGCGCGTCGCAGCCGGCGAGAGGTGCTGGCTCGCCCAGGCCCCAGGGGCGATGGGTGCCGCCCCAGGGCGAGGGCCGGCGCCCGAGGGCAACGAGGTCGTGACCGGCCGCTAGAATACGGGCCGCGATGAACTGGCCGACAAGGCCCGTGGCGCCGGTCAGGGCGATCCTCATGGCTGGGCCGCCCGCGTTGCCTCGGATCGGCGGTCGGGCCTCCACTCGCTCCAATGAACCCCAGCCTGACAGGACGAACCGAACGAAGCCCGATAAAGAAATCCTATGCAGGCGACATGCCGGCACGCGCTGCTTGCCGCCTCGGTCAGATGGTGCGTGCCGGCATGCACCCTAGGGTCTCGGCATGGTGGACAGGTCCGGCACAGGGCCGTCGCCCGCGAAGGCTTGCCAGAGATCGATCAGGGGTCGGAGACGGTCGGCCTTGGCATGAGGCTCCCAGGGCTTCTCGTATTGGTAGTGAAGGACGTGGATGTCGCTCCAGTCCCAGAGGCCCGGCATGTTGAACCAGACGTATTGGAGCATGTTGTAGATGACCGGCAAGCCGTGCCAGTCCGGGAAGGCGTGCTGGAGGAAGGTCTGGTCGGTGCGTTTCCAGAAGGCGCCGGGGGTGTCGAGCTGGGCGAGGAGGCGCTCGAACGTGGCCGGCGAGGGGCGTGCGGTGAAGACGCCGGAGTTCATGCGGTGGAAGTCCGACAAGCTCTCGTAGACGTTCGGGGCGGCGCAGAGCTCGGGATAATCGAAGAGCCTGTCGATGTTGCGGAGCACCAGCGTGTCGGCATCGAGGAACACCACCCGCTCGTAGGGGAGCTGCCAGAGGCGAAGCTTGGCAAAGTTGTCGAGCGGAGTGTGGAACGGCGGCTTGGTGCCCTTCGTGAAGGGGTTCAGGCCGTGGATGCGGTCCTTGGCATGGGCGGCGTTGAACTCGGGCGAAGTGGGGAGGAGGTCCACCCGCACCAGCCGCGCGCCCTGGGCGGCGAGGGGGGCCAGCGCACCGTCCGGCACGCCACCCGTATGCAGCACCACCCGGTCGGCGCCCGTGCCGGTCAGGGTGAGCGAGCGCAGCAGCGCCGCCGCACCGCGCGCGAAGTCGGCGTTGGTCACGAGGGTGACGTAGGCGTGGGCGGTCACGGATAGACGATGAATTCGAGGAGGGAGCCGTCTGGGTCGCGGAAGTAGAGGCTTGTCCCCTCCCCTCTTCCGCCTTGCCTGGGAACCGGGCCGAGCTCGACCGCCACGCCGCAGGTGGCGAGGTGGGCCCGGGCCTCTTCAACCGTCCCGTCCCAAGCGAAGCAGAGGTCGCTGTTGCCGGGCTGGACGGGGAGCCGGGCCAGGGGCTCGGCCCGCACGCCGGGGCCATGGCAGTTGAGCTGCTGCCTCCCCCAGCGATAGACGAACCCCGCGCCGCGCGGCACGACCTCGGCCCCTACCACGTCGCGGTAGAACATGTTGGACCGATTCCAGTCCGAGACGTGGATCACGCAGTGGTCGAGCGCCACTCTCACGACGCAGTGCGCAGCGCCCGATGCTCGGGATCGCGGTCCACGCGGGCGGCGAGGTCCTTGGTCCAGGCCGACACCGCGGGCACGCGCGAGCGGTCGATACGGTGGGCGAACTTCTTGGCCACCTCCACGACCTCGGTCAGCAGGCCGTCCTGGAGCGTGATCGGGTTGAGCCCCAACGCGAGGAACTGGTCGTTCTTGACGATCAGCTCGTTCTCCTCGGCCTCCTTGCGGGGGTTGGGAAGGTAGGCGATCTCAGCCCCCGTGAGGCGCGAGACCAGCTCGGCGAGGTCGCGGACGCGGTGGGTCTCGGTCATCTGGTTGAAGATGCGGACCCGCTCGCCCCGCTTGGGGGCGTCCTGGAGCGCCAGCTCGATGCAGCGGACCGAGTCCTGGATGTGGATGAAGGCGCGGGTCTGGCCGCCGGTGCCGTGGACGGTCAGCGGGTAGCCGATGGCCGCCTGGATCAGGAAGCGGTTCAGCACCGTGCCATAGTCGCCGTCATAGTCGAAGCGGTTGACGAGCTGCGGATGCAGCCGCGTCTGGTCGGTGTGCGTGCCCCAGACGATCCCCTGGTGCAGGTCGGTGATCCGCAGGCCGTCGTTCTGGGCGTAGAACTGGAACAGGATCTGATCGAGGCTCTTGGTCATGTGGTAGACCGAGCCGGGGCGGGTCGGATACAGGATCTCCTGCTCCACGGTCTCGCCCGACAGGGTCTCGATGCCGACCGGCAGGTAGCCCTCCGGGATCGCGGCGCCGATGGTGGAGTAGCCGTAGACGCCCATCGTCCCGAGGTGGACGAGGTGCGCGTCGATCCCGGTCTCGACCAGCGCGGCCAGGACGTTGTGCGTCGCATTGACGTTGTTGTTGACCGTGTAGACCTTGTGGCGGTCCGACTTCATCGAATAGGGCGCGGCGCGCTGCTCGGCGAAGTGGATCACGGCGTCGGGCTCGTATTCCTGGAGCCAGGCCTTGAAGCGCTCGTACTCCTTGGCGATGTCGAGGAAGTGGAACTGGAGCTTCCGCCCCGTCACCTCCTTCCAGATGCGGCACCTCTCCTGGATCGAATCCATGGGCGTGAGCGACTGCACTCCGAGCTCGGTGTCGATCCAGCGGCGGCTGAGGTTGTCCACGATGTGGATCTCGTGGCCCGCGTTCGACAGGTGGAGGCAGGTGGGCCAGCCCACGAAGCCGTCGCCGCCCAGGATCGCGATCTTCATGCAGAGCACTCCGGTTGCCGCCCGCGTCACCCGGGCGGAAAAGGGTTTAGAGGAACAAGCCGCGAAGGTCCACCGGGGTTTCCGGAGACCGGGGTTCCGGGCGGATCGCCCCTCTCAGACTTGGAAGGCGACGATCGTGCGGACGCCGCCGGGAATCGCCTCGCTGGCAAGCTCGCCGCCGAGCTCGGCCGCGAAGGCCGCGGCAAGGCTGCGACCGACGCTTCCCTCGGTCATGGCGGCGCCCCCATGCTCGACGACGAGCCGGCAGGAATCTCCCTCCCTGTGGAGCGAGACCCGAATGCCGAAATGCCCGACCTCGACGGCCTGGGCTGCGGCATCGGTCAGGATCTCGTTCAGGATCAGGGCCAGAGGAACCGCGGTCCGGGTCGGGAGCGTCGTCGGCGGGAGGTCGCAACGGATGTCCAGATCGGCGGCGAAGGCGCTGCGGAAGCCTTGCACGTTGCCGGCCAGGTATCCCCCGACCTCGGTGCTCTCCATCTCGGGCGCCCCGTCGAGACGGCGATAGAGGGCCGCGAGGGCCTGCACGCGGCCCTGGACGCGCTTGAGCGCCCCGCGTCCCTCGGGTGGCGCGGCGCGCGCCTCCATGGCCAGGATGGCGGAGATCGAGGCGAAGCTGTTCATCACCCTATGTCCGAGCTCCCGGAGCAGGCGCTGGGCATGATCGAGCGCCGCGGCGTGCTCGCGGCTCCGGGTCACGTCCCGGAAGGTCACGGCGAAGCAGCCGGGCGGATCGAGCGGAGCGGCCAAGACCTCGTAGTCCCTCCCTGTGGCGTCGGCGCGCTGGGTGAAGCGCACGGCGGTCCGGTCGAGCGCGACGCGGCCGAAGGTCTCGACCCAGGCGTTATCCAGATGGGAGGCGAGTTCGCGGGCGGTGCGCCCTTCCAGGGCTCCGGCGCCGAGGACCTCCTCGAGGCAGCCGCTCGCGCGGAGGAACCGGTAGTCCATCGGGCGGCCCTCGGAGTCGGTCACCACCGAGCACAGCGCGAAAGGAGCATCGAGGAGCGCGTCAAGCGTCTCGAAGATGCCACTGCCTACTACCGTCATGCGCCGCTCGAACTGCATTGAACCTCCAACCACATAAGCTTCCACGGGCCAGGCCAAGACCCACAACTGCGCTCCACACCTGCGCGATCAAACATCCCCTGGTTGCATCATGTCATAACTGAGGCAGTTGACCTAGCGAAATCAGGCCTTCGGGAGGGCACGCTGGTCGGCGAAACGTCGCTCAGGCCAAGCCCGCCACGGTGCCTGCCACAGCCAGCCCATCGTCGAGCACCAGGAGGTCGGCAGCATCGCGGCCTTCGACCGTTGCGAGGTCTTGGCGGCCGAGGAGGCCAGACGGCACGGTCACGGCCATCCGAAGCGCGGCCTCTGGTGAGAGGTCCACCCGGGTCACGAGGCGGGCGACACTCTCGGCCATCGTGACATGCGCGCCGGCGAGGCTGCCCTCGGGGTTGACGAGCCGGCCGTCCTCGACCCTCAGGTCCATGTCGTAGAGGCGAAAATGATCCGGGCCTCCGACGGTGGGCATGGCGTCGGACACCGCATAGAACAGGTCCGGCGCCGGGCGTGCGCGAAGGGCCAGCGCCAGCACGTCGTCCACGACATGGATGCCGTCGCAGATGAGGCCCACGGGAACCCCGGAGCTCAGCGCCGCCCCGACCAGGCCCGGGGCGCGATGGGTCAGCGGCGACATGGCATTGAAGAGGTCGGGTGAAGGTCCGGGCCCCCTCGGCCAGGGCGGCACGGGCCTGCTCGGCCGTCGCGTCGGAGTGCCCGAGCGAGACCACGACCCCCATCCGGTCCAGCTCGGCGATCTGGCCCGGGGAGGTCGCCTCTGGCGCGAGGGTCAGGAGGACGGGGACGCCGCCCTCGCGCAGGCGTCGGACGGCGGCGAGGGTGCGCTCGTCCAGAGGGCGGATGAAGCGGGCGGCGTGGGTGCCGCGCCGGACGACCGAGATGTGTGGGCCCTCAAGGTGGATGCCGATGATCCCCGGACGCCCTCGAGCGGCGAGCGCCGCATCGACGGCGCGGTCCATGACCTCCGGCGCGTCGGTGATGAGGGTGGGAAGGATCGCCACGGTGCCGAGGCGGCGATGGGCGCTCGCGATGGCCTCCATGCCGGCGACGGTCGGCTCGGTGTTGAGCAGCACCCCCCCTCCGCCGTTCACCTGAAGGTCGACATAGCCGGGAGTGACGAGGCCAGGAACGACCTTCGCGTCCATTCTTGGGTCCCTCGGCGCGAGGTCGATCACGCGGCCAGCATCGAGGCGGAGGGCGAGGCCCTCGTGCAAGCGCTCGCCGTCGAAGAGGCGATCCGGGGTGATCCAGGTCATGCGTCGGGGAAGAGATAAGGGGCGAGCGCCTCCTGGACGCTGGCCTGGAGAAGGGCATCGGCCGGGGAGAACTGGGCGCGCAGCGGTTCGGCCCGATCGAGGACGGCGGGGCAGAAGCCCTGACGGAGGAGCGGGTCGGGCAGGCGCTTGCCCTGGAGCGCGGCGCGCAGACGGGAGAGCGCGGCCTGCGCCTCGGGCTTGGGCCAGTAGTAGCGGATGCGGTCGGCGTAAGAGAAGTGGCGCTGGACCCGCAGCTCCCCGGCCTTGGGATCGAGGTGGCGCTGCCAGTGGCGCGGGTCGGCGAGCATGACGATCTCCATGGACTCCGACAGGTCCCGGTCGATCCACCCGGCGATCTGGGCGAGGGAGTCGAGGGCATAGGCCGCCTCGCGCCAGGCGAAGGTCAGGGCGGGGCCGACCTTCTGGAAGGCGAAGCCGAGCTCCGCGAGGCGGGGGAAGGCCTCGGGGCGCTGGTAGTCGGTGGAGTGGGCCTCCAGCACGACGCCCTCGTGGTGGGCGACGGCCTCGCGCAGGCCCGGGTCGCGGTCCATCGGGAGGTGGTGGACCTCCATGGCGCCGAACTCCACGCCGGGCTGGACCACGAGGCCGCCGATGCGACCAAGGTCGCGGAAGGCCTCCATATGGGCATCGAGGGTGGCCCGGGCCGCCTCGGGAGAGGTGGGCGTGATGCCCTGGTCGCCGGGGCGCGCGCCGCCCGGCGGCGGGACCTCGGTGCCCACGACGAAGAGGAGGCGGTCACCGGGGACCGTCTCCACGGCCGCCCGCGCGAGGATGGCCGCACGTGGCACGGTCTCGGCGTCGGTGAGCTGGGCGGGCTCGCCCGCGCAGCCCTCGGAGCAGTCGAGGTGGATCTTGGTGAAACCTGCCTTGGCATAGGCGCGGACCATGGCGTCGGCCTTGGCCATGGCCTCCTCGGGAGCAAGGCTCCGCCAGGCCTGCGGTCCGAGGTGGTCGCCGCCAAGGACGACGGCGGCGCGGTCGAGGCCGGCCTTGTCGGCGAGCTTGTGGACCATGGCCACGAAATCGGCCGGCGTCTGGCCCGTGTAGCCGCCATCCTGGTTCACCTGGTTCGAGGTAGCCTCGACCACGATGGGACGGCCGAGCTGGCGGGCGAGGCGCAGGGAGGCCTCGATCACCTCGGGATGAGCGGAGCAGACGGACGGGATGGCCGCCCGAGCCCCCGCGCGGTTGCGGGCGATCACGTCCTGGAGGATGGCGCTCATGGGGTCACCGGATGCAATTGGATGCCTTGGACGACGCGGGACAGCGTCCCCTGGCCCTCGAACGGATCATCCACCTTGAGCCCGAGCCGGTCGGACAGGGTCGCGGCGAGGATCTGGGCGTAGGGCACGACGAGGGCCGCGCCCCAGGCGGCCCCTTCGGGCATGGGAACGTCGAGGTTGCCGCCAGGACCGATTGTCGTAACGCGCGAGGCGGGGAACTGGGACCGCAGCTCGGCCGCGAGGTCGTGGTCGTAGAGCGCGGCGTGGGGATCGGGCGACAGAAGGAGGACGATGTCGGTCGCGCCCTGGACGAAGCTCTTGGGGCCGTGGCGGAAGCCGAGCGTGCTGTCCCAGAGGCAGGGAATCGCGCCGGCGGTCAGCTCCATCACCTTGAGCGCGCTCTCTCGGGCGGCGAAGGCCAGGGGGCCGGCTCCGAGAAAGACGAGGCGCTGCGGCGTGCGGGCGGCCCCGGCCTCGGCGGCGTAGAGGCGCAGTAGCGAGCGCAGGCGGGCAGCCAGGGCGGGAACGGGACCAGCGCCCTCGGGCGCCAGGAGGGCGAGCGCGCTCAGCAGCATGGTCGAGAAGCTCGAGGTCATGGCGAAGCCCGCGTCGTGGGCGGCCTCGGGCAGGACGAGCGAGAACCAGGGCCCCGGCGCGGGCCGGGTGGCGAGCTGGCCCTTGGGGTTGCAGGTGACGTTGAGGCGCGGCGTCGCGGGCGAGAGCGCGTCGAGGGCGTCGAGGAGGCCCACCGACTCGGCCGAGTCGCCGGAGCGGCCGAAGTGGACGACCAGCGCGTCGGTGGGAAGGTAGGCGCGCGGGCGACTCACGATGTCGGTCGTGGGGATGGAGCGCAGTCGAAGCCCCTGCCCCTCCAGGCCGGAGGCGACGATGTCGCCGATATAGGCGGAGGTGCCGGCGCCGCAGAGCCAGACCTCCCGAGGACCGAGCGAGGCGATCCAGGCGCGGGCATTGGCAAGGTGTGGGGTCCGGGCCCAGTCCTCCCACAGGGTGGGCTGCTGCTGGATCTCGGCCCAGGTGCGGGTCTCGGTCAGGGTCATGTCGTGCGCGTCACCTTGGAGAGCGCCTTGGGCGCGTCGGGGTCGTGGCCACGGGCGAGCGCCGTCTCGCGCACGACCGGATAGAGGAGGCAGAGGAGCAGCGCGGCGGCGGCGGCGGGGGTGAGGTCACCGGCACCCACGTCGGCCGGCGAGACCCGGAGGACCTCCGCACCATGGTCGCGGAAGCGCGCCTGGGCCACGTCGAGGCTCTCGCGCGTCTCGGGATGGCCGGTGTCGAGGAGGAGGACGATCAGGTCCTCCTCGGCCACGAGCTGCAGGGGGCCGTGCAGGACCTCGGAGGCGGAATAGGCCTCGGCGTGGAGGGCGCAGCACTCCTTGAGCTTGAGCGCGATCTCTTGAGCGGCGCCGAAGCCGGTGTCGCGGCCGACGACGTAGACGCCCTGGGCCTTGGTCAGGGCGTCGCGCAGCTCGGTGGCGCGGGGATGGGGACGGCGGCCGGCGCTAGCCACGACATCGGCGCTCGCGCGGGCGCGGGAGGCATAGTCGGGGACCAAGGCGCCGAGGAGCGCGGTGCCGGCGCCCACGGCGCCGACGACGGTCTTGGTGGCGGGCACGGCCTTCTCGGGGCCGGCGCCGATGGGAAGGCAGGTCTGCGCCTCGTGCTCCACGGGTGAGCCGGGGACGTTGGTGATGGCGATGACGAGGCCGCCTTGGGCGCGCGCGCCGCGCGCGGAGCGGACGAGGTCGTCGCTCGCCCCCGACTGGGAGATGACGAGGACGAGGGAATCGCCCAGCGCCACCCCTTCGCCCAGAGAGAAGACGGAAGGCGGCAGCGAGGTCGCGGGACGGCCGCTCTCGCGCATGAACTCGTAGGCGAGGATCGCGGCGGCGGCGTCGGAGGAGCCGCGCGCGATGGTGTAGGCGGCGCGCCAGGGCGCGGGCGCAGGGCCGGGCTCGAGCAGCGCGGCGCGGCGGAAGGCTTCGGGTGCCTCCGCGATCTCGGAGGCCATGTGGGTGCCGGCGGTCATGGATGGGTCCTTGGGACGGGTCATGGCATCTTTATCCGCCAGATTCGGTTAAGGAAGGGTAACCTGACCGTTCGGTGCCCCCGAGGGCGACGCAACACCCCCTCAGACCAGCCCCTCGTGGCGGAAGAGCGCCCGCAGGTCGGCATGGGGCCGCGCGCCGAAATGCGAGATGACCTCGGCCGCCGCGACGCAGCCCATGCGGCCGGCGACCTCGAGCCCCTGGCCCGTCGCGAGGCCGTAGAGGAAGCCCGCCGCGAAGAGGTCGCCCGCGCCGGTCGCGTCCACGGGGACCACCTTGCGGACAGGGACGGTGACGGTCTCCTCGCCCCGGATCAGGATCACGTCCTCGCCCGAGCGGGTGCAGACGACGACCTCGCAGTCCCGCGCCGCCTGGTCGAGCGCGGCGGTCAGGTCCGTCTGGTAGAGCGACTCCCATTCGTGCTGGTTACCGATGACGTAGTCGAGGTCCTTCACGAGGCGGCGGAAGTCGGCGCGGTGACGGTCCACGCAGAAGGGGTCGGAGAGGGCGATGCCGGCCTGCCCGCCTCCCTGGTGGGTCAGGCGCGCGGCGGCCTCGAAGGCGGCCTTCCCGGCAGGCCGGTCGTAGAGATAGCCTTCGAGGAACAGGAGGTCGGCGTCGGTCGCCACCTCCTCGGGCACGTCCTGCGGGCCGAGCTCGGACGAGATGCCGAGATAGGTGTTCATCGACCGCTCGCCGTCCGGGCCCACGAAGATCATGGAGCGCGAGGTGGGCAGGCCGCCGTCGCGGATGGGCGGGTTCGGGAAGTCGCTGCCCTCGGCTGCGAGCGAGCTGGCGTAGAAGCGGCCCAGCGCGTCGTCGTTCACGCGGCCGATGAAGGCGGTCCTGAGCCCCAGGTTGCCGAGGCCCGCCATGGTGTTGGCGACCGACCCGCCGGGCGCCTGGCGCGGCTCGCGCATGGCGGCGTAGAGGAGCTCGGCCCGCTCGCGCTCGATGAGCTGCATGATCCCCTTCTCGATCCCCATGAGGTCGAGGAAGGAGTCGTCGGCGGGGCAGAACACGTCCACGATGGCGTTGCCGATTCCAATGACATGGTAGCGGCCGTTCGCTTGGGCGGTCATTCCGGGGTCTTCTCCTCGTAGGTGCAGAGGTCGCGGATCAGGCAGGCCGGGCATTTCGGCTTGCGCGCGACGCAGGTGTAGCGGCCGTGCAGGATCAGCCAGTGATGGGAGAGCTGCTGGAACTCCACGGGGACGTGGTTCTCCAGCGCCCGCTCGACGGCCACGACGTCGTTCCCCAGCGCGACGCCGGTGCGGTTGCCCACGCGGAAGACGTGGGTGTCCACGGGCTGGCTCGGGAAGCCCCACCACATGTTGAGGACGACGTTCGCGGTCTTGCGACCTACCCCGGGGAGGGATTCGAGCGCGGCGCGGGAGGACGGGACCTCGCCGCCGAAGCGTTCCACCAGGATCTCGCTCAGGCGGATGACGTTCCTGGCCTTGTTGCGATAGAGGCCGATCGACTTGATGTAGGGGATGAGCCCCTCCTCCCCCAGGGCCAGCATCCTCTGCGGCGTGTCGGCGATGGGGAAGAGGTCGCGCGTGGCCTTGTTGACGCTCGCGTCGGTCGCCTGCGCGGACAGCGCCACGGCCACGAGGAGCGTGAAGGCGTTGACGTGCTCGAGCTCGCCCTTGGGATGGGGGTTGGCGCCGTGGAGGCGGCGGAAGACCTCGACCTGCTCGGCGTAGGACAGTTGGCGCGGCATGGGCGCGGGTATGCGCGACCCGGGCGCGGGGGGCAAGCATCCCGCAGGTTCCGGGTCGCGCGCAACTCGGCCAGGGCCTAGATATCGGGTCCAAAGGACGGGTGAATTGCCATGGATCAGACCAGCTACCATTACGCCGTGATGCGCCGCGCGATCGACCTGATCGACCGGGCGGAGGCGCCCATGAGCCTCGAGGATCTGGCGGGCGCCATGAGCATGAGCCCCGCGCATTTCCAGAGGCTGTTCTCGGCCTGGGCGGGGGTCTCGCCCAAGCGCTATCAGCAGTACCTCGCGCTCGGGCACGCCAAGGCTCTGCTGCGCGAGAGGCGGGCGGTGCTGGAGGTGGCGGACGCCGTGGGGCTCTCGGGGCCGTCGCGTCTCCACGACCTCTTCGTGCGCTGGGAGGCGATGACCCCGGGAAGCTTCGCCAGGGAGGGCGAAGGCCTCACGATTCGGATGGGCCTCTTCGAGACGCCCTTCGGGCCGGCGGTGGCGATGGGGACCGAGCATGGCCTCTGCGGCCTCGGCTTCACGGCCGAACAGGGAGAGGCGGCGGTCCGGGCCGACCTCAGGGCGCGCTGGCCCCGCGCGGACTTCGTCGAGGAGCCAGATGCGCTGCGGCCCTGGGTCGAGGCGGCCTTCGGCGGCGAGGGAGCGCGCCTCCACCTCATCGGGGCACCCTTCCAGATCAAGGTCTGGGAGGCGCTGCTGGCGATCCCCTCCGGGCAGGTGGTGACCTACGGGGAGATCGCGCAGGTCATCGGGGCGCCCAGGGCGGTGCGGGCGGTGGGGACGGCCGTGGGGCGGAACCCGGTGTCCTGGCTCATTCCCTGCCACCGGGCGCTGCGCACCACGGGCGCCCTGGGTGGCTACCACTGGGGGCTTCCGGTCAAGCGCGCCATGCTGGCCTGGGAATCGGCGCGGGCCGAGGCGCGGGAGCCTGAGCGGGGAGCCGCGTAATCCGATGGACCCGCTGACAAAGTCGCGCGTTATCGCATATCAGCGCGCGGCGGGTCATATCGGCCCGGCACGGGCGCGTCCCGCGCCCGACCTTGAAGGAATGAACAGATGGCATTCGAACGACTCACCCTTTCGGTCATGGCCGGCTCGCTCCTGGCCCTTGCGGCCTGCCAGCAGCCGCTCCCGAACCAGCAGAACGACCAGACCCGCACGGGCGCCCTGATCGGCGCCGGCGTGGGCGCGGCGGTCGGCGCGGCCACGGGCGACGACAGCGACGAACGCATCCGCAACGCGCTGGTCGGCGCGGCGGTGTTCGGGGCCGCGGGCGCGGGGATCGGGGCGGCGCTGGACCGTCAGGAAGCGGAGCTGCGGGCGCAGCTCGGCAATGGCACGGTGACCAACACGGGCAACGAGCTGATCGTCACGCTGCCGAACGACATCCTGTTCGCCACCGACTCGGACATCGTGTCGGCGCAGTCGCAGGCGGACCTGCGGGCCGTCGCGGTCTCGCTCAACAACTATCCCAACACGACGGTGAACGTGGTCGGCAACACCGACAGCGACGGCGATGCCGCCTACAATCAGGATCTCTCCGAGCGTCGCGCGCGGAACGTGGCCAACGTCCTGATCGCCTCGGGCGTCTCGGCGGCGCGCATCAACGCCATCGGGCAAGGCGAGAACGTCCCCGTCGCGACCAACCAGACCGCCGCGGGCAAGCAGCAGAACCGGCGGGTCGAGATCGTCATCACGCCGAACCGGTAAGGCCACGACCCCCGGAACGACCAAGGGCCGCCGGGAGACCGGCGGCCCTTTTCTCTTGATCGGTCGAGGCGCGGGCTCAGTGGAGCTTGGCACCCACGGTGGCGATGGACTCGTCCACGAGGCGCGAGGCCTGGGCCGGGGTCATCTGGGTGGCCAGCACCTCCTGAGCGGCGGCCACGGCCGCGACGACGGCACGGTCCTTGACCTCGCGGATCGCCTTGGCCTCGGCGGCCGCGATCTGCTCCTCGGCGGAGGCGATGCGACGCTGGACGGCACGGGCCGCATCCTCCCGGGCCTGGGCCGCGGCACGTTCCGCCTCGGCACGGGCCTCGACGACGATGCGCTCGGCCTGCTCGGCCATCTCGCGGCGCTTGTGCTCGAAGGAGTTCAGCAGGGCCTGGGCCTCCTCACGGAGGGCCCGGGCCTCGGCCAGCTCGCCCCGGATCGTCTCCGCCCGCTGATCGAGCAGCCCCGCGATGCGACGCGGCACGCCGAACCACAGGACGATCCCCAGGAAGAGGGCGAAGGCCAGGAAGACGATGAACTCGGGGTTGTGGAGCGTGAAGAACGGGCCGTGGACGGTCACCTGGGACAGGGCCAGGTAGGCCAGGATCACGGCCAGGACGATGGCAAGGATCTTCATGTCAGCCCCTCACGGTCCGGGCGACCGCCGCGTCCACGGCAGCCGGGTCGGGATGCCCGCCGAGCGCCTCGACGATGGCGCGTGCGGCATCGCGGGCGACGGCCTCGACGCTGCCGGCGGCCTCGGCCTCGATCTGGCGGAGCGCCTGGGCGCTCTGGGCGGCCTTGGCGTCGATGCGGGCGTCGGCCTGGGCGAGCTCGGCGTCGAGCTGGGCCTGGATCTCGGCCCGGGCCTGGGCGCCGATGCGGCTCGCCTCGGCGCGGGCGTCGGCCAGCGCCTTGTCGTAGGCGGCCTGCGCGTCGCGGGCCTGGGTGCGCAGGGTTTCGGCGGCCGCGAGATCGCTGCCGATGGTGCCCCGGCGCGTGGCCAGCGTCGCCCCGATCCGCGGCAGGGCCACGCGCGTCAGGATCAGGAAGATCGCAACCAGCGTCACGATCAGCCAGAAGATCAGGTTGCCGAAGAAATCCGGGTTGAGCTGGGGCATCCCGCCAGCTTCCTCCTCGGCCGCGTGGGTCGCGGTGGTCGTCTCCCCATGCGCCTCGTTGGCGACGAGGGCCGGGCCGGCGTCCGGCGCCGTTTGGTCCTCTTCCATCGCTCCCTCCTTGAACGGATGAGGGGCGGCGCGTCGTCGGCGCCGCCCGCGTCACGGATGTCGCGGGATCAGACCGCGAACATCAGCAGGAGCGAGACGAGGAACGCGAAGATGCCCAGGGCTTCGGCGAAGGCGATGCCGATGAAGAGCGTCGCGGTCTGCGAGGCGGCGGCCGAGGGGTTGCGGAGCGCGCCGGCCAGGTAGTTGCCGGCCACGTTGCCCACGCCGATGGCGGCCACGCCCGAACCGATGGCGGCGAGGCCCGCACCGATGAGTTGGCCCATATCCGCGATGTTGCCTTCCATTTCGTTTCTCCTTTGGGAATGGCTTGAAGGGGGTCCGGCGCCGTCAGTGGCCCGGATGCAGCGCGTCCTTGAGGTACACGCAGGTGAGGATGGTGAAGACGTAGGCCTGGATGGCCGCGACGAGGACCTCGAGCCCGTAGATCGCGGCGATGGCCAGGATCGAGAGCGGCGCGATCAGCGCGATCGCCGCGAAGGCCGCGAAGACCTGCATCACCGCGTGGCCCGCCATCACGTTGCCGGCCAGTCGGATCGAGTGGCTGACGGGGCGCACGAAGTAGGAGATGACCTCGATCACGGCGATGATCGGGCGCAGGATCAGCGGCGATTCCTTGACCCAGAAGAGGCCCAGGAAGGCGGCGCCGTTCTTGACGAAGCCGATCACGGTGACGGTGATGAAGACCGCCAGCGCCATGACCGCCGTCACCGCGACATGCGAGGTCGGCGCGAAGGAAGTGGGGATGAGCCCCAGGACGTTCACGAAGAGGATGAAGAGGAAGAGCGTCAGGATGTAGGGGAAGTACTTCACCCCCTCGTGGCCCGCGACGTCCTCGACCATCTTGTAGGTGAAGTCGTGGATGAGCTCCGCGATGGACTGGCTGCGGCTGGGCACCACGGAGCGGCGCGCGGTGCCGATCACGAAGAGCGCGAAGATCGCCAGCACCGCGATCGCCATCCACAGCGTCGCGTTGGTGATCGTGTACCAGTGGACCTCGCCATGGCCGAAGAGCGGGCGCAGGTTGAACACCTCGAGCGGCTCGAAGCTCAGTCCGCCTTCCGCCGCCTGTGCCGCTTCCTCTTCCACCGTCAGTCCTCCGTCCGCTGCGAAGCCTCGGCCTCGCGTTTCCGCTGCATCTCCTGGGCCGAGCGCAGCATCGTCTTGATGCCGGCCGCAAGGCCCAGGAAGACGAAGATCACCAGGAAGATCGGCAAGGTGCCGAACAGCCTGTCGATCCCGTAGCCGATGCCGAAGCCGATCATGAGGCCCGCCACCAGCTCGATCACCATCCGCCAGGCTAGGCTCGCCTGGGAGTAGTGCTCCTCCGCCTGGGACTTGGGCTCGGTGCCGCGGGCCCGGGCGAGCCGCTCCTCGAGCGCGCGGAGGCGCTCGTGCTCGGAACGGTCGTCGGGATCGGACATCGGTCCCCCTTGGAAGGTCGCGGGGGTGCTAGGCGAGCGAGGGGCGGGAGTCAAGCGCCGGCAAGACGGGCCCAAGTGCCTGTTTTTTCTGATATTAGGCTTTGCGCGGCGTGCAAGGTGTCGTTCAACCGGGTGGTTGAGCATCGTCGCCCCGCGCTTGACGGGTCGCGGGACGGTCCCCACAAGGGCGCATGACGCCTTTCCTCGACACCGTCTTCGCGGCCCTCGCCGATCCCACGCGCCGGGCGATCCTGTCCATGCTGCTCGAAGACGACATGGCGGTGACCGACGTAGCGAGCGCGTTCCCCGTCTCGCTCGCGGCGGTCAGCAAGCACCTGCAGGTGCTCGCGGAGGCAGGGCTCATCAGCCAGGAGAAGCGCGGCCGCATCACCTGGTGCCGGCTGGAGCCGGATGCGCTGCGAGAGGCGGGCGCGTGGATGGCCGGGTTCGGGCTGATGGAGGCGGTGGACCTCGACGCGTTCGAGCGATTCCTGGAAGAGGAGTTGGCGGAGGGCGACCGGGAGGCCAAGGCCGCCTCCTAATCGCCGGCAGGGCCGGGCAGACGGGCTCTGGCGCGGCACAAGTCCCACCTGCGCGATCTTGCTCCGCCAGGGGGAAAGTCGTTGCCCATCCGAGGGGAAATGAGGCATAATTGTGGCAGTTGAGCTCGATCTTTGCCGTCAAGTCCGGAGCACGCCAGTGACCGTCATCAATTCGGCCGATCTGCCCATCCCATTTTCCAAGCCCGAGGATATTTTCGGCCCGAATGGGCCCATGGCGAGCGGCGACGGCAGGCCTGACCCATCCGGGCCATACGCGCTTTCCAGCCCCCTTCCGGCCGGCGCGGCCCTTGTCCGCGATTTCGCCGTCCTAGGCGCGGATCCGCCTCCCGTCCTGGGCTCGAATGGGCCGGACGATTACGTCGGCGACGAAACCGCTGACAATTACCGCGGCCGCGCGGGCGACGATGCGATCCATGGGAATGGCGGCGACGACCTCCTGTCCGGCGGGACCGGCAACGACCTCATGGATGGCGGCACGGGCAACGACGAGTTGCGGGGGGGCGACGACGACGACACCGTTTCGGGCGGCGACGGCGAGGACAGGGTCGAGGGCGGGGACGGCGACGACGTCCTGAGCGGGGACGCCGGCTCGGACCTCGTGATCGGGGGCGACGGGAACGACTCGCTCGTCGGCGGCTTGGGCTTCGACCTCCTTCTCGGTGGCTCTGGCGACGATCACCTCTCGGGCGGAGATGATGAGGATGTCCTTCGCGGAGGGGATGGCCTCGACGTCCTCCTCGGCGAGGGGGCTGACGACAGGCTCTTCGGGGACGACGGTGACGACCGACTGGACGGCGGCCAAGGCGGCGACACCCTGGGCGGAGGCGAGGGCGAGGACACCCTCGTCGGCGGCTCGGGCCGGGATCTCCTGCTCGGCCAGGCGGGCGACGACCTGCTGCAGGGTGGCGCGCAGGGCGACCGCCTGCAGGGCGACGACGGCCGGGACCAACTCTTCGGCGGAGCGGGATCGGACCGCCTGTTTGGAGGCGACGGGCGCGACGTGCTCGGAGCGGGGCTCGGCAGCGACAGGATCTTCGCGGATGGCGGCTCCGACCTGGTGCATGGAGGCCAGGGCAACGACGAGATCGCCGGGCTGTCCGGCCGGGACACCCTCCATGGGGGCAATGGGCGCGATACGATCCTGGGCGGCGGGGGCGACGATCGGCTCTTCGGAGGAGCAGGTCGGGACCGGCTGTCCGGGGATGCGGGGTCGGACCACCTCGTGGGCGGGGCGAACGCGGACCGCTTCGACTTCCGTAGCGGACAGGACGAGATCATGGATTTCCAGGACGACACCGACCGGATCGTCCTCGCCCGCCACCTCCTGCCCGATCCGGTTCGGGATTGGGACGACCTGGCCGCCTTCGCGCATGTCGAAGGTCAGGATATCGTCTTCGACCTCGGACAGGGCAACATCCTGACCATCCGCGACTTCACCGATATCGGCGCCCTGGCGGACGACGTGGCCCTGCTGGCCTAGGGCCTCTCCGGCCGGAGCAGCAGCAGGAGCGCCGCCGCGGTCATCGCGACGCCCAGCAGGACCAGCGCGCGAGGCAGGGCGGCACCGAATCCGGCCTCCCACAGGAGGACCCAGGCGGGGACGAGATAGGTGTAGGCCATGACCTTGGCCGAGGGGAGCCGCAGGGCCGCGAACTGGAGGAGCACCATGGTCGCGGCCGAGGCGAAGATCGCGACATAGAGGAGCGTCGCCCAGACGATCGGGGGGAGCGCCGCCCAGTCCGTCGCGAGCAGCGCGGGTCCGCCGAAGACGGTCAGGAGAAGCGCCCGGGCGAGGACCACGCCCAAGGCGAACTCGGGCGCGCTCTCGCCTCGGTTCAGGCGCGCGACCAGCGGGGTATAGAGGGCATGGGCTACGCACCCCACGAGGTAGATCGCCTCGCCCCGGCCGAGCTCGAGCTGCAGGAGGGCCGAGAGGTCGGCGCGGAAGATCACCCAGAGCGCTCCGGCCCCGCCCAGGGCCAGTGCCGCCGCGATGCGGGGGGAGAGGCGCTGGCGCAGGAGCAGCCAGCCGAAGCCTGCCGCCATCAGCGGCGTCAGCGTGAAGACGGCCGAGGCGCTGACCGGCGCGGCGGTCTTCAGGCCCTCGAACATCAGCACGAAGTAGATGGCATAGAGGAGGCCCAGGACACCCTGCCGCCAAGGCGCGCGCGGGCGTCCGATCCGGCCGGTCGCACCCAGGCCCGCGCCGATCACCAGGGCGGCGAGCCAGAAGCGCAGCGCGGTGAAGGCCACCGGGTCCACGAGGTCGGCCATCCGCGCGCCCAGCGAGAAGGACCCGCCGACCAGCGCGGAGAAGACGAGCATGGCGAGGTGCCCCTGCCCCTCGCGGCCGAGGCTCCGCGCGGGCGCGGCGATCGGGCGGCGGATCGGGGCCATTAGGCGTCCCAGGCCCGGGCGCGCTCCTTGAGGAGGGCGAGGATCGCCTGGACCTTGGGCGTCCGGTGCAGGTCCACATGGGTCACGAGCCAGTGCGGCACCGTCCATTCCTCGCGCGGGGGGAGGACCTCGTGGAGCTGCGGACGCTCGCGGCTGTCCTTGACCCAGACGAAGCCCAGCCCGGCCCCGGCCAGGATCGCGTCGAGCTGCGAGGAGTTGTCGCCGACCCGGTAGGTCACCCTCTCGCGCGGGGCGAGGGCGGCGATCCATTTGTTGAAGGGCGCGCGGTCGTTCCCGTCGCCTTCGTCGGTCCCGACGAAATAGTGGCGCTCGAGGTCGTCGGGCCGGGGCAGGCCGTGCCGGGCGATGTAGGCGTCCGAGGCCACCAGATGGGTCCTCATCCGAACGAAGAGCTGAACGACGTTGTCGGGCTCGGACGGAGGCGCCTGCCCTGCGCGGATCGCCACGTGGGCCTCGCCGTACTCGAGGCGGAAGAGCCTCTGCGAGGTCAGGTAGCGCACGACCACGCCGGGGTGGCTGTCCTGGAACTCGGTCAGGATGGGCGCGAGGTAGGGCGAGAGAGCGAGGAGCGAGGTCACGACGAGCTCGCCCGTCACCCCCTCCCCCTGCCCCCTGATGCGTCCGACGAGCTGGGCGAAGCGCTCCTCGGTGTCCTGCGCGGCGTCGAGGAGTTCGCGCCCGGCCTCGGTCGGCGTGTAGCCGCGGGCGTGGCGCTGGAAGAGCTTGGCGCCGAGCTCGGCCTCGAGCGAGTCGATGTGGCGGATCACAGTGGCGTGGTGGACGCCCAGCGCCTCGGCGGCGCCGGAGACGGTGCCCAGGCGGGCCACCTGGAAGGCGGTGCGGATCTCGTCCCAGCTCGTCATCGCGCGGCGCCCGGCGGGTCCCCTGTCGTTGCGCGGGCAATCTCGCAGGCCACGCGGCCGAGGGCAACCAAGCGTCCGCGTGAACGTCCCGGCCCCTCGCGCGTTGCAGGACCGACCCTCAGGAGGACATGACCATGGTGAACAAGCGTCTGGTGGCGGCCGGGGCCGTCGGGGCCGGAGCTGCAGTGGCGGCCGCCTTCGCGGCCCGCCGCGCGGGGCAGAGCGGCGCGCTGGAGGAGGTTGCGACCTTCGACCATCAGGTGACGGGCGTGGCGGCGACGGCGGACGGGCGGCTCTTCGTCAACTTCCCGCGCTGGACGGACGACGCCCCCGTCTCGGTGGCCGAGGTGCTGCAGGACGGCTCGCTCCGCCCCTACCCCGACGAGGCATGGAACGCCTGGCGCAACGCCAAGGCCAGCGAGATGCCGGTCGGGGAGCACTTCGTCTGCGTGCAGTCCATCGTGCCGGACGGCCAGGGCAACCTCTGGGTGCTCGACCCCGGCGCGCCGGGGAACGAGCGCATCCTGGAAGGGGCGCCCAAGCTGGTGCGGATCGACTTGGCGACGAACGCCGCAACCAAGGTCATTCCGGTGAAGGAGGACGTGGCGCTCCAGGGCTCCTACCTCAACGACATCCGCTTCTCGTCCGACGGCCGGTGGGGCTACGTCACCGACAGTGGCACGCGCGGGGCGATCATCGTCATCGACCTCGAAAGCGGCGAGGGCTTCCGCGCGCTCGACGGCCACCCCTCGACGCAGGTGGACAAGAGCGTGAAGGTGATCGTGGACGGCAAGCCGCTGGTGCGGCCGGACGGGCGGCAGCCCATGTTCGCCTCGGACGGGATCGCGATCTCGGGCGATGGGCGGACGCTCTACTGGCAGGCGCTGACGGGCAAGACGCTCTACTCCATCGACACGGACCTCCTGCGGCCGGAGGTGAGCGACGTGGACCGGGGCGCAGGCGTCCAGACCGTGGCGACGACCCATGTCGCGGACGGGCTCTGGGATGAGCAAGGCGGGGGTCCTCTATCTCACCGCGCCGGGCGAGAACGGGATCACCAAGCTCGTGGGCGACCGGACCGAGACGGTGCTGACCGACCGGCGGCTCCGCTGGCCGGACACCTTCAGCGAGGGGCCGGACGGGACGATCTACGTCACCGCCAGCCACATCCAGGACACCGTCTGGTTCAAGCCGGGCGCCCCGCCGTCGATCAGGACGGCGCTCTATGCCTTCCGGCCCGAGGGCTGAGCGGCCATCCGACTTGACCTCGGGGCGTTCCGGGCGTATCGGCCCCCTGTCACCGGAACGCCCCTGCGCCTTCCGGTCCCCCTCGCTTGGGGGATCGCCGTCCGCCAGCGCAGATGCGCCCGCGGGCGCGATCGGTGTTTTGGACGCGGGCTTCTCTTCCCATATGGGGCGGGGACCTGAGGAGGACGGTGGATGTTCGAGAACCTTTCCGATCGCCTGGGCGGCGTCTTCGACCGGCTGACGCGGCAGGGCGCGCTGACCGAGGCCGACGTGCAGACGGCGCTGCGCGAGGTGCGCACCGCCCTCCTCGAGGCCGACGTGTCGCTGCCCGTCGCGCGGGACTTCGTGAAGGCCGTCGAGCGCAAGGCCACGGGCCAAGCCGTCACCAAGTCGATCACCCCCGGCCAGCAGGTCGTGAAGATCGTCCATGACGAGCTCGTCCACGTCCTTGGGGGCGAGCAGGACGAGGGTGCGCTCAAGATCGACAACCCGCCCGCGCCGATCCTGATGGTCGGCCTCCAGGGCGGCGGCAAGACGACGACGACCGCCAAGCTCGCCAAGCGCATGACGGAGCGCGAGGGCAAGCGGGTGCTGATGGCCTCGCTCGACACCAACCGCCCGGCGGCCATGGAGCAGCTCGCCATCCTCGGCACCCAGATCGGGGTGGACACGCTCCCCATCGTCGCGGGCGAGGACCCGGTGGCGATCGCGAAGCGTGCCATGACGCAGGCGCGGCTCGGTGGCTACGACGTGGTGATGCTCGACACCGCGGCCGCCTCCACATCGACGAGGCGCTGATCCAGCAGGCCGTTGCCGTGCGCGACGTGGCCAAGCCGCGCGAGACGATCCTGGTGGTGGACGGCCTGACGGGCCAGGACGCCGTCAACGTCGCCAAGGAGTTCGACGCCAAGATCGGCGTGACCGGCGTCGTCCTGACCCGGATGGACGGCGACGGGCGCGGCGGCGCGGCGCTGTCCATGCGCGCGATCACCGGCAAGCCGATCCGCTTCGTCGGCCTGGGCGAGAAGCTCGACGCGCTGGAGACCTTCGACCCGCAGCGCATCGCGGGCCGCATCCTCGGCATGGGCGACATCGTGGCCCTCGTGGAGCGGGCGCAGCAGACCTTCGAGGCCGAGCAGGCCGAGCGGATGCTCAAGAGGTTCCAGAAGGGCCTCTTCAACATGAACGACCTGAAGATGCAGCTCGACCAGATGCTCAAGATGGGTGGCATCGAGAGCGTGATGGGCATGATGCCCGGCATGAACAAGATGCAGAAGCAGGCGGCCGAGGCGGGCCTCGACGACAAGATGCTGCGCCACCAGATCGCGCTCATCAACTCGATGACCAAGAAGGAGCGGGCAAACCCCGACCTCCTGCAGGCGTCGCGGAAGAAGCGCATCGCGGCGGGCGCGGGGCTGGAGGTGGCCGATCTGAACCGGCTCCTCAAGCAGCACCGTCAGATGGCGGACATGATGAAGAAGCTGGGCGCCATGGGGAAGGGCGGGATGCTCAAGCAGGCCGTCCAGAAGATGTTCGGCAAGGGCGGCCCGTCCGAGGCCGACATCGCCGCCGCGCAGGCCTCGATGGCGCAGGGCAAGATGCCCCAGCTCCCGGCCGGGATGCAGCTTCCCAAGGGCTTCGGCGGCGCGAACCCCTTCGGCGGCGCGGGCCTTCCGCAGGGCCTCAGCGGGCTGATGAAGAAGAAGTGACTTCGCCCGTCCTCCATACGGAGCGGCTGACGCTCAGGCGACCGGCGCCTTCCGACTGGGAGGCGTTCCGCGACTTCATGTTCTCGGACCGCGCGCAGGAGTTCGGCAGCCATCGGCACCTGGGCCGCGCGTTCCGGTCCTTCGCCTCGGAGCTCGGCCATTGGGACATCTTCGGCTTCGGGATGTTCGCCGTGACCCGCCGGGGCGAGGACCGGGCGCTGGCCCTCATCGGTCCCTGGAACCCGCCCGACTGGCCCGAGCGGGAGATCGGCTGGATGGTGCTCGACGGTGCCGTCGAGGGCCAAGGCATCGCCCGCGAGGCGGCCGAGGGCGCGTTGCGGCACATCTGGGCGACCCTCGGGTGGGATACCGTGGTGAGCTACATCGCCGAGGGAAACGCCCGCTCCATCGCCTTGGCCGAGCGGCTGGGCGCCGTGCTCGACCCCAAGGCCAAGGCGCCCGAGGCTCCGGGGAAGCGGGTGCTCGTCTTCCGTCATCCCCGGCCGGAGGGGCACGCATGACCGCGCTCCACGAGGTCGTCATCCCCGGCGCGCCCGCCGCGCTGGCCGAGCGGCTCTCCGCCCTCGTGCCGAGCCTCGGGACGGAGCGGACCCGGCTGCGGGCGATCCGCCTCTCGGACGTGGACGCCTGGGCGGAGATCCTCTGCACCGACCGCTCCCGCTGGATGGACGGGCCCATGAGCCGCGACGACGCCTTCGTCGAGCTCGCCGCCTCGGCCGGCGGCTGGCTGCTGCGCGGGATCGGCTTCTGGACCGTCGAGGCGAGGGACGGTGGCGAGGTGCTGGGCTTCGCGGGCGTCAACATGGAGCCTTCGGACCGCGAGCCCGAGCTCGGCTACTTCTTCCGCGAGGCCGCTGAGGGGCGGGGCTACGCCCTCGAGTCCTGCACGGCCGCCCGCGACTGGGCCTGGTCGCAGGGCCTCCCCTCGCTGGTCAGCTACGTCGACCCCGAGAACCGTCGCTCCGCCGCCCTGGCCGAGCGGCTCGGCGCACGCCGCGACCAGGAGGCCGAGGCCGCCTATCGAGGCACGCCGGACGAGGGCGTCGCCGTCTACCGCCACCCCCGACCGGAGACCCTGGGATGACCGTGATGGACACCCACGACGCCACCGCCAAGGCGGCGCAGCTCCTCAAGGAGCATCGCGAGTCCATCGACCGGCTCGACGCCATCCTGGTCTTCACGCTCGCCGAGCGGTTCAAGCACACGCAGGCCGTGGGCCGGCTGAAGGCCGCCCATGGGCTCCCCCTTCGGACCCCAGCCGGGAGGCGCAGCAGATCGCCCGGCTGGTGGAGCTGTCCGAGAAGGCCGACCTCGATCCCGAGTTCGCCCAGAAGTTCCTGGCCTTCATCATCCAGGAAGTCATCAAGCACCACGAACGCCAACAAGCCTGAAGGAACAGAACCATGGCCATGAAGATCCGGCTCGCCCGCGGCGGGTCCAACAAGCGCCCCTACTACTCGATCGTCGCCGCCGACTCGCGGATGCCCCGCGACGGCCGCTTCATCGAAAAGCTGGGCACCTACGCCCCCCTCCTGCCCAAGGACAGCGAGGACCGCGTGAAGCTCAACGTCGAGCGCATCCAGCACTGGATCGCCCAAGGCGCCCAGCCGACCGATCGCGTGTCGCGCTTCCTCGAAGCCGCGGGCCTCGTCGCCAAGAAGGAGCGGTCGAACCCCAAGAAGGCCGTGCCGGGCAAGGCCTCGCAGGACCGGGCCGAGAAGAAGGCCGCGCGCGCCGTCGCGACCGAGTAAGCCGTGAGCGACGACAGGATCGTCGTGGGCAGCCTCGCCGGGGCCTTCGGGATCCGCGGCGAGGTGCGCCTCAAGAGCTTCTGCGCGGAGCCCGCCGACATCGCGGGCTACGTGCCCCTGGCCACGCCCGACGGCCGGATCTTCCGGTCGCTGGAGATCGTCGGCCAGACGCAGGGATCGCTGATCGCGCGGGTCGAGGGCATCTCCTCCAAGGAGCAGGCCGACGCCCTGCGCGGGACGCCCCTCCTCGTGGAGAGGTCGCGTCTGCCCGCGCTGCCGGACGACGAGTTCTACCATGCCGACCTGATCGGCCTGCCCGTGCAGGATGCGGGCGGCAACCCCCTGGGCACTGTGCGCGCCGTGCTGAACCATGGCGCGGGCGACATCCTGGAGGTCGTGCGCCCCGGCGGGGCGACCTTTCTCATCCCCTTCACGCTGGCGGCCGTCCCCCTCGTGGACATCGCGGGCCGCCGCATCGTCGCGGACCCGCCCGAGGGCAGCCTCTAGGCCGGCATCCGACCGCGACGCGGCGGAACGGTCCGGGCGGAGGACGCAACTCCCCCTACCCCGCCGGGCGGCGACCCAGGGACGGGATCACCCTGCCTGACAAAGGTTGAGAAACCGTAAACGGCGCGAAAGAAATCCGCGACCGCCGCGCCGACCGGCCGCGCCCGGAGGGAGGCCCGTCCGGCGGCGTCTGGAACCGGGCCCACGGCCTGCCTATCTCCGATGGACCACCATTGGAGGAGGCCCGCGATGGCCCGCAAGAAGATCATCCCCAAGCGCATCGGCGGGGTGAAGATCCCCAAGAACCTCCGCAAGCTCGGGGACAATGTCCTGTCCGACCCCCGCGCCCGCGAGGTGGCCGGAAGCGCGCTCCTGGCGCTGGGCTCGGCGCTCGCCTCGCGCAAGGCGCCCAAGGGGTCGTTCGTCCGCAACATCTTCGACCATCCGACCGAGGCGGCGAAGACGGCCGAGGGCACGGGCGCCGACGCGGCCCGCAAGGCGGGCGACGTGGCGGGCGGCGTCTCGCAGGCCGTCAACCAGGTCGTGACCGAGGTCGTCGAGACCATCCGGCGCGACTGGGCGCGCAAGACGGGTCCCGCCCGCGCCAAGGACGCGGACGACGCGCAGCCCGAGCCCGGTCGTGACGGCGACGAGGACCGCTTTCACTGACCCGACCGGCGGCCGCCGCAACGTCGCGGGACAGCGCAGCGAACCTGAGGGCGCTGGCTGCGTTGGCCTGGGTCCGGGGGCATCGGGCCCCCGGGGAATGAAAGGCCGCACCCATGATCTCCTGGATCCTCATCCTCCTCGCCGTCGCCGCCATCGCGGGCCTGCTCGGCATGACTCGCCTTGAGGGCGCCGCCCTTACCGGAGCCAAGTGGCTCGCCATCATCGTGGTGATCCTGTTCCTCCTCGTGCTCTTCGGGATCATCGGGATCGCCAATAGCTGAGGACGCTGGCCTCCGGCGCGCGGGACGCCTAAAGGGGCGCGCATGACCGACGCCCCCCGTCCCCGCGCCCTCGGGCGCAAGTCCATCCGGCCCTCGCTCGTCCCCCGCGACCTCATGGGCGACGAGGAGCTGGCGGGCGTCTGGACGGCGCAGGTCATCACCCTCCTGCCCCAGGCCTTTCCGGGCGTCCTGGGCGAGAGCCTGACGGGACGCGCGCTGCAGGAGGGCGTCTGGGCGCTGCGGACCATCGACCTGAGAGAGTTCGGCGAAGGCCGCCACCGCAATGTCGACGACACCCCCGCCGGGGGCGGCGCCGGCATGGTGCTGCGGGCGGATATCGGCGCGAAGGCCATGGCCGAGGCCGTCTCGCGGGCGCGCGGCGACGTGCCGCGTCTGCTGCTGTCGCCCCGGGGGCGGCGCTTCGATCAGGCGATGGCGCGGGACCTTGCCCGGCGCGACGGCGTGATCCTCTTCTGCGGCCGCTTCGAGGGCGTGGACGAGCGGCTGATCGAGCAGTTCGGGCTCGCGGAGGTCAGCCTCGGGGACTTCGTCCTGACCGGCGGCGAGATCGCGGCACAGGCCTTGCTTGACGCGACGGTTCGGCTTATGCCCCGCGTGCTCGGGAATCACCATTCGGCTGAGGAGGAAAGCTTTTCCTCCGGCCTGCTGGAATACCCGCAGTACACGAAGCCGGCCGTCTGGGAAGGTCGCGCGATCCCCGAGGTTCTTCTGTCGGGGCACCACGCGAAGATCACCGCCTGGCGGCAGGCCGAGGCCGAAAGGCTGACCAAGGAACGGCGACCTGATCTCTGGCGGGACCACCTGGCGAAGCTGGGGCGCCCGGAGGAAGACCGAGAGCTCTGAGGACGCGAGAGACCTCCGGGGGTTCACCCTGGGCAGACATAGGAGGGTCCCATGGACCTCATCGCGCAACTGGAGGCCGAGCAGATCGCCTCCCTCGGGAAGAGCATTCCCGACTTCAAGCCCGGCGACACGATCCGCGTGGGCTACAAGGTGACGGAAGGCACGCGCACCCGCGTGCAGAATTACGAAGGCGTCTGCATCAGCCGCAAGCACGGCAACGGCATCGCCGGCTCCTTCACCGTCCGCAAGATCTCCTTCGGCGAAGGCGTGGAGCGGGTGTTCCCCCTCTACTCGACCAACATCGACTCGATCACCGTGGTCCGCCGCGGCAAGGTCCGTCGCGCCAAGCTCTACTACCTCCGCGACCGCCGCGGCAAATCGGCCCGCATCGCCGAGGTCACCAACTACAAGGCGAAGGACGAGTCCAAATGAAGTCCGGCATCCATCCCGACTACCACCTCATCGACGTCAAGATGACCGACGGCACCGTGGTCCAGATGAAGACCACCTGGGGCAAGGAGGGCGACACGATGAACCTCGAGATCGACCCCCTCTCGCACCCGGCCTGGACCGGAGGCGGCACCCGCCTGATGGACACCGGCGGCCGCGTGTCCAAGTTCAAGAACAAGTACGCCGGCCTGGGCTTCTGAGCCCTCGCCTCGCCGAAGAACGAAACGCCGCGCCTCGGGAACGAGGCGCGGCGTTTCTGTTTTAGCGTATCGGAGGGCAGGACCCGAGGCCCTGCCCTGCCGGTCGATGGATCAGGCCGCGTGCGTCTTGTTGCGGCGCGGGGCCGTGTGGCGGCGCGGCTTCTGGGCCTGGACGCCGGGCTTGGCACCCGGAGTCCCCTGCGCCGGACGGCGCTGGGCGTTCGCGGCGGCGGGGCGGCCCTGCGGACGGCCGCCTTTGCCGGCGCCGGGCTTGGCCCCCGGACGCGCGGGCTTGGCCTCCGGCACGACCTCCCACGGGGCACCGGAGGCGACGGGGATCTTCGCCTTCATGGCCTTCTCGATATCCTTGAGCTCGCCCATCTCGTCGGGCGCGCAGAAGGCCACCGCCGTCCCGTCCGCCCCGGCGCGCGCGGTGCGGCCGATGCGGTGGACGTAGTTCTCGGGCACGTTGGGCAGGTCGTAGT
The DNA here is from genome assembly GCF_000600335.2 of Rubellimicrobium mesophilum DSM 19309. Classification (GTDB taxonomy): domain Bacteria; phylum Pseudomonadota; class Alphaproteobacteria; order Rhodobacterales; family Rhodobacteraceae; genus Rubellimicrobium; species Rubellimicrobium mesophilum. The sequence continues at coordinate 7,589 of NZ_KK088575.1, read as the reverse complement.
TGTAGACGTGCCGGATGCCCGGGATGTCGAGACCGCGCGCGGCGACGTCGGTCGCCACGAGGACGCGCACCTCGCCGTCGCGGAAGGCCGCGATGGCGCGGTCGCGCTGGCCCTGGCTCTTGTTGCCGTGGATCGCGGCGACGCCGAAGCCGGCGGCCTCAAGCTGGCGGGCCAGCTTGTCCGAGCCGTGCTTGGTCCGGCCGAAGACGATGGCGAGCTCGTCCCGATGCTTGTCGAGGAGCTCGATCAGCAGGTCGGTCTTGGCGCCCTTGGCGACGTAGTGGAGCCACTGGTCGATCTTGGCGACCGCCTGCCCGGGCGGGTTCACCTGAACGCGCACGGGGTCGGTGAGGAAGGCCCCGGCGATCTCTTCCATCAGCTTGGGCATGGTGGCGGAGAAGAGCATCGTCTGGCGCGCCTTGGGCAGCAGCGTGGCGATGCGGCGCAAGCTGTGGATGAAACCCAGGTCGAGCATCTGGTCGGCCTCGTCCAGCACCAGGAACTCGGTCTTGGAGAGGTCCACGGCGCGGCGGTCGAGCAGGTCGACCAGGCGGCCGGGCGTGGCCACGAGGATGGCGACGCCGCGGGCCATGCGCTCGATCTGCGGGGTGAAGCCCACGCCGCCGGTGATGAGCGCGAGCTTCAGGTGCGAGCCCTGCGCGAAGGCGGAAAGCGTGTCGTGGATCTGGCGCGCCAGTTCCCGCGTCGGCGCCAGGATCAGGGCGCGCGGCGTCTTGGGCTCGGCCTTGCGGCCGTTCTTCATCAGCGCGTCGAGCATCGGAAGCCCGAAGGCCGCCGTCTTGCCCGAGCCGGTCTGGGCGAGGCCCATGACGTCGCGGCCCGCCATGGCGTGCGGGATGGCCTGGGTCTGGATGGGGGTGGGGTCGGTGATGCCCTGCTCGTGGAGGGCGTTGATGAGGCGGGGCGACAGGCCCAGCGTATCGAAGTTCATGCGTATCCTGTTCGGCGGGCGCGCAGGCCCGACAATGGTCCCTCGCCCGGCGGGATGCCGGGGCGCAGGGGGTGGCAACCAATGAGCTGATCCCGGGACCGCATTGCCCCCGGACCGTCATGGCGCGGCTTCCCCTGCGTGAAAGTGGGAACCTTGGTGACCCGCCGGCCTTGCGCAGTCCTTCATGCGCGGCTGCTCACGCGGCAGAGGCGGCGGTCACAGGCATGTGGCCCTTCCATCCCCAGGAGTCAAGGTCCGGTCGCCTTCCCCTCCCCCGTCTGGCCCCCTATACGGCGGCCCGGGACAACCGGGACGAGCGGCATGGCGCACATCATCGTGGTGGGCAACGAGAAGGGCGGCGCGGGCAAGTCCACCGTCGCCATGCACGTCGCCTCGGCGCTGGCCCGGATGGGGCATCGGGTGGGCACGCTCGACCTCGACGTCCGGCAGCGGTCGCTCGGGCGCTACATCGAGAACCGGATGCGGTACCTGACCAAGGAAGGACTCGACCTGCCGACGCCGCGGGACATGCTCCTGCCCGAGGTGGACGAGGCCACGCTGCCCCGGTGCGAATGCGCAGGACCACCGCCTTTCGGCCGCCGTGGCCGCGCTGGAGCCGGAGTCGGACTTCATCGTCGTCGACTGCCCAGGCAGCCACACTCGCCTCGCGTAGGTCGCGCATTCCATGGCGGACACGCTGGTCACGCCCCTCAACGACAGCTTCGTGGACTTCGACCTCCTCGCCCGCATCGACACCGACGGGGAAAGGATCCTCGGCCCTTCGGTCTACGCCGAGATGGTCTGGAGCGCGCGCCAGCTTCGCGCCCAGGCGGGCCTCGCGCCGATCGACTGGATCGTGCTGCGGAACAGGCTCGGCTCGCAGGCCATGGTGAACAAGCAGCGGATGGAGGCGGCGCTCGCCCGGCTCGCCAAGCGGATCGGCTTCCGCGTGGGACCGGGGTTCTCCGAGCGCGTGGTGTTCCGCGAACTCTTCCCCCGGGCCGGCTGACGCTGCTCGACCTGCGGGACATCGGGGTGAGCAGCCTCTCCATGTCCAACGTCGCCGCGCGGCAGGAGCTGCGGGAGCTGGTGCGCGCCCTGGGGCTGCCGGGCGTCGAGGTGCGGTTCTAGCGCCACCCCTCGGGGCCTTGTTCCGCAGGGGCCTTGCCTCGCGGGCACCTCTCGGGCTTCATGCCGCCAAAGGCCCGCGAAGGGCCTCAAGGGGAGAACAGCCATGGCGATCTTCGGCAGCGGGACCGGCAATCCCGGACCGGCGCCCCAGGACGTGTCCGGCAGCGTCGGGCGGTCGCACCTCGTCGCGGGCACCCGGATAGTGGGCGACATCTCGGCGCCGGGGCTTCTGGAGATCCAGGGCGAGGTGCAGGGACGCGTGATCGCCGATTCCGTGGTGATCGAGGAGCGTGGCACCGTGGACGGGGAGGTCCAGGCCGCCGCCGTGGGCGTGAAGGGCCATTTCACGGGCCGGATCAACGGCGGCACCGTGCGCATCCACGCGACGGCGCGGCTCTCCGGCACGATCCGCTACGACTCCCTGAGCATCGAGAGCGGGTCGGAGATCACCGCGACCTGCGAGAAGGCCAAGGCGACCGGCTGAGCGTCAGGTCATGGGCCCGAAGGGCCGCCGCCCGTGGCCGAAGCCTCGCGTGAGGCATGAGGGACACAAGCCCGGTCTAGCGACGTCGGCACCGCTCTTGGAAGGCTCCCCGCTCGTAGGTGGTGACACCCGACACGGGCCGGAGCGGCAATAGAGACCCTCTCGAACATCGGCCCTGCGCATGGGAGCAAAGGTCACGCCAGGGTCCATCCCCTTGTTCGGCATGACCGAAGCCTCTCGGCGGAGGCTGTCGTGTGGTAATCCGCCACGATCGCGACCCACTTCTTCAAGTCCAAGGCGGAGTGGTCGGCTGTGGTCGCCTCCAGGCACTCGCGGGCCGGCCCGGGAACCTTAATGAAGCCCGACGCGACGCAGTTGAGTGCGAGAGGCGCACCTACCTCCCGCGCAGCTTCCGCCGCTCCGGGACAGACTGTCACATCATTAGAGCCTGTTGAGGTTTTGGAGTGACTAGAGGTAGTAGGCATGGGTGCCATGCCATGGCGGCCGCGCCCGCTTGCATAGAGCGACAGAGAGACCGAACGACTGCGAGCGACCACCTGTTCTTGGGTGTCGCGACCGAATGCCCGAGGCTCGAACGTATCATGAGCGAGAAGACACCCTTCGCCGAAATGCCGCCAACCTTTGACGCTGCGCGGTATATGAGCGCCTATCCTGATGTCGCGCAAAGCGGCTTGGACCCCCGTTATCATTACGAGAAATACGGCAAGCTGCTCGAGCGGGATCCTGCTCCCCGAAATGACACCGCCCCTGTCCGTCCGCTGCGTCCAACTGGCGCGTGGGGAGTCTCAGAACCTGCGACGCTCGACGCGATCTTCGCGCAGGGGCCGATTCCGTTGGCGGATGAGGTACGGCATCCCGAACTCGTGTCGATCATCGTGCCCAACTACAACAAGGAGCGCTGGCTCGGTCGTGCCATCCACTCCGCCCTGTCGCAGGTCGGGGTGGAGTTCGAGCTGATTGTCGTGGACGATGGATCGACGGACGGCTCGGTTGCTCTGGCCCAGCGGCTTGCCGTGGATCTGCCTAACGTGCATGTTATCTCCCTCCTGCGCAACTTCGGTTGCTATTACGCGCGCAACATCGGAGTCCTGCACGCCTGCGGCACGTTCATCACCATCCTCGATAGCGACGACATCATGTCGCTCGACCGGATCGCCCGGCAAATCGACACGCTCAAGTCGATGCCGGGCGCCGTCGCGTCCCGCTGCGCCCACCGAAGCTGGACGGCTGACCTCCGAATGCCCATCAGCAGTCCGAAGCCCTGCGAGGCAAGCCTCCTCTGGCGGCGCAGCATCCTTGACCGGGTCGGCTGGTACGACAGCGTCCGGTTCGGTGGAGATGCGGAGTTTCGATTGCGCCTCCAGCGAACTTACGGGAATGGAGCCGTAATTGACCTGCCCGACGAACTCTACTTCGCGCGCGCAACGCAGGAGTCCCTTACGACCCGTGAGGGCAGCCAAGTCTTCGCGGTCGAGCAGGGGGTCCTGACTGCCGCGATCTCGCCCGTGCGCAAAGACTACGCAGACGCCTTCACCGCTTGGCAGGAAGCGAACATGCCCACACCGGAAGGGCGGGCGAGCGCGATGCGCATCGAGTTTCCGCAGGTCGACCGTCCCTTCCTGCTTGGGGGACCCGGACAGAACGCCTCCCCCTCGTTGGGCCAGAAGAGGGTCGGGACCATGACGAGCTTCCCTGCGCGACGGGAGAGCCTGAAGGCGACATTGGTCACGATCCTGCCGCAACTCGATGAGCTTATGCTCTATCTGAATGGTTACGACGAGGTCCCGGATTTCGCAGAGGACCCGAAGATCCGCGTGACGCTGGGAGGGGCGACCGGCGGAGACCTGTGGGATAACAGAAAGTACTGCAGCTTTCCCAAAGGAGGCGACGCCTACGTCCTCGTGCTGGACGACAACCTCATCTATCCGCCCGATTACGCCGCGTGGATGATTCACTATGTGGAGATGTTGGGGCGCACCTGCGTCGTCGGCGCTCATGGGGCGATATTCCCTGAGCAGGACCATGGCGACGTGAAGGAGCGGCCAGCATCCCATTTCCAGGATCATCATCCTGGCCAGTTCGTGGACGTGGTCAGTACGGGGTCTGCAGTCTGGCACAACTCAACGCTGCAACTGTCGTTGAACGACTTCGGCGGTCCAGGGATATGCGATGCGCGGTTAGCTGAGGCGGCCGCCCGACAGGAGGTTCCGCTCTTCTGTGTGCCCAGGCCGCGTGATTGGTTGCAAACCTACGAGCGTTCCGAGCAGTCGCCTCTTGATGAGGCGCGCCAGGAGCCGGAGCTCTGTTCGGGCACCTACGACCGGATCATTGCGCCCGTCAGACAGGGGGGACACATCCGTCGCCGCATGGAAGCGCATCTGGCGCTGGGCTATGACGCCGACACCCTGGCATCTGCTGGGATCTCCCTCCGTGAGGTCGAGCCGCCGCCCAATCTGGAGGTAATTCCCCAGCGCAGAGGCATTACGACCGTCGCTGCCCCAGGACGTCCCGCCGCGCAGCGGCCAGAGGAGCCGATCAGGTTTCACATCATCGTCAACGGCTGGAACTGCCATAATTACGTCGATAGCTGCCTGCGTTCGATCGCGGAGCAGCGGCCTGGGCCCTTCAGCTACGCGATCACGCTGGTCGACGACGGCTCCGATGACGGCACCTACCAAAAGCTGGCCGGCTCACCGCTCCTGCCCAGCGCGCGCCTGTTCCGTATCAGTGAGAATGCCGGCCCTGCCTTCACCCGCCATGTGGGGATCCGCTCGGTTGACGATCCGAACGTGATTGTTGTTCTGGTCGACATGGACGATGCGCTGGAGCCAGATGCGTTGAGGGTGGTCGCGCAGCGCTATCTTCGAAACCGAGATTGCTTAATGACCTTGGGAAATTGGCACGACCAGTACGGCCAGCGCAATCCGCAACCCTTCTACACTGCCGAGGAGATCGACGGGCAGCTCATCCGCGAAGTCGAGCTATTTAATGCCACGGCTCTGCGGACGTTCCGACGTTGGCTCTACGACGCGGTAACCGAGGAGGACCTTCTCGACCAACATGGCCGGTGGCTTGAGACTTGCACGGACGTGGCGCTGATGTATCCGCTGCTTGATCAGTGCTGGTCCTGGGAAGTGGAGTTCATCCAGGATCCGATATATCGCTACACTCGGCAGCACAAAGCTGGGACGCTCGCGCGCTTCGGCAAACCCCATAAGGTCGAGCGACTCGCATGGCTGAAAGCAAAGCCTCCAAAGCCTCGAACAGTTCGATTGCCCCGGTCTAGCGCTCATGAGACAGACCCGGGTCTTTCGTGAGAGGAGGATGTCTGGTTCATCGTAGCCTCCGACGAGGTGAAGAGCCTGCGCCATGAGGCGAGTGCCCTGAAGGAGATCGTGGCGGATCTCACGTTCGAGAACCGGCTGCTCAAAGGTTATGGCCCGCCTGCGAACGGGTTTGTGAGACCGGGGTGCGATCAGTCTGCGGAAACGTATTCGGTCCCACCAGCGGGCCACGTGACCAAGATGGAACTCCGCGCGATCCGTTTCCGATGAAAGCGTCGCCATCGGGGCGCCGTTTCTTGGACCGAGCTTCCGGACTACCGGCCGACGGTCCGACCATCTCCCTGCCAATGCTGTCCTTGGACGTGGTACAGGCTGTCGATGTGTGGCCACCGGCATTCCGCCGGCGACTGCCCCAGTCCGTTCGCTACTTACCGGTAGTCCTGCCAGTGCCCGCCACGTCGCCGCCCAGGGCGGAGCACGAGGTCTGCGGCCAACGTCCATTGCGCATCGCTGAGCTCGTGCCGCCGCATCGCAAGCTTCCGCCCTGCTGAGGCCACCCTGAACAACTTGATCAGGCCATTGAGTAAAGGTGTCGGCTGGATGAGGGTCGGGATGGCGGCCAGGATCGGGGAAGCCAAGCCCGGATGTGGGCGAAGATCCTGCAGAGGTTGTGTCTGCAGCCGCAGAGCACGGCGAAGATGGCGTCGCCCCTGATGCCCTTGAGGGCGCATCGCAACAGCCGGCCGTCAGTCTTCAAGTAGCCGATCTCGGGCTCGATGCTGGAACGGTGTCGGAGCGCCTTCGCCAGGGCCGAGGTTAACCCGCGGCGGGTGCCGCTGATCAGGACCTGCGTGCCCTCGACGCCATAGCCACGATAGACGCGGTCGACAACGGCAAGGCGGGGTCTCTGGTCGGTGAAGAGCTCGACCTGCTCCAGCACCTCGGCCAGGGTGCTGTGACCCCCGACCTTCATCCATGTGAAGCCGGAGTTCTGGGTTGAGATTGGCGCGTGGGCGCCGGGGGCAGCAATGGGCGAGCGGCGCAGCGGGTCAGAGTGGCGGAGCCGATCGCCCATTGCGGTGAGTTGGGCGGCGTAGATGGCTGGGGCTTGGTAGCCCAGAGCTGAGTGGGGCCGCTCGAGGTTGTAGTCCGCCACCCAGCGCGCGACGGCCGACCGGGCGTGGTCGAGGCCGAAGAACAGGGTCTCGTTGAGCAATTCGTCCCTCATGCGGCCGCTGAACGCTTCGCAGATCCCGTTCTGCATGGGTTTACCGGGTGCGATGAAATGCCAAGGCACCTTGGCTTCCTCTGACCAGGTCAGCATCGCGTTCGAGGTGAACTCGGTGCCATGATCGCTGACGATGAGGCCGGGCTTGCCTCGGCGCTCAACCAGGGCCGTCAGCTCCCGTGCCACCCGTTGTCCCGAGATTGAGGTGTCGACCAAGGCCGCGAGGCACTCCTTGGTGACTGAACTGGCCCCCATTTTGACCGGACACCTGGGCATGACCATGGAGGCTTAGGGACAGCCCTAAGCACGTGCTTATGTCTGACGTTGAGATCATCACCGACGGTGGCCGTCGCCGTCGCTGGAGTGGCGCCGAGAAGCTGCGGATCGTCGAAGAGACCCTAGACGAGCGATCCAGCATCTCGGTGGTGGCGCGCCGCAATGGCGTGGCTCCGAACCTGCTCTATCGTTGGCGACGCCTGATGCTGGAGG
>NZ_KK088574.1 GCF_000600335.2 Rubellimicrobium mesophilum DSM 19309 | reverse complement strand
GTCGCCACCATCACGGCCACCGGTGCGACCGGGATGAATCCGGGTTCCGACGGCGCGGACCGGCCGCTCACGCTGACCGTGCTTCAACTGCGGGCCACGGGCGCCTTCGAGGGAGCGGACTTCTTCGCGCTCCAGGCGCCCGAGACCGCGCTGGGCGGGGATCTGGTGTCCGCGACCCAGGTGACGCTGGCGCCGGGCGCGTCCGCATCGACGACGATCCCCCTTGACCCGGCCACCACGGCGCTCGGCATCCTGGGCGGCTTCCGCGATCCCGCAGGCAAGGCGTTCCGCGTGGTCACGCCCGTCACGCCGGGCGAGAGCGCGAACCTCGCGGTTGCCGTCACCGCGTCGGGCGTGGCCGTGAGCGCGGCCTGAGGCGGCATGGACGAGGCCAACAGGGTCGTCTGGTCGGAGGGCCTGTTCCTTCGCACCCAGCACTTCCAGCAGCAGGACCGCTTCACCGAGGGTCAGGTGCGCGGCGCATTGCGGGCGGCGCACCTCCAGGGCTGGGGCTTCTCGGCGCTCTCGCTCGACGAGGGCGCGCTCCAGGCGGGGCGCATCGGGATCGCTGAGGCGAGCGGGATCTTTCCCGACGGCACGCCCTTCGCCGTCCCGTCCGGCGCGCTCCCGCCCGAGGTGGTGGCGGTCCGCCGCGACGGGGCGGTAGGCCTCGCCCGGATCGGCATCCCGGTCGAGGCATCCGGCACGCCCTCGACCGAGCCAGCCCATGCCGCGTCGGGCGGAGCCCGTTACCGAGGCGAACTGGTGACCGTGCGCGATGCGGTCCAGGGTGGCGCCGAGGCCGCCGAGATCGAGGTGGCGCGCCTCGTGCCCCGGCTCTTCCCGCCTGGCGAGGATGCCGCGGGCTACGTCACGATGCCGGTTGCCCGGGTCGAGGGGCTCGCGGCCGACGGCTCGGTGCGGCTGGCGCCCGGCTTCCTGGCCCCGGCGCTGCGCACCGGCGCGGTGCCATGGTACGCGGCTTTCGCGGCCGAGGTCGCCCTGGGCCTCGAGCGCATCGCCGAGGCACGCAGTCGGCTCATCCTGGGCGGCGCGGGCCGAAGCCTGGAGGACCTTCTGGTCCTGGATCTGGCCAACGCGGCGCGGCCCCGCGTGGCCCACATGGCGGCGCAAGACCTCTACCATCCGTCCGATCTCTACATGGAGCTCGCTGGGATCGCGGGGCGGATGGCGACCTATGGGTCCTCGTCCCGCCTGCTCTCGGAACTCGCTCCCTATGTCCACGAGGATCCGGAGCCCGCCTTCGCAGCCCTCGCGGACACGCTGCGCTCGCTCATCCTGTCGCTGCGCCACGTCGAGCCCAAGACGCGCGTGCTGCCGGTCATGGTCCATACCCAGAACATCTGGAAGGTGCGCATCGACAACCCGGACGTCGTGCGAAACAGCCGGATCGTCCTGCGGGTGGGGTCGGACATGTCCGAGGCGATGCTGCGTCGCATCTTCGTCGACCAGGCCACGGTCGGCGCCGCCGACGAGTTCGAGAAGCTCTGGCGCTCGCGCCTCCCCGGCATCCCGCTCCGGCCGCTGCACTCGCAGCCGAAGGAGATACCCTACGATGGCGATCGGCTCTGCCTGGAGCTGGACCGGAAATCCGAGCATTGGGCCCACATCCTCGAGTCGCCGGGCTTCGTCATCGGCGTGTCGGGGCAGCTCGAACGCCAGCCCGAGATCGACTGCTACGCGGTGAGCCAGTGACGACATGAGCGACGCGGATGATCCCTTCGGCCTGATGAACGACGCCGGGCGCACCCGCATCCGCCCGACCGGCCGACGGGCCCAGCCCGCCACGCCATCAGCGAGGACCGAGCCTACCCGGTCGGGGAGCTACTCCGCGCCCTCCAGGGCGGAGCCTTACGGCTCCCAAAGCGGAACGGCGCCGCCCGTACGCCATGCTAGGGCCCACCCGAACCCGTTGATCGCCGCCTTCGCGCCGCTCCTCGAGATCGCCCCCGAGCTCGAGCGCGCCGCCCCGCCGCCCAGCGCGGAGACGCTCCGGGTCAGGCTCCTCGACAACCTGATCGACGACGCGCGATGCCGCCGTGGCGGCGGGAGTGCCGCTGTCCCGGGCCGACCAGGGAGCCTGGTTCGTGGCCGCGCTGATCGACGACCTCGCGATCAACACGCCCTGGGGAGGCCACGGCGACTGGCCGCGCCAGCCGCTCGTCGTCTCGCTGTCCGGCGAGGTCGACGCCGGGAGCCGCTTCTTCGAGAAGCTGGCCGAGCTCCAGCGCTATCCCGAGCGCGATCCGCAGCTCTTGGAGCTGGCGCATGCGTGCCTCGCCCTGGGCTTCCGTGGCCGCTACCGCGTCGAGGGATCGCAGATGCAGGGCGCGCTCCTCCAAGCCCGCACCGCCACCGCCCGCCTCCTGCGCAGCGCGGATGCCGAGCGGGCGCCGCTGTCGCCGCATTGGGAAGGGGTGGACGCCCCCGACGTGCCCCGCCGCTTCGCGGTGCCGCTCTGGACCATCGGCCTCGGGGCGGTCGCGGTCGTCGCGGCCATACATGTCGGCCTGGGCATGCGCCTCTCCGACAGGGCCGAGCAGCTCTACACCCTGGCCCGCCTCGTCCCGCCGCCCGAGCGCGCCGGCATCTTCCGACCCGTCCGCGAGACGCCGGTCGCGCCGCAGGCCGAAATCGTCGAGCCGCCTCCGGTCGTCCAGCCCGTCATGCTGAACCTCTGGCCCGAGTTCCAGGCCGCGGCGCCGGCCGACCTGTCCGGGGCGCTCACCGGGCGGGAGGACGTGTCGCTGGCCGTGCTCGTCCTGCGCGGCACGGAACCCTCGCTGTTCCGGTCGGCGCGGGCCGACCTCAACGACATCTACCTGCCCCTGGTGGCATCCATCGGCCGAACCGTCGCGGCGAACGTCGATGTCATCGGCGGGGTCACCGTGATCGGGCACACGGATTCGGTGCCGGTGCAGTCGAGCAATCCCTTCGCGACGAACCAGGGCCTGTCCGAGGCGCGGGCCCAAGCCATCGCCGATCTCCTGGTCCAGGCAGGCGTGCCAGCCGAGCTCCTGCATGTGGAGGGGCTAGCGGACACGGAGCCGGTCGCGGACAACGCGACGGCCGAGGGGCGCGCCCAGAATCGCCGGGTCGAGATCCGCATCGAGAAGAGGCTCTGACATGCGGCTCCTGAAATCCGTGTTCCGCTTCCTCTTCTCCCGTCGGCTCTGGACGTTCATCGGCGTGGTCCTGCTCTGCCTCCTGATCTGGCAGTTCGGCGCGATCGTGAAGATCGGGGATCTCGTGCCCCTCGAGACCGAGACGGCACGGCTGATCGCCATCGGCGTCGTGGTGATCCTGTGGCTCTTCTCGATCCTGATCGGGCAGCTCCGCGCGGCCCGGGCGAACCAGGTCTTCGTGACCGAGTTGGCCCGCCCCGCGCCAACCCCGCCAAAGCCCGGCGAGGGCGCGGTGGGCGAGATCAACACGAAGTTCCAGGCGATCCTGAACGAGATGAAGCGCTCGAAGCTCGGCAGCCGCCGCTTCCTCCGGGAGATGCCTTGGTACATCATCATCGGGCCTCCCGGCACCGGCAAGACGACGGCACTCCGCCAGTCGGGCCTGCACTTCCCCGTCGACCTCTCGGACGACCTGAAGGGGGTCGGCGGCACGCGCAACTGCGACTGGTTCTTCACCGACGACGCGGTCCTGGTGGATACGGCCGGCCGCTACACCGAGCAGGGGAGCGACCCTGAAGCCGACGCCGCGGAATGGGCGGGCTTTCTCAACCTCCTCAAGAAGCACCGCGGGCGCCGGGCGCTCAACGGCGTCATCGTCGCGATCTCCGTGCGCGAGCTGCTTGGCCCCAAGGAGGATCTGCGCGCCCATGGACGGGAGATCCGCAAGCGCCTCGCCGAGCTGCGCGATCAACTGGCGATGCATCTGCCGGTCTATCTGCTCGTGACGAAGCTCGACCTCGTCCCGGGGTTCGAAGCCTTCTTCGAGGAGATGACGACGGAGGAACGCGAGCAGGTCTGGGGCACGACGCTGCCCGTGGAGGGCGGCGTCGACAGCGTCACCGTCGAACGGGAGCTCCAGGCCCTTGCCGCCCGTGCCGAGGCACGGCTCGCCGGGCGCTTGGCCAGCGACGTGCCCCTGGCGCAGCGGGCGGAGATCTTCCGCTTTCCGGCCCAGCTCCTGCGGCTCGACGCGCCGCTCAAGCTCCTGACCGACGCCGTCTTCGGCGAGACGCGCTACGACGAGGCGCCTTGGCTCAGGGGGATCTACCTGACCTCGGCCACCCAGGAAGGCTCGCCCATCGACCGCCTGGTGACGGAGCTGGCCGAGGGCTTCGGCCTGCCCGTCCAGGCGGCCGCCCCCGCGCGGCGGGGCGACAAGAGGTCCTTCTTCCTCCGTCGTGTCCTGACCGACGTCATCTTCCGCGAGTCGGGCCTCGGCATCCTGGACCTGCGGGCCGAGGAGCGGCGCAAGTGGATGTGGCGTGGCACGCTTGCCGGAGCGGTGCTGGTCACGGCCTGCCTGGCCGCAGCCTTCGCCTTCTCGTTCAGCCGCTACTCGGCCTTCATCGACGAGCAGAAGCGCCTGCTGACCGGCCTCCAGGCGAGCTTGGCCGACGTCGCGGTCCGACAGGCTCCGACCGACCCGCTCGACCTGGACGTCGCGCTCGAGGCCGTGGGCAAGGTCCAGGCAGCCTCCGTCGCCGTGCCCGTGCACCCGCTGACCTCCTTGGGCCCGACGGCCCAGCCCGAGCTTCAGCAGGCGGAGCGCATCGCCTACGAGAGGGCCCTTTCCAACATCCTGGAACCCCGGATGGCGGCGCTTCTGGAGGCCACCATCTGGGCGCGGATTCGCGATCCCGAGTTCCTGCTGAATGCCCTCAAGACCTACTTCATGATGACGGGCCTCGGACCCTATGATCGCGACTTCGCCGCGGCCTGGTGGCAGGACGTCCTTCCGGAGGCGGCGCCGATCAACCCCTTCCCCACCGACTCGGCCCTCGAGCTTCAGCTCGACGCGCTCGACCTCCTGGCGAGCGAGGAGACCAAGATCGAACCCGACCAGAAGCTGGTCGCCGTCGCTCTCGAAAGCCTGTGCCAGGTTCCGCTTGCCCGTCGAGCCTACAACGCGCTCATGTCGGACCCAGCCGTCGCAAGGCTCCCGAAGTGGACGCCGGCGCAGGTGACGGGCCCCAATGGGGCCAAGGTGTTCACTCGCCTTTCAGGTGCATCCCTGAACGCAGGCCTCGCGGGCGCCTACACCTATGAGGGATTCCACGGGACGATCCTGCCGCTGCTGCCCGAGGTGGCGGCGCAGGCCGCGATCGACCGTCTGGTCTTCGCCGGCGGCTGCGAGGAGAGCGCCGAGGCGGACGCCGACGTGCTCCAGGCCGAGATGCTGCGGCTCTACGAGCAGGACTTCATCGCCCAATGGGACGGCTTCCTGCGCGACATCCGCCTCGCGCCCCTGACGGACCTGACGGTCGCGACCGAGAACCTCAAGGATCTGGCCAGCGAGAACAGCGCCCTCAAGCGCCTGCTGCGCGCGGTGGTGGACGAGACCGACCTCACCCGCGTCGAGGCCGAGGCGGCCGAGGGTGAGGAGGGTTCCGCCGTGCCCTCGGGCGTGCTTGGCCCTGCCATCAAGCGTCTCGGCACCATTGGGCGGCTGGCACGGACCGGCTCGCGCCTCGTTCCCGTGCCGGCGAGGGCGACGATGCGGAGGCGCCCCAGCCGGGTGAGGAGGTGGCCACGCATTTCCGTCCCCTGAAGGGCGTGATCGACTCCGTGGACGACCAGCCGCCGCTGATCGACGACGTGGTGGCCGCCCTGGCGGCGCTGGCCAACGAGCTGCAGACCGTCAAGGTGGGCGACGATCCCAACAAGACGTTGCAGGAACGTGGGGGATTGGGCGAGCTGGTCGGCGCGGTCGCCGACGTGGCGGTGGGGCTGCCCGACCCCATCGACGACTGGATCGCCGGGATCGCCCAGGACACCAGCGAGATCACGCGCGAGGCCATGGTGGCCGAGCTCAACGCGCATCTCCAGGCGGATGTGCTGCCGTTCTGCCATTCGGCGACGGATGGACGCTACCCGTTCGACCAGGCCAGCACCATCGACGTGACGGTGGCGGACTTCCAGCGCCTCTTCGGGCCCGGCGGCATCTTCGACGAGTTCACGAACAACCTTCTCTTGCCTTACGTGAATACCACCACGCGCCCTTGGCTGTGGCGCGCGGACTTTGGCCTGCCGCCCGAGACCCTGCAGCCCTTCGAGAAGGCGCGCTCGATCCGCGATGCGCTCTTCCCGGGCGGCCTGGGCCCGGTCATCGCCTTCACGCTCGAGCCCAAGGACCTGTCCGCCAACGCGGCCCGGGTCACGCTGAACGTCGACGGCCAGTTGCTCGTCTACTTCAACGCGGCCACGCGGCCCATGCCGATGACTTGGCCCGGAACGGACGGGACGAACCTCGTCTCGCTCTCCTTCACCCCGCTCGACGGCTCGACCGAGGAGATCACCACGGAGACGGGGGGCCTGGGCCTTCCTGCGCCTCGTGCACGAGAACCAGCTCTCGCCCACCGAGCTGCCGGAGGTCTTTCGGCTGCGGCTCTCGCACGGCGCCCATGCGGCGACCTACGACCTTCGCGCGTCCAGCGTGGAGAACCCGCTGGACCTCCAGATGTTCGCAGGCTTCCAGTGCCCGGAGAGGTTCTGAGCCGGGAGGGCTATGTCGGCCTCTGGGGAAAGCTGCCCGCGACGGGCGATTTCATCTCGCGTGGCCTGCCCGATGCTTTCCGGGCCCGCTGGGACGCCTGGGTGACGCGCCATCTCGCCGCGTTGGCCGAGCCTTGGCCCGCAGGCGGGCTGCGGTTCCGGCTCGTTTCGGGTGGCCAGACCGCCTCGGGCCTGGTGGCGCCAAGTCGAGACGCCGCCGGACGGTCCTTTCCCTTCACTGCTCTGGTCGTGCTGCCCTTCGCGCCCTCGACCGTCGACATCGACCGCTGGTGCGACGGCGTCCTTCCCCTCTTGATCGAAGCGAAGAGCGGAGCCGTCGGTGGCGATGACCTCTGGCGCGCCCTGGACGCCCTGCCACGGCCAAGCATGGTCCGGCTCGGGCCCGACGCGCCACTCCTTCTCTGGACCGCAGGACAGGCGCCACGGGCCGCCGACCCGACCGAGCCGGACCCCGCCCTTTCGGTCCTTTTCAGTTCTGGTTGATCTTGGACGCCTTGAGCACCATGTCGCCGCCGGCCTTGCCGGTGATCTTGCCGCTGCCGTCGAGCGTGATGTCCTTGCCCTTGGTGGAGATGGTGCCGTCCTTCTTCATCACGAGCGTCGCGTCACCACACTTCAGGGTGATCTCGTCGGTCGCCTCGATGACGATCTTCTTGCCGGACTTCACCGCGATGTTGCCGGTCACGTCGTGGCCCTGGTCCTTGCCCACCTTCACCATTCGCCCGCCATCGACCTGGGTCGCCTGATCGCCCGCGACGTTCAGGTTCTGGTTGCCGCCGATGGCCGAGGCGTGGTCCTTGCCGACCTGGAAGGTCTGGCCCCCGCCCACCGTGGTCGAGTCGTCGGTTCCGATGCTGTGCGACTGGCTGGTGCCGACGGTCACGCTGCGGCTCACGCCGATGGCGTTGGTCTGGTCCATGCCGACGACTCGCGCTTCCTCGAGGGCCACGGTGTCGCTGCGGGCGGCCTTGACCAGAACGGTCTGCGCCATGCCGACGATCTGGGTGTGCAGCTTGTCGATGTTCTCCGTGGAGTTGCCGACGACGTGGATGGTCTCGTCGATATCCACGGTGAGCGAGCGGTTCGCATGGACGTGCTCGGTGTCGTTCGCGCCGATGTCCACCGTCCGGTGACGGCCGACCTTGGTGGACTTGTCGTTGCCGACCGACTCGGCCCGGTCGTGACCCACGGCCTGCGTCGCGTCGTGGCCCACGTCCTCCTTCCAATCGTGGCCGATGTTGCGGCTCTCGTCGTTCTTGATGAGCTCGTTGTGATCCTTCTCGGCCTGGAAATACACCTCCTCCGATCCCTTCTTGTCCTCGAAGCGCAACTCGTTCCACCCGCCGCCGCCCAGGGAGCTGTTCGACTTCCAGCCCGACTGGGTGGCATTGGCGGGCAGGCCGTAGGGCGGCATCTGCTCGGCGTTGTAGACCCGCCCGGTGATGATGGGCTGGTCGGGGTCCCCTTCGAGGAAGTCGACGATGACCTCCTGGCCGATGCGCGGGATCTGGATGAAGCCCCACCCCGATCCCGCCCAGACGGAGCTGACCCGCACGAAGCAGGACGAGTTCTCGTCCTTCTTCCCGAGTCGGTCCCAATGGAACTGGACCTTCACGCGGGAATACTTGTCGGTGAAGATCTCCTCGCCGGCGGGACCGACCACGACGGCGGTCTGGGGGCCCTTCATGAGGGGCCGCGGCGTTCGCCGCGCGGGCCGGAAGGGCAGGGAGGCCGGCTGGAGGTCGACCGCGATCTCGCATCCGACGTCGGCCCGGCTCATGCCGGCCTGCCGCATCCCGGTCCGGTACTGGCCGTCCCACATCCGGTAGCGCGTCCGAAGGATCAGGTAGGCGTCGTTCTCGGCCTCGCGGGGGAAGTCGGTGAGCGTGAAGGTCGCGCCCGCGTAGAGCCCCGGTGCGGTCGCTCGAGCCTCGGCCGTCTGTCGTGGGGCCTGGATCTCCTGCAGGCGGACCGAGCTCAGGCTGTCGCCGCGACCGAACTCCAGGTAGTTACCGGGATAGTGGTAGGCTTCGGTCTTGTCGTTCCCCATGCTCGTGGGTGCGGTGGCCTTGGTGAAGAGGTTGGCCGAGGGCTTCTCGAAGTCGTAGTCGGTATGGGCATAGTACCGCGTACGGACGGCGGCGGTGGCCGTCCATTGCACGATGAAGTCCCCATCCTGGAAGTTCGCCCTCTCGTCCGGCTGCCAGCGAAGCGTGTCGAGTCCCTCGGCGGGTTCGAGGCGTCCGCTTTCGTCCGCAAGCACGAGCAGGTGGTCGCCTTCGGAATGCTCGAAGAAGTAGAGGATCCCCTCGTGCTCGAGGAGCCGCTGGACGAAGTCGAGATCGCTCTCTCCGTATTGCACGCAGTATTCGCGCGGCGGATAGGATTTCCGAAGCCGCTTCTCGAACTTCACCTGCGGATAGTCCTTGAGGACGTCCTCGACGATCTGCACCACGCTCTTGTTCTGGAAGATGCGGTTGCCGGTGGACAGCGACGACAGCCACAGGGTCGGCCGGATCGTGGCTCGGTAGCGGGCGAAGCCTTCCGCCAGGCTCACGAAGCCGAAGTCCGAGACGATGCCATTGAGGTGCCGCTTCGGAGCCTCATCCCGGCCGATCGAGATGGTGACGGGCTTCCCAAGGAGCTCCGACGCCTCGATCTCCGGGTCCGGGCTCACCATCTCGAGTTCGAAGGCGAAGCAGCGGCTGATCTCGTCCTGGCCATCGAGGGCCGCGAAGAGGAGCCTGTCGGCGTCGAGCGGGGACTTGAGGATGATCTCGCGGTCGGTCACGGGTTACTCCTTCCGACGACGGCTGCCCAAGGGGGACGCATGGGACGCAGGATAGCGCATGCCGAGCCGGTTCGGCCCTGGAAAGTCACAGGTCGGCCGGACACGAGAAGCCCTTCACGGCGCTCAGGCCTGCGACCGGGTTGGCCGCCGACGGAAAGGACATCTCGAGGAACAGCCGCCCCGCATCGGATCGGAGGTCCACGAGGAACCGCTGGCCGCCATCACGCTCGCGCAGCCGCAGCCCGCCCATCAGGCGGAGGAAGCCCCAGGGGCCGAGCTGGGTGATGCTGGAACCTGCGGCCTGTTGCTGGAAGGCGACGGCGATGCCGGCCTGGGGGTCGGGGCCTGGCCAGCCAAGCGATGCGGCCTCTTGGTTCGCCCCCACCCCTGCGCTGGCCCCGCCCAGGCTCACGACTGCTTGTCCTCTCTCGGCCAGGGCCGCCAGGGTGACCTCGGTCCCCAGCCGTCCGGAAGGGCCGAAGAAGGCGGCCCGCACCGCTCGGGCCTTCTCGAAAACCTCGACGCTATCGGGCGAAAGGCCCGAGAAGCGCGCCTCGGGGCGCCAGCGCCAGGGGGAGACGGACGTATCGATGTCGGGCTCGACCCTGCTGTGGAAGAAGCGCTCGATGGCTCCATCGGGTCCAAGCAGGGCCGCGAATGCGGCTGGATCGGCGTCCTCGCCTGCCAGGTCGAAGGGGAAGCGCCTTTCGGTGACCTGTCGGCAGAGATCGAAAACCTCTCTCTGCCACTGCTGCGTCACCGGATTGGCGATCTGCTGGACCCGGGGGACCGTGGTCTGGGCGAGCACGTCCTCGACCATCTGGACCACCACCGGGGGAGCCTGCCTCGGCGCCACGATCAAAGCGGCGCGGTCCTGGAAGCTGATCAGGCGCTCGGTGCGCAGGTCAGGGTCCAGATCGCGCGCGCCGAGCGTCGCGTTGAGCGCGGCGAAGAGCGACGACACCTCGTCAAGCCGGCCTTCCTCCAGATACTGAATGGTCGGGCCGAATTCAGTGGCAATGCGGATCTGGAGAGGCTGGGGGCGACTCCGATCCGTGCCGCCCACCTCGGCCCAAGCCTTGGTCAGGAGCACGTTGAGCGGCGAGTCCCCCCGCGCGAGCAGGCCCGAGACGAGGACGCCGGCCTCCGGCCGATCGAAGGGACGAACGCGCAGATCGGCGAGGAACTGCCGCCAGGTGACCAGGGTCTCCCGTTGCAGTCGCTCCAACACTGCGTCCGCCATATGGGGGTCTGGCGGGTCGCTCGCCCCGAACATCCGCCGGGCCTCGCTCCGGGTCGTCTCCACGGCCGACTCCGCGCCGCCATTGCGGGCGAAGACCCAGCCCGGCATCGTGAAGGCACCGGAAATGGGCGTTTCGATGGGCAGCCCCGAATGGCGCACCGCGAGACTCGAAAGGTCGGGCACCTCGTCGGTCGGCCGCCACGGCGCTAGCGCCGTCATGCCAGGCGAGCGGATCAGCTCGATCCAGGCTCGGTCCACCTCCGGAGCTTCGGCGGCCAATTCGCGCGCTTGGGCCAGCAACTCCCCGTCCGGCTGGGGCAGGGCGACCGAGGGTTGGGTGAGCATCGCGACGTACGGTGCGAGCCCTTGCAGATCCGGGAGCAGGTCGGGTCGCGCGGTCAGCCAGCCTTGAAGGAAGCCTGGGTTCCAGCCCGCGGCACCCGAAAGGATATCCCAAGCCCGGACCGTGTCGTAGACCGCCGCACTGTCTCCCTCGCTCGCGAGGGCGCTGTCGATGGCCTTGGCAAGCACCGCGGGGGACGTGCCGCGCGATGGCCTCGGCCTCGGCAGCATGGGCCATCCTGCCGGCGTCGAACCCCAGGCGATCCGAGAAGAGATGGATCGGCGCCTTTTCCAGCGAGCCGTCCACTCGCCGCACCGCGGCCGCAAGCCGGTCGAGGCGGGCAGGCAAGTCGGGGATCGACCCGCTACGGTCGAGGCCGATCTGCACGGCCTCGATCGCGAAGGCGCGAGCCGTGTCCCGATGGAACGACCATTCGGCATGAAGCGTCCAGGCCAGCACGAGGAAGGCGAAGCCGAGGACCGCAGCAACCAGCAGCCCGCCCCAGCCATCGGGCCCGGCCTGCTCAAGGTGGGTCCGCGCTTCCTCCACCCGTGCGAGGCAGGCCCTGAGAAAGATGGCGACGTCTGCGAAGGCGGGGCCTGCCGCCTCGGCCCGCGCCGCGAAGTCCCGGACTCGCCCGGGCGACATGTCCTCGCCCTCGTAGAGAAGGCGGTGAGCGCCGGCCGACCATTCGCGACGTGGTATGGTGCGGTTGCCGCGCGCCGCCTCGTCGAGCACGAGCCCAAGCGCGAGCCGAGCGGGCGCGATCGTCGCGCGCGGCACCCGTGCGGCCCCGAGATCGTCCGCAAAGCGATCGAGTCGCGATCGCGCCTCTCGCAGCAGGTGCGGCGGGTCGAGGACGTGGCGCTCCTCCGCAAGGTGCTCGGCGAACAGCAGGACGGGTTGCGCGGCCTGGTCGTAGGCGGTCCGACCTTGCCCGAGCGGCGTCACGGCGTCCGCCCTAGTCGAACTCGCCTTGGGCCGCCCAGTCACGGAGCGTCTCCTCACCCACCTCGAAATGCATCGAGTCCTCGCGGCTTTGGTACCCGGCACCCCAGAACCAGCCTTCTTCGTTGAAGTATTCCGCCAAGGGCACCAACCCGAACTGGGTGTCGTCGTCGCCCATGTTGTCGGTCACGCCCTCTAGCGTGAGGTCGATGGCGGTGCCCCAGGAGTGGTTCGAGATGCGAGTGGTCGAGCCGCGGACGAAGCGGGGACACAACCCTCCCGCCGTGCCGAGCTTGGCGTAGAGGTCCGGGTCGCTCTGCTTGAACCTGTCCAATACGCGTTCGAGGCTATCCAGGGCGGGACGCAGCATGGTGGCCCTGATCGGCCCGATCTCGCGGGTCTTCAGCAGCGAAGCGAGCCTTGAGTTCGTCACCTCCTGGCAGTCGGACGAGAGATTCTCCCTCGGACGCCCGAGGAGATCGATCAGCACCGAATTGCCGGGCGACGTGATTCCCCGGTTGAAACGATCCTTGGACACGTTCACGGGCTCGGTAGGCTCGACGGTCTCGCTGGGCGCCTCAAGGTTCCCACTGGCGTCCGTATCCGAGGCGGTGGGCAGGCTGTTCCCCTCCGGGGCGGTCTCCGGGGCTGTCTCAGGGGCTCGCTCGGAGGCTCGGGACGTCGTCGCGTTCCCATTCGCCACGAGGCTCAGATCCTCCCGCAGTCGGGCGATCTCGGCCTGCGCCGTCGCCAGTCCCTCGACCAGCCCGGTCCGCTCCCGATCCGCGGCGGCCAGGGCGTCCTCGATCCGCTGGAGTCGAGTGTCCGTCGTGGAGTCGGCGCTGTCGAGGAGCGAGGTCAGGATGCCGAAAGCGATGGCGGCGGCCACGAGGCCTATGGCGATGACAACCGCCCCCGTAAGGCTGCCCCGCCGCACTCTCAAGCTCCCCGCATGTGGACCGCGATCACCGAGACGTTGTCGGGCGCGCCGACCTCCAGGGCGTCGGCCAGGAGTTGCCGGCAGACATCCTGAGGCGACATCGGCGTGGTCAGAGCCATCACCATGCGCTCCTCGTACAGGCATCCGGTCAGCCCGTCGCTGCACAGGAGCAGCCAATCCTCGGCGAAGAGGGGCACGCGGACGACGTCCACCTCGACCCGAGGGCCGCCGCCGATGGCCCGTGTGACGACATGCGACTCGGGGTGGAGGGCCGCTTCCTCGGAGCTGATCTCGCCCTGATCCATGAGGTCCTGCACCAGCGTATGGTCACGGGTCAGGAGCCGCAGGGCGCCGCGTCGGCACAGATAGGCCCGGCAATCGCCAACCCAGGCCACGCTGGCGAGTGCCTGCCGGACGACCAGCGCCACGGCGGTCGCACCCATGCCTGGCGACCCGAGCTGTCGCGCTCGGTCGCGCACGCGCGAGTTGGCCCGCTCGAACTGGGTCACCAGGCTTCCGCCAGGGTCGCTCCAGGCCTCAGTATCGGTGATGGAGGCGAGGCATTCGATGACGATGTCCGAGGCCACGTCGCCGTGGCCGTGCCCACCCATGCCATCGGCAATCGCCCAGAGCGTTCCGCCAGGGTCGGTGAGGATCGAATCCTCGTTGCGTTCCCGAACACAGCCTCGGTGCGTGAGACCTGCACCATCCGGAAGCGGCGCGGGTGCGGTCACCGAAGGCACCCGTGTGACGGGCGAGGTCACGATGCGACCTGGCCGGGTGACACAGCCCCGAAGGTTGACATGGGACGCCGTACCCAAGTTGTCGTTTGCATCAATGCCAAGTATAGCTTAGTCTTACGTTAAGGTAATGCGTTTCTTGCTACCAGGTGGGTGCGAAATGCGACGGCCTCTTCCCTTATCCTTCGCACTTGTTGCCCTCTCCGTGGTACCCGGTCTGATCCGGGCCCAGGAGATGACGGACGAGGAAATCGGTAGTCGCTGGCTGGCGCAACGCGACGGCGTTCACGCTGCCGTCGACCTTGGCGCTTCCCGAAGTCTCGATCCCGATGGTGCCACCCGAGGCATCGAGGTCGTCCACGTCCAGAACCTCATGACGACCTCGGACTCGCCGGTCGACGAATCCGCTGCGTCTATCCCCGAGTCCGAAGACGAAGGTCCCACCACCCAGGCCCAAGCACCGGCTCAGCCCCAGAGCGATGGCGTTCCCGATGCGGAGGGCTCGGGCGGCGTGGCGGCGGGCGAAGAAGTCGTGGTGGCTGCGGCCTCGCCTCCGACTCTGGACGCGAACCTCGGGCCCGATGCGGTGGTCGTCATCCCGACGGGTATCCGGGTCGATGTGCATATCGGGTTCGCCTTCGACTCCGCAGCCCTGGCCGACGATCAGCTTCCGAAGCTCGAGCAGCTCTGCCGGGTGATGAAGGGTAGCCCCATCAACCTCTTCCGGATCGTCGGCTACACCGACGCGGCCGGCAGCGAGGACTACAACGAGCAGCTTTCGTTCCTGCGGGCACAGGAGGTCCGGCGCTACCTCGTCAGCACGTGCGGCCTGTCGCCCGACCGGCTCGAGGCCGTGGGTTTGGGTGAGCGCTTCCTGATCGACCCGTCGAACCCCGACGCCGCGGAGAACCGCCGCGTCGAGTTCCAGGCGTTGAGCTGACCTTCGAATGGGGATCGTGGGCCGCGGCGGCGGCTGGCTACGCCCAGAGCCGAGTTCTGGCGCCTGCCCCGGCCGGCGGCAGGTGCTTCGGGGCGGGGTGGGCAAGGGTTCGCAGAGGCGAGGAAGGGTAGGATGCACGACGGCACTCTCGGACCCTTCCTCTCGGGGCTGCTGCGCGCACGCCTGACAGGCTTTGGTCTCAATGGGCAGCCTCAGGTGACGTTCGCTGATGGGGCAACGGCGGAGGCCTCGACCCTCGTGGCGCTGACGCCGGCCGACATCGGTCGGGACGCTGCGATCGCGTCGATCGACGGGGACGGCGTGCTGGTGGTCGGCCTCCTGCAAGCGGCGCAGCCGGTGTCAGAGATCGAGGCGGACGTTCGGCGCATCACCATCGAGGCGCGCCGCGAGGTGGTGCTCCGCTGCGGCAAAGCCTCGATCACGATGACGGCGGACGGCCGTATCACGATCCGGGGCACCCAGGTCCTGAGCCGGGCGGAGGGCGCGAACCGGGTGCAAGGAGCGAGCGTGCAGTTGAACTGAGGCTTAGCGCCGGCGGCCCTGAGAGTCTGCAACTTCGTCGGCATCAAGCACGAACAGGTTGCCATCGCGTCGAAGGCGGTCGACGTAGCGGCGCAAGGCGTCGGGCGCCGCCTCAGGACGATAGTCGATCTCAGGATCGAGCGCCTCGGGGGACAGCACACGGCCCTGCGGGAAGCGGTCGTCGAACAGGTCCGGCTTTGGCCAGCCTTCCGCCTCCCAACTATGGGTCCGCTCGAACCGCCGGACAATCTGCTCGAACCAGATCTCGTAGGGGCCGATTGGCGTAATGACGTGATGAGCGAAATTGTCCATCCACGTCGAGCGATCCGCCATCGTCGGGTTGTTTCCCCGCTCGTCGAGAGCATCGAAGAGGATGGTCATTGCCGTCACGATCGATCCGCGGATAGGACCCCGCCATTCGTCGTCCGGAGGATAGTAATGGGTGCAGGCATAATCCTCGCTCATCTCCGCCCAGACCGCGTTGACGAAGTCCCAAGCTTTGCGATCGTCGTCCCAAGCCGCGAATCGCGCTAGAATCCAGTTGGCTGAACCAATGGCAAGCGCAAGGTTGGCGTTGTGGCTCAGGTTCAGCAAGCGATCGTGCAAGACCGTTGGCAAGAAGTGAAAGTATTGGAGGTAGTTCGTCTCCTCCCACTCAAAGTCCGCGGGATGGGGAGGGGCGAATACTCCGGCTGGGACGATGGCCATGACGATGTCAGCCGCCGGCTCGGTAAGGCGTGCCTTTGAATCCTTGCTCGATGAGCAGGTCCGGCGGGGTCAGGAGAGGGTTGGCGGCCGGATCGATCTGACGAAGATGGTCGGCGGCCAGCGCCGGCAGATCGACCGCGGATGGATCGAATTCAAGTGAAAGGACCTCAGGGGGTAGTGGAGTGCCGTGCGTACGCAGTGTGGCCACCTCCCATTCGGTCCGGTCGGGGTAGTCGTAGACCGACGGCGAGGGATATTCGTCGAAAGGCGCGATGCGGTCCAGTCGCGTGATGATCTGCTTCAGCCAATTCTCGTAGATCGGAGCATTCGTGCCTCCCAGGAGATGACGTGTCAGGTTGAGCATGAAGCTTATATCGGCGGTTGGTCGGCCCGGAAAGAAGAACGAGGGTGATCGTTTGAGGATTTCAAAGAAGAAATAGGCCAGAGATCTCTGAATTGCTCTGACGCGGTCTTTGCGGTCGTCAATACTGTCGACAGTGATACCGAAACGCTTGGCATAGCGCCAGTCAAACTGATAGCAGAATATCTGCTCCACAAGCCGCTGGGTTAGTTTCTGCTCAAAGACTGTATGAGTGCGGCGGATGCAAAAGCCAATTGCTCCCATATAGAGGAGATATAGCGCGCAGTTGGTCTTGCCTTGCAGAGTATCCTGAAGCGGAGTGAAGTCCGAAAGCGGGCCAATGTGTGCCAGCGCGCCTTTCCAGCTCAATGCCTCCAGGTCTGCCGGGGTCATAGGATCTATGTCTGGAAGAAAAAGGGTCACGTCAAGCATCTGGCATCTCCTCGTCCTCCTCGCAGGCGTCCCGCGTGGTCCCGTCATCATTGCAGAGTTCGATGGCCATGCACTGGCAAGCCGCCTTGAGCACCTTCTTGCAGTTGCCGCAGGCGTCATTGCGCGGAGTATTGTTACCTGCTTGGTGCCATTCGATGTTCATAGTGAGCTTTGCGCCCGGGCAGAGATTGTCATAATCGATATTCTCTAGAATCCCGGGCTCGCTGTGGGCGTGCATCCCTCCGCGCGGGTGGGTGAATTCCGACCCACAGATCTTGGATGGAATGCGTTTCTTGACCTTTCCGCTCTTGTTCTTCTCACCTTCTGGATGGTCGATAAGAACGTCGTCGGTGGAATCCGCCGGTGTAGAGAAAGAGCTGTCGAATCGTCGAACGAGACCGCTGCTGGTGCCACGCTGCGCCGTCCGGCTTCCGCAGTTGTCGAGGACCGAATGCGAGATTGTGCCGCTCTTCTTGAACCGCTTGAGCTTCTCGGCATCCTCGGGGTCGGTCGACTTCGCATTGGATTTCTTCTCGATGGCCTTGAAGGTATCTTGGTTCGCTAACTTCAAGGCCGCGCAGGGATTGCCTTCGGTCTGTGAGATGGCATCGAGTCCGGCGACGTCGAACCCTGCCGACCCCCCGTCCGCATTGACGTGGTTCTGGGTGGTCAAATCCATGAACCGCTCCGCACCTCCGCCCTCGAAGATGACGTCGAAGGAGTAGGCTGCGAACTTCAGCGGTCCGGTGAGCCTATGCGTGATGACATTGGCGCCGAAGCTGTTGGTGGCCGGCTCGTTGCCGGTCGTCTTGGAGTACTTGGTGCCGTTCTTCTTTCCGGCTTCCTTTCCCTTCACATAGACCGAACTGCACCCTTCGGTCGTATCCGAGGCTGTCCCAGTCAGCGGGTAAGGGATCGGGATCGGTCCCGCTGGTGGGGACGGAGGGGAAAGGCAGACGTCGGGGAAGGCGGCGATGGTCTTGCTCGGTGTCGCCTTGCCCGAAACCTCGCGGGTGTTGGCAAATACGTTCGTCACGACGCGGCCCTCGTCATTCCAGTCACCATGGCCACCCTCATTCCATCATCCTCGCCCGCGAACATCACGGCCCGCCCCTGAGGCAGCCGACCCGAGCGGCCCGCCTCAAAGGCCCAACCAAGTTGCGCGGGCATCAGCGCGGCCCCGACCTCACCCAGGCCTTCGATGGCGTTCCAGTGCTCGACATGGCCGCGGGGCCGGCGCGAGGCGTTCTCCGGGGGCACCCGGTCGAGCCGCATCGTCGCGATCGCCGCCTCCTTGAACTTGAAATGCTCGCCATTCAGGTCGCCGAAGAGGTTCGGGATGTCGAAGTATTGCGTCCGCGCCGCGGCGAGCGCAGCTCGCATCGCTTGGGTCAGGCCCTCCGCCGTGACGGGGGCCTCTCGTGAGCCTCCATCTCGGGAGGTCTCGCGCCCGGCGCCCATGCCCGCGATCAGCAGTTCAGGGCCAGCCGAGGCGCCGGCGGGTACCACGATGATGGCCGCCGCCGCCTCGCCCACGATGAAGCCGGAACTGTTCGCGCCGCAGAGGAGGCGGTTGCGGCCGATGTAGTGGTCGACGATGGATTGGCTCACGAAGCTCTCCACTCCGATCAGGATCTGGACGGGATGGCGCTGCGCCTGCTGCGCGGCCCTGGACAGCAGGAAAGGCAGGCCGACCCTGCCTGCGTCGAAGGCCGCGCTCCCCTCGGGCAGCGCCCGGCCGAGCTTGCCGGCAAGCGCTCGCAGCACATCCGCTCCGAGGGTCTCCGGCCGCGAGGGCCGATCCTTCGGGGCGAGGTTGAGCAGGACCGGGACGTCGGCGGCGGGACGGCGAAGCGAGCTCGGCTCGAAGGTGGCTACTTGCGCGAAGCACTCCTCAAGAACGGGAAGGATCAGCTCGGGAAGGAAGGTCGGGCCCGTCCACCACTGGTGAGCCGCCACTCGGAAGGCCGGCAGGTTGGTCCCGGAGGTGGGATCCCACAGGCCGCCGACCTCGGAGGCGACCAGCCTCGCATCGAGGCCCGCCACCGTCGCGGGACCGTCCGGCCCGAGGGCCGTCCACATGCCGTAACCGACGACCGAGAGGCCTGGCACGACTCCGTTCGTCGGCGCGGCCACGCTAGCCACTTATCGCTCCCTCCGGCCCATGCGCGGACACGGTGATGCGAGCGAACTCGAAGATGTCACGCTCAGCCGTGATCCTGGTCCGATAGGCCATGGTCAGGAGACCCTGCTCGGGGAAGAAGGCGACCGTGTCGAGATTGGCGACCCTTTGAGTTATCCTCCCGGACTTTCGCTCGAAGACGACGACGACCTCCATCGTTGGAAGTTGCGTGGCGATACGGCCCGAGGGGGACAGGTTGACGATCTCGATCGGCTCGCCGCCTTGAGGATAGGGTATCTGTTGGTCCTCGGCCGTTGTCTGAAAATAGCGGTAATCGAAGTCCTCCGGCAGGAACGGCATCCGGCTCTCCGTCCAGGCTTCGTCATAGGTTCCGACGTGGCGCCGCCGGGGCAACCAATTGCGTCCCACCGGGCCCAGGGCCCTGGGCGGGAAGCGTCCGGTCGGATCGGTGGCGTCGCCCCGGAATTCCGAAGTATGGGCCAGCGCCGCACCTTCGCGGTTACGCAGGTTCGGATAGTAGCCGAGCCCTGCCGGGTTCTCGTCCAAGGCGGTTGAGCGCGACGGATCATCAGGATCCGGGTCAGTGCCCCCGAATGCGTGGTCATAGCCGATCGGTTGCCGCACGAATGGCCGTTTGTCGGACACCCGGTAGCCACCGGCGGTCTTCAGCCAGATGCGGGACCCATGCACGGTGAACACCTTCGACCAATTCCCGAGCCGGAGGCCAACGCCCAGTTCGGTCACCGGTCGACCGTCCGGGGCAAAGGCATCCCCATAGCAGACGATATCGCAAAGCGGCTTGTGTGGTGCGAAGTCGTTCTCCATCCGCACTGCGTCCTGGCCGGGATCCGGGCCGAAGACATCCGCCTCGGTAAGAGGCAAGGGCGCGGAACTCGGCCGACAGGTGTTGCCCTGCACCACCGGGAGCTCGAAGGTGGCCTTCGTGACCACGACGACCTGCTCGTGGCCGTTCTTGTCGAAGGCGATCGTGAGGTTCGCGGGCCAAGGCGTTCCGTTCTGCAGGTTCATGTCGGACCGCCTCGGCAGCAGCGGCTCGCGAAGGATGCTGGAGCCTCCTGCCTCACCATGTCCGATCGAACCCCCTGTCATGCATGAAGACCGGGCTTCGCCAGTTGGGTAGGGGCGCCCTTGGGCTTCGGATGGCGATCTCGAGAGACAGCGCGCGGAGCGCGATCTGAGTGCGATCGGCCGATTCGGGCGGCGACGGGTGCGTCCAGGCCGCTGCGCCGAGGAGATACCGCTCCCCCCCGACCAAGCGGTCCCGCCGGTGGCGAAGCCAGGCGCTGACCTTTTCGGGATCGGGCCAATATGTGTGGGACTCGATGAAGGTCTCGACGGGGCTGGCTTCCACGGCAGGGTCGTCCGGGTCCTCGGGGAATTCGGCGAGCTCAAGGTTCTCGGGCCCTAGGCGGGCGCCCGTGACGAGGCCGAAGGCCAGACCGGCCACACGAGCCAGCTGGGGAACTTCCATCTGGCGGATCAGCCAATCGAGCGTGTCCGGGGCTCCGAGCGCTCCGGCCGCGACCACGGCCCATCTCTGAGTGGCCTCCTGTCCGAGCAGCCGGGCGATCACCGCACGGACCTTGTCGCTCGGCATGACGAGCGGCAGGAGTTCAGCCATCTCGCGCCACATCCAGGCAGGCGCCTCGGGGGGCAGTTCCGCGAGAGCCGAGGGCGCATCGCTCCGATCGCCGAGGAGTGTGGCCGCCCGCGCCGCGTCGAACCGCAGCAGGCCACTCGCGGAGTGACGAAGGACGTCCAGCAAGGACGGCAGCAGGTCGATCCGTCCGATCTCGCCCGCCAGACGTGCCGCGCGCGCTGCCGTGACGTCTCCGCCATGAGTCAGGAGGGGACCCAGATAGTCCCTGGGGTCGACCCGAAGCCGTCCGCAAACCTCGATGGCGACGAGGTTCGCGAGCGGGTCCGCGCTTCCCATCCATCGTCGGAGCCGGCCGCCGATGACCATGGGCGCAAGCAGCGCGACGGCGGCACCCAGGGCCGGGGCGTTCGAGGCGGTAAGGACGTTGGCCGGCAAGTGGGCCACGAGATCGCCGTTCGGGCGGAGCCTCAGAGACAGATGCAGCGCCACGAGTATCTCCCCGAAGCCCTGCCCCTCATCGAGAGCCTCGAGGGCCATATCGAGACCCGCGCCGCCGGCGAGGGAGAGCGCGGTGAGGTGACCGTTCAGCCGGCCCTCGAAGTTGTAAAGGTCGACGAGCCGCTCAACCGGGCCGTCCCGGGCCAATTCGACCTGCCTTGCCAAGAACGCGGCGTTCTCGGCATGGAGCCGGAGCACTTTGCTGTTCAGGACCGGCCTGTTCCAGTTCATGCCCTTGTCTCGTTGGGGCCGCCCCGGGCCCTCCGCCCGCCCGTTTGCCCTGGATATCGCAGGCAAAGGCTACACAATCCGAGGGCCTCTGAAAAAGTAAATTCGGAGCAGGGATGCCCTACGGCGTCGAGATTCCAGGTCAGGCCGCCGCGTCCGGCGTATCAACTCAACTCCAGGTCCAGGCATGGGCGATCTGGCTGGACAGGCCATGGCGCCGGGCAGGCGCCTTGTCGATGACCTGCCATCGAGGCTTGCCCGCTCCAGCCATCTCCGGCTAACGCCCGATCTCGTAGGGAAGTGCGGCCGACGACCAGTCGATGATTTCGGCTCCGTTTGGTCCGGTCTGCTGACGGAGCAGGATTCGAGCGATAGCCTGTAGTCGTTCGATCTCATCCCGCGCTGGTCCGTCCTCAAGCACCCCCGACAGCATGGTCCCGCCTTCCATAGTTCCGTTCTCGACCAGGATAGCGATGAGCAGGCCTCGACCGGTCGGCTCGGTGACCCGGAAGCGGAACTCATAGGCGCCGCCGTCCGATGGGCTGATCGGGAACCCCTCACCCAGTCGCACCAGCTCGCCCTGCGGATTCACATCGAGGAGTTCGAGCCATCCCGCACGTTGCACACCGATGCGGAGGCTCCGTGTGTCACCGACGTGCATGACCCCACTGTCCCCGAAGGAGAGGTCAAGATGGGCCGGGTTCCTCCAGGTGAGCGCTTCCGCCGCCAGCCGTTCGGCATCCGGCGCGGCCAGGGCCTCCGGCGGGAGCACAGCCTCCTCGGTCCGGCCGGCAAAGCCCGGTCCGGTCTCCCTTCCTGCTGCGGCGCAGTCGGGCGTGACACCGCACCAGCCTGCCGTCCAGTCGCGCAGGAAGTCCAGGAGCTCTCCATTCGTTGTGTGTCCGTCTCCGTTTCCGTCCGCTGCCTGCGTGGCCAGCCCGGCGATGAAGGCGCTCGTGAAAAGTCCGGCCCCGCTCTCCTCCCAGGCGAGACCGCCTGGCGCGGCGGCATTCCAGACATCGCGCTCGGCGGTCCCTGTCCCGTAGAGCTCCTCTGCGGGATCAGGGGAGTCCGACGGCAACCCCCGTGTCGCCCGTCGCCCGGAGAGCCCGGGCAGGCCGTCGAACGAGGCATCCACCACGACCGTGACCATCCGGTCTGGGATCAGGTCCAGAAGATCCCCCAGGAAATCCTCGGAAATGTGGCCCAGCAACGACTCCGTATCATGCGCCAGCAGAGTCAGCACCGGCCCGTCGTCTCCTTGGGTCCGCGTGCCCATCCCCGCGAAGTAGAAGACCGCTCTCTCGCCCGGAAGGGTCTTGCCAATGAGTTCGTCGATCACGGCCGAGGTAATGGCCTCCGCGTTCGCCTCGTCATTGGTGAGCAGCGTCACCTGATCGGCCGTGAAGCCCCGATGAGAGATCAGGAAATCACGGAATCGCCATGCATCGGCGACGGCCCCGCCCAGCGCCGCTTCCTGATCGAGGGTGGCGTAGCCGTCGATGCCCACCACGAGCGCACGATCCTCGGCCAGAACCGTCTCCGTGACGACGACGACAGGCAGAGCGGCGATCAGGCGGGTTCGGATGCTCACATCTGGGCCCCTCCGTGGAACTCTCGACCGACTCCTGGGCTCAAGGGCTTTGCCGAAGGGATCGTCGGAGCTTGACCTCCCCGCGTCAAGCGGTCCGGCGCCGTCGAGGCCTGATCGGCTGGTGCAGGCATCCCGCGTTCGCGGCAGTATGAAAGGGGCCAAGTCTGCGGATGGATGGCGAGCCGATCGGCCGCAATGATCCATGCCCCAGTTCCGAGGCACGGTTTCCATCGGAGCGCCGCGCGGTCAGGCCCTTGCGAACTGGAGACCTGCCTCTGTCACGATGGCCGACAAGGCGATGTCGTGGGGTTGGGGATGGATGGAGGAGATCCGAGCCGCCTGGACACCCACACCGATCGCCAACGGCACGGGCGATAGCGACGCGAGCGTCCGGTCGAAGTAACCTCCGCCGTAGCCCAGCCGGTAACCCTCTCCGTCCCAGCCCATCACCGGGGCCAGGCTGACCTCGGGCGTCATCTGCAGGGACTCTGCTGGCGGCACGGGAATACCCCAATGCCCGCGCTCCATCTTGAGGCCGGGGGACCAGCGGCGGAAGATGAGCGGGGTCCCAGGCACCTCGACAACCGGGAGCGCCAGCATGGCCCCCCGTTCGTGGAGGGCCGTCATCCAGGGGCGCAGGTCGAGCTCGCCCTTGATCGGCCAGTAGCCGGACACCACGCGACCGGTGAGGTCGCCCAGGCGCGAGGCCACGAAGGTGTCGAGGTGTCGGGTCAGCGCCTCGGCTTTGGCCTGGCGGACCTCGACGCTCAAGGCCATGCGCTCGGCCCTGAGGCGCGCCCGCTCGCCCCGGCGCCAAAGCGCGACGGCTTGAGGGTCGCGGGGGTCGGGATCGGTCGGCTCGCCCAGGTAGCAGACGGAGGAGGCAGGGGCCTCGGGCTCGTCGTCCTTGCTGGTCATTCCGTCTGCTCCGTCATTCTGGTGAGGCTGGCCAGCCGGTCCAGCGCGGCCTCGGCTTCGGCCACGATGCGGTCGATCACCTCCTCGGCCGAGGGGATGGCATCCACGAAGGCGGTGCTTTGGCCAGCGTAGAGGGCCATGGCCTCGAGGTCGCCCTCGGTACCGCGCAGGGGGGAGTCGGTCCCTTGTCGAAGGAGCGGACGCCCGTCGTCGGTGGCGACGACCTCGCGCGGGAGGTCGGCCGGATCGTGGCCCGTGAGGCGATGACCGAGGGCATCGATCACGCTGTTGCGGAGGACCCGGACAGGCGCGCCCTTGGGCCAGTTGATGACATAGGCGTCGGTGAAGACGGTGTCCTCGGCCCCGGCTCCGACGAGGCGCTGCTTGTGGTAGTCGTGGGCGTAGGATTCGCGCGTGGCGAGGAAGGCGGTCCCGCACTGGATTCCCTGCGCGCCGAGCGCGAGCGCCGCGACGAGGCCCGCCCCCGTGGCAAAGCCGCCGGAGGCGACGACCGGGACCTTAGCCTCACGCGCGACCTGCTCGGTCAGGACGAGGGCGCCGCTGGTACCATGGACATGACCCCCGGCCTCGACGCCCTGGGCGATGAGGACATCGGCGCCGGCGGCCTCCGCCTCCCGTGCCGCCTGGAGGGAACCCACCTGATGCAGGACCAGGGCGCCCGCGGCCTTGGCGCGAGCGATGGCCTCAGGGACCGGGTCCCAGAAGAAGGTGAAGGCCGGGACGTCGAGGTCGAGGCAGGCGTCCATCTCGGCGCGAAGCAGCGTACGGTCGGTGGCAGCGGGGATCAGGTTCACCGCGAAGGGGCGGTTCGTCTGGGTGCGCAGCGCCGCCACCTCCCGTTCGATGAGGTCGGGGCTCTCGCGAACCATCCCCAGCATCCCGAAGCCACCCGCCCGGGCCACGGCGGCCGCGAGTTCATGCCGGGCAGGACCGCCCATCCCGGCCTGAAGAATTGGGACCTCGCAGCCGAGGAGGTCGCAGATCGGAGTACGAAGTCTCGCGGAACGGGTCATATTCGGTGCTCCTCGTCGCGGGGCGAGCCTGCATGACGGGACGCGGGGAGGCAACAGGGGGCGGGCCTTTCCCAGGAGTCAGAGGTCCACGCTGTTGGGCAGGAGGACGAGGTCCCGGACGACGACGTTGCGCGGCCGGGTCAGCATGAAGAGGACCGCGTCGGCGACCTCCTTGGGCTGCATGAGGCTGCCGTTGGCGAGGGCCTCCTCCATCTTGGCCTTGGGCCAGTCGTCGAGGAGGGCCGTGACCACCGGGCCGGGGAGGACGGCGCCGATGCGGACGCCGTGCTTGGAGACCTGCCGCCGGACGGTGTGGACGAAGGCCTGCACTGCGAACTTGGAGGCGGTGTAGATCGGCTCCCAGACCACAGGGACGACGCCGGCGACGGAGGACGTGACGATCACGTCGCCGGTCCTGCGTTCCACCATGTGCGGCAGGACGGCGTGGATCGTGCGGAAGGCGGCGTTGACGTTGAGGTTCAGCATCCGGTCCCAGGCGTCCGGGTCGCCCTCCAGCACGTCGCCGCCGATGTAGGCGCCCGCGTTGGCGTGGAAGATGTCGAGCTGGCCAGCCCTCTGGAGGATCGCGGACAGCATCCCCGAGACGCTGGCCGGGTCGAGGAGGTCCACCACGACCGGAAACGCGTTGGGGCCGAGCTCGGCGCAGAGGCTCTCCAGCTTGTCCTCGGCGCGGTCCACCAGGGCGACGGTGGCGCCCACGTCCAGCATGGCCCTGGCGCAGGCAAGACCGATCCCCGAAGCCGCGCCGGTCACGGCGGCGACCTTGCCGTTCAGTTCGTTGCTCATGGCGAGGTTCCCTGTTGCGCCCCCTTAGGCCCGCCCGTGCGAGACGCGGGACCGCCGCGCCAGCGAGTCCACGATCACGGCGACGGCGAGGACGCCCCCGGTGATCATGTAGCGGAGCGAGGAGCTGAGGTTGAGGAGGGTCAGGCCGCTGGCGATGGCCTGGATGACAATGATGCCGAGGAGGGCCGAGTAGGCCGACCCGCGCCCGCCGAAGAGGCTCGTGCCGCCGATCACCGCCGCCGCGATGGCGTTGAGGTTCACGTCGCCCGTGCCGGCCTGCTGGCTCGCCGAGGCGAGGCGGGCGGCCGAGAGGATGCCGCCTAGGGCCGCGAAGGTGGAGCAGAGGACGAAGGCCGAGGCGTAGATGCGCCGGACGTTGATGCCCGCCCGCCGCGCCGCCTCGCGGTTGCCGCCGACGGCAGTCATGGAGCGGCCCCATTGCGTACGGGTGAGGGCGTAGTTCATGCCCACCACCAGCAGCACGAAGAGCCCGAACATCCACGGCACGCCCCGGCCGAGGTTCAGGTACCAGACGACGACCTCGAGCGCGACGGTGAGGACCAGGGCCTTGATGACGACGAGGCTGAGGCTCCCGCCCGAGAGGCCCGCCGCGCGGCGGCGGCGCATGGCGCTCAGGCCGTTGGCGATGATGAGGATGCCGGGGATCAGCGCCACCAGGTAGGCGAACCAGTCGGGCATGATGAGCGTCTGGCCGAACTTCACCAGCGGGCTGTCGTAGGGGAGGTTGATCGAGCCCTGCGCCCCCAAGACGTAGAGCTGCATCCCCAGGATCGCGAGCAGCCCCGAGAGGGTGGCCACGAAGGACGGCATCCCGAGCCGGTTGAAGAGGACGGCGTAGAGCGCCCCGATCAGCGCGCCCACCGCGAGCGCGGCGAGGATCGCCCCCGGCAGCGGCCAGCCCTGCTGGACCCAGAGCGTCCCCGTCATCGCCGAGGCGAAGCCCGACATGGAGCCCACGGACAGGTCGATCTCGCCCACCATCAGCACGCAGACGATGCCGAGCGAGATGATGCCCACGGTCGCGCAGTCGAAGAGCAGGTTCACGAGGTTGTTGGGCGCGACGAAGACCGGGTTCAGCGAGGTGAACACCACCGAGATGAGGACGAGCCCCACCGCGACGGGCAGCATCCCGAGGTCCCCCGACCGCACGCGGTCGATGAAGCCCCGGAGCGCGCCGCCGAGGCCTTCGTCCTGGCGGAGGCGGGCGTCGGCGCGGTCGAGGCTGCGGCCCGCGACCGAGTTCGGGTTCTGGCTCATGCGAGGCCCCCTTCCTGCGCGGCGGCGTGGGCGGCGGCGCGCCGCGAGACCGCGTTCTCGGTGGCGCCGGTGATGGCGGCGATCAGCTCGTGGTTCGAGGATTCGGGCGTGAAGACGCCGTTGTTCCGTCCGAGCCGAAGGACGACGATGCGGTCGGCGACCGCGCGCACGTCCTCCATGTTGTGCGAGATGACGATGACGCCGAGGCCCCGGTCGCGGACGCGCTCGATCAGGTTCAGGACCTCGGCGGTCTGCGCGACGCCCAGCGCGGCGGTGGGCTCGTCCAGCATGATGAGCTTGGGCTCGAGGAGCAGCGAGCGGGCGATGGCGACGGTCTGGCGCTGCCCGCCCGAGAGCGAGGCCACGGGCTCGCGCACCGAGGGGATGCGGGCGGCCAGCTCGTTGAGGAGGGTCCAGGCCTTCACCTCCATGGCGACCTCGTCGAGGCGCCAGGGGTCGAGCTCGCGCCCGAGGAAGATGTTGGCAACCACGTCGAGGTTCTCGCAGAGCGCGAGGTCCTGGAATACGGTGGCGATCCCGAGGTCGAGCGCGGCGCCGGGGTCGGTCATCGCGACCTCCCGGCCCATGAAGCGGATCGTCCCCGATGAGGCCTGGTGGACCCCCGCGAGTATCTTGACCAGCGTGGACTTGCCCGCGCCGTTGTCGCCCACGAGGGCCACCACCTCGCCCGCGTGGACGTCGAGCTCGATGTCGGTGAGCGCGGAGACCGCGCCGAAGTTCTTGGACACGTTGCGAAGGGAGAGAACCGGCTCTCCCCGCGTCGGCCCTGAGCCGGTGATGTCGGTCATGGTCCGCCTGTCGGGAAAGGGGCGCCCGGCCGGAAGGTGGAGGGCCGGGCGCCGGGGTCAAGAAGGCGTCACTGGGTGATGCCGAGCTCCTGGCAGCCGGCGGCGTATTCGCCGGTGCAGACCTCCTCGGGCGTGGCGATGCCCTTGTCGAAGATCTCGGCCTTGATGTTCTCGCGGGTAATCACGGCCGGGACGAAGAGCTGCGACGGCGTGTCGTAGAGCGTCGTCGTGGCGCCGGGGTCGGTGCCGTTGAGGAGCGCCACGGCCACGTCGGCGGCCGCGCCGCCCACGATCTCGGAGGGCTTGGAGATCGTGTTGTACTGGTCGCCCGAGATCACGAGCTGGAGCGCCGCGATGGTGGCGTCGTTGCCAGTC
The DNA here is from genome assembly GCF_000600335.2 of Rubellimicrobium mesophilum DSM 19309. Classification (GTDB taxonomy): domain Bacteria; phylum Pseudomonadota; class Alphaproteobacteria; order Rhodobacterales; family Rhodobacteraceae; genus Rubellimicrobium; species Rubellimicrobium mesophilum. The sequence continues at coordinate 23,447 of NZ_KK088574.1, read as the reverse complement.
ACAGGCGGCACCGGGTCGACGCCCGCCGCCTTGAAGGCGGCGATGGCCGCGCCGCCGGTGCCGTCGTTGGCAGCGACGACGCCCTTGATCTGGTCGCCGAAGCGGGTGACCTGCCCGGCCGTCCACTGCTGCGCCTCGGGCGGCGCCCAGTTGGGCGTGTCGAACTCGGCGAGCGTCTCGTAGCCCGACGTCTCCAGGACGGAATGCACGCCGTCGCGGATCAGCCCGGCCGCCGCGTCGGTGGGCGAGCCGTTGATCTGCAGGAGGCCCGAGCCTTCGGGGACGCCCTCGGCCTTGAGATGGTCGACGAGGGACTGGGCGATGGCGGCGCCGATGCCCTGGTTGTCGAAGGAGACGTAGAAGTCCGCCGGTGTGTCGGGGATCGGCCGGTCGTAGGCGATGACCTTGGCCCCCTGCGAATGGGCGATCTGCACGAGCGAGGCCGCCGCCGCCGAGTCGACGGGGTCGAGGACGACGACGGTCGCGCCCTGCGCCAGCACCGAGTTGAACTGCTGCTGCTGGAGCGAGGCGTCGGCGTTGGCGTTCTGGTAGACCACGGTGCAGGTCGGGCAGAGCTCGGTCATGCGGGCCTGGAAGCCGGGGAAGTCGTGCTCCTCGTAGCGCGTGGAGCCCTGGTCCGGCATCAGGAACGCCACGGTGGCGCCATCGGCCTGAGCCAGTACGACGGTCCCGCCAAGCAGCGTCCCGAGAAGCGTCGCCGTGCCGGCCAGCCGGCGTGCGAAGTGGGTCATGTGGTATCCTCCCTTTGGTTTTGTCGTTGCTCTGGTGCCCTCGGCGCGTGTCGAAACGACCGGGGTCCCTGGTCGAGCGTGTCCGGTTCGGCGGGGCCGCGCCGCGTCTCGTCTGCCCGGTCCTCCCTTCTTCGGCGGTCAGGCCGCCTGGACGTTCTCGGCCAGCAGGGTCCGGAAGCGCGATGGCGACACGCCCTTCTGGGCCAGGAACTGGCGATTGAAGTTGGACAGGTTATTGAAGCCTGTCGCGAAGCAGATTTCGGTGACGGGTCGGCGGGGCTCGCTCATCAGGAGTTGACAGGCGAGGTTGATCCGCAGGCGGTTCACGTACTGCACGACCCCCATGCCGGTGTGACGCCGAAAGCTGCGGGAAAAGGCGCTGGGGCTTCGGCCCGCGATCGCCGCAAGGTCACCTTCGGTGAAGGGCTCGGTCAGGTGCTCGTTGAGGTAGGCCAGGGCCTCGTTGACCCCGGCCGACATGAAGCCCGAGGGGTCGGGCAGGTAGCCCGGGCTGGCGAGGGGACTCGCATCGGCGTCGGTGCCCAGGGCTCTCAGGACCCCGACGAAGAGCTCGACCCGCCGGATGCCCTGGGTTCCCGTCAGCTCCGCCAGCATGGGCGCCACCAAGGCCGAGCAGCGGGGTCCGAAGAGGGCGCCGCGGCGGCTGAGCTCGAGGACCGGCATGAAGGCTGCAAGCTCAGGGAAGATCCGCGCGGCTTCGACGACGAAGCCCTCGGGGAACTGCACGACATGGCTGCGGAGCGGCACCGACGCCTCGGGCGCTACATGGCTGATCCAGTTGTGAGGCAGGTTCGGGCCGGTCATGACGAGGTTGCCGGGGCCGAACTCGCCGATGAAGTCGCCCACGAAGTAGCGCCCCGTCGTGGCGGCGACATAGTGGATCTCGCACTCCGGGTGGAAATGCCACCGGACCGTGTGGAAGGGGTAGCCGTGACTCCAGGCCCGGAAGGACTCGCCCCGTCCGATCTGGACGACCTCAAGGTCCGGTTTCACGTCGGCCTCCTCCCCGGGCAGGCCAGGTGCTGGGTGCCTGGGCCTGCAACGTTCACGGCCGGGCGAGTTGGCCCCGCCTCGGCCATGGAGTCAGGCTAGGCACTCGGCGACTGCACCGCCACTACGTTTTCGACGCCTTACCGATACTATTTTGACGACCTCACAGGAGCAGGTGCCCGGATTCTCGTGATGGTTCCCGGAGGAGTGGACTGCGCCATGGCCGGAGCGGCCTCAACCGCGCCCCGTGGGCTCGGCATAGAAGATATGGTCGTCGATCTGGATCACGCGGACCATGTCGCGGCCCCAGCGCGGGTGCACGGCGGGCGTGTGATAGTGGTCGGCTCGACCGACAAGGGGGCTGGGGCCTCGCTCGAGGGCCTCGCGGGCCATCTCGACGGCGATGGCCCAGGCCTCCCGGTCCTCGATGGGAGGGAAGGTGCCCCATCCGGTGAGGAAGGAGAACTGGCCGGGAGTGATGACGGCGCAGGGACTGCCGCCCCAGCGGTCCGGCAGTGCGGCCCGGTTCAGGATCACCGAGGCCACGGCAAGTTGCCCGTCCAGGGGCTGGTCGCGGGCCTCGTGGTAGATCGCGACGGCGATGCAGACGAGGTCGCTGGCCCCCGCGAGCGTCCTTGGGGGATCGGGAAGCAGGAGGTCACCCGGTCGGGCTTGGGGGCGGAACAGGGCTTCGACGGGCCTGGCTCTCGGGCGGAAAGCTTCGTCCGAGACCCGCGCGAGGAGAGGCCCCTGTGCCGCGAAGGGCCGAAGCCTGGGACGCGGAAGAGCCTCCCCTCGAAAGGCCGCAGGTCCTTGGATTCGGGATGGCGGGGCCAAGGTCGGTTGGGCCGTCCCGGGTTGGAGGACGGCGATGGGAGCCGTGGCGGCCGCACGGCCCTCGACCAGTGCGGCGCGGGCATTGGACCGATCCTGTGCCGAGGCTGCAAGTCCCAGCAGAGCCATGCCTATCGCGACGCCGCGCGACACGGAGCGGCACCACGGCCGTCGGGGCCTGTCTCTGGTGACCGGGGCCGAAGGCCCAAGGGGCCACGCACAGCCGAGGACCATCGTGCGTTCCTCCGGATTTGGGAGATCGCAGTCCGAGGAGGTCAGCTAGCGCGCGGCTCGGTTCCGGCCCAGCGGACGACAAAGGCCGTGGCGGGAAGCCGCTCATACCGGGATGCCCGGGCCGCCGCTCCGACCCGGGACGGTGACCATGACTCGGCGGCTCCGTTCCGGCTGACCCACAGGAGCGCGCGTCCTCCCGCCTGAATGACGGGTCCACGAGGTTCGGCCGGTTCCAGGGAACCAGGACGGGAGTGCTTCGAGCGCAGCCTCTTGCATCGTCTCGGTGGTTTGCCAGGCGTTGTCACCGGTGGGAGTTCGCGGCGCGTCGTCGAGAAGGTCGGGGAAACCAGAGACGAGGACCGTCGGGATCTCGTGCCGGCGCCGCTCCATGGCCGCAGTGAACTGGCCGGAGAGTCCCAGCCAAACGGGGAAGATGTGGGCCTGGGCGAAAAGCGCTCCCTCGCCATGAAGGATCAGGACGAAGTCGGAACGGCGAGGGTCCATGGGGCCGCCCGGACTAAGGGACGTGACCTCGAACCCGTTGGGCGGAGTGCCTCCGCAGGGGGGCTCGGGCCGGAAACGCTGGATGACCCCTTGGTGAGGTCGACGACGCGGCGATGCCGCCCGAGCGAGTGGGGAAGGGCATTCGAAACGTCCTTCAGCAGAGTCGGCGCACGGCGGGTAGCCTCGCGAGCCTTCGCGGCCGATGGTGGCCTCGATGGGCAGGCGATCGCTGGGCTTGCGGCGGCTCGGCGCGACCGCCTCCTCGGCCAAGAAGCGGTTGATCTCCTCGTGAGCGCCGCGTCGCCCACGGTGACGAACGCGAGCGGGCTCCGGAACTCGATGCTCTCGGCGAGGCTCGGGCCCGAGCCTTCGGGGTTGGCGCAAACGGGAACAGCAATGCGCGAACCGGCCTGGAGCCAAACGGGGACGGCGCGCTCGGCCACGCCATCGGGCCCTGGATGTGTGTGGTGCCGTCGGGCTGGAAGCGGACGAGCGCGGCCAGCGCCTTGGCGTCGTCGCCACGCGACAGGAGGATGATAGTGATGGGAGAGCTTCTGCCACTCGTTAGAGCGGCGAAGGCGCGGTCGACCCCGGTCGAGCTTTCGGCGTCGAGATGGAAGGAAGCGGCGCCGAAGGACGTCGACCGGCCTCCCCGCGGTGGAGCCCCGAGCGTAACCAAGGGGGCGTCGCCCCGCAGGTGCCTTGGCTGCCGGGCTGGCGGCGCGAGGTGGCCGGATCGCACAACTCCGGGCCCCAGCATCAGCAGCCGGTCCATTAGGTCCGGGGATCCTCCGGATGGCGCTCCACTCCGACGGGGTCCTTGTGGATGAGGACGTCGGCGCGCGGATAAGCCTTGACGATTTCCCGCCGGAGAGCGGCACCGATGGCATGGGCTTCGTCCAGGGTCTGGTCGCCGTCGAGCTCGATATGGAGGTTCACGAAGACCCGGCTTCCGGCGGTGCGGGTCTTGAGGTCGTGGAAGCCCCGCACGCCGGGAAAGCTCGCGGCGATCGCGGCGATTCCGGCGATGACATCGGGGTCGGCGCGGCGGTCCATGAGCGCGTCGAAGGCGCGCTTGCCGATGCCGCCGGCGCCCACCGCCATGAAGGCCGCAGCCGCGAGGCCGACGACCGAGTCGACCTGCGTGAGGCCAAGGGCCGCCGAGGCCCAGAGCGCGAAGAGGCCACCGAGGTTGGGGAGGAGGTCGCCGAGGTAGTGGAGCGAGTCCGCGGCCACCACGGCATTGCCGGTGGCCCGGGCCACGCGACGCTGCCACAGCACCAGGGCAATGGTGAGCGCGATCGTGGCGCCGAGCACCGCCGCGCCCATGCCTTCGGAGGCAATCTCGGGAGGGGTCTCGGCGAAGAGCCGGCGGAGCGCCGCTACGGCGATGACGCTCGACGAAACCAGGATGAAGGCCGACTGGGCCAAGGCGGCGAGATCCTCGGCCGAGGTGTGTCCGAACGCGTGGTCCTCGTCGGCAGGCTTGGCGGCATAGACGATGGCCGCGAGGCCCGTGGCCGACATCAGGAGGTCGAGCGCGGAGTCGACCAGGGTCGCGGCGATCGACAGGGCGCCCGTCTCGGCCAGGGCCCAGAGCTTCAGGGCCACCAGGATCAGCGCCACCGTCACGGAGGCGACGCCGGCGGAGAGGTTCAGGCGGGTATCCGACAGGGAGTCGTGGTGAGGGACGGCGCTCATGCGCGGCGCTCTAGCCCGGCGACAGGCCCTAGTCGAGAACCTCGTCCGCGCCCACGCCCCATAGCGAAGTCTTGGGCGCCCAGCCGCCGTAACCGCCGGCGCTGACGCGGCACCAGTCCACCTCGCAGGTCTCGAGCCGTGCGATGACGTTCTGCTCGAGGAGCGCGACCTCGGGGGCGTTGTCCTCCGGGCGCGACCGGAGCGGCATGCGGTCCTCGTCCACGATCACGGTGCGGGTGCCCGAAAGGAGCGAGTAGTGGACCCAGCCGCCCTCGCCGTCGCGGTCCTCGACCCGCCGCCAATGGCCGTATTCGGCGGTGATGAGGAGGGGCATGTCCTCGCGCACGAAGACCCAGTCGATGCGCTGGTCGAGCGCCGGGCCCCGGCGCGCGTTCCCTTCGTCGGTCTTGAGCGACACGAATCGGGGGATGGGGAGGTTCGTCTCGGGCCCCACGGTCGGAGCGGCGGGAGCGACGGCGGGCGTGGCCGAGGCTGGGGTGACAACCTCCTCGGGGGAGGGGATGGCGAGGTCGGCGGGCCGTGCCAGGGGCCGCATCTGGGCTTGGAGTGGCAGCGCCACCGATACCAGCGCGAGCGCCACGCCCAGGCGCGCCATCGAGTTCCTGATCGTCATGCTGTCCCCCGTGCCTCCGAGTCTCCAGGCCCGGAGAGCCTGCCACAACCGCCAGGGGCACAGAAGCGGCAGAGGCCGGGCGCCGGCATGGAGGTGGACCGGTGTGGTCGCGGCGCGACGGCGGGTGCGGCGGCAAGGGCCAACGTGGCGATGGCGGCCGAGGGCATCGGACGGAGGACAGGCATGAGAATCGTTCCCGTCGAGGATGCGGCCCAGGACGGGTTCGGCCGGCTTGCCCACCACGCTATCCCTGGACCGCTCAAGATGTTTTGGCGGCGGATTTGTGAGCCCCTACCGTTGACAGGGCCTGGCCTCGTGGCCTCCCTTGCGGCCGAAGAGGGAGGAACGGGATGGATCTGGGGCTTTCGGGCAAGGTGGTCATCGTCACCGGAGGTGCGTCGGGAATCGGCGCGGCGGTCAGCGAGGTGCTGGCGGAGGAAGGGGCGGTGCCGGTGGTCCTCGCCCGCCGGACGCCGGATGACGAGTTCCTTGCAAGGTTGGTGGCGAGGTCCTCTCGGGCCGGATGGGTCCGCGCGGATCTGGCCCGCGACGAGGACTGCGTCCGGGCGGTGGAGGACGTGCGTGCGCGCTGGGGCCGGGTGGATGGCCTGGTGAACAACGCCGGGTCCAACGACCGGGTGGGCCTGGAGGCGGGGCCACTGGCGTTCCGGGCGAGCCTCGACCAGAACCTCGTGCATTACTATACGCTGGTCCACCTGCTGCTCCCCGATCTGAAGGCCGCGAAGGGAGCAGTGGTGAATGTAAGCTCCAAGACCGCGCTGACAGGGCAGACGGGGACCTCGGCCTACGTGGCGGCCAAGGCGGCGCAGCTTGGCCTTACGCGCGAGTGGGCGGCGGAGCTGGCGCCCTTCGGGGTGCGGGTCAACGCGGTCGTGCCGGCGGAGGTGATGACGGCGCTCTACCGGCGCCTGCTGGACGCTCATGCCGACCCGCGCGGAGAGGAACGACGCCTGACCTCCCTTATCCCGCTGGGCCACCGCTTCACGACGCCGCGGGAGATCGCGGAGACCGTGGTCTTCCTGCTCTCGGAACGATCGAGCCACACGACGGGGCAGTGGGTCTTTCCGGATGGGGGCTATACGCACCTCGACCGGGCGCTGTGAGGCTCACTCGCGGGCGCGTAGGATGCGGGCCGGGCGGACAGCCAGTGGCCTCAGCGCGAAGAGGAGGCCGGCGAGGAGCGTGGCCAGCGAGCCGCCCGCGACGATGGCGAGGGCGTTGCTCCAGACCACCCGGAAGTCGGCCTCCATGACGAGGACCATCACGGCCCAGGCGCCGAGGAGGCCGGCGGCCAGCGCCACGACCCCCGCCGCGAGGCCCAGGAGCGCGGCGCGGAGGGCGAAGCTTCCGAGGATGAGGCGGCGCTCGGCGCCGAGGGTCTTGAGGATCGCGGCCTCCCAGGCGCGGGCGCGCTCTCCGGCGGCGGCGGCTCCGATGAGGACGAGGACGCCGGTGACCAGCGTCGCGAGGGCGGCCACGCGGATGGCGGCGGCGACGCCCTCGATGATGCGCTGCGCCTCCTGCACGGCGTCACGGACACGGACGGCGGTGATGTTGGGATAGGCGGTGGAGAGGTCGCGGAGAAGCGGGCCTTCGGCGTCCTCGTGCGTGTAGATGGTGGCGATCCAGCTATAGGGGGCGCCGGCCAGCGCCGAGGGGCTCAGGCTGAGGATGAAGCCCAGGCCCGCGCGCTGGAAGTCCACCTCGCGGAAGTTGGCGATCTTCGCGTCGATGTCGCGGCCGAGCACGTTGACGGTGAGGGTGTCGCCGAGCTTCAGGCCCATCTCGGCGCCGGCCTCGGCCGCGAAGCTGACGAGGGGCGGGCCGGCGTAGTCCGGGAGCCACCACTTGCCAGCGGTGATGGTGGTGCCGGGGGGCGGCTCGGCCGAGGTGGTGATGCCCCGGTCGCCCTGGAGGACCCAGTGGTCGCCCGCGATCTCGCGCGCGGGGCGGCCGTTGATCCTCGTGATGAGACCCCGGAGCATGGGGGCGGCCTCGACGCGGTCCACGGCGGCGTTCGCGGCGAGGCGGGTGCGGAAGTCGTCGATCTGGTCGGGCTGGATGTCGAGGACGAAATAGGACGGCGCGACCTCGGGCAGGTCGCCAGTGATGGCGCGGCGGAGGTTGCCGTCGATCTGGCCCACGCAGGCCAGGACCGAGAGGCCGAGGCCGAGCGAGAGCACGACGGGCACGGCCTCGCCGCCGCGCGTGCCGATGGCGCCAAGGGCGAGGCGGAGGGCGGGGCGGCCCCGGGTGCGGCCGGAGAGGCGACGGGCGAGGGTGCGGGCGAGGAGCGCGGCGAGGGTGAGGAGAGCCAGCGCCCCGCCGATCCCGGTGGCGGTCCAGAGGGTGAGTTGCCACGCGCCGGAGTAGTACGACGCCGTGCCGAGGAGGGCCGCGAGGATCAGCGCGGTGGCGAGGAGATAGGGCGGGCGCGGGAACCGGCGGCCCCCGGCGAGGGCGTCGCGGAACAGGGTCGCGGCGCGGATGTCACCGGCGCGGGCGAGCGGCCAGAGGGTGAAGAGGAGCATCGCGAGGGTGCCGTAGACCAGCGCCTCGAACAGCGGGCCGGGGTAGAGGGCGAAGGCGGCGGGGATGGGGAGCCGCGCCCCGATCCAGGGGGCGAGGAGCAGCGGCAGCCCGGCGCCGAGGACGAGGCCGAGGAGCACGCCCAAGAGGCCCAGGGCGCCGACCTGCAGGAGGTAGCTCGCGAAGATGGTGCGGCGGGAGGCGCCCAGAGTGCGGAGGGTGGCGATGACCTCGGCCTTGGCGGCGACGTAGGCGCCCACGGCGGCCGAGACGCCCACGCCGCCCACCGCGAGGCCCGAGAGGCCCACGAGGACGAGGAAGCGACCGAGGTGCTCGACCACGTCCTGCGTGCCGCCGGCGCCGTCGCGGGCGTCGCGCCAGCGCCCGCCCTTGTCGCGCCACTGGACCTGCGCCTCGCGCGCGAGGGCGTCGAGGTCGGTGCCCGGAGGCAGATCGAGGCGGTAAAGCGTGTCGAAGAGCGTGCCGGGGGCGAGGAGGCCGGAATTGGCGAGGGCGCTGGTGCGGACGATGGTGCGGGGGCCGAGACCGAAGCCCGCGTTGGAGTTGTCGGGGTAGCGGAGGAGGATCGCGCTCAGGGTGAAGTCCTGCGTCCCGAGGCGCACGGTGTCGCCGACCTCGAGGGCGAGGCGGTCGGCGAGGGCGCGCTCCATCACGAGGCCGGGGAGGCGACCGCCGTCGAGCGCCCGGGGGAGGGGGATGGGCGGGTCGAGCGTGACCTCTCCGATCAGGGGATAGAGGTCGTCCACCGCGCGGACCTGGGTCAGGGCACGCTCGGCGCGGCCTTCGGGGTTGGCGACGGCGAGGGAGCGGAAGTCCACGACCTCGGAGACGCGGGTGGCGTGGCGCGTCATCCAGGCGCGTTCGTCCTCGGTGGCGAAGCGGTAGGTGAGCTCGGCCTCGGCGTCGCCGCCGAGGAGGCGGGCGCCCTCCTGCGTGATCCCGGCCTCGATGGCGGCGCGGATGGTGCCGACGGCGGCGATGGCGCCGACGCCCAGCGCGAGGCAGAGGAGGAAGATGCGGAAGCCGCGCAGGCCTCCCTTGAGGCCGCCGCGCAGCTCGCGCCAGGCGAGGCGGGCGGCGATGGTCATTCGGCGGCCCGGACGAGGCTGTCGTCGAGGCGGCCGTCCCGGAGGCGGACCACGCGGTCGCAGCGGCGGGCAAGCTTCTCGTCGTGGGTGACGAGGACCAGGGTCGCGCCGGTCCGGCGGCCAAGGCCGAAGAGGAGATCCACGATGGCCTGCCCGTTGGCCTCGTCAAGGTTGCCGGTGGGTTCGTCGGCCAGCAGGAGGCGCGGGCGGGGCGCCAGCGCCCGGGCGAGCGCCACGCGCTGCTGCTCGCCGCCGGACATCTGGCTGGGGTAGTGGTCGACGCGAGGGCCCAGGCCCACGTCCTCCAGCTCGGCCCGGGCGCGGGGGAAGGCGTCGCGCTGGCCCGCGAGCTCCAGCGGCGTCGCCACGTTCTCCAGCGCGGTCATCGTCGGGATGAGGTGGAAAGACTGGAACACCACCCCCATGTTGTCGCGACGGAAGCGGGCAAGGGCGTCCTCGTCCATCCGCGTGAGGTCCTGGCCCAGCGCGCGGACCTCGCCCCGCGTGGCCTGCTCGAGCCCCCCCATGAGCATCAGGAGAGACGACTTGCCCGACCCGCTTGGCCCCACGAGCCCGACGCTTTCGCCCATCGCGACCGAGAGCGTGATGCCCCTCAGGATCTCCACGGGCCCGGCGTTGCCGCGCAGCGTGAGGCGCGCGTCGGAGAGCGACAGGGCGGGGTCGGGCATCGGGAATCCTCGGTCGGAGCTTGCCCGGGGATATGGTTGGAGCCGGAGGCTGCGCAACGTCCTGCTCGCTGTCGTGATGGCAGGGCCGGCGCTTTCCGCGGCCGAGCCCGCGACGGTCGTGGCACTCGGGGACAGCCTGACGGCGGGCTATGGGCTGGCGACGGACCAGGGCTTCGTGCCCCGGCTCCAGGCTTGGCTCGACGCGCATGGAGCGGACGTGGTGGTGCAGAACGCGGGCGTCTCGGGCAACACCACGGCGGACGGGCTGACCCGCACGGACTGGGCTCTGTCGCCGGAGGCCGATGCGGTGATCGTCGAGCTGGGGGGCAACGACTTCCTGCGGGGGATCGACCCGGAGGTGAGCCGCACGAACCTCCACGCCATCCTGGAGAAGGTGAAGGCGCTAGGGCTGCCGGTGCTGCTGGTCGGCATCGACGCCTCGGGCCAGTTCGGGCCGGACTACGAGACGGCATTCGACGAGATGTATCCGGCGCTGTCCGAGGAGTTCGGGACGCTGCTGGAGCCCGACTTCTTCGCGGCGCTGAAGGAAGGCGGAGATCTCCCTGCGGCGATGACGCGAGACATGCAGGCCGATGGGATCCACCCGAATGCCGAAGGGGTGGAGCGGATCGTGGAGAGGATCGGGCCCCGGGTGCTGGAGCTGCTGGCTCAGTAGTAGACCGCGACCGGGGTATTCTCCCAGATGAGGAGCTCCTGATAGCTCATGACGCGGCGGAGCGGCCCATCCTCGGCGGCGACGTAGTTGGGGTCCTGCGGAAGGCAGCCGCGTCCGCAAAGCTCGTGCACGCTCATCGTGTCGGTGTCCACGTGCCAGAGCCGCCCGCCGGGCGTCGAGATGTACCCGTCGATGTCGTCCGAGGCATCCGTGGCCATGTCCTGCGTGGTCGGCCATTCGGAGGCATAGTAGGGGCTGTAGGTCCCATGCGTGTGATAGGATGCCACGAGCCGCATCCCAGCAGGGATGCTGGGCAGAGGGCAGGAGGCCTCGTTCCCCTGCATGGTGGGTGTGGTCATCCAGTGCCCTGTCGGGTCAAGCCCGATGTAGCCGCAGTATTCCCGGTTCTCTGCGAAGGACTGACGCTGGAGGCGGGTGAGGATGCCGCCCACGTAGCGGAGCTCGGCGCCACTGGCCGTAGCCTCGGCCACTGGGATCCCGCGCGACGGATAGGGCCGGGGTTGCGTGGTGAGGACCTGCCGGGCGCCGCTATCGAAAGGGCCCGAAGCCCCGACTGGCGGCTCGACGCAGGCGGACAGCGCCGCCAGCGCCAGAATCGAGAACGCGGCGAGGCGCGTCATGGGCGCCTGCCGCCTCCCGGTCAGGCCAGTTGAAGGTTGATGGCCGACTCGCGGCCGTCACGGCCGGATTCGATGTCGAAGGTAACCTTCTGGTTGTCCTTGAGGCCGGTCAGGCCCGAACGCTCGACGGCCGAGATGTGGACGAAGACGTCCTTCTTGCCGCCTTCGGGGGCGATGAAGCCGTAGCCCTTGGTGGTGTTGAACCATTTGACGGTGCCGACGGGCATCCTGTTCTCCATTTGGTAGTTTCCGCTCGCGGGATGCAGCGGACCGGCTCGTCAGTGCTGGTCGATGCCCTGGGCCGTAAAGGAGACAGTGGTCGAGGCAGGTAACGTCGCAGTGACGTTTATGCCCGAGTCCTGGTTCGTAATCAAGCCGAACCTGTCCGCCGCTCCGCTACCGGACGGGAGACGCCGCCGGCCCCATAGTCCCCTCGGCCGAGTGCGTCAAGGCCCAGGCGATCCCGACCAGGACGCCGATCGGCCCGCTGAGCAGCCAGATGGCCACTGCCGTCGGCCAGGCCATTCCGAAGAACGTCAAGCCGGCGATCGCCACGCAGAATCCGACAAGATTGAATACAACCACGGAGCGCATGGTTGCCACCTCCTCCTACCCTAGGGTCATCCTCGCCAGAACGGCGTTCCGAGGCAACGACCCAGATGTCGCAGGGTCGACGCTGTCCGGCTCCCTCTGGCAAAGCCGTCACAGCGGGAGGTCCTTCGGGGCTTCGTCAACCGCCGGCGGAGTCCTCCCGGGCCTGAGCCCACGCGTCGGGGATCTCGGCCCAGCGCTGAGGGAAGGCCGCGCGGACCTGCGGAGAGGGATGGGCGGAGCGGACAAGGCGCAGTCCCGTTCCGTGCAGCAGCGCCTCGGCCCGCGCGGCGCGGGCACCCGCGAGGATCACGGTGTCGAGCCGGGGCAGGAGTCGCAGGAGCGCATCGAGGTGGTCGAGGCCTGCCGTCATCTCCGCACCCGTGACCCGGATCGTGCCATTCCAGGCGGGAACCGTGTTCCAGAGCAGCGTCTGCTCCCGCGGGAGGAGGGCCCTGCGGAGGAACCCGCGGATCGCGGCGGAGGTCGGGCTCGGGTTGTCACGGGAGACGAAGCCGGTGCGCGCGGCGCCGGGGCCTGGCTTCTCCAGGAGGAGGAGCACGCGGGCGTTGGTGCCGCCGTCGAGGGGGTCCATGTCGGGAACGAGGCAGGGAAGCGTCGCGCGCAGGTCGGTCACGAAGGCGGCGAGGGCTGCGTGCGCAGGCCGCGCCAGCAGGGCGTGCCGTCGAGCGATCTCGTCAGGCGACGTGAGCAGGGTCATGGGGAGGGAGGTAGGGCGCGCTCCGGCGCGCCCTCCTCTGCCGTCGACCTGTCCCTCGTGCCCGAGCGTTTCTCGTCGGACCTGCGGAAGCCTTGCGTTGCGACTGCGGCCGAAGATGGGCGGTCATGAGGCCGGGGCGGGGCCGATCCGGGCTCGCTTCGACATGGCGGAATCCTGCCTATATCGACGCATGTGACGGAAGGAGGATGCCCATGACGGGGATGAAGCTCACCTGCCTGTCCTGCGGCCAAGTCAACCGGTTCCCGCCCGAACGGTTGGGTGCGGGTCCGAAATGCGCGGTTTGCGGGGCGGGGCTGCTGCCCGAGAAGCCGGTCGAGGTGGACCTCGCGACGCTGGAGAAGGCGGCGCGCAGCGACGACTTGCCGCTGGTGGTGGACTTCTGGGCACCCTGGTGCGCCCCTTGTCGCATGATGGCACCCGAGTTCGAGCGTGCGGCGGGGCGGCTCAAGGGGGCGGGCGCGGCTCGTCAAGCTCAACACCGAGGCCGAGCCGGGCGCCGGCGGGCGCTACGGCATCCGGGGCATCCCGACGATGGTGAAGTTCGCAGGCGGGCGCGAGGTCAAGCGGCAGGCCGGGGCGATGCAGGCGGCAGGAATCGAGGGCTGGGTGGGCGCCTGACCCCGGCCGTCAGGTGTAGCGCCGGAGCTGCTCCATCTCGACCGCCTGCCGGGTCTGAAGGCCGGCGATCTCCTTGCGGACGGCGCGCTGGACCTCGGGGTCGGTCACCTGCGTCAGGCGGGCCTGGGCCTCGTTGATCCTCTGCTGCATCTCGGCGACAGGATGGACGGCGCCGCTCTCCGACAATGCGCGGGCGTAGAGGTCGTCATAGGCGCTGCGGGCGAGCGTGGCGGGGTCGATGGGCTTGCCCGTGCCAGGGAGGTCGTCGACGGAGCCCTTGGCCCGGGCCTCGGCGAGGGCGCGTTCGACGAGGATATCGAGGAAGCTGGACATGGGCGCCTCCGGGATCGGTCGGAGGGGAGATAGGGTCTAGGGGCCGGCGGGGGAAGCCGCCGGAGAGGGCGCGCCGAAGCGCGCCCTCGGCTGGCCTGGATCAGGCGAGCTGGAGGTTCGTCGCCGATTCGCGGCCGTCGCGGCCGGATTCGATGTCGAAGGTCACCTTCTGGTTGTCCTGAAGGCCGGTGAGGCCTGCCCGCTCGACGGCGGAGATGTGGACGAACACGTCCTTGCGGCCGCCCTCGGGGGCGATGAAGCCGAAGCCCTTGGTGGCGTTGAACCATTTCACGGTGCCAGTGGCCATCGTGAAGTCTCCTGTGTGGTCGCTGCCCGCGACATGCGGCAGCCCGGCTTGGTCAGTGTCGCAACGAGGAACTGCAGCCGGTGAGGGAGACAGCGGATCGAGGGAGTATAACGTTCGCCCGACGCATATGGAGGCGCGGCCCCGGTCCGGCAAGCTCTAACCGGGGGAAAGCCGCATGACCCTAGGTCAAGACAGCGGCAGGTTGCAGGGCAGGGGCGTCGGGCTATGTCCAGATCGGAGCGCGGGTCCGAGATCCCGCGCATCCCCCCGCGACGGCGATCTTGGCTTCGGGCCCCCGCTCCGACGGGGCAGTGCCTGAAAGGACCTGGCCATGACATCCCGCACCGACACGCTCCACATCATGATGTCCGACGCCCTCGCGCAGGGTGGGCGCCCCCTGGCCGCCGAGGCCGTCCCGCCCCACCGCCGCGTCCTCACCCCTGCCGAGCGCCGCGCTGAGGAGTCGACCCGCGTCGCGCGGGAGATCACCGAAGCGCGGACCGAGCAGAGGCAGGCCGAAGTGGCTCGGCTGAAGGCGGCGCGGCTGAAGCGAGAGGCGGAGGTGGTGCCAGCGGTGAAGAGGCGGACGAAGAGCTGAGGGCGAAGCGCAAGAAGGCCTGAGTCCAAGGGGAGCGAGCCACGGCGAACCGGCTCTGAATTTCGGCAGGGGATGGACGGCGCCGCTCTCGCTCAGGGCGCGCGCGTAGAGGTCGTCACAGGCGCTGCGGGCGAGCGTCTCGGGCGGGATGGGCTTCCCGGCGCCGGGGAGGTTGTCGAGCGCGCCCTTGGCCTGGGCCTCGGCGAGGGCGGGGGAGACGAGGGAGTCAAGGAAGCTGGACATGGGGGCCTCCGGGGTGGGGTCGGAGGAAAGATAAGCAACAGGTAATTGACTGCCTAGAGTGTCGCAGCGCCGTCGGGTGCGGGGCTCCCAGCACAGTCAAGGTTCACTCACCTTAGGGTTTCTTCGGTCGTCGCTTCCCGAACACATGACTTGTCAAGTATTTCAGATACTGCCCGGCTGCTCCGGTCCCTTCTAGGGATCGGAGCTTCAGAATGCCCTGTAGAGAGTAGACATCTGATATTTCGATTTCAGAAATACCCTCGTGAGCGTACTTATTTCTTAGAGCAAACAGGTCGAGCATTTCCTTCGATAGAATCAGCCTCTCAATTGAATTTTTTGCAACCCTGTTGGCGAAATTCTCGCGATCTTTGCCTCTTCCTATTTCGGACTCTACTGCAAACCATAGAAAGATGAAGCGCTGGGCAACATCTTGTGTTTCGAGGGCCTGCATCAACAATATCTGCGTTGCAGCATTGAACGAGGGTCGTTGAAAAGATGGAAAGATCGCGCCGCTTCTAATTAAGGCGGTTGGATCGCCAACTCCGGAAATATGATCTGGCCACGCAAGTAACATGTTGCCCATGAGGTGCGACAATCTCGTCTCCAAATCATAGCGAAACCTGTAAACCTTCTGAACTGCCGAGTTGTTCCCGAGCAATGTTCTCAGCGCGATTATTACGGAACTCTCGACGATACCTATCGTTTGATTGAGGTCCGACTCATTCGAAAATCCTGCTGCAAGCCAAAGATACCGCCCGTTCAAAGTTAAGTTTATATTATGCCTTGATATTGCAAATTCTTCGCCATGAATAACTTGAAGATTGGGCACGCAGGTCGTAAAATTGTTAAGTTGAATGACGCAAACGCGATACTGCGAACTCGGATGAATAGGTAGGGAGTCTGCAATATAGTCGAGTTCTTCAGATTCTAGATCTGAGACCCAGAGTGTAGACTCAATAAGCCGAAGCCCCTCACTTCTAAAGAAGTTGAGCATCGGCTCATTGAGTTGAGGATGCCGGAACGGCACATCTTGTTCCGGCGAACGGCTATTAGGAGCGTTCCCTTGAGCTTGACTGTTCGCCATATGA
The DNA here is from genome assembly GCF_000600335.2 of Rubellimicrobium mesophilum DSM 19309. GTDB lineage: Bacteria > Pseudomonadota > Alphaproteobacteria > Rhodobacterales > Rhodobacteraceae > Rubellimicrobium > Rubellimicrobium mesophilum. The sequence continues at coordinate 7,592 of NZ_KK088574.1, read as the reverse complement.
ACAGGCCTTACTTCACCTCACGAACTTCTTGAACTTCACCCGCTTCGGCTCCACCGCGTCCGGACCCAGCCGCCGCTTCTTGTCCTCCTCGTACGCCGTGAAGTCCCCCTCGAACCACTCCACGTGCGCGTCGCCCTCGAAGGCGAGGATGTGGGTGCAGATGCGGTCGAGGAAGAAGCGGTCGTGCGAGATCACCACCGCGCAGCCGGCGAAGTCCATCAGCGCGTCCTCCAGGGCGCGGAGGGTCTCCACGTCGAGGTCGTTGGTCGGCTCGTCGAGAAGGATGACGTTGCCGCCGGACTTGAGCAGCTTGGCCATGTGGACGCGGTTGCGCTCGCCGCCCGACAGGATGCCCACCTTCTTCTGCTGGTCGGTGCCCCGGAAGTTGAAGGCGCCGCAGTAGACGCGGCTGTTCACGGTGGCGTCGCCCAGCGCGATCAGCTCCGCGCCGCCCGAGATCTCCTCCCAGACGTTGGCCTCCGGGTTGAGCGAGTCGCGCGACTGGTCGACATAGGCGAGCTTGACCGTGTCCCCGAAGGTGACGGAGCCGGAGTCGGGCTGCTCCTGTCCGGTGAGCATCCGGAAGAGCGTGGTCTTGCCGGCGCCGTTGGGGCCGATGACGCCGACGATGGCGCCGGGCGGGATCGAGAAGCTCAGGTCCTCGATCAGTTGCTTGTCGCCCATGTGCTTGGCGAGGTTCTCGACCTCGATGACCTTGGAGCCCAGGCGCGGGCCGTTCGGGATCACGATCTGGGCGGTGCCGACGCGCTCGCGCTCCGAGGTGTTGGCCATCTCGTTGTACTTGTTGATCCGGGCCTTCTGCTTGGCCTGGCGCGCCTTGGCGCCCTGGCGGATCCAGGCGAGCTCGCGCTCCAGGGTCTTCTGCTTGGCCTTGTCCTCGCGGGCCTCCTGGAGGAGGCGCTTGGCCTTCTGGTCGAGCCAGGCGGAGTAGTTGCCCTCGTAGGGGACGCCCCGGCCGCGGTCGAGCTCCAGGATCCAGCCGGTGATGTCGTCGAGGAAGTAGCGGTCGTGGGTCACGATCAGGATCGTGCCCTTGTACTCGATCAGGTGGTTCTGGAGCCAGGCGATCGTCTCGGCGTCGAGGTGGTTCGTGGGCTCGTCGAGGAGGAGCATGTCCGGGGCTTCAAGCAGCAGCTTGCAGAGCGCCACGCGGCGACGCTCCCCGCCCGAGAGCGAGGCAACGTCGGCGTCGTCGGGCGGGCAGCGGAGCGCTTCCATGGCGACGTCGACCTGGGAGTCGAGGTCCCAGAGGTTCTGGGCGTCGATCTGGTCCTGGAGCGCGGCCATCTCGTCCGCCGTCTCGTCGGAGTATTCCATGGCGAGCTCGTTGTAGCGGTCGAGGATCGCCTGCTTGGCCTTGACCCCCTCCATCACGTTGCCGCGCACGTTGAGCATCTCGTCGAGGATCGGCTCCTGGGGCAGGTAGCCGACCTTGGCGCCCTCGGCGGCCCAGGCCTCGCCCTGGAAGTCCTTGTCCCAGCCGGCCATGAGGCGCAGCAGCGTGGACTTGCCCGCGCCGTTGACGCCGACGACGCCGATCTTCACGCCGGGCAGGAAGTTCAGGCGGATGTTCTCGAAGACCTTCTTGCCGCCCGGATAGGTCTTGGAGACCTGGTCCATGTGGTAGACGTATTGATAGCTGGCCATGGCGGGCCTCCTCTGGTCGGCGCGTTCGGGATTTGTCCCTCCCCTACATGAGGCGTCCCCGCGCCGCAATCAGCCCGGAGGCGGCCCCGGAACCCGCCCCGGCGCGTCGCGTTGCCTCAGGAGGCTTGGGGAGGTCGCGGCATGGCCGACGAGGTGGCGGAGGACGTCGAGGAGCAGCAGCTCGAGGTCGCCGAGGACAGCAACGTCGAGCTTCGGCGCATCCGGCGGGTGCTGACCTGGACCTTCCTCATGGCGCTGTTCACCGCCGTCTACTTCGCGCGGAGCGTGCTGCTGCCGATCGTTCTCGCCGTCGTGCTGACGCTGACGCTGCTGCCGGTGGTCCGGGCGGGGGAGCGGCTGAAGATCCCGCGCGGCGTCACGGCCGTGGGCGTCGTGGGGGGGATCACACTGGCGCTGGTCCTGGCGGGCTACTTCCTGTCGGGCCCCATCGGGGAGATGGTGAGCAATGCCCCGCAGGTCGCGACCGAGGTGCGCGAGAAGTTCGACGTCGTCATGGACCGGTTCTCCTCGATCCAGGAGGCCACGGCCGAGGTGACGGATGCCGCGGCGGCGGCGAGCAACGGGGGCGAGGCCACCGCGAGCCCGAACGACGTTCAGGTCGTGGCCGTGGTGGACGACAAGCCAAGCATGGTGCAGTCCGCCGTGAGCGGGCTCGCCTCGGCCTCGGGCTCGCTCTTCGCGGCGCTGCTGCTGACGCTGTTCCTGCTGGCCTCGGGCGACTTCTATCACCGCCGCATCGTCGAGGCGGCGCCGCGCCTGCGCGACAAGAAGAAGGCGCTGACGATTATCCGCGACGTGGAGCGGCAGATCTCGCGCTACCTGGGGCGATCACCGTCATCAACATCGGGCTGGGCGTGCTGGCGGGGCTCTCGCTCTGGCTGCTAGGGATGCCGATGGCGGTGGTCTGGGGGCTGATGACGTTCCTCCTGAACTACATCCCCTTCGTCGGCAACATCCTGACCGTGGCGCTGGTCGGGGCGGTGTCGGTCGTCACCTTCGACAGCCTCTGGGACGCGGCGCTGCCGCCGCTCGCGCTGATCGTGCTGTCGGGAATCGAGAGCAACATCGTGACGCCTCTCCTGGTCGGGCGCCGGCTCGAGCTGAACCAGGTCGCGCAGCTCATCACGCTGGCGTTCTGGACCTGGCTCTGGGGCGTCGCGGGGGCGATCCTGGCGGTGCCGTTCCTCGTCGTCGTCAAGGCGGTCTGCGACAACGTCGAGAGCCTGCAGACGCTGTCGAGCTTCCTGTCAGGCGATCCGGGCACCAAGCAGGACGAGACGCCGCAGAAGGCCACGACCGGCCCGGCGCTGGAGACCGCGCCCTTCCGCACCCAGGCCGAGGCGCGAGAGGACTCGCCCCCAACCCAGGCGCCCGGCGGCAAGGACGTCACGCCCCTCGTGGCCGAGTGACGCCGGGGACGTGAGCGGGCTTGCTGGACAGACCCCCTTGGCTGTGGCCAAAGTCCCGCCACGGCTGAAGGAGGAGATGCCCGATGAGCTATGTCCCGCGCGAGGATCGCTATTCCCGCATGAAGTACCGGCGCTGTGGAGCCTCCGGGTTGCAGCTTCCGGCGATCTCGCTGGGGCTCTGGCACAACTTCGGGCACGACACGCCGCACCAGACCAAGCGGGACATCCTGCGCGCGGCCTTCGACCACGGGATCACGCACTTCGATCTCGCCAACAACTACGGGCCGCCTCCGGGCAGCGCCGAGGAGGCCTTCGGAGAGATCCTCAGGTCCGACTTCAAAAGCTACCGGGACGAGCTCATCATCTCGTCGAAGGCGGGGTATCTCATGTGGGAGGGGCCTTATGGCGAATGGGGCAGCCGCAAGTACCTGATCGCGTCCTGCGATCAGTCGCTGAAGCGGATGGGCCTCGACTACGTGGACATCTTCTATTCGCACCGCTTCGACCCCGACACGCCGCTCGAGGAGACGATGGGGGCGCTCGACCAGATCGTGCGGTCGGGGAAGGCGCTGTATGTCGGCATCTCGAGCTACAACTCCCAGCGGACGCGGGAAGCCTACAAGATCCTCAAGGATCTCGGGACGCCGCTGGTGATCCACCAGCCCTCCTACAATATGCTGAACCGCTGGGTGGAGAAGGACGGGCTCAAGGACACGCTGAAAGGGCTGGGGGTGGGGAGCATCGCCTTCACGCCGTTGGCCCAAGGGATGCTGACCGCGAAATACCTGAGCGGCATCCCGCAGGACAGCCGCGCGGCGCAACACAAGAGCCTCGATCCCAGGATGCTGTCCCCGGGGGCCATCGAGAACCTGCGCAACCTCGACGCCATCGCGCAGCGGCGCGGGCAGACGCTGGCGCAGATGGCGCTTGCCTGGGTGCTGCGCGACGGCGGGATCACTTCGGCGCTGATCGGGGCGTCGCGGGCGAGCCAGGTCGAGGACTGCGCCAAGGCAGTGGAGAACCTCGAGTTCACTGCCGAGGAGCTGGCGGAGATCGACCGCTTCGCCAACGAGGAGGACATCAACCTCTGGGCGCGGTCCTCCGAGACGGTGATGTGAGATGATCCGCAACCCGGTGCTGCCGGGCTTCAACCCGGACCCGTCCTTCCTGCGCGTGGGCGAGGACTACTATCTCGCCACCTCGACCTTCGAGTGGTTCCCGGGGGTGCAGATCCACCATTCGCGCGACCTCGTGAACTGGAGGCTGGCGGCGCGACCGCTGGACCGGGCGGGGCTCCTCGACATGCGGGGGGAGCCGGATAGCTGCGGCGTCTGGGCGCCCTGCCTGAGCCATGACGGGGAGCGGTTCTGGCTCGTCTACACGGACGTGAAGCGCTATGACGGCAGCTTCAAGGACGCGCCCAACTACATCACCTGCGCCGAGAGGGTGGAGGAGCCGTGGTCGGACCCGTGGCACGTGAACAGCTCGGGCTTCGACCCGTCGCTGTTCCATGACGACGGGCGCAAGTGGTTCGTCAACATGAGGTGGAACCACCGGGGGAAGGGGTCGGGCTGCAACCCGGCGCATGACGCCTTCGACGGCATCCTCCTGCAGGAGTGGTCGCCGGAGAGGGGGCTGGTCGGGGAGGTCACGAACATCTTTCCCGGCACCGACCGAGGGCTGACCGAGGCGCCGCACCTCTTCAAGCGGGACGGCTGGTATTACCTGACCACCGCCGAAGGGGGCACGGGCTACGACCATGCCGTGACCATGGCGCGGGCACGCGACATCCGAGGGCCCTACGAGACGCATCCCGCGAAGCACGTCATCACCGCCAAGGGGACGGACGGGCCGATCCAGCGGACCGGGCACGGGCAATACGTCGAGACTCATTGGGGCGGCATTATCACAGCTTCCTGATGGGCCGCCCGATCCCCGGGCCGGACGGGGCGGGGCGGTTCTGCCCGCTCGGGCGCGAGACCGGGCTGGAGGAAGTCGTCTGGCGGGACGGCTGGCTGTGGCTCGCCGCCGGCGGGACGGTGCCAAGGGCGGAGGTGCCCTCGCCGGTGGAGGTGGAGCCCGCGCCGCCCGTGCCATCGGTGCACGGCTCCTGGGCGACGCTGCCCGGGGACTTCCAGTGGCTGAGGACACCGCAGCCCGAGCGCATCTTCCGCTGCGAGCCCGACGCGCTGGTGCTGATCGGGCGGGAGAGCATCGGGAGCTGGTTCGAGCAGGCCCTCGTCGCGCGGCGACAGGAGCACCTGACCTACGCCGCCGAGGCGGTGGTGGCCTTCGAGCCCGAGACCTACCAGCAGGCGGCGGGCCTCGTGACCTACTACAACCGATTCAAGCTGCATGGTCTGTGGCTGTCCTACGAGAACGGCGGGCCGGCGCTCGTGGTCGCCTCCTGCCCGGGGGACTGGCCGGACGGGCGGCTCACCTATCCCGCCGAGCCGGTGCCGGTGCGGCCCGGGCCGGTGGAGATGCGGGTCGAGGTGGACGGGGCCTCGCAGCGGTTCCTCTGGCGGCAGGGCGGGGAGTGGCGGCAGATCGGGCCGGTGCTGGACGCCTCGGTCATCTCGGACGAGGGTGGGCGAGGGGAGCACGGCTCCTTCACCGGGGCCTTCGTGGGGATGTTCGCCATGGACCTGACCGGGCAGCGGCGTGAGGCGAGGTTCGCGCGGTTCGGGTATTGGCCGGGGGCCTGATGCGGAGCGAGCTCTGCCTGCACGACCTGGGGACGGGGGAGACCTCGGTGGTGCTGTCGCAGGACGGGATCATCGAGGCGCCGAACTGGCATCCCGACGGGTTCCTGCTGGTGAACGGCGAGGGGCGGCTCTGGCGGGTGCCGCTGGACCGGCCCGCGCTGGAGCCGGTGTCCACGGGGCGGATCGGGCGGCTCAACAACGACCACGGGATCTCGCCGGACGGGCGGTGGATCGCCTTCTGCGGCAAGAGCGAGACGGAGAAGGCCTGCATCTACGTCATGCCGGTCGGGGAGGGGAGCCCCGGCGGGTCACGGAACGGGTGCCGTCTTGGTGGCATTCGTGGTCGCCGGACGGAAGCCGGATCGCCTATGCCGGCGTGCGGCGCGACGAGGGGCCCGTGTCGCTGTTCACCTGCCGGGTGGACGGGTCGGACGAGGTCTGCGTGGCCGAGGACTTCGACCATATCGACGGGCCGGACTACTCGGCGGACGGGGCCTGGATCTGGTTCAACGGCGAGCGGGAAGGCCGCGTGGACCTCTGGCGCATCCGGCCGGACGGGTCGGGGCGCGAGAGGATGACGGGCGGCGAGACGCTGGACCGGTTCCCGCATCCCTCGCCGGACGGGCGGCTTGTGCTGTATCTCGCGTATCCGCCAGGGACGCGGGGGCATCCGTCGAACCTCGACGTGTCCTTGCGGGTGCTGCCGCAGGAGGGCGGCGAGAGCCGCGAGGTGGTGCGGCTGCTCGGCGGGCAGGGGACGATCAACGTGCCCTGCTGGGCGCCGGACGGTCGGCGCTTCGCCTTCATGCGGTTCGTGCCGTGACGCCGCTGGTCGGGCGAGGGCAGACTGTGGGCCTCCTCGGCGGCTCCTTCGATCCGCCGCACGAGGGGCACGTCCGCATCAGCGAGGCGGCGATGGCACGGCTCGGGCTCGACTGGGTCTGGTGGGTGGTGAGCCCGGGGAACCCACTGAAGAAGGAGGGGCCGGCACCGCTGGCCCGGCGCATCGCGGCGGCGCGGGCGCTGATCGGCAACCCGAGGATCAAGGTCACCGACATCGAGGCGCGGTTCGGGACGCGCTACACGGCCGAGACCCTGGCGCGGCTGAGACGGCTCCGGCCGGACGTGCGCTTCGTGTGGATCATGGGGTCGGACAACCTCGCGCAACTCCACCAGTGGCGGGACTGGCGGCACATCATGGAGGGCGTGCCGGTGGCGGTGATGGCGCGGCCGGGGAAGAAGCTGAGCGCGCGCTTCGCCCCGGCGGCGCGGGCCTATCGGGGGGCTCAGCTCAACGAGAGCGAGGCGCGGGGGCTGGCGCGGCGCGAGCCTCCGGCCTGGGTGGTGCTGAACCTGCCGCTCAGCACGGCGTCCTCCACGGCGATCCGGGCGCAGGGGGCCTGGCGGCGCTGAGGTCCCGAAGCCTTGATCGGAAGACGTGGCGGGGGTCTTGCGTCGCCCCCGGCTCGGACTAGGGTCCGCCGCCGAGGCCGAGCGGAGGACGGGCATGACGACATCGGGCGGGATCACGCGGCGCGGGCTCCTGGCGGGCGGGCTATCGGCGGTAGCCGGGCTGGCCTGGGCGCAGGGGGCGCCGACGGCGCTGCGGCCGCCCGTGCGCCCCGGGGCGACGCCGGCGTCGGCGCTGGACGGGCCCCCGGCCGCGCGGCCCCGGGCACGGGAGGAACTCGACGCGCTCGTCCGCGCGGCGGGGATCGGGGACCGGGCCTCGATCGCGCTGGTGGACGTGGATGACGGGACGGTGCTCTGGTCGCACGAGGCGGGG
>NZ_KK088573.1 GCF_000600335.2 Rubellimicrobium mesophilum DSM 19309 | reverse complement strand
CGGGGATCGCGGGCGGGGCCTCGTCGGCCGTCCGCTCCCTCGGGCCACGAAGGCCGGCCCCGGGCGACGGCGCGCGCCCCGCGTCGGCGGAGCTTGCTGCGGCGCCCACGCGCCCTGCCCCACGCCGCCGAGGACGCGCGCCGGGGACGCGAACGATCCGATGGGGCTGGCGGCTGTTCCTGGCCTCGATCCTGTTCCTGATCGTGGGCGCGGCGGGCACGCTCCTGTTCGTCTGGGCGACGATGCGGGACTTGCCGCTCGCCGACATCCTGCCGGCGGTCGAGGAGCCCACGATCTCGGTCCGCACCGTGGACGGGGAGGTGCTGACGACGCGGGGCGCCTATCGCGCGCCCTATGTGGCGCTCGACGAGTTTCCGCCCTTCCTGCCCGAGGCCGTCATGGCCATCGAGGACCAGCGCTTCCGCGAGCATGGGGGCGTGGACCTGCGGGGGATCTCGCGGGCGCTCTACCGCAACGTGACCGCCGGGGGCGTGGTCGAGGGCGGCAGCACGCTGACCCAGCAGCTCGTGAAGATCCTCTACCTCGAGCCCGAGCGGACGCTCACGCGCAAGCTCCAGGAGGCGGTGCTGGCGGTGATGCTGGAGCGGCAGCTCGGCAAGGACCGCATCCTGGAGCTGTACCTGAATTCGGTCTATCTCGGGTCCGGCGCCTACGGGATGCCGGCGGCGGCGGAGACCTATTACGGCAAGGACGTGGGCGAGCTCACGCTACCCGAGGCGGCGATGCTGGCGGCCTCGATCCAGTCGCCGAGCCAGGTGAACCCCATCGCCAACCTGGGCGCGGCGCAGAACCGGGCGGCGCTGGTCCTGAACCTGATGGCCGAGCAGGGGCGCATCGACGAGGCGACGCGGGACCAGGCGCTCGCGCAGTTGGCCGTGCTCGCGCCGCAGCCGCCGCCCACGCGGGCGGGGAGCTACTTCGCCGACTGGGTGCTGCGCGAGGTCGAGGCGCTGAAGGGCGCGGGCTCGGGCGGGCTGACGGCGACGGCGACGCTGGACCCCGAGCTCCAGGCCGAGGCGGAACGGATCGTCCGCGAGGTCATGGCCGAGAAGGGCGCGGCGGCGGGGGCGACCCAGGCGGCGCTGGTCGCCATGACGCCCAACGGGCGGGTGCGCGCGATGGTGGGCGGACTCGACTATGGCCAGAGCCAATTCAACCGCGCCACGGACGCGAAGCGGCAGCCGGGCTCCACCTTCAAGCTCTTCGTCTACATGACGGCGCTGATCCTGGGGGCGAGCCCGGACAGCGTGGTGCAGGACGAGCCCATCGACGTCGGCGGCTGGACGCCGGAGAACTTCGACGGGCGGAGCCATGGTCCGGTGACGCTGCGCGAGGCCTTCGCCAAGTCCTACAACCAGGCCGCCGCCCGCGTCGGGCAGGAGGTGGGAGTGGACCGGATCGTCGAGGTCGCGCAGCGCTTCGGCATCGAGGCGGAGCTGAAGCCCACGCCGTCGCTCGCGCTCGGCACCTCGGAGGTGACGCTCCTCGACATGACGGAGGCCTTCGCGGCGGTGCGGCTGGGCCGGACGCCGGTCAACGCCACGGGGATCGAGACCCTGCGCCTGGGCGAGGAGGGCGATTCGCTGGGCGTGACCGGCGTCGCGGAGCCGGAGCAGACGCCGCTGACCCGGACGCAGGAGCCGATGATGGAGATGCTCCGCGCCGTGGTGGAGGGCGGGACGGGCCATGCCGCCGAGATCCCGGGCCTGCGCCCCTGGGGCAAGACCGGCACGAGCCAGGAGAGCCGCGACGCCTGGTTCATCGGCGGGGCGGGCGGGCTGGTGGTCGGAGTCTGGGTGGGCAACGACGACAACTCGCCCATGGACCGGGTGACGGGGGGCGGCCTCCCGGCCGAGATCTTCCGCCGGGTAGTGGTCACGGCGCAGGGCGAGGGAACGCTCGCCACCCAGGCGCCGGCCCAGCAGGCGCAGGCCGGCGCGGCGGCCCAGGACCAGCGGCAGGCCCGACCGGTCCAGGCCGAGGCGCCGCAGTGCCATATCCGGCGCTGCGCGGCGGCCTACCGGTCCTTCCGCGCCTCGGACTGCACCTATCAGCCGTTCATGGGACCGCGCCGGCTCTGCACCCGTTGAGGCGGCGCCCTGCCCCTCCTATATCTGAGGCGTTTCCCCGTGGAGGCCGCGCCATGTCGTTCCAGATGCCCGTGATCCCGCCGACCGTGACCCCCCGCGCCTTCGCGCGGCTGCACGAGATCGGCGCGGCCGAGCAGGGCAAGGCCCTGCGCGTGGCCGTGGCGGGCGGCGGCTGCTCGGGCTTCCAGTACGAGATCGTGCTGGACGATCCCAAGGACGACGACCTCGTGCTGTCGGGCGAGGGGGAGACGGTCGTGGTGGACCCGGTGTCCCTGCCCTTCCTGGCCTCCGCGAGGATCGACTTCAGCGAGGAGCTGATCGGGGCGCGCTTCGTGATCGACAACCCGAACGCCACGGCCTCCTGCGGGTGCGGGACCTCCTTCTCCATCTGATCGGGACCGTTTCGGTTGTCGCGCATCTTGGTCCGAAAACCGCTTCGCGCTTTTCGGGATGCGCTCTAGGGTCGCGGCCATGAGGATCGCGACTTACAACATCAACGGCGTCCGCGCGCGGCTCGAGACCGTGCTGGGCTGGCTCGAGCTGCAGGAGCCGCACGTCGCTCTCCTGCAGGAGATCAAGTGCGTGGACGAGGTCTTTCCGCGCGAGGAGATCGAGAGGCTGGGCTACACGATCGCCACCCATGGGCAGAAGAGCTTCAATGGCGTGGCGATCCTGTCGAAGCTGCCGCTGGAGGACCTGGTCCGGGGGTTGCCAGGCGACGACGAGGACGAGCAGGCGCGCTGGATCGAGGCCACGGTGATGGGCGACCGCGCCGTGCGGGTCTGCAACCTCTACCTGCCCAACGGCAACCCGGCGCCGGGGCCGAAGTTCGACTACAAGCTGTCCTGGCTGGAACGGATGCAGGCCCGCGTCCAGGCGATCCTCGCGTCCGAGGAGCCGGCCGTCTTCGCCGGGGACTACAACGTGATTCCCGAGGCGCGGGACGTGCGGCGGCCCGACGACTGGCGCGACGACGCGCTGTTCCGGCCCGAATCGCGCGCGGCCTTCCGGCGACTGGAGAACCTGGGGCTCTACGACGCGATCCGGCTTCGGACGCAGGCGCCGGGGGTCTACAGCTTCTGGGACTTCCAGCGCGGCTCCTGGGAGAGGGACGACGGCATCCGCATCGACCACCACCTGCTCACGCCGCAGGCGGCGGACCTCCTCAGGGACGCCTGGATCGAGCGGGACGCACGCGGCGGAACCAAGCCCTCGGACCACGTTCCGGTCTGGGTCGAGCTCGAGGCCTGAGTCGGTTCCGACGGCACCCGGAAATAAACTGGCCTGTCAAGCGTCCTGACGGTCCCACCGTGGGAACCGGCAGCGGACTGTTGCCGTTCACCCGGCAAGCACGACAGATCACGGACCCGTCAGGTATCGCCATGATGACCCTGCGCATCAAGGCCGCGGCGCTTGCGCTTGCGGCGATCCCCTCCCTTTGCCCCGCGCTCGCCCAAGCCGAGTGCAGCACCGCCGCGGCCGGCGCGCGCTGCATCCGGGTGGTCGATCCGCAGGCCCGCCCGACCGAGCCGACCGAGGTCGCGATGAGCAGCGCCTCGGCGGCGACGCCGCTGGCGCAGGTCGGGGACGTGCTGCCGCAGGGCAAGTACTCGATCATCCTGAACGCCGACTACTACGGCCTGCCGCCCGCCTCGGACGGCTGGGTCTACATGCGCGTGGGTCCGGATGCCTATCGCGTGGACTGGCGCACGCATCAGGTCCTGGAGCGCGTGACCGAGAAGGCCGCCGCCAACTTCTAGCCGTCGGCCGTCACGTCGAAGCGGTAGAGCCAGTCGTAGCGCCTGAGGAAGGCCCCAGGCGCCAGGAAGCCGAGCGTCCACAGCCCCGCATGGGCGGCGCGGCGCCTGGCTCCCTTCAGGTGATAGTTGCGCGCGTTGGCGTTGGCCTCCCCGACGGCGTCGGAGACGCGGGGGCGGCGCTCGGCCTGGTAGCGGTCGAGGCCCTCGCGAAGGTCGTCGCGGAGGATCTCGCGGGCGAGGACCCAGGCGTCCTCGAGCGCGAGGTTGGCGCCTTGGGCGAGGAAGGGGAGCGTCGGATGCGCCGCGTCGCCCAGGAGCACCGTGCGCCCGTCGTGCCATCTGTCGGCGACCGGATGCCGGAAGAGCCCCCAGCGGCCGACCTCGGTCACGCGGGCGAGGATCGCCTTCAGGTTCAGCGCGACATCGCCGAAGGCGCGGCGGAGCGCGTCGGGGCTGTCGCGATGGGACCAGCCCTCCTCGGCCCACTGCGCCTCCTCGCGGACGGCGACCACGTTCAGGCGGCCGTCCTTCAGCGGGTAGGTCACGACGTGCTTGCCGGGGGCCATCCAGATGCGGGCGACGGGCCCCTGCTCCACCGGGACGATGGCGCGCCAGGCGACCTGGCCGGTGAAGAAGGGCCTGTCGTCGCCCAGGAGATGCCGGCGCACCACCGAATGGAGCCCGTCCGCGCCGACGACGAGGTCGGCCGACAGATGCTCGCCGCCGTCCAGCTCGACGCCATGGGGCGTTATTGCGGTGACGCGGGCCTCGGTGCGGAGGGGGACCCCGGCGGCCTCGGCCCCCTGCCGCAGGAGGTCGATGAGGTCTGCGCGGTGGACGAAGAAGTAGTCGCCGCCGGCGCGGCGGAGGTCGAAGCGCGCGATGGGGCGGCCGGTGAGGGCGTCACGCGGCTCCACCGCCAGGGCGCGGACGCCGACCGACTCGGGGGAAAGGCCGAGGGCGCGGAGGACGCGGCTGCCGTTGGGGGTGATCTGGAGGCCGGCGCCGACCTCGGAGATGGCGGGCGCCTGCTCGACCACCCGAACCCAGGCCCCCCGGCGGGCGAGGGCCAGGGCTGCCGCGAGGCCACCGATGCCGCCTCCGACGACGAGGACCTCCCGCCGGGGCGCGCTGGCCATCAGTCGTCCCTGTGGACCTTCTCGCGGCGCTCGTGACGCTCCTGCGCCTCGAGCGTCATGGTGGCGATGGGACGGGCGTCGAGGCGCTTGAGCGAGATGGGCTCGCCCGTGATCTCGCAGTAGCCGTATTCCCCTTCCTCGATGCGACGCAGCGCGGCGTCGATCTTGGAGACCAGCTTGCGCTGGCGGTCGCGGGTGCGGAGCTCGAGCGCGCGGTCGGTCTCCTCCGAGGCGCGGTCGGCGATGTCGGGGATGTTGCGGGTGCTGTCCTTCATCCCCTCGATGGTGTCGAGCGATTCCTTGAGGATCTCACCCTTCCAGGCGAGGAGCTTGCGGCGGAAGTATTCGAGCTGCCGCTCGTTCATGAAGGGCTCGTCCTCGGCGGGACGGTAGTCCTCCGGCAGGAAAATCTCGGCTTTCATCACTGCTCCCCTGTCCTGCCGGTGGCTGGCTCACGGAACGCACCAGCCGCCTCGGCCCCTTGCTGCCCTTGGGGGCTCCCTACACCCCTCGCCTGGTACTGTCACGAACGTTTTCGTGAGAGCCGACGGTGGCTTGGGGGACGATGCTACGCAAGCGCAACGGGCCGTCGGGCAAGTCCATGGCCCGCCTTGCGTTGTCGTGTGACGCCACGGAACGGCCATGGCGGCGGGGCCACGGGCCGGGGAAACCCGATGGACGTCCTCCTTTCGCCATCTTTGCGGGCGGGGGGCGAGTCTGGACGCCCCCTGGCGCCCGCGATAGGCCTTGGGCGGGCCGCAACCGGACGGGAGCACGCGCATGATCTACCCTCTGGCCGGCCTGCTGATCGGCGCCGCCCTCGGGGCCCTGGGCGCACGGCGGCGCGAGGGCACGCGTTTCGACCTCCTTCAATGGGCGGCGGTCGGCGCGATCCTCGGTGGCCTGATCGGGCTTTTCCTGCTCATCCTGATCCAGCGCAACCTCGCTTGAGAGCGCGCGGTCGGGTGCCCATATCCGGGGCATGATCCGGCTCCTCCCGCTTCTCCTCCTCGTCGCCGCGGCGATCGTCTACGCGCGGACGCTCGCATGGCGCACGGCGCGGGAGCTCGACCGGAACTCGGTGGAGCTGGCGGACCCGGGGCTGAGGACGGCCCTCGCGCGGCTGGCGGAGGCGCTGGAGATCCCGCGCATCAGGGTCCACCTCTACGAGGTGCCGGCGATCAACGGGCTTGCCTCGCACGATGGGCGCATCTTCATCACCCGGGGCTTCTACGAGCGCTTCCGCGCGGGGCAGGTCACGGCGGAGGAGATGGCGAGCGTCGTGGCGCACGAGCTGGGGCACGTGGCGCTCGGGCATTCGCGGCGGAGGATGATCGACTTCACCGGGCAGAACGCCGTGCGGATGGGCCTCGCGCTGGTGCTGGGGCGGCTGCTGCCGGGGCTCGGGGTCTGGATCGCGCAGGGGTTGGTGAGCCTCCTCGCCGCCGGGCTGTCGCGGCGCGACGAATACGAGGCGGATGCCTACGCCACGGCGCTGCTCATCAAGGCCGGGATCGGGGCGGGGCCGCAGAAGTCGCTGTTCCGCAAGCTGGGCGCCATGGCGGGGCACGGAGCGCAGGCGCCCGCGTGGCTGCTGACCCATCCCAGGACCGAGGAGCGCATCCGCGCCATCGAGGCGAACGAGGCGCGCTGGCTCAGGACCTCGCCTGACGCTCCTGCCTGAGGGACCAGGTGCCGTCCTCGCGCATGTAGTAGCGGGCGGCGAGGCCCGCGCCGGTGAGCACCTTCCATTGGGTGCGGGCGGTGGACAGCGCCTCCGGGTCAGAGCCGTCGAAGACGATGCAGACCCGTTGCGCAACGAGGGCCTCCCCTTCCGAGACAGGGGCGCCGTCGAGCGCCATGAGGCAGTCGCGGTCCCCCTGCCCTTGGGCCACGGTCAACAGGATCGGCTGCTCCGAGTCGTGGGGCCCGCCGGCAATGCCGTGGGGCCGGAACTCGCCCCCCTCGCCCCAGAGCGCGAGGTCCAGCCGCTCCATCCGGTCGCGCGCGAGGCCCCGGACCTCGATGCGCCAGCCCTTTCCGAGGGCCATGTCGAGCATCCGGGGCAGCACCGCCTCGGGCGAGTCGCCATTCAACTGGTAGAAGAAGGCTTCGGGCATCCTGTGGCCTTGTCCGTTAGACCAGTTCCGTAGGGCGGGCTCCTTCCGACCTTACCCCTTCGCCTCGTAGCGGTCCGCGATCAGGCGGTTCAGCGCCATGACGCCCCAGCCGGTCGCTCCCTTGGGGGCGAGCGCGGTATCGGACTTCACCGAGGCGACGCCCGCGATGTCGATGTGGCACCAAGGCGTGCCGTCCTTGATGAAGCGCTTGAGGAACTGTGCCGCCGTGATCGAGCCGCCGTCGCGCCCGCCCACGTTCATCATGTCGGCCACGCGGCTCTTGAGCTTGGCGTCGTAGGCGTCGCCCATCGGCATCCGCCAGGCGCCCTCGCCCTCCGCCTTGGTGGCGGCGATCAGGGCATCGGCGAGGCCGTCGTCGTTCGAGAAGACGCCCGCGTTCTCGTGGCCCAGCGCGACGATGATGGCGCCGGTGAGGGTGGCGAGGTTGATGACGCCCGAGGGCTGGAACCTCTCCTGCGCATACCAGAGCACGTCGGCCAGGACGAGGCGCCCCTCGGCGTCGGTGTTGATGATCTCGACCGTGTCGCCCTTCATGGAGGCGACCACGTCGCCGGGGCGGGTCGCGGTGCCGGAGGGCATGTTCTCCACGAGGCCGACGAGGCCCACGACGTTGGCGCGGGCCTTGCGCAGCGCGAGCGTCCGCAGGACCCCGGCAACGACACCCGCACCACCCATGTCCATGGTCATGTCCTCCATGCCGCCCGCGGGCTTGATGGAGATCCCGCCGGTGTCGAAGACCACGCCCTTGCCGACCAAGGCGAAGGGCGGCTCCTCGCCGCCGCCGGCCCAGCGCATGACGACGACCTTGGACGGGCTCTCGGACCCCTGCCCCACGGCGAGGAGGAGGCGCATCCCGAGCTTCTCGAGGTCGGCTTCCTCGATGACCTCGACCTCCACGCCGAGATCGCGGAGGGATTCGAGGCGGCGGGCGAACTCGGTGGTGGTGAGGACGTTGGCGGGCTCGTTGACGAGGTCGCGCGTGAAGAAGACGCCCGAGGCGACGGCGTCGAAGGAGGCGAGGCGCGCGCGGGTGGCGTCGGGGTCGTCCCACCATCACCGTCACGGGGCCGGAGGGGTCCTTGGGTGCCGTCTTGTGCTGCGTGAAGTCGTAGGCGCGGAGTGTCAGCGCCATGGCGAGCTCCTCGGCCTGCGCGAGCCGCCGGTGGCGACGGCGAGGGCGCCCGGCCCCCGCATCTTCGCCAGCGCCGCGCCGATGCTCCGCGCCTCGGCGGCGGTGGGCTTGCGGGGAGCCTTCACGACGACGAGGCCCTCGGCCGCGAGGCCCGCCGGGAAGGACAGGAGCGTGGCCTCCCCGACCTTGGCCTTGGCCCAGCCGGACGAGGCCACGAGGCGTGAGACCGCCTTGCGGGCAAGCTGGTCCACCTTGCGCGCCGCCGGATTCATCCGGCCCTCCGCCTCGACGAGGATCGCGACGCGGCCCTCGGCGGTCGCGAGCGCCTCGAGGTCGAGCGGGGCGAAGGTGATGGCGACGGGGTCGGTCATGGCGGCTCCTCGGGAACGTGACGGGGCGTTGGTAGCCCGGCGGGTCGGGGGAGGCCAGAAGAAGGTTCAACCCGGGGCCGATCCGGTCTAACTCTGCCCCGAGGCGGGAAAGGAACGCGGGTGGGGCGGATCGACAGATACGTGCTGTCGCAGTTGATGGCGGTCTTCGGGCTCGCCTCGCTGGTGCTCGTGCTCGTCTACTGGATCAACCGGGCGGTTGTGCTCTTCGACCAGCTCATCGCGGACGGGCAGTCGGCCTGGGTGTTCCTGGAGTTCACGGCGCTGGCGCTGCCCTCGATCATCCGCATCGTCCTGCCGCTCGCGGCCTTCGCGGCGACGCTCTACGCCCTGAGCCGGATGAGCGGGGATTCGGAGCTGACGGTGATCCAGGCGACCGGAACCTCGCCCTGGCGGCTCGCGCGGCCCGTGCTGGCCTTCGGGCTGATCGTGGCGGTGCTGATCTCGATCCTCGCCCACGTCCTCGTGCCCCTGAGCCTCGTGAGGCTCAACGCCCGGCAGGCGGAGATCGCGCAGACGGCCACCGCCCGGCTCCTGCGCGAGGGGGAGTTCATCTCGCCCGCCAAGGGCCTCACGCTCTACATCCAGGAGGTCACGCCCTCCAACGAGCTGCGGGGGCTGCTGCTGTCGGACACGCGCGACGCGGACGAGAGCATGACCTACACCGCCGCCTCGGCCTACCTCGTGCGCGGCGAAGGCGGCCCGCAGCTCGTCATGGTGGACGGGATGATCCAGCGGCTCGACAGGGAGACGGGTCGGCTCCTCGCCACGAGCTTCGCCGACCTGGCCTACGATCTCTCGCCCTTCCTGCCGACGGCGGGCGACGGCGGGCGGAGCTCGCGCGAGGTGCCGACCTGGGAGCTCCTGATGCCGACGCCCGCCCTGGCCGAGGAGACCGGGAAGGCGGAAGGCATCCTCTTCGCCGAGGGACAGGAGCGGGTCGCCGAGGCGCTCTTCGCGCCCGCCGCCGCCCTGATCGCCCTGGGGCGCTGCTGCTCGGCCAGTTCAGCCGCTTCGGCGTCTGGAGGCAGACGGTCGCGGCGGTGGTGCTGGTGATCCTCGTCAAGGGCGTGGAGTCGGTCGCCTCGCAGGCGGTCCACGACGACCCGATGCTCTGGCCGCTGGCCTACCTGTCCCCGGCGGTGGGCCTCGCGGTCGGGTCGCTCCTCGTCGGGCTCGCCGCGCGGCCCCGGCGGGTGCGGCGGGAGGCCGTGCCATGATCCTCGACCGCTACCTCGCGCGGCGCTTCCTGAAGACGTTCCTGGGAACGCTCGCGATCTTCTTCGGCATCCTCGCCCTCGTGGACATCGTGGAGCAGATCCAGCGCTTCGGCGACAACGTCGAGGGGCTCTGGCCGATCCTCGGGCTCACGCTCCTCAACGTGCCGTCGGGGCTCTACTCGATCCTGCCGCTGGTCACGATCATCGCCGCCATCGCCATGTTCCTGAGCCTCGCCAAGTCCTCGGAGCTGGTGGTCACGCGCGGCTCGGGACGGTCGGCCCTGCGGGCGCTGCTCGGGCCCTCGATCGTCGCGGTGCTGCTGGGCGCGCTGGCGGTCGCGGCCTTCAACCCCATCGTCGCCGCGACCTCGCGCGAGTACGAGTCGCGCGTGGGCCGGATCAACGGCGAGGAATCGGCGCTGGCGCTGTCCGAGGACGGGCTCTGGCTACGGCAGGGCGGCGCGGCCGGGCCGACGGTGATCCGGGCCGCGCGGTCGAACCTCGACGGGACCGCGCTTCGGGGCGTGACCCTGCTCACCTACGACGCCGAGGGCCGCCCGCGCGAGCGGATCGAGGCCGAGCGGGCGGAGTTGGCCGCGGGACGCTGGACGCTGACCCAGGCCAAGGTCTGGCCCCTGACGGCCGCCAACCCCGAGGCCGAGGCGGCGCTGCACGCGAGCTGGACCCTTCCCTCCTCGCTGACGCCCGACCAGATCCGCGACAGCTTCGGGACGCCGTCCTCCATCCCGATCTGGGAGCTGCCGAGTTTCATCAAGCGGCTGGAGGACGCGGGCTTCACGGCGCAGCGGCACAAGGTGTTCCTGCAGACCGAGCTCGCGCAGCCCGCGTTCCTCCTCGCCATGGTGCTGGTGGCGGCGGGCTTCACGATGCGCCATCAGAGGGGGCGGCGGACGGGGATGATGGTGCTGGGCGCGATCCTGACGGGCTTCGGCATCTACTTCCTGCGGAACCTCGCGCTCATCCTGGGCGAGGCCGGGGAGGTCGCCCCCGCGCTGGCCGCCTGGGCGCCGCCGATGGCCGCTATCTTCCTGTCGCTCGGGCTGCTGCTGCATCTGGAGGAAGGATGAGGCGCCTTCTCGCGCTCCTGCTGGCGCTCCTCCCCCTTGCCGCCCCGGCGCAGGAGAGCGCGGTGCTGGTCGCTGACACGCTCGTCGTGACCCAGGACGAGAGGCTGGTGGCCACGGGCAACGTGCAGGCCTTCTACGAGGGGACGACGCTCTCGGCCGCCGAGGTGGCCTACGACCGCGCCGCCGACCGGCTGACCATCGAAGGGCCCATCCTCATCCGCGACGCGGACGGGACCGTCGTCACCGCCGAGCGGGCCGAGCTCGACCCTCGGCTGGAGGACGGGCTCCTGCGGGGCGCGCGGCTGGTACTCGACCGGCAGCTCCAGCTCGCCGCGAACCGGGTGGACCGGCTGGACGGGCTGACCGCGCTGACGGGCGCCGCTGCCTCCTCCTGCCAGGTCTGCCCGGGGACGGCGCCGCTCTGGGAGATCCGGGCCGAGCAGGTGATCCACGACGAGGCGGCCGAGCAGCTCTACTTCGAGAACGCACGCTTCCTGGTGCGGGGCGTCCCGATCTTCTGGGTGCCCCGGATGCGCCTGCCCGACCCGAACAACGAGCGCGCGACGGGTCTTCTTATCCCGCGCATCCGCACGACGGACGACCTCGGCGTCGGCCTCAAGCTCCCCTACTTCATCGAGTTGGGGCCCACGCGGGACCTGACCCTCACCCCCTACCTGTCGCGGCAGACGCGGACGCTGGAGGCGCGCTACCGGCAGGCCTTCCTGCGGGGCGACCTGCAGGTGGAGGGAGCGGTGAGCCGCGACGACCTGACCGAGGGCCCGCGCGGCTTCGTGACGGCGCGGGGGGCCTTCGACCTGGGCGACCGGCTGGACCTGCTCTTCCACGGGACCGCCGTGAGCGACAAGGACTACCTCCTCGACTACGGCTACAGCGACGACGACCGGCTGGAGACCTCGGTCCGGCTGAGCCGGGTGGGCCAGACCTCGCTCTTCGCGGCCGACGTCACCCAGTATCGCTCGCTTCGCCAGGACGAGAGGGAGGGGCCGCTGCCCCCGGTCGTGGCCCAGCTTTCCTGGGAGAAGCGCAACGACGCGCTGGGCGGGACCGTGACCCTCGGGGTGGGGCTCGACGGCTTCGCGCGGACGGCCAGCGGCTCGGGCGAGGCCTCGCGCGACGTGACCCGGGCCGGGGCCTTCGCGGGCTGGCGCGCGGACCGGGTGCTCGGGCCGGGCGTCCTGATCGAGGGCGAGGCCCGGGCGGCGCTCGACGCCTACCGCGTGGCCGACGATCCGGCCTATGCCGAATCGTTCCTGCGCGCCTCTCCCGCCGCCGCCGTGACGCTCCGCTGGCCGCTGATCCGGCATGGGACGCAGGCGGGCTCGGACCTTCTCGAACCCGTGGCCTCGCTGGGCTGGACCGGCGCCTTCGGGAACGAGCCGCCCAACGAGGATTCGCGGCTGCCGGAGTTCGACGAGGCGAACCTCCATGCCCTTTCCCGCCTGCCGGGGGAGGACGAGGTGGAGACCGGCGGGAGGCTTTCCCTGGGCCTCTCCTGGACACGGACCGGACCGGGCTTCTCCTCCACGCTGGCCGTCGGGCGGGTGCTCAGGACCGAGGCGCTGGAGGCTTCGCAGGCCTCGGGGCTTTCGGGTATGTCCTCGGACTGGCTGCTGGCGGAGGGGCTCGACCTCGCCGGGGGATTCGCCTTCGACCTTCGGACGCTCTTCCACGACGACCTCGCCGACTTCCGGCCCGGCAAGACCGAGGCGCGGCTCGACTGGTCGAACGACGCGATCACGCTGGGGACGGCCTATCTCCACGTGCCCGCCGACGCGGAGGAGGACCGGCCCGACACGGCCGCCGAGATCCTGTTCGACGCCGAGCTGCGGCCATCGGAGCGGTGGACCATCCAGGGCGACACCCGCTACGACCTGGAGGCCGACCGACCCGCGCGCGTGGGTCTCGGCCTGGGCTGGCGCAACGAATGCGTCGAGGTGGACGTTTCGGTGGCGCGCCGCTACACCTCGGCCGACGACGGCGGGCCCTCGACGGACTTCGGGCTCTCGGTCAATCTCAACGGCTTCTCGGCCGGACGGCAGGCCCGGGTGACGCCCGGCGCCTGCCGCGGCTGAGGCAAGGGAGGGGCGATGACTTCCGGTAACTTCCTGCGGGCGCTGGGCGTCCTCGTCCTCCTCGGGGGTCCCGTTGCGGCGCAGGACCTGTTCTCGCCCGCGATCGTGGTCAACGACCGGGCCGTCACCGGATACGAGCTCCAGCAGCGCGCCCTGCTCCTCGATGCCTTCGGGACGCCCGGCGACCTGCCAGAGCTCGCGCGGACCCAGCTCGTCGAGGAGCGGCTGAAGCAGCAGGAGCTCGATCGCGCGGGAGCCACGCTCTCCGACGAGGCGCTGGCCCGCGCCCTCGCCGACTTCGCGTCCCGCGCGGAACTCTCGACCGAGGAGTTCGAGGCGCGGCTGGCCACGCAGGGCGTCGATCCCGAGACGCTACGCGACTACGTGGCCACGAACGTCACCTGGCGCGACTATATCCGCGCCCGCTTCGGCGACAGGGTCGAGGTCACGGACCCGGAGGTCGAGCAGGCCCTGTCCCAGCAGGGGACCGAGCGGCAGGGGATCGAGGTGCTCCTCAACGAGATCGTCATTCCCGCCCCGCCGGGCCGGGAGGCCCAGGCCGAGGCCGCCGCGCGGCAGATCTCCCAGATCACCTCCGTCGCCGAGTTCGAGGCCGCCGCGCGCGAGGTCTCCGCGGTGCCGTCCCGCGAGCGAGGGGGCGAGCTCGACTGGACGCCTCTCTCCAACTACCCGGCGGTGCTCCAGGGCATCATCCTGGAGCTCTCGCCCGGCGAGGTGACGCCGCCCCTGCCCGTCACGGGCGCGGTGGCTCTGCTCCAGCTCCGCGACGTCCGCGAGGCGGCGGTGCCGGCCGCGCAGCCGGAGTTGGTGGACTACGCCGTCGTGCGCATCCCTGGCGGGCTGTCGCAGGAGGCGGTGAGCAAGGCGGCCGGCATCGCCGCCCGCGCGGACACCTGCACCGACCTCTTCGCCCTGGGCCTGCCCGACCAGAACATCGAGAGGCAGGCGGTGGCCCCGGGCTCCATTCCGGAGGACGTGGCGCTGGACCTCGCCAAGCTCGACCCCAACGAGGCGACCTGGGGCCGCACGACGGACGGCGGGCAGACGCTGCTCCTCACCATGCTCTGCTCGCGCACCTACCCCCTGCCCGAGGGGGCGCCCGATCGCGAAGCGGTGCGGAACGCGCTTCGCAGCCAGCGGCTCGAGGCCTTTTCCGACGCGCTGGTCGCCGACCTGCGGGCGTCGGCCACCATCGTGGGCGAATGAGAGCCCCGCCGGGGTCGCGGCCATGACCATCGTCGTCTCCTGCGGCGAGCCTGCTGGAATCGGGCCCGAGGTCGCCGCGAAGGCATGGGAGGCGACGCGCCTCCCCCTCCTCTGGATCGGCGACCCGCGCCACCTGCCGCGCGGCACGCCGGTGGCCGAGGTCTCAGGCCCCGAGGAGGCCGAGGAAGCCGCTCCCCACGCTTTGCCTGTCCTCGCGCGAGACTTCGGCCCGGGCGCCATGCCGGGCGAGCCCAATCCCGTCCATGCCCAAGGCGTGATCGACGCCATCGCGGACGGGGTCCGGCTCATCCGCGAGGGACGCGCGCGGGCGCTCTGCACCGCGCCGATCTCCAAGGAGGCGCTGATCCGGGGCGCAGGCTTCGCCTACCCCGGCCACACCGAGTTCCTGGCCCATCTCGGCGGCGACGTGGAGGTGGTCATGATGCTGGCCTGCGACGCGCTCCGGGTGGTGCCCGCCACCATCCACGTGCCGATCGCGGAGGTGCCCCGCCTCCTCGCTCCGGACCTGCTGGAGGGCGTCCTGCGAATCACCCACGCCTCCCTCCGCGACGACTGGGGCCTGCCGTCGCCCCGGATCGCGGTCGCCGGCCTCAACCCCCATGCCGGCGAAGGTGGCCTCATGGGGTCGGAGGAGCGGACGGTGATCGGGCCGGTGCTGGAGCGGCTCCGGGCGGAGGGTATGGATCTGCGCGGTCCCCTGCCCGGCGACACCATGTTCCACCAGGAGGCGCGGGCGGGCTACGATGCCGCCGTCTGCATGTACCACGACCAGGCGCTGATCCCGATCAAGACGCTGGACTTCGCACGGGGCGTGAACGCGACGCTCGGACTGCCCTTCGTGCGAACCTCGCCCGACCATGGGACGGCCTTCGGGATCGCCGGAAAAGGCATCGCCGACGCCCGTTCCATGATCGCGGCGCTGGAGCTCGCGGACCGACTCTCAAAGCGCCGGGGCGTGCCGTGGCGGCGATAGACGGCCTGCCGCCGCTGCGCGAGGTGATCGCGGCACATGGCCTTTCCGCCAGGAAGGCCCTGGGGCAGAACTTCATCCTCGACCTGAACCTGACGGCCCGGATCGCCCGGGCGGCCGGGGACCTGACCCGCGCCGACGTGCTGGAGGTGGGCCCCGGCCCGGGTGGCCTGACGCGCGGCCTGCTGGCCGAGGGCGCGCGCAAGGTCGTCGCGGTGGAGAAGGACGCGCGCTGCCTGCCTGCCCTCGCCCAGATCGCCGGGCACTATCCGGGGCGGCTGGAGGTCATCCAGGGCGACGCGCTGGAGGTGGACCTCTCGGGCCGGCTCGCGCCGCCCGTCCGGGTCGTCGCCAACCTGCCCTACAACGTGGGGACGGAGCTCCTGGTCCGCTGGCTCACGCCGCCCGAGTGGCCGCCCTTCTGGACCTCGCTCACGCTCATGTTCCAGCGCGAAGTGGCCGAGCGGATCGTCGCCAGGGCCGGGGACGATGCCTATGGACGGCTCGCGATCCTGGCGCAGTGGCGGGCCGAGCCTCGCATCGTGCTCGACCTGCCGCCCCAGGCCTTCGTGCCGCCGCCCAAGGTGTCGTCGGCGGTGGTGCATCTCGACGCGCTCCCCGGGCCACGGTTCCCCGCGAACCCCAGGACCTTGTCCCGCGTGACCGCGGCCGCCTTCGGACAGAGGCGAAAGATGCTCCGGGCGTCGCTGAGGTCGCTCGCGCCGGACATCGAGGCACATCTGGAGGCGGTCGGCATCCCGCCCACCGAGAGGGCCGAGAGGGTGTCGCTGGAGCAGTTCTGCGCCTTGGCGCGGAGGCTGGACGAGGCCTGAGGTCGGGTTTCGACGGACCGGTCCGGCGTCCGGGGGGTGGATCGAAGCGCACCCTGTCCAACGGCCGTCAACGAAAAGGGCGGGGTCGCCCCCGCCCTTTCGCGTTCCTCACTCCGCCGCGTCGGGCGGGGCCACGGCTTCGGTTGGGCCCTCCGCCTTGGGCGCGCGAGGCTTGCGGGGCTTGCGGGGACGCTCGGCTTTCGCGGGCTCGGCGTCCGGGGTCGGGGCAGCCGCCTCGGGCGCCGGAGCCGGGACCACCGGTTCGGCCTCAGGCTCCGTCACGGGCGCGGGGTGGCGCTCCTCGCGGTCGCGGCGCGGGCGCCGCTCACGGCCTTCGAAGGGCCGATCCTCGCGGCGGGGGCGCTCGGGGCGGGAGGCGCGCTCCTCCGGCGTCTCCACGAGGCCGGCGTCGGGGGCCATGTCATCCTGCGGATCGGCCACCATGACCGGGAAGAGCGGCTGGGAGAGGAAGCTCGGCTCGACCAGGTCGGCGGGACCGCCGGACGCCTCCTCCTGCGCACGGAAGCGGGCGGCGCGCTCACGCTCGCGCTGCTGCTCCCGCTCGCGCTGGTGGTCGCGGTCGCGCTGTTGCTGCTGCTCGCGCTGCTGTTGCTGCTCGCGCGAGAGCTCCATCTGACGGTCGCGCTCCTGCTGGCGCTCGCGGTGGAACTGCTCCTGCTCCTCACGGGCGCGCTCCACGTCGCGCATCGCCTCGGCGAGGATGCGGGTATAGTGCTCGGCGTGCTGGGCGAAGTTCTCGGCGTTCACGCGGTCCCCGGCGAGTTGCGCGTCGCGGTGGAGCTGGAGATACTTCTCGATGATCTGGGCGGGGGTGCCGCGCACCTTCCCCTCGGGGCCCGAGCTATCGAAGACGCGGTTGATGATGTTGCCGCCGGAGGGGCGGTTGTTGCGGTTCTGCTTGTTGCGCTGCCGCTGCTTGGAAGATCTCATGGGCCTGTCTGTTCCAGGTGCAATTCGTGACGCTCGGGGCCTGATCCCACGCCGATGGCGCCTGTTCGGGGGAATCGACCTGACTGTGAAGGCGACGCTTCGGACGGGGGGATTGAGCGAGGCCCGCCGGCCCGCTGCCCGCATCCCATCCGCTGGGCGCCACTAAGCACGCGACGGACATGAGGGCAAGGGCAAAACAGTTGGAGTCGATATAGGTGGCAGATTGCGGTTCTCAAGGCACGCGGAACAGGCAGACTCTGGCCCGTCCGTCGAGGTCGCGCCGGATCTCCGGCGGAGCGAGGCCCTGGGCCGCCCCGATCCGCGCCACGGCCTCGGCCTGGGTGGGACCGATCTCCACCATCAGGCGGCCCTTGGGCGCAAGGTGCGCCGCCGCACCGGACAGAATCGCGCGATAGGCGCCAAGGCCGTCGCCCTCGTCCGTCAGCGCCAGGCGCGGCTCCCAGACCCGCACCTCGGGCTCCAGCGCCGGCATCTCGTCCAGGGCGATGTAAGGGGGGTTCGAGACGATGAGATCGAACAGACCGTCCGCGTTCTGGAACCAATCGGAGCGCGCGAAGGAGGCGCGGCCCGCGACCCCCAGGCGAGCGGCGTTGCGATCCGCGACCGACAGGGCGCCGGGCGAGAGGTCGAGGCCGAGCCCGGTCGCGTCCGGCCGCTCCGCGAGCAGGGTGAGCAGGATGCAGCCCGATCCGACCCCGAGGTCGAGGACACGGGCGAAGGGCTCCTCCAGGGCCGTGGCGACCAGCACCTCCGTCTCGGGCCGGGGATCGAGCACGTCCGCGTTGACCTCGAAGTCGCGGCCCCAGAAGGTCCGCGATCCGACGAGGTGCGACACCGGCTCCCGCTTCGCGCGGCGAACGAGGAGTCCTTCATAAGCCTTTGCCGAGTCTGCGGAAACCGGCTCGGGCAGCATCACCGTCAGCCGTCCAGGCCCCACGCCCAGCGCTTGCGCGAGGAGCCGTCGGGCGTCCCCGACCGGCTCGGGGACGTCTGCGACGCGAAGGGTTCGGATGCCTCGGGCGAGCAGGTCAGAGCCGGTCATTCCGCCTCACTCGCCCATCTGCGCCAGCGCCTCGGCCTGCGCGTGGGCCGTCAAGGCGTCGATGACCTCGCCCAAGTCGCCATCGAGGACCTGGTCGAGCCGGTAAAGCGTGAGGCCGATCCGGTGGTCGGTGAGGCGCCCCTGCGGGACGTTGTAGGTGCGGATGCGCTCGCTCCGGTCGCCCGAGCCCACCTGCGACTTGCGGTTGGCGGCGCGGGCCCCCTCGGTGCGGGCCCGCTCCATGTCGTAGAGCCGTGCGCGGAGAACCTGCATGGCGATGTCCCGGTTCTGGTGCTGGGACTTGAGCGAGGAGGTCACGACGATCCCCGTCGGCAGGTGGGTCAAGCGCACGGCCGAGTCGGTCTTGTTGACGTGCTGCCCCCCCGCGCCCGAGGCGCGCATGGTGTCGATCCGGAGGTCGCTCGGGTTGATCTGGATGTCCACCTCCTCCGCTTCCGGGAGCACCGCCACGGTCGCGGCGGAGGTGTGGATGCGGCCCGAGGCCTCGGTCGACGGGACCCGCTGGATGCGGTGGACGCCGCTCTCGTACTTCAGCCGGGCGAAGACGCCCTCGCCCTCGATCCGCGCCACGAGTTCCTTGAGGCCGCCGAGGTCGGTCGCCTGCTCCTCGACCACGTCGAAGCGCCAACCCTGCGATTCGGCATAGCGCTGGTACATCCGCGCGAGGTCGGCGGCGAAGAGCGCGGCCTCGTCGCCCCCGGTTCCGGGCCGGATCTCCAGCATCGCAGGGCGCGCGTCGGCGGCGTCCTTGGGCAGTAGCGCCACCCGAAGCTCCCGCTCCTTCTCCTCGAGCCGCTCGCGCAGGGAGGGCAGCTCCTCCTCGGCCAGCGCCCGCATCTCGGGGTCGGCGAGCATCGCCTCGGCGTCGCGCAGGTCGTCCGACAGGGCGCGCCAGGCCTCGGTGGCCTCCACCACCGGCTTGAGCTGCGACCACTCGCGCGAGACTTGCGCGATCTCGGCGGGGGAGAGGGGCTCCTGCATCTTCGCCTCGAGGAAGGCGTAGCGCTGGGCGATGTCGCGGAGGCGGTCCTCGAGGATCATGCGGGTCCTCTCGCCTCTCGCGCCGGGAGGGTCAAGGGCGCCTCAGGTGCCCGGCGGGTTGATCCGCCCGTAGCGCCCGCCCCGCCGCCTCGGCGCCTCGGCGGTGGCGAGGGCGGCCCGCAGCATCCCGGTCATGGGATGGGCATCGTCGCGATGGCGATCGAGGAGCGCCAGGACATGCGGCCGGGGATCGGCGTCGGGCGGCAGCGAAAGCGCCCAGTCGAGGAAGATCGACCGGCACTCGGGCTCGGTGATGCCCTCGATCCGGTAGGACTCGCGCACGAGACCCTTGGGGTCATGGGGATCCTTCTCGGTCACGATTCTCCTCCTCCGACCACGCGGTCGATCGCCGCCGCCGCCGCCTCGGCCGATTCCGCCAGGCGGGCCTCCAGCATCGGGATCGCCTCCTCCTCGGTCTCGCGCAACAGGAAGCGGCGCCCGCCCTCGCCCACCTTGCCGGGGTCGAGGGTGCCCTCGGTCAGGAGCCGAGCGGCCGCCTGGACGTTCCAGAAGAGGCTCGCGGCGGCGTCCAGGACCTCGGCGTCCCCGGCCCCGATCAGTCCCGCCTCGCGTCCGGCGGCGATCTGCTCCGGCGTGGACCGCACCGACGAGCCTGCTAGGAGCGCCAGCCCCTGCGCGCAGAGCTCGAGGTCCCGGAGCCGCCCGGGGCCGGACTTGGCGTCCCAGGCCCCCTCGCCCGACTTGGCGGCGGCAAGCCGGGCGCGCATCCCGGCCACGTCGGGCAGGACGCGCGCGTCGCCCCGGCGCCCGGCGATCAGCTCGGCCCGGAAGGCCTCGACCCGCTCGGCGAGCGCCGGCGCCCCCTCGCCCGCCCCGGCGACCACGCGGGCGCGGGTGAGCGCGAGGTGCTCCCAGGTCCAGGCCTCCTCGCGCTGGTAGCTCTGGAACGAGGGCCAGGAGGTGGCGACCGGCCCCTGACGTCCGGACGGGCGCAGGCGCATGTCCACCTCGTAGAGCCGCCCTTCGGCCATGGGAGCCGAGAGCGCCGTGACCAGGCCCTGCGTGAGCCGCGCGAAATAGGGCCGCGTCGCGAGAGGCCGCGCCCCGTCCGAGGCTCCGTCCACCCCTGCGTCGTAGATCACGATCAGGTCGAGATCGGAGGTCGCCGAGAGCCGCCCCGTCCCGAGCGAGCCCATCCCCAGCACCACGGCCCCCCATCCGGGGCCGCCGCCGTGCTTCCTCGAGAAGTCCTCGGACACCATAGGAAAGACCTGCCCGAGAACCGTCTCGGCGAGGTCCGCATACTGCCGCCCGGCTTCCTCGGCCCCGATCAGGCCCTGGAGGTGATGGACGCCGGTTCGGAACCACCATTCCTTCAGCCAGCGTCGCGCCGCGTCGAGCCGCGCCTCCTGGTCGCGCCCGTGGGCGACGGCTCGGCCCAGCGACTCCCGAAGCTCGGCCCGACCGGGCCAGGGCGCGAAGAACCGCCCGGCGATCACCGCGTCCAGCACCCCCGCGTTCCGCGACAGGTAGCGGGCGAGCGCGGGCGAGGTCGCGCTGATCTCGACCATCAGCCGCAGGAGGTCCGGGTTCGCCTCGAAGAGGGAGAAGAGCTGCACGCCCGCGGGAAGCCCGGCCAGGAAGAGGTCGAAGCTCATCAGCGCCTCGTCGGGGCGCGCGGCCTCGCGCAGGCGGAGCAGGATCTCGGGGCGGAGGCGATTGAATATCTCGACCGCCCGCTGGGACCGCAGCGCCGGATAGGTCGGCCAGCGCGAGGTGACCTCGGCGCCGAAGTCGTCCTCCGGCAATGCTGCCGACTGGCCAGGGGCGAAGAAGCCCTCGGTCAGTTCGTGCACCTCCTCGATCCGCTCGCGGAGGTCGCGCCGCACGTCGTCCTCGCTCTCGCCCATGAGGGAGACGAGCCGCGCCCAGCCCTCGGCGCTGTTCGGCAAGGCGTGCGTCTGCTGGTCGGCGATCATCTGGACCCGGTGCTCGACCTCGCGCAGGCGGCGGTAATGGGCGGCGAGCGTGGCGGCGGCATCGGGCGGGACCCAGCCGGCGGCGACGAGCCGATCCAGCCCCTCCAGCGTGCCGCGCACCCGCAGCGCGGGGTCGCGTCCCCCCGGCGATGAGCTGGCGCGTCTGGACGAAGAACTCGATCTCCCGGATGCCGCCACGGCCGAGCTTCAGGTCGTGCCCATCGAGGTTCAGCGGCCCCGCCGAGTCCCTTGTGGTCCCGGATGCGGAGCCTCATGTCGTGAGCGTCCTGGATCGCCGCGAAGTCGAGGTGACGGCGCCAGACGAAGGGCCTGAGGGTGTCGAGGAACCCCTCGCCCGCCGCGATGTCGCCGCCGCAGGGCCGCGCCTTGATGTAGGCCGCGCGCTCCCAGGTCCGCCCGAGGCTCTCGTAATAGGCCTCGGCGCCCGCCATGGCCATGCAGACCGGGGTCACGGCTGCGTCGGGCCTCAGCCGCAGGTCCACGCGGAAGACGTAGCCGTCCGTGCGGTCCTGCAGCATCGCCGTCATCGCCCGCGTGACCTTGACGAAGCCCGCCCGCACAGCCGGGAAGTCCTCGCGCGAGACCCGCGTCTCGTCGAAGAGGCAGATGAGGTCGATGTCGCTCGAATAGTTGAGCTCGCCCGCCCCCATCTTGCCCATGGCGAGCGCGACCATGCCGCCGGCGGTGCCGGCGTCCTCCGGCCCGAGGCCGGGGAGCCGCCCCTTGGCGATGGCCTCGGCCACCAGCGCCCTGATCGAGCGATCCACCGCGAGGTCGGCGAGGCGCGAGAGGGCGCCCGTCACCATCTGGAGGGACCAGGCCCCCGCAAGGTCCATGATCCCCGCAAGGAGCGCCACTCGCCGCTTGGCCTGTCGCAACGCCGGACCGAGCCGGTCGGGCGGACCGTCGGGCAGGTCCCGCAACGCCGCGTCCAGCGCGCCCTCGGGATCGTCCAGGGCGGGACCGAGCCATTCGCCCTCCCGCGCCATCAGCTCGGCCAGGTAGGGGCTGCTCCCCGCCGCGCCGACCAGCAGCGTGCGGACGGCTCCGGTCACGCCCGACGGAACGGCCCGCTCCCCGCGTTCGAGGTCGCAGGGGCGGGGCAAGCGCGAGATGCGGGCGGACAAGGCATTCATGGCAGGACCCTTGGAGCAGGTCCGGACCGGCTCGACCAGACCCCTTCGGCGCTTTTTCGCTCACGCCGCCGTCGATGTGAATGTCTTTCACATGACGGCTTGAAGGCCCGACCCCACTGTCCCATCTTCCGCAATGTGAAAGACGTTCACATCCAACCGCCCCCGAAGGAGGCACCGCGCAATGAGCTCCACCGAATCCTATCCTCCAGCCGGCTATCGGCCCGCGACCGAGCGGCCCTCGATCCTGAGCAACATCGTCTCCGGTCTGAGGCGCGGCGTCGAGTTCCTCGACGAGCGCGGGCGCGGCGCCTGGTGGGCGGTCACGATCCTCTCCTTCTTCGTCGCGCCGCCGCTGGGCGTCGCCCTCCTCCTCTTCATGCTGGGAACCGGACGCATGTTTGGACATCGCCATCACCATAATTCCGACCGCGCCCTTTCCTGCGGCTGGGGCCGCGGCAAGATGCGCGAGGGCTGGGAGGACCGGATGCGCTCCGCCCGCAGCGCGATGCGCCCGAGCGGAAACGCCGCCTTCGACTCCTACAAGGCCGACACGCTCCGCCGCCTGGAGGAGGAGCAGCGCGCCTTCGAGGAGTTCCTGGGCCGGCTCCGCGAGGCCAAGGACAAGGCCGAGTTCGACCAGTTCATGGAGGACCGCGCCCGCCGCGCCGCCGACCGCACCCCGACCGAGGACGGCGAGCAGGCGGCCTGACCCGAGCCTTGTGGGGGCCCGACCGGGCTCCCACATCACCATGCGAAGGGCGGGGCCTCTCCCGCCCTTTCCCCTTTCTCCCGCCCGCAGGTTCCGCCCGATGACCACGCGTCCCTTCGTCCGTCCCGCGTCCGTGCTGCACGGCCTCCCCGACCCCGTCCGCGAGCCCGAGTTCTACGAGGGCGTCACGACCAAGCGGGGCCTGGCCTGGGTCGTGGACGCGAGCCTGACCTTTCTCCTCTGCCTCCTCGCCTTGCCCTTCACCGCCTTCACGGCCCTGTTCTGGTGGCCGTTCCTCTGGCTCATGGTGGGCTTCCTCTACCGCTGGGCGACGCTCTCGGGGGGCTCGGCGACCTGGGGGATGCGCCTGATGGGGATCACGCTCCGCGCCCGCGACGGCGGGCGGCTGGACCCCGCGACCGCCTTCGCGCACGTGCTGGGCTACAGCGTGTCCATGGCGGTCTTCCCGCTCCAGCTCGTCTCGGTGGCGCTCATGATCGTGCTCGGCCGGGGCCAGGGCCTGACCGACCTCGCGCTCGGCACGGCGGTCATCAACAAGCCGGCATGAACTCGGAGCACAAAACGGCCAACTCCGCCCTTGGCGGGGCGGGGCAGTCACACTAACCTCAAACCTGCCCCGCCCTCGCCTGCCCTCCGATCGCTGGTCCCATGCGCCACTCGCTGCCCCTCGCGCCACAGTTCTATGTGACGGCCCCGCAGCCCTGCCCCTACCTTCAGGGGCGGATGGAGCGGAAGCTGTTCACCGCCCTCCAGGGCGACCAGGCGGAGAAGCTCAACGACGCGCTCTCGCGCCAGGGCTTCCGCCGCAGCCAGAACGTGCTCTACCGGCCCTCCTGCGCGGACTGCCAGGCCTGCTACTCGGCCCGCATCCGCGTCGCGGACTTCGAGCCCTCGCGCAGCCAGTGGCGCGTCATCAGGCGCAACGCCGTCCTGCGCCGCCGGGCGACCAGCCCTTGGGCGACCGAGGAGCAGTTCGCCCTGTTCCGCCGCTACCTCGACGGCCGCCATGCCGAGGGCGGGATGGCCGACATGGACATCTTCGAGTTCGCCGCGATGATCGAGGAGACGCCCGTCCGCTCGCGGCTGATCGAGTATCACGCGCCGGACGCGGACCTGCGCGCGGTCTGCCTGACCGACCTGCTCGATGACGGGCTGAGCATGGTCTACTCCTTCTTCGACCCGACGCGACCGAAGGACTCTCTGGGCACCTACGTGATCCTCGACCATGTCCAGATCGCGCGGGAGCTGGGCCTGCCCTACGTCTACCTGGGCTACTGGGTCCCGGGGAGCGAGAAGATGGGCTACAAGGCCCGTTTCGGGGCCCTGGAGGTCTACAAGCGCGGCCAGTGGCAGCCCCTCGGCGATCCCTCGACCTACTCGGCCGAGACGCATCCCCTCTCGGTGGACCCCATCGCCGAGCAGGTCGCCCGCATCCACCTCCCCGACGCGCGCGGCACCAAGTAGGTGCGGCTCCAGGCCGTGACCCTCGTCGTCCCAAGCTACGACGAGGGCATCGCCTTCTTCGTGGAGGGCCTGGGCTGGCGGCTCGGCTCGGACGAGGACCAGGGCGGCGGCAAGCGCTGGGTGGTCGTGGAGCCGCCCGATGGCGGCAGCGCCCTCCTCCTCGCCCGGGCCGTGGGGCCGGAGCAGCAGGCCGCCATCGGCCGGCAGGCCGGTGGACGCGTGGGCTTCTTCCTCCGCACCGCGGACTTCGAGGGCACCGCCGCCCGCCTCCGCACCGCCGGCGCCTGGTTCGAGCAGGAGCCCCGGCACGAGGCCTACGGCACCGTCGCCGTCTGGCGCGACCCCTGGGGCAACCGCTGGGACCTCCTCGGCCCACCGTGACGCTGCGGCACAAGGGCCGGGGGTTGTCGATCTCTGACCCTCCGGCATGGTTGACGCGAACGGCTTCTCCGTGAAGGCTCCGAGCGAAGCCGGCTTTGCCACGCGCCCCACGGGGAGGGACCATGGATGCTCTTCTGAGCCTGTCGCGCGGCATCGACAGGCTGAACATGTTCCTCGGCCGCGTCGCGGCCCTGCTGGTACTCGCCGCCGCCCTCATCAGCGCGGGCAACGCCATCATGCGCTATGCGTTCGACTACAGCTCCAACGCCTTCCTGGAGATCCAGTGGTACCTATTCGCCGGCGTCGTGATGCTCGGCGCGGCCAACACCCTGCGCCGGAACGAGCATGTGCGCGTGGACCTCGTCTATATGTCGGTGTCCGACCGGGCGCGGCTCTGGATCGACGTGTTCGGCATCCTCCTCTTCCTGTTCCCCTTCACCCTCCTCCTCGCTTGGCTGTCCTGGCCCATCGCCATCCGCGCGCTGCAGACCGGCGAGATGTCGTCGAGCGCGGGCGGGCTCCTGCGGTGGCCGGTGCGGATGGTGATCTGCGTGGGCTTTGCCCTTGTCGCCCTCCAGGGCCTGTCCGAACTCATAAAGCGAATCGCCGCCCTGCGGGGCGCCCTCGCCCTCAGCACCGACTACGAAAAGCCGCAGCAGTAGGGAGCCCCCGCCAGTGTTCTTTTACGGCCCCCTGCCACCCCTGATGTTCGTGAGCATGATCTTCTTCATGCTCTACGGCTTTCCCGTGGCCTTTTCGCTCGGCGCGGTCGGGCTCACCTTCGGCATCATCGGCGTCGTGACCGGGCACTTTCCCGAGGCCTTCCTCGCCGCCCTGCCCCACCGCGTCTTCGGCATCCTTTCCAACGACATCCTGCTCGCCATTCCGTTCTTCACGCTGATGGGGGCGATCCTCGAGAGGGCCAAGCTGGCCGAGGACCTGCTCGAAGGGATGGGCAAGCTCTTCGGCTCGATCCCCGGGGGCCTCGCCTATGCCGTCATCATCGTGGGCGCGCTCCTGGGCGCCGTCACGGGGACCGTCGCGGCCTCGGTGCTCACGATGGGGGTGATCTCGCTGCCCATCATGCTCCGCTACGGCTACAACCAGAGGCTCGCCACCGGCGTGATCGCGGCTTCGGGCACCATCGCGCAGCTCATTCCGCCTTCGCTCGTGCTCGTGGTGCTGGCCGACCAGCTCGGCCGCTCGGTCGGCGACCTCTACAAGGGCGCGCTTCTTCCGGCCTCGGTCCAAGTGGCCCTGTTCCTCCTCTTCGTGCTCGGCGTCTCGATCGTCCGGCCCAAGCTGATGCCGCCACTCCCCAAGGAGATCCGGGGCGACCTCAACCTCCGCCTGGTGGCGCAGGTCCTGATCGGCATAGTCCCCGTGCTGGTGCTGATGTTCCTCGTGCTGGGCACCATCTTCCTCGGCCTCGCGACCCCGACCGAATCCGGCGCGCTCGGCGTCGTGGGCGCCCTGCTCCTGGCGGCCGCAAACCGCCGCCTGACCTTTGGCCTGCTAGGCGAGGCCATGGCGCGGACGGCGCAGCTCACCTCCATGGTGATCTTCATCCTGATCGGCGCCACCGTGTTCACGCTCGTCTTCCAGGGAATGGACGGCGGCCGGTGGATCGAGCACCTGCTCGACCAGCTTCCCGGCGGCCAAATCGGCTTCCTGATCTTCGTGAACCTGTTCATCTTCTTCCTGGCGTTCTTCCTGGACTTCTTCGAGATCGCGTTCATCGTGATCCCCCTCCTGGCGCCCGCGGCCGAGAACCTGGGCATCGACCTCGTCTGGTTCGGGGTGCTCATCTGCATCAACCTGCAGACGAGCTTCATGCACCCGCCGTTCGGCTTCGCACTGTTCTACCTCCGCTCCATCGCGCCGAAGGAAGTGCGGACCAAGCAGATCTACCTCGGAGCGATCCCCTGGCTCGGGCTCCAGTTGACCCTGGTCGCCATCGTGATCTTCTCGCCGGGGCTCGTGACCAGTATGCTCAAGCGGGGGCCCATGGTCGATCCGTCCACCGTCCAGATCGTGACCCCCGGCGTCGGCGGGCTTGCGGGCGGGCTGGGTGGCGGCCTGGGCCAGCCCGGCTCGCTCGGCCAACTCGGGCAGCCCGGGGCGCTTGGCCAGCCCGGTGCCCTGGGCCAGCCGGCGCCCGCTCAGCCGGACGCGGGCGGCGCCTCGGACAGTTCGGCCACGGCGCCAGGCACGCCGCCTCCGGTCGGCTTGGGCCAGCCCGGAGGGCTCGGCGTGCCGCCGGGCTTGCAGGCCCCCGCGCCAAGTCCCTGATGGTCCAAGAAGAACCCCCGGAGAGTCAGCTCTCCGGGGGTTGCATAGAACAGGAAAGCCGGCGGCTCAGAGCTGCCCGGCGTTCGCCTTCTGCATCATGAAGGTGTCGAAGTTGTATTCGGCGACCTGCAGCCAGGTGAACCAATTGTTCCGGAACGCCTTGATCGAGTCCCAGAGCGTCTTGAACTCGGGGTTCGAGGTGTCGAGCGCGGCATAGACCTCGTTCGAGGCGTTGAAGCAGGCTTCGAGGACCTCGGGCGAGAAGGGCCGAAGCTGCGCACCAGCCGCCACGAGATTGCGGATCGAGGTCGTGTTCAGCCAGTCGTACTGCGACAGCATGTTCGCGTCCGCCGCCTGGGAGGCGGTGCGGAGCAGCGCCTTGTAGTTCTCGGGAAGCAAATCGTACTGCTCGAGGTTGAACAGGAAGTGGACCGTCGGGCCGCCCTCCCACCAGCCGGGATAGTAGTAGTACGGTGCGACCTGCACGAAGCCGAGCTTCTCATCGTCATAGGGGCCGACCCATTCGGCCGCGTCGATCGTACCGGTCTCGAGCGCCGAGTAGATGTCGCCACCCGCGATCTGCTGGGGCACGACGCCAAGCGTCTCCATGATCGACCCGGCGAAGCCGCCAATCCGCATCTTGAGGCCCTGCAGATCGGCGACGGTGTTGATCTCCTTGCGGAACCAGCCGCCCATCTGCACGCCGGTGTTCCCTCCCGGGAAGCCGATCAGCCCCTGCTTGGCGTAGAACTGGTTGGCGAGGTCGATGCCGCCGCCGTGGTAGTGCCAGGCGTTCATCCCGCGCGCGTCGAGCGAGAACGGAATCGCCGCCGGCACCGCCCAGGCCGGGTCCTTGCCCCAGTAGTAGTAGGACACGGTGTGGCAGGCCTCGACGGTCCCTTCCATCACCGCATCCGCCGCCTGCAGACCGGGCACGAGCTCGCCCGCCGCGAAGACCTGGATCTCGAAATTGCCGTCCGTCGCCGCCGACAGGTACTTGGACAGCGTCGTGGCACCGCCGTAGATCGTGTCGAGCGAGTTCGGGAAGGACGAGGCAAGGCGCCAGGAGACCTTGGGGCTCGACTGCGCCACGGCAGGGGCCGCCAGCGTTGTGGCTGCGGCGGCGCCGATACCGGCGCGCGTCAGGAATCTGCGACGATCCAAGTGATTGACCTCCTTGCTGGGCCCACGTCCGGCGCGGGCCTCCTGTTATCGCCAGCGAGCTTAACGGCCCGCCCCCCTGCGGCAAGCCTTTCGCGCGCGCCCTGCCGCAGCGTCAGTCGCCCGCGCCGCGCAAGGAACAGGCGCCCTCGCCTGACGTTGAGCAGGCAGCCGACCCGAAGGAGCCCCGCCCATGACCGATGCCCCCGCCGATGCCAGCGCGCCCAAGACCTCGTCCGGGGCCAGGAAGGGTCGGGGCTGGTGGCGCCTCGCGGTCAACGTCTACAAGGAGATGTCCGACGACCATGTGGGGCTGATCGCGGCCGGCGTGGCCTTCTACGGGCTCCTCGCCATCTTCCCGGGCATCGTGGCCGCCATGGCCATCGCGGGCCTCTTCCTCGATCCCAACGCGGTCGTGAACCAGCTCCAGGGCCTGTCGCAGTTCCTGCCCCAGGAGGCCGCGCAGATCGTCATCGACCAAGCCACGGCGGTCGCGGGGTCCGAGTCCGGCGGCCTCGGCCTCGCCGCGATCTTCGGTATCCTGGTCGCGCTCTACTCGGCCTCGAAGGGCGTCACCTCGCTGATGGACGGCCTCAACGTCGCCTTCGAGGTCGAGGAGAAGCGTGGCATCATCAGGTACTACCTCACCGCCTTCGCCCTGACGATCGGCCTGATCCTGGGCTTCCTCCTCATCGTGGCGATCCTGGCGCTGCTGCCGGTGCTGCTCAGCGTGTTCCGGTTCGGCGACTTCACGCAGACGCTGGTGGGGATCATCCGCTGGCCGGTGGTCCTCGCCGTTCTCGCCGTTGGCCTCGCGATCCTCTACCGCTACGCCCCCTCGCGCGGGCCGGTGCCGTGGCACTGGATCACCCCCGGCGCCGCCGCGGCCTGCATCCTCTGGCTGATCGGCTCCATCGTCTTCGCGATCTACGTCCAGAACTTCGGGGCCTACAACGAGACCTTCGGCGCGCTCGGCGGGGTCATCGTCCTCCTCACCTGGCTCTGGCTCTCGGCCTTCATCGTGCTGATGGGCGCCGAGGTGGACTCCGAGATCGAGCGGCAGGACAAGGAGGCCGGGAACCGCTCCCAACCCGTCCGCACCGCCAAGGCCATCACGCCGGGCGAGAAATAAAGTTTCTCTCGTGACGCAGGATGCGACATTTTCTCACCCAAGGCGGGTTGACCCTTGGGCCTGCTGCGGGCATAAGCCCCACCGAACGACGGTGGAACGCATGACGGCGACGCTTCCGGTACTCGTAGGGATCAGGCGCATGGGCCGGTGACGGGTCTCCCATCCGGTCCCCCATGCGCCCCCGCGGACCTGTCCCGGGGGCTTTTTCGTGCCCAAGGAGTTTGAGCGATGGACGGAACGACTCAGATCACCCGCGAGATGACGGGTGCCCGGATGGTGGTGCAGGCCCTCAAGGACCAGGGCGTCGACACCGTGTTCGGATATCCCGGCGGGGCCGTCCTTCCCATCTATGACGAGATCTTCCAGCAGAACGACATCCACCACATCCTCGTCCGGCACGAGCAGGGCGCCGTCCACGCGGCC
The DNA here is from genome assembly GCF_000600335.2 of Rubellimicrobium mesophilum DSM 19309. Classification (GTDB taxonomy): domain Bacteria; phylum Pseudomonadota; class Alphaproteobacteria; order Rhodobacterales; family Rhodobacteraceae; genus Rubellimicrobium; species Rubellimicrobium mesophilum. The sequence goes on along the minus strand of NZ_KK088573.1, from coordinate 22,140 downwards.
GAGGGCTATGCGCGGTCCACCGGCAAGGTCGGCGTCGCACTGGTGACGAGCGGCCCCGGCGCGACGAACGCGGTCACCGGCCTGACCGACGCGCTGATGGACTCGATCCCCATCGTCGTCCTGACCGGGCAGGTCCCGACCTTCATGATCGGCTCCGACGCCTTCCAGGAGGCGGACACCGTCGGCATCACCCGCCCCTGCACCAAGGCCAACTGGCTGGTGAGGGACACCGACCGCCTCGCCCAGACGCTGCACGAGGCCTTCCACGTCGCCCGCTCCGGCCGCCCCGGCCCGGTCCTCGTCGACATCCCCCAAGGACGTCCAGTTCGCCACCGGCACCTACGCGCCGCGCGAGGAGCACAAGTCCCGCTACCAGCCCAAGCGCCAGCCCGATCCCGCCATGATCGAGGCCATCGTCGCCGCCATGGAGACCGCCGAGCGCCCGGTCCTCTACACCGGCGGGGGCGTCGTCAATTCCGGCCCGGAGGCGACGAGGCTCCTGCGCGAGTTGGTCGCGGCCACGAACTTCCCGATCACCTCGACGCTGATGGGCCTCGGCGCCTATCCGGCCTCCAGGCCGAACTGGCTCGGGATGCTCGGGATGCACGGCCTCTACGAGGCCAACATGGCGATGCACGGCTGCGACCTGATGCTCAACGTCGGCGCCCGCTTCGACGACCGCATCACCGGCCGCCTCGACGCCTTCTCGCCGGGCTCGCGCAAGGCCCACATCGACATCGACCCCTCCTCGATCAACAAGGTCGTCCGCGTTGACTTCCCCGTCGTCGCCGACGTGGCCGAGGCGCTTCGCGCGATCCTCGACCTCTGGACTGCCCGCGGCCGCAAGGCGAACCGCGAGGCGCTCGGCCAGTGGCACGGCCAGATCGCCCAGTGGAGGGCGCGCAAGTGCCTGAGCTACAAGCCCTCCCAAGTTACCATCAAACCGCAATACGCCCTCGAGCGCCTCGAGGCCCTCACCAAGGGCCGCGACCGCTACATCTGCACCGAGGTCGGCCAGCACCAGATGTGGGCCGCTCAGTTCCTGGGCTTCGAGGAGCCGAACCGCTGGATGACCTCCGGCGGCCTCGGCACCATGGGCTACGGCTTCCCCTCCTCCATAGGCGTCCAGCTCGCCCACCCCGACGCTCTCGTCATCAACGTCGCGGGCGAGGCGTCCTGGCTCATGAACATGCAGGAGATGGGCACGGCAGTCCAATACCGCCTCCCCGTCAAGCAGTTCATCCTCAACAACGAGCGCCTCGGCATGGTCCGCCAGTGGCAGGAGCTCCTCCACGGCTCGCGCTACTCGCAGAGCTGGTCCGAGGCCCTGCCCGACTTCGTGAAGCTCGCCGAGGCTTTCGGCGCCAAGGGCATCCTCTGCAAGGACCCCAAGGACCTCGACGACGCGATCATGGAGATGATCGAGCATCCCGGCCCGGTGATCTTCGACTGCCTGGTGGAGAAGCACGAGAACTGCTTCCCGATGATCCCCTCGGGCAAGCCGCACAACGAGATGCTGATGGGCGAGACCTCGACCGAGGGCGCCATCCAGGGCAAGGGCGCGGCGCTCGTCTGAGCGCCTGACCGGAAAGGAACGACGAATCTTGGCGCTGAAGATCCAGCAAGGCTCCACGAGCCACTCCGCCTACAACCTCCGCGCGACCTACTCCGAGACGGTCGAGCGGCACACCCTCGCGGTGATCGTGGACAACGAGCCCGGCGTGCTCGCCCGCGTGATCGGGCTCTTCTCCGGGCGCGGCTACAACATCGATTCGCTGACCGTGGCCGAGACCGATCACACCGGGCATACGAGCCGCATCACCCTGGTGACCTCCGGCACTCCGCAGATCATCGAGCAGATCAAGGCCCAGCTCGGCCGCATCGTCGCGGTCCATGACGTGCACGACCTTACCGTCGAGGGATCGTCGGTCGAGCGGGAGCTCGCGCTCTTCAAGGTGACGGGCACGGGCGACCATCGGGTAGAATCGCTGCGCCTCGCCGACATCTTCCGCGCCAACGTGGTCGATTCGACGCTCGAGAGCTTCACCTTCGAGATCACCGGCACCTCCGAGAAGATCGACGCCTTCGCCGACCTCATGCGGCCCCTGGGCCTGCAGGAGATGGCCCGCACCGGCGTCGCGGCGCTCTCGCGCGGCAAGAAAGGCCAGGCGCTTTAACCTCGCCTTAACTTCCTCGTGCGAAGGTGGCGGAAGGAAGCCGCCACCTTCCATCCGCCCGGCCGCCATGCTTGGGTGCCGCCCGCAGGGGAGGACCGATTCATGCCGCGCAAGATCATCATCGACACGGATCCGGGCCAGGACGACGCCGTCGCCATCCTCCTCGCGCTCGCCTCGCCCGAGCTTCGGGTGCTGGGCCTCACCGCCGTCGCCGGGAACGTGCCGCTCCGCCTGACGCAGCGCAACGCCCGCGTCATCGTGGAGTTGTCGGGCAAGTCCGTCCCCGTCTTCGCCGGCTGCGAGCATCCCCTGGAGCGCGTGCTCGAGACCGCCGAGCACGTCCACGGCAAGTCCGGCCTCGACGGCATCGTCCTGCCCGAGCCGACGCTGCCGCTCGACCCGCGCCATGCCGTCGACTTCATCATCGACACGCTGCGGGCGGAGGCTCCCGGCACCGTGACGCTCTGCCCCCTCGGGCCGCTGACCAACATCGCCACCGCCTTCCGCCGCGCCCCTGACGTCGTAGACCGCGTGCAGGAGATCGTCCTGATGGGCGGCGGCTTCTTCGAGGGCGGCAACATCACGCCGGCCGCCGAGTTCAACATCTACGTGGACCCCGAGGCCGCCGACATCGTCCTCCGCTGCGGTCGCCCGATCACCGTGATCCCGCTCGACTGCACCCACAAGGCGCTCACCACCCGCGCCCGGGTCGAACGCTTCCGCGCGCTCGGCACCCGCGCGGGCGAGGCCGTGGCGAGCTGGCTCGACTTCTTCGAACGCTTCGACGTGGAGAAATACGGCTCCGAAGGCGGCCCGCTCCACGACCCCTGCGTGATCGCCTACCTGCTGAAGCCCGAGCTCTTCCACGGCCGTCTCTGCAACGTGGAGGTCGAGACGCGGTCGGAGCTCACGCGTGGCATGACCGTCGCCGACTGGTGGGGCGTCACGGACCGACCCCGGAACGCGACCTGGGTGCGCGACCTCGACGCCGAGGGCTACTTCGCGCTGCTGACGGACCGGATCGCCGCCCTGTAGGACGGGTGAAACCAAGCCCCCTTCGGCATGGTTCGTGCTCCTTCCTCACCGACGGCGCTGCATGGGTTTCGCCCACCCCCTGTCAACGCCCGCTTGGCCGGACGGGCCTGCGTCCCTACATCCTGCCCATGACCCTGCACATCCCGTTCGACAACAGCTACGCCCGCCTGCCGGACCGCTTTTTCGTCCGCCAGGCGCCGGTCCCGGTGTCTCAGCCCCGCCTCCTCGCCCTCAACGAGCCCCTGGCCGAGGAGCTGCGCCTCGACCCCGAGGCGCTGAGGACCCCCGAGGGCATCGCCGTCCTCGCCGGCAACGCGGTGCCCGAGGGCGCGGACCCCCTCGCGCAGGCCTATGCCGGCCACCAGTTCGGCGGCTGGAACCCCCAGCTCGGCGACGGCCGGGCGATCCTCCTGGGCGAGGTCGTGGACCGCCAGGGCCAGCGCCGCGACATCCAGCTCAAGGGCGCGGGCCGCACCCCCTTCTCCCGCATGGGCGACGGCCGCGCCTGGGTCGGCCCCGTCCTGCGCGAGTTCGTCGTCTCCGAGGCGATGCACGTCCTGGGCGTCCCCACGACCCGCGCCCTCTCCGCCGTCGCCACCGGCGAGACGATCCGCCGCGAGCGCGCCTATCCCGGCGCCGTCCTCGCCCGCGTCGCCGCCAGCCACATCCGGGTGGGCACCTTCCAGTACTTCTACGCCCGCAACGACATGGAGGCGCTGGTCGCGCTCACCGAGCATGTCCTGAGCCGCCACTATCCCGGCGTCGAGGGTGCCATGGGCCTGCTGCGCGCGGTGACCGAACGGCAGGCGCGGCTCGTCGCGCAGTGGATGTCGCTGGGCTTCATCCACGGCGTGATGAACACCGACAACATGGCCGTGTCCGGCGAGACGATCGACTACGGCCCCTGCGCCTTCATGGACGCCTACCACCCGGACACGGTGTTCTCGTCCATCGACTCTTACGGCCGCTACGCTTACCGCCAGCAGCCCAACGTGGCAGCCTGGAACCTCGCGCAGCTCGCCACCGCGCTCCTGCCGCTGATGGGCAACGAGGCCGCGATCCCCGAGGCGACCGAGGTCGTGCGCGGCCTCGCCACGATCTACGCCGACGAATGGACGAAGCGCTTCGCCGCCAAGCTGGGCCTCTCGCCCGAGGACCCCGACGTGCAGCCCCTCGCCACGCGGCTCCTCGACCAGATGGCGGCGACCTGGGCCGACTTCACGATCACCTTCCGGGCGCTGGCCGAGGGAACCGAGGTCCCCGAGCTTCTCGCCGCGCAACCGGAGTTCTCGGAGTGGCGCAAGGACTGGGAGGCGAAGGACCCCGACCGCGCCGCCATGCGCCGCGCCAACCCGGCGATCATCCCGCGCAACCACCGGGTCGAGGCGATGATCCAGGCCGCCGTCGCAGGCGACCTCGGGCCGCTGGAGGAGTTGCGCGCCGCCCTTTCGGACCCCTTCGAGCCCGATCCCCGCTTCGACCACCTGCGGGCGCCGCCGCTGGAGGAAGAGAAGGTCGTCCAGACCTTCTGCGGGACGTGAAAAGGGCGGGGTCCTGCCCCGCCCTCTCCCTCGTCACTCGGTGACGCGCACGTCCGTCATCACGTCGGGGCTCTCCAGCACCTCGCCGTTGGCGCCGGTGCCACGCTTGATCGCGTCCACCACGTCCATCCCCTCCGTCACCTCGCCCACGACGGTGTACTGGCTGTTCAGGTGCGGCGCGTCGGCGAACATGATGAAGAACTGCGAGTTGGCGCTGTTCGGGTCCTGGCTGCGGGCCATCCCCACCACGCCGCGCGCGAAGGGCCTGTCCGAGAACTCGGCCGGCAGGTCCGGCAGGTCCGACCCGCCCATCCCCGCCTGGGACAGGTCGCCGCCGGCCTTGCCGTATTGCACGTCCCCGGTCTGCGCCATGAAGCCGTCGATGACGCGGTGGAAGACCACGTTGTCGTAGGCGTCCGAGTTGGCGAGCTCCACGATCCGCGCGACGTGCTGGGGCGCCACGTCGTCGAAGAGATGCACCTTGATCGTCCCGTTGGCCTGCCCCGCCACGTCGATCTCGAGGCCCGTGGCCAAGGCGGGGCTCCCCGCCAGGGCGAAAAGGATGGCCAGACGCTTCATGGATGCGCTCCTCACTGCTGCCCCTCGGGCGCGTCGGCCGCGACCCGCATCCGGATGATCCGGTCGGGGCTCTGGGGCGGCTCGCCGCGCGTGATCCTGTCCACGTTCTCCATGCCCGAAATCACGCGGCCATAGACCGTGTACTGCCGGTTCAGGAAGTGGTTGTCCTTAAAGTTGATGAAGAACTGCGAGTTGGCGCTGTTCGGGTTCGACGACCGCGCCGCCCCCAGGGTGCCCCGGTCGTGCGGGATGTTGGAGAACTCGGCCGGCAGATCCGGCAGGTCCGAGCCGCCCGTGCCGGCGCGGCGGATGTTGAAGTTGTTCTCCATGTTGCCGTTCTCGACGTCGCCGGTCTGGGCCATGAAGCCCTCGATCACGCGGTGGAAGGCGACGTTGTCGTATTTCCCGGCTCGCGCGAGCTCCTTGATGCGCTCGACGTGCTTGGGCGCTACGTCGGACAGGAGCTCGATCACCACCGGCCCGTCCTTGAGCTCGATGATGATGGTGTTCTCGGGGTCCCTGATCTCGGCCATCCCGCCCTCCTCTGGCTTGGGTCGGGGGCTGATCTAGAGGGCGGCGGCCCGGAAGCCAATCCCGCCGTTGACCTCACGCCTCCGCGAGTCCACCTCTGGCGGAGCGAAACGAAGGAGAGGCGCATGGCCTGGAAGGCGCTGAACGACATGGACCTGCGCGGCAAGCGCGTGCTGACCCGCGTTGACCTGAACGTCCCGGTCGAGAACGGGCAGGTCACCGACGCCACGCGGATCGAGCGGATCGTGCCCACGGTCGAGGCGATCCTCGGCCCAGGGGGGCACGCCGATCCTCCTCGCCCATTTCGGCCGGCCCAAGGGGAAGGTCGATCCCTCACAGTCGCTCCGCGTGGTCCTGCCCGCGCTGGCGCAGGCGCTCGGCCGCCCCGTCAGCTTCGCCCCGGACTGCGTGGGACCGGAGGCCGAGGCCGCCGTCGCCGCGATGAAGGGGGGCGACGTGCTGTTGCTGGAGAACACCCGCTTCCACCCGGAGGAGGAGAGGAACGACCCGGCCTTCGCCGCCGCCATGGCGCGGCTCGGCGACGTCTACTGCAACGACGCCTTCTCGGCCGCGCACCGCGCCCACGCCTCGACCGAGGGGCTCGCGCGGCTCCTGCCCTCCTGCGCCGGGATGCTGATGGCCGAGGAGCTTTCGGCGCTGGAGCGCGCCCTCGGCAACCCGGAGCGGCCGCTGGTCGCCATCGTCGGCGGCTCCAAGGTCTCCACCAAGCTCGACCTCCTGAACAACCTGGTGGGCAAGGTGGACAATCTGGTGATCGGCGGCGCCATGGCGAACACCTTCCTCTTCGCCCAGGGCTACCCCGTCGGCCATTCGCTGCACGAGGCGGACCTCGCCGACACGGCCCGGAGCATTCTCTCCCGCGCCGAGGAGACGGGCTGCGAGATCGTCCTGCCTCGCGACCTCGTCGTCGCCAAGGAACTGGTGGAGGGCGCGGCCGAGAGCTTCGTCTCGCCGCATGAATGCCCCGACGACATGATGATCCTCGACGTAGGGCCCCAGACGGTGAGCTACGTGGACACCGTCCTGCGCGGCGCGAAGACGCTGATCTGGAACGGCCCAGTCGGCGCCTTCGAGACTAAGCCCTTCGACGCCGGCACCCACGCCATCGCGCTCAAGGCGGCCGAACTGACCCGCGCGGGCGGCCTCGTCTCGGTCGCGGGCGGCGGCGACACGGTGGCCGCGCTGAACGACACCGGCGTCACCGGCGACTTCACCTATGTCTCGACCGCCGGGGGCGCCTTCCTCGAATGGATGGAGGGCAAGGAGCTTCCGGGCGTCAAGGCGCTCGGATGACGGCGGCCGGGGCATTTTCGCCCCGGTAGCGCCAACACGCATTGCCCCTCCGGGGCCCCCGTCCTAACCCTAGCCCAACGCAATCCAGACGAGGCCTTGCCATGCCCATCACCTCCACCGTCCAGTCGATCCTGAGGAACTACGAGGGCGAGACCCCCGGCGTGAAGGCGCAGCTCGTCCGCATGCTGATGCAGGGCCGGCTGGGCGGCACGGGCCGCATGGTGATCCTGCCCGTGGACCAGGGCTTCGAGCACGGCCCGGCGCGGAGCTTCGCGGTCAACCCGGCCGCCTACGACCCGCACTACCACTACCAGCTCGCGCTCGATGCCGGGCTCTCGGCCTATGCCGCGCCGCTCGGGCCGCTGGAGGCGGGGGCCGACACCTTCGCCGGGCAGATCCCGCTGATCCTGAAGGTCAACTCCGCGAACTCGCTCCTGCCCTCGAACATGCCCAAGACCCAGGCGATCACCGCGACCGTGGACGACGCCCTGCGGCTCGGCTGCGCGGCCATCGGCTTTACGATCTACCCGGGGAGCAGCATGTCGCTCGAAATGTTCGAGGACATCGCCGAGATGCGCAAGGAAGCGGCCTTGAAGGGCGTGGCGACGGTGATCTGGTCCTACCCGCGCGGCGAGGACCTCGACAGCAAGGGCGAGACCGCCGTCGACGTGACCGCCTACGCCGCCCACATCGCGGCACTCCTGGGCGCCCACGTCATCAAGGTCAAGCTGCCTTCCGACCACGTCAGCCAGGCCGAGGCCAAGAAGGTCTACGACGCGCAGAAGATCGACGTCTCCAGCCAGGCCGCGCGGGTGCGGCACGTCGTGCAGGCCTGCCTGGGCGGGCGGCGGATCGTGGTCTTCTCGGGCGGCGCGGCCAAGGGCGAGGATTCGGTCATCCAGGACGCCCGCGACATCCAGGCCGGCGGCGGCAACGGCTCGATCATCGGCCGCAACGTCTTCCAGCGCCCCCGCGCCGAGGCCCTGGCGCTCCTCGACCAGCTCGTCAGCATCTACAAGCAGCGCTGACGCCTGTGGCAGGTTTGCGCCACCTTGCGGGGTGGCGCATTCCTGCCCTCGCCACGCCTGCTCGGGCGTGGCACCCTTGCCATAGGCGCCCGGAAGAGGCGCCCGGGACGTTGGGGGCCGATCATGATCCGCAGCACGCGCGCGCCGTTGGGCTATCTCGCCTATGTCGTGGTGATGAGCCTCTTCGGCCTCTACTTCGTCTTCGCCGCCGTGCAGGGGAACTACGGCATCTTCCGCCGCGCCGAGGTGGACGCCCAGGCGCTGGAGCTCAAGGTTCAGCTCGCCAGCCTCTCCGACGAGGTCGAGCGGATGGAGAACCTGACGCACCGCCTCTCGGACGGCTATCTCGACCTCGACCTCCTCGACCAGCAGGCCCGCGACGTGCTGGGCATGGTCCGCCCGGACGAGGTCGTCATCCGCTGACCGGCGGCGCGGTGGTGCCCCGCACCACGAGGGTGAGCGGCAGGATCTCCCGCCCCGCCGGCAGGTCGTCATCCAGGATCGCCGAGACCGACCGCTCCGCGATGCGCCGATAGGGCTGCTCCACCGTCGTCAGCGGCGGGATCGACTCGGCCGCCTCCGGCACGCCGTCGAACCCCACGACCGAGATCTCCTCCGGCACGCGGACCCCCCGGGCCTCGAGCGCCTTCAGTGCCTCCAGCGCCACGAGGTCCGACATGGCCAGGAGCGCCGTGGGCCGCTCCTCGGCCGCCAGGATCAGGTCGAGCGCCGCGCCGACGTTGCCGCCGTCGTTCTGGACGGCGTGGATCGGGACCATGTCCTCGGCGATGCCGGCCTCGGTCAGCGCCGCCCAGTAGCCGCGCGCTCGCTCGCGCACGTTGACGAAGCGCGTGGCGCGGACCTCTTCGGGCGGGACACGCCCCGGCCCTGGCCCGAGGCCGATCCCCAGGATCGCGAATCGCCGATGGCCAAGTGCCAGCAGATGCCGCGCCGCCATCCGCGTGGCGCCGAAATCGTCGATGTCGATGGCGGGGACGTCGGGCTCGCTCGTGTCCAGCGACAGGGCCACGAAGGGCAGGCCCCGGCGCTGGGTCACCTCCACCAGCAGCTCGCGCCCGCCGCAGCGCAGGAGGAAGCCGTCCACCAGCGCGCTCTCGATGCTCCAGGCCAGGTGCTTGCCGCCGGCGACCGAGACCAGGGCGATTCCCGCGCCCCGGGCGTCGCAGACCTCGGCCACCTCGGTCAGCAGTCGCCGCGCCCAAGGGTCGGCGAAGAAGTAGGACAGCGGCTCGGCCGCCGCGATGCCGATGGCGTTGACCTTGCCCGAGCGAAGGAGCCGCCCCTTGGGGCTCGGCCCGGCGTAGCCCAGCGTGCGCGCGACCTCCCGGACCCGTTCCCGCACTTCCTCGCGCACCAGCTCGGGCCGGTTGAAGACGTTGGACGCCGTGCCCTGCGACACCCCCGCCGCCTCCGCCACATCCCGCAGCTTGATCATCTTCGCTTCGGCCATGTCCCTGCCCCACTTGGGTTTCCCAAGCCCTAGATCATATTTTGAACCGATTCAACTTTCCGCTTGACGGTAGGTTGGCCGGGAGTTACCTTTGAATCGGTTCAATTGATGGGCCATCGATTTCAAGACCGATTGAGCAGCGACATTCCACGACGCTTTTTCCATCCCATTTGACTGACCAGACCCTTGCACGGATCGGGTTGCGCCGCCGCCCAGCCCATCAGGCGGGCCCGTGGGGACGTCCCCCCACGGGCCCGTGCCTCTCATGGCCATGCCGCAGCGCAGCGAGGAGGGGCCCTCGCCATTCCCTGGGGTCTCCGCTAGATCACCTTGAGGAAGATCATTCGCCCAGCGAGGACCCGGATCATGGCCACCGCCCAAGCCGCTCAGACCGCCGCGCCCGCCCCCGACTCCGCCGCGATCCCCAACGTCTCCCGCGAGGAGCTCCTCACGTATTATCGCGAGATGCTGCTGATCCGCCGCTTCGAGGAGAAGGCGGGCCAGCTCTACGGCATGGGGCTGATCGGCGGGTTCTGCCACCTCTACATCGGACAGGAGGCCGTGGTGGTCGGCCTTGAGGCCGCCGCCGAGGAGGGCGACAAGCGCGTCACCTCCTACCGCGATCACGGGCACATGCTGGCCTGCGGGATGGATGCCAAGGGCGTCATGGCCGAGCTCACGGGCCGCATCGGCGGCTACTCCAAGGGCAAGGGCGGCTCCATGCACATGTTCAGCAAGGAGCGGCACTTCTACGGCGGCCACGGCATCGTCGCGGCGCAGGTCCCGATCGGCGCGGGCCTCGCCTTCGCCGACAAGTACCTGGACAATGGCCGCGTGACCTTCACCTACTTCGGCGACGGCGCCGCCAACCAGGGCCAGGTCTACGAGACCTACAACATGGCCCAGCTCTGGTCCCTGCCGGTCGTCTTCGTCATCGAGAACAACCAGTACGCCATGGGCACCTCCGTCAAGCGGAGCACCATGTCCCGCACCTACTGGGAGCGTGGCGCCGCCTACGGCATCGCGGGCGAGGAGGTGGACGGCATGGACGTCCTCGCGGTCAAGGCTGCCGGCCAGCGCGCAGTGGAGCACTGCCGCGCCGGAAACGGCCCCTACATCCTCGAGGTCAAGACCTACCGGTATCGCGGCCACTCCATGTCGGACCCCGCCAAGTACCGTACGCGCGAGGAGGTCCAGAAGATGAAGGACGAGCGCGATCCCATCGAGCACGTCCGCTCCATCCTCCTGACCGGCAACCATGCCACCGAGGACGACCTCAAGGCCATCGATCGCGAGATCAAGGACATCGTCAACGAGGCGGCCGAGTTCTCCAAGGAGAGCCCGGAGCCCGACGTGAGCGAGCTCTGGACTGACATCGTCGCCTGAGCGCGACAAGACGAGACCGAGGCCCTCGGCTTCGCGCAACGATGGCCGAACACGCCGAACGGCGGACTACCAAGGGGACCAAATGGCCACCAACATCCTGATGCCCGCCCTTTCGCCCACGATGGAGGAAGGCACCCTCGCCCGCTGGCTCAAGAAGGAAGGCGACCCGATCAAGTCGGGCGACATCCTCGCGGAGATCGAGACCGACAAGGCCACGATGGAGTTCGAGGCCGTCGATGAAGGCACCCTCGGCAAGATCCTCGTTCCCGAGGGGACCGAGGGCGTGAAGGTCAACGCGCCCATCGCCGTCCTGCTGGCGGAGGGCGAGGACGCCTCGGCCGCCGAGGCGCCCGCCACGCCCGCTCCGTCCGCATCCGCCGGCGAGGGGTCGGTGCCGATCCCGTCGCCGCTGAAGGGCTCCGAGGGCCGGGCCGAGCCCACGCCCGCCGACACCCCCGCCCCCGTCCCGGCCGAGCCGAAGGCCCCCGTGACCCCCGACTACCCCGAGGGCACGGCCACCAGGACGATGACCGTCCGCGAGGCGCTTCGGGAGGCCATGACCGAGGAGATGCGCCGCGACGACACGGTCTTCCTCATGGGCGAGGAAGTCGGCGAGTATCAGGGCGCCTACAAGATCAGCCAGGGGCTCCTGGACGAGTTCGGGCCCAAGCGCGTCATCGACACGCCCATCACCGAATACGGGTTCGCGGGCATCGGCGTCGGCGCGGCCTTCGGCGGCCTCAAGCCCATCGTCGAGTTCATGACCTTCAACTTCGCCATGCAGGCGATGGATCACATCATCAACTCGGCGGCCAAGACGCTCTACATGTCGGGCGGCCAGATGGGCTGCCCCATCGTGTTCCGGGGCCCGAACGGCGCGGCGGCCCGCGTGGCGGCCCAGCACTCGCAGGACTACGCCGCCTGGTTCATGCAGGTCCCGGGCCTGCGCGTGGTCATGCCCTACTCCGCCGCCGACGCGAAAGGCCTCATGAAGACTGCGATCCGCGACCCGAACCCGGTCATCTTCCTCGAGAACGAGATCCTCTACGGCCGCTCCTTCGAGGTGCCGGAGATGGACGACTTCACCATCCCCTTCGGCAAGGCCAAGATCGAGCGGGCGGGAAGCGACGTGACGCTCGTGAGCTTCGGCATCGGCATGACCTACGCCCTCCAGGCCGCCGAGGAGCTGGCCAGGCAGGGCGTCGAGGCCGAGGTCATCAACCTCCGTTCGCTCCGCCCGATGGACCTGCCCACGGTGATCGAGTCGGTGAAGAAGACCAACCGCTGCATCACCATCGAGGAGGGATGGCCCCAGGGCTCGGTCGGCAGCTACATCGGCTCGCAGATCATGCGCGAGGCCTTCGACTACCTCGACGCGCCCGTGATCTCGCTGACCGGCAAGGACGTTCCGATGCCCTACGCCGCGAACCTCGAGAAGCTCGCGCTCATCACGGTAGCCGAGGTCATCGACGCCGTGAAACAAGTGACCTACCGCTGAGGGGAGCGCCGATGCCCACGCAGATTCTGATGCCCGCGCTCTCCCCCACGATGGAGGAAGGCACCCTGGCCAAGTGGCTCGTGAAGGAGGGTGACACCGTCAAGTCCGGCGACGTGATGGCCGAGATCGAGACCGACAAGGCCACCATGGAATTCGAGGCCGTCGATGAGGGCGTCATCGGCCGAATCCTCGTCCCCGAGGGCTCCGAGGGCGTGAAGGTCAACACGCCCATCGCGCTCCTGCTCGGCGAGGGCGAGGATGCCTCCGCCGTTCCCGCAGCCGGTGGCTCCGGGGCTGCTAAGGCCTCCGATGCGCCCGCGCCCTCCGGCGAGATCGCCGACTACTCGCTGGGCCCGGTGCCCGAGCGGACCGGCGACGCCCCTGCCGGCGTGCTCGACGCGGCGGCGGCCAAGCGGGAGGACGGCACGCCCGCCGGTGGAGGCGCGGCGCCCCAGCCGCAGGCCAAGCCTTCCGAGGGCGGCCGGGTCTTCGCCTCTCCCCTCGCCCGCCGCATTGCGGGAGAGAAAGGGATCGATCTCTCCGCCGTGAAGGGCAGCGGCCCGAATGGCCGGATCGTCAAGGCCGATGTGGAGGGCTTCAAGCCCTCCGCAGCCGCGGCCGCGCAACCGGCGGCTCCGACGCCTGCGGCGTCTCAGCCCGCGCTCGCCGCCGAGGCGCCCAAGGCGGCTCCGGCCCCAACGGCCGATGCGATCCTCCGCATGTACGAGGGCCGCGAGATCGAGGAGGTCAAGCTCGACGGGATGCGGAAGACGATCGCCGCCCGCCTCACCGAGGCGAAGCAGACGATCCCGCACTTCTACCTCCGCCGCGACATCCAGCTCGACGCGCTGCTCGCGTTCCGGGCTCAGCTCAACGGCGCGCTCGAGCCGCGCAAGGTGAAGCTCTCGGTCAACGACTTCATCATCAAGGCCTGCGCGCTGGCGCTCCAGCAGGTGCCGAACGCCAACGCCATCTGGGCGGGCGACCGGATCGTGAAGCTCAAGCCCTCGGACGTGGCCGTCGCCGTCGCCATCGAGGGGGGCCTCTTCACGCCCGTCCTCAAGGACGCGCACCTCAAGTCGCTCTCGGCGCTCTCGGCCGAGATGAAGGACCTCGCCGCCCGCGCGCGGTCCAGGAAGCTCGCTCCGCAGGAGTACCAGGGCGGCAGCTTCGCGATCTCGAACCTCGGGATGTTCGGCATCGACAACTTCGACGCGGTCATCAACCCGCCGCATGGGGCGATCCTCGCGGTCGGCGCCGGGGTGAAGAAGCCGGTGGTCGGCGCGAACGATCAGATCGAGGTGGCCACGGTCATGTCCGTGACGCTGTCGGTCGATCATCGCGTCATCGACGGCGCCCTGGGGGCCGAGCTTCTGCAGGCGATCAAGGACAACCTCGAGAACCCGGTCGCGATGCTGGCCTGATCACGCCTTCGTCCCGTCTGCCTGACGGGACGCGGCGCTGCTCTAGCTGGAAAGGGGATGGCGCCGCCGGGCGCCCTCTCCCCGAAAGGATCCTCCATGCGCAGCCTTCTGATCCCCCTCGCCGCCCTGGCCCTCGTCGCCGCCTGCGAGGAGACGGCGACCGGCACGACCCCCCTGCCCGGCTCGGGCGTCGGGGCCCCTCGGCCGAACGAAGTCGCGGCGGCCGGGATTCCGCCGCGCCAGGGCTTCCTGACCTACCTCTGCGCCGACGGTCGGGTCGTCCAGGCCCAGTACGGCAACTCGGACGACGCCATCATGAGCGCCGGCCAGAACGCGGCCTACCTCTACGTTGACGGGCGGAGCATACGGATGCTCCAGGGCGTCTCGGCCAGCGGCGTGCGCTACATCGGCGGCGGCTACCAGTGGTGGACGCGTGGGCTCCAGACAGCGAATCTGGCGCCGCTGGGACCCAACGAGAGCACCGCGACCGACCCCGGGACCGAGTGTCGGGCGAACGGGTGAGTCACCCTCCGGGAAGGCGCTGATCCATCGAGATGGCGGGGTTCGCGCAGCCGGCCTCGCCCACGATCTTGGCGGGAACGCCGGCCACCGTCTTGCAGGGCGGCACGTCGTGGAGCACCACGCTCCCCGCCGCGATGCGGGAGCAGTGGCCGACCTTGATGTTCCCGAGGACGTGCGCCCCGGCCCCGATCAGCACGCCGTCGCCGATCTTCGGATGCCGGTCGCCGTCGGTCTTGCCCGTCCCGCCCAGCGTCACCGAATGCAGCATCGAGACGTTGTCGCCGACCACCGCCGTCTCGCCGATGACGATGGAATGGGCATGGTCGATCATGATGCCCTTGCCGATCCGCGCGGCCGGGTGGATGTCCACGCCGAAGACCTCCGAGACGCGCGTCTGGAAGAAGTAGGCCATGTCCCTGCGGCCGTGCGTCCAGAGGTGATGCGCGACACGATAGGACTGCACGGCCTGGAAGCCCTTGAAGTAGAGCATCGGCTGCAGGAACGTGTGGCAGGCCGGGTCGCGGTCATGGATCGCGACGATGTCGGCGCGGGCGGCCTGGGCGATGCCGGGCTCCTCCTCCAGCGCCTCGTCCACGATCTCGCGGAAGATCTGGCCCGACATCTCGGGCGAGGTGAGCTTCATGGCGATGCGGTAGGCCAGCGCCCGCTCGAACGTCGGGTGGTGCAGGACGCTCGAATGCACGAGCCCGCCGAGCAGCGGTTCGCCGACGACGGCGGCCTCGCCCTCCTGCCGGATGCGCGACCAGACCGGGTCGATCTCGGCCAGTTGAACCCTGGGTGTCGACATCACTGTCATCGCGCCCTCCATAAGCGTGCGGGACCCTAGCGCAGATAGGGTGCGGAGGCCACCGTCAAAGGGGCCTCCGACCATCTCGGCGAGGGATCTCACGCCGTCGCCTCGACCGAGCGGAACGGCCCCGGCCCGAACCGGACCGAGAGCTGGGCGACCTCGATCCGCAGCGGACCCGGGCCGTCCTCGGCCCGCATCGCGGCATCGTAGGTCCAGGCCGGCCGGGCCACCTCCACCTCGCGCAGCACGGTGCCGTCGCGATGCACCCTGAGGAGGTAGGCCTCCCGCTCCTCGCCGAGCGGGACCTCGGTGCCGGTCCAGGAGTCGCCGTCGATCCGGGTCCGCCGCACCCAACTCACGCGCAGGTCACCCCCCGAGTCGTGCGCCCGCAGGTGGCATACCGCATAGGGCCGGAGGCCGATGCCCCGGAACGCGACCTCGCGGTGCCGCCAGGACGGGTCCGAGAGCGGTCGGCCCGCAGGTCCCCAGCGGTAGTGACGCAGCCGGTCGCGGAGCGAGGCCGGGTAGCTCCACTGCGAAGGCACCCCGTCGAGGAGGACGAAGCGCGAGCCGGCCGGCCATTCGTCGGGCATGACGGCGTCGGTCCCGGCCTGACCGCGCAGCCTCAGCCGCAGGTCCCAGGTACTGGGCGCCACGAGCTTGGCCTCGGCGAACTGGAAGACCTCCCAATGGTCGGTGAGCCCGTCCCCGATGGCCGCCACGCCGGCGCCGCCCAGCACCCTCTCGACGCAGACCGAGGCCAAGGCGCCACGCGCGAGCCGCACCCGGAGCGCCGGGCCCCGGTCCCAGATCCCCGGCTCGGCGCGGCGGAGCGATGTAAGCGTCGTCCCCACCGTCGCCGGGACCGGCGCGTTCAGGACCTGGCTGTAGCCCGCATCCATGGCGCCTGAGGCGAGCGCGACCGGGCCCGGCCAGGGGCTGGCCACGAAGGCCACATGGGGCGCCTCGGGGGCCTCCTCCCCGGTCAGGAGGGGGAGGTCGAGGAACACCGCCTCGACCGGGGCCGGCACCGCGATGGGCCGCGGTGGCCGGGGCTCGTCGGTGGCCTCGACGGGGCGCCAGGTGCCAGGCTCGACGCGAACCGCTTCGACGCTTCGCGCGCCGGCGTCCTCGACCCGGTCGATCCGCCAGCTCGCGCCCCCGACCTCCACCACGTCGCCGGGGCCGAGGTGGGCCAGCGAGGGCGGCAGGGCGAAGCGGGCGCCGTCCCGGCCGAGGCGGGATTCATGGAGCCACCGTTCGGCGATGGCCCGTCCCTCGGCCCGCAGCGCCACCAGGGGGAGGCTATTGCGCGAGAGCGCCGGGACGGGGTCGTCGGGCAGCACGGCCTCGACCGAGATGCTGGCGTAGTCGGCGCCGTGCTCGATCACCTGGACCTGGACGCGGCCGGCGAGCTCCGCCTCGGGCGCGCGGGTGAGCGTCAGGTCGGATTCGGCGCCTTCGTCGTGGACGAGCAACGCCTCCTCGATCACGGCGTCGACCCGGCCGGTGCGGGTCCGCGCCACGAGCCGCCCGTCTCGTTCCAGCACGTCGAAGCCATAGGCCAGCATCAGGGGCTGGAGCGCCTCGCGCGCGGTGCCGGCGTCCTCGATCACCATCCCGCGGACCAGGCCGTGCAGGCACGAGGTGTCGGGACCGGCGGCCCCGCTGTCCCGGCAGATCTCCTCGACCACCGAGGCGAGCGTGCGGGCCGAGGCGCGGCCGTTCAGCCAGTGGCCCCGGTCGTAGTTCGGGCCGTCGCCCCAGAGGTCGGTGGTTGCCGGGAAGGCCGGGAAGGGCCGCGCGTCCCAGGCCCAGGCGTGCGCCCGGTCCATGTCCACCATCGCTCCGCCGTAGAGCGGCGAGACGGGGTTGTTCGACGGGTCGGCCCAATGGCGGAAGAGGGCGCGGTAGTAGCTCTGCTGGATCAGGTCGTCGCGGCGTCCGTCCGAGAAGCGCGGGAGCATGGACTCGGAGGACTTGGGGTCGAGGAACTTGTTGGGCTCGTTGGTGCCCTTGTCGATGGCCGCGCAGCCGATCTCGGTGAACCAGATCGGCTTGGACTTGGGGACCCAGGGGGAGGCGGCGCGGCGCTGGCCGTCGACGCGGTCATGGTGCGGGTTCGACCACCAGCCCTGGAGGTCCTTCAGGCGCCAGAGCCAGGGCTCGCCCAGCCCGTCGGCGATGGGCGTGCGGACCTGCGCGGCGCGGTCGGCCTCGGAGGCGTAGAACCAGTCGTGAAGCTCGCCCCCGGCGACGTTGGCGGCGAGGTAGTCGACCGAGTGCACGTCACCCCAGGCGGCGTCGAGGTGGTCGTCGCCCTCCCGCCAGTCCGAGAGCGGCAGGTAGTTGTCGAGGCCGATCACGTCGATGGCGTCGTCGGCCCAGAGTGGGTCGAGGTGGAAGAGCTTGTCGGCCGTGCCGGCCGGCTGGTAGCCGGAGTATTCGGACCAGTCGGCGGCGTAGGTGATCGTGGCCCCGGGAAGGATGGCCTTCACCTCGCGGGCGAGGCGGCGGAGCTGGTCCACCGCCGGGAAGCCGTCCGCCCCCCGGATCGTGGTGAGGCCCCGCATCTCGGTCCCGATGCAGAAGGCGTCCACGCCCCCGGCCTCGGCGCAGAGATGGGCGTAGTGGAGGATCATGCGGCGGAAGGACCACTCGGCGGGGCCGGTGTAGGCGACGCCCTCCGCCTGCCGCGCGAACTGGCCTGGCTGGGCGGAGCCGAAGAAGGCGGCGACCTCCGCGTCGGCCTCGGCCGTGAGGTCGGGCGACCCGGGGCGGCCGGGGGCCTTCGACAGCGTGATGCGGCCGCGCCAGGGCAGCGCGGGCTGCTCGGCGGCTCCGTAGGGGTCGGGCAGGCCGTTGCCCGGCATCTGGTCCATGAGGAGGAAGGGGTAGAAGGTGACCGCCTTGCCGCGCTCGCGGATCTCGCGGATCGCCTGGATCACGGAGGCGTCGGTGGGCGTGCCGCCATAGACGGGGCGGCCGTCCTCGCGCGGGACCCGGCGGGCCTGCGCGCGGGGGAGGCCGGACACGGACCAGGGCATCCCCTGCCCGTCCGTCCCGGTCTGCTCGACCTTGGGCTGGACTTGGCAATGCCCGGCGCGGAGGTCGTCGCCGAACCAGCAGACGACGAGGCTGATGGACTGGAGCCGGGGAAGCTCGGTCGTGAGCTGGTCGAGCGAGACGAGGAAGTCGGGCCTGGCCTGGGCGGTGTTGACGTTGGCGGGCGTGGACTGGCCGAAGCCAGAGGAGAGGTAGACCGGCGTGGTCGCCAGCGCGTATTCGCCGGTGCCGGGGATCAGGGCCACGCCGCGCAGGAGGCGGGCGATGTCCTCGGCCTCGGCGTCCAAGCGGTGGAGGGCGGGGCGGAAGACCTCGAAGCTGAACTGCGGGACGCGGTTGCCGAAGCGTTCGAGGGGCAAGTCCTCGATCACGACATAGGCGATGCCGCGATGGGCGGAGACGCGGGCCGGGCCCTCCTCGGCCTCGATGCGCGGGTCGGGGAGCTGGTCCTCGGTGCCGTGGTAGACCGAGAGCTGGAGGTCGCCCCGCGCGATCTCCTGCCCGTCGGCCCAGACGCGGCCGATGCCGGCGATGACCCCCTCGCAGAGCGCGACGGCGAGCGAGACGGTATAGCCGTAGGTCGTGACCTGCGGCTGGGGGGAACCCTTGCCGCCGGAGGTGGCCGAGGACTCCTTGAACGGCGAGGCCCAGATGACCTGGCCGCCCACCCGGACGGCGCCGTGGACGCGGGCGACGGCCGCGCCTTCGGAGGCGCCGGTGAGGCGGAAGCGGTCGATGCGGCCCGTCTCGACCGGAGCGCTGCCGGCGCCGAGGAGGCGCTCGTCGATGGCGCGGCCGACCATGGCGCCGGCGGCGCGACCCAGGGTGGCGGCGGAGAGGCCCAGGACGGAGCCCCCGAGGGAGCCGCCCAGCGCCATGCCGGCGGCGGAAAGGACGATGGTGGCCATCAGGTTGCTCCTTCGAGGTCGAAGCGGGCCACGATGCGGGCGGCCCAGGGGGCGGACAGGGGGCTATCGATGACGCCGTGTCCGCTCATGGAATGGATGAAGGCGTCGGGTGCGGAGAGGATGCCGAGGTGCTTGGCGACGGCACCGGCGCGCATCCGGAAGAGGAGGAGGTCGCCGGGCCGCCCTTGGCCGGGGTTCAGGACCTGGCGGGCGGCGTCCCAGAGGCGCTCCTCGCCCTGCGGCTCGGACCAGTCGGGGGTGTAGGTCGGGACGGGCATGGGCTCCTCGCCGTGGACCTCGCGCCAGACGCCCCGGATGAGGCCGAGGCAGTCGCAGCCCGCGCCCTTGGTGGAAGCCTGGTGCAGGTGAGGGGTGCCGACCCAGGCGCGGGCGGCGGTGACGATCCTCGATTCGGGGCGGCTCATCGGATGGCGCCCCTCGATGGGACGGCAAGGAGCCAGTCCTCTCCCGGGACGAAGGGGAAGCCGCGGAAGTTGACGAGGTTGTCGAACTTGACGCGGCAGGTGGCGGCGCGCTTGTCGCAGCCGGGTTCGAGCCGGACGCGGTCGGTGGGCCGGATCGTGGCGCGGATGGGGGACCAGAGCTCGAGGAGGCGGTCGCCGCCCTCCTTGCCATCGGCCTTGATGACGCCGGACAGGCCCCTGCCCTCGCCGGTGAGGACGGTGAGGCGCCCGCGCTCGAACCAGCGGGGGTCGAAGGCGCCGAGGCCCTCGGGCCGGAAGGTCCGGCCGTCGGTGTCGCCGGCCTCGACCTCGGCGGAACGGCTCGTGGTGCCGATCCCGCAGGCGGCGTCGCCGAGGGTCGCGGAGCAGGTCGTCTGGTAGAGGCGGCCGGTGGGGCGGTTCAGGGCCTCGGTGAGGCCGCGCAGCTCGGCCTGGAAGGCGCCGTTGCCGCGCCGGATCTCGCCCAAGGTGCCCCGGAAGCGGAGATCGCGCTCCTCAGGGTTCGCCCAGTTGACGTGCCAGAGGCGGACCTCGGCCGAGTCCCAGCGGCCAGCGTCGATGTCGGCCTCGGTGATCGCGTCGGAAGAGAGGACGCCCAGCGCCTCGGAGTTGTCCACGGCGAGGCCGGTGCCCTGGACGACGGCGCGGGCGGTCAGGCCGGTGTCAGGGCGGAAGGTGAGGCCGTCGAAGGTCAGGGGCAGGTCGTGGTCGGTGAAGCCGAGCGCGAGGCCGTCCATGCGGGCGATGGCCCAGCAGCGGGCGATGGTGGTCGCGCCGGTGGCGAGATGGGTGCGGAGGGTCATGCGCGCACCTCGATGACGGGGACCGAGGGGACCTCGCCCGCCGCGAAGGTGGAGGCCTGGACGCGGACGGAGTCGGTGTCGAAGCGGACGGGGACGTCGAATTCGAAGCCCGCCGTGACGATGGCGCCGGACGCCGGGGCGGTGGTGAAGGTCACGAGGCCGATGGCGTCGTCGAGCGTCCAGTCCTGGCGGAGCGCTCCGTTGATGGCGACCTTCACCGTGCCGGCGACGGGCCTGGTGATCGTGCGCCAGTGGGTCACGCCACCCGAGCCATAGCCTTTGCGGAGCTGGAACGTCCGGGTAGTCCCATCGCCGGTGCCGAGCTGCTGGTCGAGGGGGCTGGGCGTGCCGGAAGGCGCGCAGGATTTGTGGTCGCCCCAGTCCTTCCAGCGGAAGGCGTGGAGCTGGCCGGCGCGGGCCTCGAAGAAGGCGAGGAGGTCGTGGAGGTCGTCGAGCGAGCGGAGGCCCAGGCCCGCGTCGTAGCGGCGGCGGGACTGGGACCAGGGGGAGTTCCGCTCCTCGAAGCCGTTGGCGAGGGTGACGATCTGGGTCGCGCGCTCGGGGCCGCCGAGGGCGCCGAAGCTGAGCGCGGTGGGGAAGCGGATGTCGTGGAAGGCCATGGGGGCACCTCAGCGGTTGCGGGGCGGCCGGCGGCCCGAGGAGGCGGCGACATCTCGGCGGCGATCTGGGATTGCGAGCGGCGGAAGCCGGCGATGTCGGGGGTGGAGATATTGATCGTCACCTGTGGGGCCTTGCCGCCCTCGGCCCGGACGCCGAGGCGGCCGTCGGCGCCGCGCGTCAGCGGCATGATCGCCTCCGGGCCCGCCTCGCCCATGAGGCCGGTTGCTCCGCGCATCGGGAACGGGGTCGCCTGGCTGACGACGCCGCCCTTGGCGAAGGGCATCACGCGGCCCTGCGCGAAGGCACCGCCGTTGGCGAAGGGCATCAGGCCCGAGACGGCGCTGTTCAGGCCGCTCGACAGGAGCCCGCCGAGCTGGTCGGTCACAGGCTTCATCGCGGCCTTGTAGACGGTGTCCACCATGGTTCGGCCGACGCCCTTGAGCGCGTCGGAGAGGCGGTCGCCGTCGATGACGAGGCCGTCGATGGCGGAGCGGAGGCCGCCCGCGAAGCCGGTCTTGAGGTCGCCCAGGTCGCGGGTGGTCTGGCCGAGGCTGTCGCGGACGGAGGCGAGGGTGGACGAGAAGGCGGCGGCCATTCGGGTCGTGTCCGCGAGGCGGGTGTCGAGGCCGTCCATCTCCTCGGAAAGGTCGAAGGGGGTCATGCGGGAGTCCTGTCGGGGAACTGCTCGGAGAGCTGGAGGAGGCGGGCGCGGCCCATGGGGAGGGGCCGCTGGTCGAAGCCGAGCATCAGGGCGAGCTCGGCGGGGGTGAGGGCCCAGAACTCGGCCGGTTTGAGGCGGAGTTGCTGGAGGCCCGCGCGCAGCAGCGCGGGCCAGTCGAAGGCGGGGCCCGAGCCGGACCTGCGTAGGGCAGGGTTCACCCCGCCATCTTCGGCCGGCGATGGCGCTCCGGGTCGAGCCGAGGCGTGGCGGGGGGGAACCCCCCCCCCCCGGGCCCCCCGG
>NZ_KK088572.1 GCF_000600335.2 Rubellimicrobium mesophilum DSM 19309 | reverse complement strand
CGCCCCCCCCCTGCCGCCCCGCCGCGCCGGCGCCGACGACGCCGCGAGCCCCCGCGACCCGCGCGCGACGCTGCTGCCCGGAGGGCCGGGGACGGCGGCGGTCGAGGCGCCCGCGACGGGGGACCTGCTGGGCGAGGAGGTGGCGGACAGCCGCCGCTCCACGGTCTCGACCCGCAGCCAGAGCTATTCGGCGCTGGTGTGGCGGCGGCTGCGGCGGTCCGTGCCCGGGATGCTGGGGCTGGGGCTCGTGATGCTGCTGCTGCTCATGGCGATCTTCGCGGACTTCGTGAGCCCCTTGGACCCCAAGGCGCGCAACGTGGGTTTCGCGCCGCCGGACAAGGTGTCGTGGCACGTCCCGGGCGAGGGGCCGGAGGCGGGATGGCACCTGCTGCCGCGCGCCTTCCCCATCGTGGAGGGGGACGAGTTCGACCCCGTCACCTTCCAGCCCATCGTCGGGCCGGACTACGAGAACCCGCGCCGGATCGTGCTCTTCGCGCCGGGGTGGGAGTATTCCTGGCTGGGCATCCGGATGAACCGGCACCTGTTCGGCGCGGCGGACGGATCGCCGCTGCACCTGCTGGGCACCGACTCCTTCGGGCGGGACATCCTCTCGCGCGGGGTGGTGGGAAGCCGGATCTCCCTCGCGCTGGCGCTGTCGTCCATCGCTCTCATCACCGTCATCGGGACGCTGGCGGGGATCACGAGCGGCTACATCGGGGGGCGCTTCGACGCCTGGTTCCAGCGCTTCGTGGAGATCGTGCTCGCGTTCCCGCAACTGCCTCTCTACCTGACGCTGGCCACGCTGATCCCGGTGACGGCGCCGTCGGGGCTGTTCCTGACCTTCGTGGTAGTCGTCATCGTGGCGCTGGGCTGGGCGCAGCTAAGTCGCGAGGTGCGGTCCAAGACGCTGGCGCTGCGGCAGGTGGACTACGTGCGGGCGGCGCTGGCGGTGGGCTCCTCGGACGGGCGGATCATCACGCGGCACATCCTGCCCAACGTGATGAGCCACATCATCGTCTCGGTCACGCTGGGCATCCCGACCATCGTGCTGCTGGAGAGCTTCCTGGGCTTCCTGGGCTTCGCGGTGAAGCCGCCGCTGATCTCCTGGGGGCTCATGCTGCAGGACGCGGGGACGTTCAGCGTGATCGGGTCCTATCCCTGGATCCTGAGCCCCGTGGGCTTCGTGCTGCTGACGGTCTTCGCCTTCAACGCGCTGGGCGATGGCCTGCGCGACGCCATCGACCCGTATTGAGGCCGCCGATGAACGCCATGAACCAGCCCCAGGGGCCGCTGATCGACGCCCGCAACGTCGCGGTCTCCTTCAAGGTGGAAGGCGGCACGGTCGAGGCCGTGCGGGACGTGTCCTTCGCCGTCTGGCCCGGCAAGACCACCGCGCTGGTGGGCGAGAGCGGGTCGGGCAAGTCCGTGACGGCGCGGGCGGTGATGCGGCTGCTGTCGAAGCGGGCGAGCGTGTCGGAGCGGACGCGCATCCTCTACGGGGGCAAGGACATGGCGCATCTGTCCTCGCGGGAGATGCGGCGCCTGCGGGGCAACCGCATCGCCATGATCTTCCAGGAGCCGATGTCGTCGCTGAACCCGGTCTACACCGTGGGCGCGCAGATCGCCGAGGGGCTGATGCTGCACCAGAAGCTGGGGCGGCGGGAGGCCTGGGCGCGGGCCGTGGAGCTTCTGGAGGAGGTGCAGATCCCGGATCCGGCCGCGCGTGTGAACCAGTATCCGCACCAGCTTTCGGGCGGGCAGCGGCAGCGGGTGATGATCGCGATGGCGCTGGCCAACCGGCCTGACGTGCTGATCGCCGACGAGCCGACGACGGCGCTGGACGTGACCGTGCAGGCGCAGATCCTGCACCTGATCGACGACCTGAAGAAGAAATACGGGATGGGGGTGATCCTCATCACCCACGACCTGACGGTGGTGCGGCAGTTCGCGGATTTCGTCCACGTCATGCAGCACGGCGAGGTGCGGGAGGAGGGGCCGACCGAGGCGATCTTCTCGGCGCCGAAGCACCCCTACACCAGGCGGCTGCTGGCCTCGGAGCCTCGGGGCCAGGCGGACCCGGCGCAGGTGCGGCCCGAGACGGTGCTGAAGGGCGAGGGCGTGCGCGTGCAGTTCACGCTGCGCAAGGGCGGGTTCTTCAAGGGGACCTATCACCCGCTGGTCGCGGTGGACGGGCTGAGCCTCGACCTGAAGCGGGGGGAGACGCTGGGGCTGGTGGGGGAGTCGGGGTCGGGCAAGACGACCTTCGGACAGGCGCTGATCCGGCTCATCCGCAACGACGGCGGGCGGATCACCTTCGACGGCGACCGGATCGAGGCGAAGGACCGCAAGGCGATGCGGCCCTACCGGAGCCGGATGCAGATCGTGTTCCAGGACCCGTTCTCCTCGATGAACCCGCGGATGAGCGTGCGGCAGGTGATCGAGGAGGGGTTGATCGTGAACGGGATCGGTCGGACCTCGGCCGAGCGGTTCGCGCGGGTCCAGCAGGCGCTGCGGGATGCGGGGCTGCCGGACACGATCTCGCACCGCTTCCCGCACGAGTTCTCGGGCGGGCAGCGGCAGCGGATCGCCATCGCGCGGGCCATCGCGCTGGAGCCCGAGTTCATCCTGCTGGACGAGCCCACGAGCGCCCTGGACCTGTCGGTGCAGGCCCAGATCATCGAGTTGCTGAGGACGCTCCAGAGGGAGAAGGGGCTGAGCTACCTGTTCATCTCGCACGACCTCAAGGTCGTGCGGGCGCTGTGCCACCGCGTGATGGTCATGCAGCACGGCAAGATCGTCGAGGAGGGGCCCGTCGATCAGGTCCTCGTCGACCCCAAGACCGACTACACCCGGCGGCTCGTGCGCGCGGCGTTCGAGATCGCGGCCTAAGGATTCACGGAAAAGGCAAGGCTCATGACCACGATCACCTTCATCGGTGCGGGCAGCACCGTCTTCACCAAGAACATCGCGGGCGACATCCTGCACCGGCCGGCGCTGAAGGGCGCCACGATCCGGCTGATGGACATCAACCCCAAGCGGCTGGAGGAGTCGGAGGTCGTCGTCTCCAAGCTCGCCAAGTCCATGGACGCCGACGCCCGGGTCGAGACCTATTCGGACCAGCGGCGGGCGCTCGATGGCGCGGACTTCGTCGTCGTGAGCTTCCAGATCGGGGGCTACGAGCCGGCGACGGTGACGGACTTCGACGTGCCCAAGAAGTTCGGCCTGCGCCAGACCATCGCGGACACGCTGGGGATCGGCGGAATCATGCGGGGGCTGCGGACGGTGCCGCACTTGTGGAGCATCTGCGCGGACATGATGGAGGTCTGCCCGCAGGCCATCATGCTCCAGTACGTGAACCCGATGGCGATCAATACCTGGGCCATCGGGGCGAAGTTCCCGAAGATCCGGCAGGTTGGTCTCTGCCATTCGGTGCAGGGCACGGCGGAGGAGCTGGCGCGGGACCTCGACATTCCCATCGAGGAGATCCGCTACCGCGCGGGCGGCATCAACCACATGAGCTTCTACCTGAACTTCGAGCACCGGCAGCCGGACGGGTCCTACAAGGACCTCTATCCGGCGCTGCGGAAGGGCTACATGGAGGGCCGCTTCCCGAAGCCCAGCCACTGGAACCCGCGCTGCCCGAACAAGGTGCGCTACGAGATGCTGATGCGGCTCGGCTACTTCGTGACCGAGTCGTCGGAGCACTTCGCGGAATATACGCCCTGGTTCATCAAGCGCGACCGTCCCGACCTGATCGAGCGCTTCGGGATTCCGCTGGACGAATATCCCAAGCGCTGCGTCGAGCAGATCGCGCGGTGGGACCGGCAGGCGCAGGACTACCGCGACGCCGAGAGGATCGAGGTGAAGCCGTCGCATGAATATGCCTCGGCCATCGTGAACTCGGTCGTGACCGGGGAGCCCTCGGTG
Source organism: Rubellimicrobium mesophilum DSM 19309 (assembly GCF_000600335.2). GTDB lineage: Bacteria > Pseudomonadota > Alphaproteobacteria > Rhodobacterales > Rhodobacteraceae > Rubellimicrobium > Rubellimicrobium mesophilum. Next base: position 49,221 of record NZ_KK088572.1, on the reverse strand, counting down.
ATCTACGGGAACATCCGGAACCGGGGCTACATTCCGCAGCTTCCCGAGGGCTGCGCGGTCGAGGTGCCGATCCTCGTGGACGACAACGGGCTCCAGCCGACGACGGTGCAGGACATCCCGCCGCAGCTCATCGCGCTCCAGCGGACCAACATCAACGTGCAGGAGCTGACGGTCGCGGCGCTGATGGAGGAGAACCGCGAGCACATCTATCACGCGGCGATGCTCGACCCGCATACGGGGGCGGAGCTGGACCTCGACCAGATCTGGGCGCTGGTGGACGAGCTGCTGCTCGCGCATGGGGAGTTCACGCCGGAATGGGCGCGGCCCGAGCCCCGTCGGAAGGCCGGGTGATGGCCGGGGGCTGGCCCGAGCGCATCGTCGTCGTGGGCGGCGGCACGGCGGGCTGGCTCGCCGCGATGATGCTGTCGGAGGTGGCGGGGCGGAAGGCGCCCGGCACCTCGGTCACGGTGGTCGAGTCCTCGAAGATCCCGGTCATCGGGGTGGGGGAGGGCTCGACGGCCGTCTTCCGCCAGATGCTCCGGCGCTTCGGGCTCGACGAGGAGGAGTTCCTGCGGGAGACCGGGGCCACGATCAAGTTCGGCATCCGGCACCGGGACTGGCGGCGGCTCGGCCACCACTACGACGGGCCGATCGACGATCCGCATCTCGTGGCGCCGGGGTGCCGCTGGACTGCTACGCCGTCGCGGCGGGGAAGCCGGTGCAGGAGGCGCACCTTTTCCAGCACCTGATCTGGAAGAAGCGCGGGCCCTTCGCCGAGGTGAACGGGAAGCGGGTGCCGGCGGGGCCGTTCCACTACGCCTTCCACTTCGACCAGGCGCTGGTCGGGGCGTGGCTGCGGAAGAAGGCCAAGGGCATCCGGCACCTCGACGCGCAGGTGACGGGGGTCGAGACGGGCGGGGACGGGGTCGCGGCGCTGCACCTCGATACGGGCGAGCGGGTGGATGGGGACCTCTTCATCGACGCCTCGGGGTTCCGGCGGCGCCTGGTAAGCGAGCTGCCCTTCGAGTGGGTGAGCTTCTCCGAGATGCTGCCCAACAACCGGGCGCTGCCGTTCTGGCTGGACCTCAAGGACGGCGAGGAGATCGACCCCGTGACCGGCGCCTGGGCGCAGGGGCATGGGTGGATGTGGAAGATCCCGACGCAAGGCCGGTTCGGCTGCGGCTACGTCTTCTGCGACGCCTACATCTCCATCGAGGAGGCGCAGGCCGAGATCGAGCGGGCGCTGGGGCATCCCATCGAGCCGCGCGGGGATATCCGCATCAACCCGGGGCGGCAGCCGGGACGTCTGGGTGGGGAACGTCGTGGCGGTGGGGCTTGCGTCGTCCTTCCTCGAGCCGCTGGAGGCGACCTCGATCCACGGGACCATCGGGCAGCTCATCTGCCTGACGGAGTGGATGGACCAGCTGGGGGCAGGGGAGCGCTACAACGCCACCGCCGCTCGGCAAGTGGAGGACTTTCGGGACTTCGTGCGGCTGCATTACGTGTCGGAGCGGCGTGACACGGCCTACTGGCGGGACGTGACCGCCTCGCATCCGCCCGTGGTGACGGAGCGGCTGGAGAAGTGGTCGCGCAAGTTCCCCTCGCGCGAGGACTTCGAGCCCTTCCCGCTCGGCCTCGCCCATGTGCAGGAGCAGCTTTACGTGCCCGTGCTGAACGGGCTGGGGCTGCTCAGCCAAGACCTCGCCCGGGCTGAGATGGCCCGCGACCCGAAGCTGCGCCAGAGGGCGCGCGAAACCCATGCGAGCCTGGTGGCGGAATACTCGCGGGCGGCCGAGAAATGCCTCCCGCACCGCGCTTGGCTTGAGTCCCTTCACAAGGAAACGGTGGCATGACGTTCAAGGTGGCGATCATCGGCGCGGGCAGCGTCGGATTCACGAAGAAGCTGGTCTCGGACCTCCTCAAGGTTCCGGAGTTCGAGGGGGTGGAGTTCGCGCTCACCGACCTCAACGAGCACAACCTCGACATGATCGCGCAGATCATCCGGCGCATCGTCGAGGTGAACAGGCTCCCGGCCAAGGTCACGGCGACGACCGACCGGCGGAAGGCGCTGGAGGGCGCGCGCTACGTCATGAACGTGGTGCGGATCGGGGGGCTGGAGGCCTTCGCGGACGATATCCGGATTCCGCTGAAATACGGGGTGGACCAGTGCGTCGGCGACACGATCTGCGCGGGGGGCATCCTCTACGGGCAGAGGGCATCCCGGCGATCCTGGAGTTCTGCAAGGACATCCGGGAGGTGGCGGAGCCGGGGGCCTTGCTGCTGAACTACGCGAACCCCATGGCGATGATGACCTGGGCGGCCATCGACCATGGGAAGGTGAATACGGTGGGCCTCTGCCACGGGGTGCAGAACGGCCACCGGCAGATCGCGGCGGCGCTGCGGGTGCCGATGGAGGAGGTGGACATCGTCTGCTCGGGCATCAACCACCAGACGTGGTACGTCGACATCCGGCACAAGGGGCGGACAGTCGGCAAGGAGGAGCTGCTCGCGGCCTTCGAGCGGCATCCGGTGTTCAGCGAGGAGGAGAAGGTCCGCATCGACGTGCTGAAGCGGTTCGGGTTCTACTCGACCGAGTCGAATGGGCACCTGTCGGAATACCTGCCTTGGTACCGGAAGCGGCCGGAGGAGATCACTCGCTGGATCAGCCTCAACGACTGGATTCATGGGGAGACGGGCGGCTACCTGCGCTACACGACCGAGAACCGGAACTGGTTCGAGACGGACTTCCCGCAGTTCCTCAAGGAGGCCGAGGCGCCGCTCTCGGGCTACAAGCGGACGGACGAGCACGCGTCCTGGATCCTGGAGGCGCTGGAGACGGGGCGGACCTATCGCGGGCACTTCAACGTCAAGAACGGCGGGATCATCCGGAACCTGCCCGAGGACTGCATCATCGAATCGCCCGGCTTCGTGGACCGCTTCGGGATCAACATGGTCGAGGGGATCACCCTGCCGCTGGCCTGCGCGGCGACCTGCAACGTGAGCGTCAGCGTCCAGCGCATGAGCGTCGAGGCGGCGATCACCGGGGACGTGGACCTGCTCAAGCAGGCGGTTCTGCACGACCCGCTGGTGGGCGCGATCCTCAACCCCGAGGAGGTCTGGCAGATGGTGGACGAGATGCTGGTGGCGCAGGCCAAGTGGCTGCCGCAATACGCCCACGCCATCCCGGCGGCGCGGGAGCGGCTCAGGGACCCGAAGGTGAAGACGAAGGAATGGGCGGGCGCGGCGCGGCTCGACGTGCGGTCGGTCGATGAGTTGCGCGAGGCCAAGGGCAAGAAGGCCAGCCTGGGGCATGGGCTCGGGACCAAGGTGATGGGCTGACGACTTGTGATCGCAGCCGCGAAAGCTGCGATCACAAACGTTGCTTTTCCGGCCGGTTGTCGCGAATTCGGGACGTTTCCGACCTTTCGGGCGCGTGACAGCGCCTTCAAAACCGGGCAAAGGGGCGTCAGCTTCGAGCCAAAGGTCAGGGACAGGACAATGCCCGACATCCCGCGCGGCAACCGGCCGCTCTCTCCCTTCATGATCGGGCCGTATTACCGGCCCCAGTGGACCTCGGTCACCTCAATCCTGACGCGGATCACCGGCAGCGCGCTGCTCGTGGGGGCGGCGCTGCTCGTCTGGTGGCTGGTCGCCGCCTCGATCGGGCCGGACGCCTTCGCCACCGCCGACGGCGTGCTGCGGAGCTGGTTCGGCGACCTCGTCCTGTTCGGGAGCCTCTGGGCGCTCTGGTACCATATGCTGGCCGGCATCCGGCACCTCGTCTGGTCCACCGGCCGGATGATGGAGATCCACGTGGCCGAGACCTTCGGCAAGGTCATCGTCGGGCTCTCCGTCGTGCTGACGGTGCTGACCGTGCTCATCCTCTGGACGGTGTGATCCCATGGCCTCCTACACGACCGCCCGCAAGCGCGCCGAGAACCTGGGGGGCCTCCGGGGACGGCACCCATCACCACTGGCACATGATCGTCAGCTCCATCGCACTCGCGGTGCTGACGCCCTTCTTCATCTTCACCTTCGGCTCGATCCTCGGGCATCCCTACGAGGAGGTCGTCGCGGCGCTGCACAACCCCTTGGTGGCGGTGCTCTTCGGGCTCTACATCGTCGTGGGCCTGATCCACTTCCGCAACGGCTTCCAGGTGGTGCTGGAGGACTATGCCCACGGGACGCCCCGGCGCGTGATGATCGTCGCCATGATCTGCGTCACCTACGCCATCCTCGCGCTCGGCCTGCTGGCCGTGCTGCGGCTCGCCATCTGAATCGGACCCGCTGCCATGACCGCCTATCCTTACGAGACCCATGCCTACGACGTGGTCGTGGTCGGCGCCGGGGGCGCGGGCCTGCGCGCGACGCTGGGCATGGTCGAGCGCGGCCTGAGGACCGCCTGCATCACCAAGGTCTTCCCCACCCGCTCGCACACCGTGGCGGCGCAGGGGGGATCGCGGCGAGCCTCGGGAACATGGGCCCCGATAGCTGGCAGTGGCACATGTACGACACCATCAAGGGGTCGGACTGGCTGGGCGACATGGACGCCATGGAATACCTCGCCCGCGAGGCGCCCAAGGCGGTCTACGAGCTGGAGCACTACGGCGTGCCGTTCAGCCGCACCGAGGACGGGCGCATCTACCAGCGGCCCTTCGGCGGGCATACGACCCAGTTCGGCGAGGGGCCGCCCGTGCAGCGCACCTGCGCCGCCGCCGACCGGACGGGGCACGCGATCCTGCACACGCTCTATGGCCAGAGCGTGAAGCAGAAGGCCGAGTTCTACGTCGAATACTTCGCCACCGACCTCTTGATGGGGCCCGAGGGCGACTGCCGGGGCGTGGTGGCCTGGGACCTCGCGCAAGGCACGCTGCACGTCTTCACGGCGAAGATGGTGGTGCTGGCGACGGGGGGCTACGGACGGGCCTACTTCTCGGCGACCTCGGCCCACACCTGCACGGGCGACGGCAACGGCATGGTGGCCCGCGCCGGGCTGCCGCTGCAGGACATGGAGTTCGTGCAGTTCCACCCGACGGGCATCTACGGCTCGGGCTGCCTCATCACCGAGGGCGCGCGCGGGGAGGGGGGGTATCTGACCAACTCCGAGGGCGAGCGGTTCATGGAGCGCTATGCGCCCACCTACAAGGACCTCGCTTCGCGCGACGTGGTCTCGCGCTGCATGACGCTGGAGATCCGCGAGGGGCGGGGCGTCGGCAAGCGCAAGGACCACATCCACCTGCACCTCAACCACCTGCCGCCCGAGACCCTGCATGAGCGGCTGCCGGGGATCACCGAGTCGGCACGAATCTTCGCCGGCGTGGACCTCACCAAGGAGCCGGTGCCGGTCCTGCCGACGGTGCACTACAACATGGGCGGCATCCCCACGAACTTCTGGGGCGAGGTGCTGAACCCGACGGACGGCAGCCCCGACCGCGTGTCGCCGGGCCTGATGGCGGTGGGCGAGGCGGGGTGCGCCTCCGTGCATGGGGCGAACCGGCTCGGGTCCAACTCGCTCATCGACCTCGTGGTCTTCGGGCGGGCCTCGGCGATCCGGGCCGCCGAGGTGGTGGCGCCCGGGACGGCGAACCCGGACATCCCCAAGGAGTCGCTGGACTTCGCCCTGTCGCGCTTCGACGCCCTGCGCCACGCGAGCGGCGGCACCCCCACGGCGGAGCTGCGGCAGGAGATGCAGCGGACCATGCAGGAGGACGCGGCCGTCTTCCGGGCGAGCGATACGCTCGCGCAGGGGGTCCGGCGCATGACCGAGGTTGCCGGCAAGCTGGCCGACCTGCGGGTGAGCGACCGGGGCCTCGTCTGGAACACCGACCTCGTGGAGACGCTGGAGCTCACCAACCTCATGCCCTGCGCGCTGGCCACCATCGTCTCGGCCGAGGCGAGGAAGGAGAGCCGGGGGGCCCACGCCCACGAGGACTTCCCGGAGCGCGACGATGTGAACTGGCGCAAGCACACGCTCGCCTATGTTGACGGGACCGAGGTGCGCCTGGCGTACCGTCCCGTCCACATCGATCCGCTGACCACGCCCGAGGAGGGCGGCATCGAGCCGAAGCGGATCGCCCCCAAGGCGAGGGTCTACTGATGCTTCGAATCCTCCTGCCGCTGGCCGCCGGCGCCACGCTGCTGGCCGCCTGCGAGCCCGTTCCCGTCGATCCCGAGCGCGCGGCGCTCCAGTGCGAGCAGCGCGCCCGGGGCGCGCAGGGGCCGACCGGTTCGGTCACCATCGGCGCGAGCTCGGACGAGGGCCCCTTCGTCGGGACCGCGATCGGGATCACCGGCGACTACCTGGCGGGGCGCGACCCCGTGCAGGTCTACAACGACTGCGTCATCCAGAAGACCGGCGCGCTGCCGATCCGGCCGCCCCGCCTTTCGTGACAGGGAGAGACCCCGTGAAGACAGCCATCCTGACCCTGGCGCTCGGCCTGCTGGCCGCGCCCGTCCTGGCCCAGACCTCCGAGGAGGACGCGCGCGCCAATGCCGTGGTGCTGCCCATGATCCAGGAGCAGGTCCAGGGCTACCACGCGCAGGTCGTGACCGCCTGCATCGTCGCCTCGGCCCAGCCCGAGGAGAAGGCGCAGCTCGCCGCCGCCGCCGGGCCGTCGGCCGAGATCGCGCCGGTCGTCAACGCGGTGCTGGCGCGGCCCGCGACGATCGACTGCATCAAGGCCACCCTGGCCCAGCAGTAAGAGCCCACCCCGGCGCCGGGCGGACCGCCGCCCGGCCCCCTCCGCGACCTTGAGGAACCCGAGAGATGGTCCAGCTTCGCCTGCCCAAGAACAGCCGCATGAGCGTCGGCAAGACCTGGCCCAAGCCCGAAGGGGCGACCAACCTCAAGACCTTCCGCATCTACCGCTGGAGCCCGGAGGACGGGGGAACCCGCGCGTCGACACCTACTTCGTCGACCTCGACAACTGCGGGCCGATGATCCTGGACGCCCTCATCCACATCAAGGACCGGATCGACCCGACGCTGGCCTTCCGCCGCTCCTGCCGCGAGGGGATCTGCGGCTCCTGCTCGATGAACATCGACGGGGCGAACGGTCTGGCCTGCATCACCGGCATCGACGAGGTGAAGGGCGACGTCCGCATCTACCCGCTGCCGCACATGCCGGTCATCAGGGACCTGATCCCGGACCTGTCGCACTTCTTCGCCCAGCATGCGAGCGTGAAGCCGTGGCTGGAGACCGAGACCAGCCCGCCCGAGAAGGAGTGGCGGCAGTCGATCGACGACCGCCGCAAGCTCGACGGGCTCTACGAGTGCATCCTCTGCGCCTGCTGCTCGACCGCCTGCCCGAGCTACTGGTGGAACGGCGACCGCTACCTGGGGCCGGCGGCGCTGCTGCACGCCTACCGCTGGATCGTGGACAGCCGCGACGAGGCGACGGGCGAGAGGCTCGACGACCTCGAGGACCCGTTCAAGCTCTACCGCTGCCACACGATCATGAACTGCGCCAAGACCTGCCCCAAGGGGCTGAACCCGGCCAAGGCGATCATGGATATCCGGCGGCTGATGCTGGAGCGGATCGTCTGACCCGGCGGTGCGGGTCCACGGCATCGACTTCACCAGCGCACCGAGCCGGAGGAAGCCCATCCGCGTTGCGGAGTGCCGGCTGGACGGCGGCCGTCTGAGCTTCGAGGGGCTGGAGGGGATCGCCTCGCTGCCGGGCTTCGAGGCGTTCCTGGCGACCCCCGGACCCTGGGTGGCGGGCTTCGACCTGCCCTTCACGCAGTCGCGCCGCTTCCTCGACAACATCGGCTGGCCGCGCGACTGGCCGGCCTTCGCGGACCGCCTGGGAGGTCTCACGCGGGCCGGGTTCCGGGCGGCGCTGGAGGGCTACAAGGCCGGGCGCGCGCCAGGGGACCGCGAGCACGCCCGGGGCTACGAGGTCGGGACGGGGGCCGTGAGCCCGCAGAAGCTCTACGGCGTGCCGGTGGCGCTGATGCAGTTCGAGGCCGTGCCCCGCCTGCGCCGGGCGGGGGTGCATATCCCGGGGCTCGCGGAGGGCGACCGGAGCCGGGTGGCGCTGGAGGCCTATCCGGGCGTCGCGGCGCGGGCGCTGATCGGGCGGGTGCCCTACAAGAGCGACGTGAAGGCCAGGCAGACGCCCGAGCGGGCGGCCGCGCGGCGGGAGTTGCTCGGATGCCTGACGGGCGCGGAGGGCCAGCGGCGCTTCGGCCTGCGGGTCGAGGCGCCGGGATGGCTCGCCGACGATCCGACGGGGGACCCGCTCGACGCACTGCTCTGCGCGGTGCAGGCGGCCTGGGCCCACCGGCTCATGGAGGAAGAGCCGGAGAGGATCGCCGGGCTGGACCTGTCGGAGGGATGGATCGCCGACCCGGACGTGCTGGGCCGGCTCCGCGCACGCCAGGGGGATTGACCGCCCCGGGGCTCACTCGGCCGCGAGCATCCGGTAGGTCTCGACGTTCGGGCAGAACCCGGTCTCGGGGGCCAGGGCGCCGCCATCGAGGGCCTCGCGGCAGCGGCCCTGCTCGCGGCAACGGGTGCAGGTGAGCGCGGCGGCGATGCGGAGCGCGCGGTCGCGGTCGAGCCGGGCGGGGTCGAGGCCGTTGATGCGCGCCATCTCGTCCATGCGGGCCAACTGCTCGGTGGGCATGAGAGCCAAGGCGCGGAACTCGCCGTAGCTCAGGCCGTAGTCGTCGATCTCGTCCGAGGTGACGCGGGCGAACTCGCGCCTGAGCTCGCGCCGCTCGCGCCAGGCGTCGAGGCGTTCGGAAAGGGTCATGGGGGCGTCCTCCTGAGGATGAGGGAGAACTAGACCCCCGAGGGACAGGGCTGTTTGATGAAGATCAACCTTTGCTCCGGCCGTCGCGACCCGCGTCGATCCGATCGCGTCAGGGAGCCGCGAAGGCCGCCTCGAGGGCGATCTCGATCATGTCGGCGAAGCTCCTCTCGCGCTGATCCGAGGGAAGCGCCTCGTGGGTGACGACATGGTCGCTGACCGTGAGGACCGCGAGGGCGCGGACCTTGTGGCGGGCGGCCAGCAGGTAGAGCTCGGCCGCCTCCATCTCGATGCCGAGGACGCCGTGGCGGATGAGCTGCTCGGTGTGGTCGTCCCTCTCGCTGTAGAAGGTGTCGGAGGAATGGATCACGCCGACATGGCTGCGCGTGCCCCTGCCTTCCGCCGCGCGGTGGGCGGCCGAGAGGAGGCCCCAGTCGGCGACGGGGGCCAGGTTCAGCTCGCGCAGGAGGGCGGAGGAGGGGGTGGAGACGGAGGAGGCCGCCTGGGCGAGGATCACGTCGCGCAGGCCAGTGTGGGGCTGGAGGCCTCCGGCCGAGCCCACGCGGATCAGGGTCCGGGCCCCGTAGTCGCGGATGAGCTCGTTCACGTAGATGGACAGCGACGGCATCCCCATGCCCGAGCCGTGGATCGTGACGCGGTGGCCCCGCCAGGTGCCGGTGAAGCCCAGCATCCCCCGCACGCGGTTCACGCAGGTGGCGCCGTCGAGGAAGGTCTCGGCCGCCCACTGGGCGCGGAGGGGGTCGCCGGGGAGGAGCACCGTCTCCGCGATCTCGCCGGGCGCCGCGCCGATATGGGTGGTCATGCCGTTCATTCCCCTTGGACTGCTCCGGCGCATGTGGCCCCGGGGCGGGAGGGAAGTCAAACGTGGCGGGCGGGTCCCGATTCGGCGCGGGGAGGGATTCGCGCGAGCCGAGGTCGCGCCGGCCTCGGGGCGGTCGGGAAACCGAATGCGATCACCGTTCCGGGAGTCCCTGGGCCCGTTCCGGTTCGTCCTGCATCTCGCGCAATCACCCGGGGAGATCGGCGTCGCGATGGGCTATTCACGCGACCTGAGATCCGCCCCTTCGATAAGCGTCGCGAATATTGCGATTTCCTGGGAGCCGGAGCGAAGAGCGGCCACGAGGCACCGCCCCGGACCGGCAATCGCGATTGCCGTCCTCTTGATTAGCCGGGCGACAAGGAAGGGATCGCAAGTTGTCACGTTCGCGGCACCGGCGTTTTCCCGGGTGCGACGAACGATCCTGGAACCACGGCACCGGTCATGAGCGAAGCACGGGCGCAAATGAACGGGTCGCCGCGCCAAGCTCCTGGTCCTGGCGTGCGGCGCGGCGCCGTCGGGAACGACGGCGGGTAAATCCGTTCGCGGCGCGACGCAGGCCGGCGACATCGTCCCGGCCCGCGCCTGCCACGATCCGGTGGTGCGCCTGCGACGGCAGGCGCCCCTTGCGGCCTCAGGCGATGCGGAGGTCGTCGAGCGAGCGTCCCGCCGCCTCGGCCTCGTGGACCCAGCGAGGGCGACGCCCACGGCCGGACCAGGTCTGCTCGGGGTTCTCGGGGTTGCGGTAGCGCGGGGCATTGGCGGCCCCTTCGGCGGCCCCCCGGCGACGGCCCCGGCCGGGAACCTGGGCGACGAAGGGGGTGAGCTCGGCCAGGGTGAACCCGTGCTCACGTACGGCCTCTTCGGCGGCCTTCAGGGCATTGCGGCGGTCGCGATCCCCGACTGCGGCGATTGCCTTGTCGATATTCGCGCGGAGAGTCATCAACTCCTTCCGCGACATGCTCTCGTATTCGGTCATCGTTCATCCCTCGATGGTTCTTATTGCACACGGCACGGCTATCACCCAACCGATTATATCTCCTAATAGCGTTTGCCACGGGGATTTCAATCTCACGAAAGTGAGGTTCGGTGAAATTCCGCGCATTCTCCGCTTGCCGCTCGCCCCGCGTCATTCGGGGCTCGCATGGCCGGGATTGTTCCTGCCGCTCTTCCCTGTCATGGCTCGGATCCATGACCCGGACCATCGCCATTCCGCTTTGGCTGCTGATCCTGATCCTGCTCTTCGCGGGGGTGACCTTCGCGTCGCATTTCCTGTTCCCCTCGGTCCGCTGGTTCTTCCGGCGGCGGATGGAGCGGGCGGTCGCGCGGCTGAACACCCGCCTCGCGCGGCCGATCGAGCCCTTCAAGCTCGCGCGGCGCTACGACATGATCCAGCGGCTGATCTACGACCCCGCCGTGACCCGCGCCGTCGCCGAGGAGGCCCGTGCCGAGGGCATCCCCGAGAACGTCGCCTTCGAGAGGGCGCGGGACTACGCGCGGGAGATCGTGCCGGCGTTTTCCGCCACGCTCTATTTCGGATGGGGCGCGCGATTGGCGCGGTGGCTGTCGCGGTCGCTCTACCGCATAAGGCTGCCGCAGATCGACATGGCGGAGCTGGACCGGCTGCCGCCCGACGCGGCGGTGGTCTTCGTGATGAACCACCGGTCGAACATGGACTACGTGCTGGTGACCTGGCTCGTGTCCGCGTCGGCGGCGCTGAGCTACGCGGTGGGGGAATGGGCGCGGGTCTGGCCGCTCTCGGGCGTGATCCGGATGATGGGGGCCTTCTTCATCCGGCGGCGGAACCATTCGGCGCTCTACCGGCGGGTGCTGCAGCGCTACGTGCAGATGGCGACGGCGGCGGGCGTCACGCAGGCGATCTTTCCGGAAGGGCGGCTGAGCCTCGACGGGCGGCTCGGGGCGCCGAGGCTGGGGCTTCTGAGCTACATCGTGGAGGGGGCGCCGGAGTGGACGCGGGACGTCGTCTTCGTGCCGGTGGCGCTGAACTACGACCGGGTGCTGGAGGACCGCTTCCTGATCCGCGCCCGCGTCACGGGCGAGCGCCGCTTCCGTCCCCCCCTGGGCGAGGTGCTGGGGGGCCTCGGACGCCACCTTGCTGAGCGGGTGACGATGCGGTTCCGGGGCCTCGGGACGGCCAAGGTGGTGCTGGGGCCGCCGCTGTCGCTGCGCGAGTTCCTCGCCGGGGCGCCGGACCAGCCGACCGAGGCGCTCGGCCGCGAGCTGATGGACCGGATCGCCCGGGCCATGCCGGCGCTCCCCGTCCCGCTGGTGGCGCGGCATCTGCTGGACGGGCGGGCTTGGGCGCCCCCGGCGCTGGAGGACGCGATCCGCGCCGACCTCGATGTCCTGGAGGCGCGGGGCGCCGACATGCCGGGGCGCGGGCCCATCAAGATCGTGGAGGACGCGCTGGGGCTTCTTCTGGAGAGGGGCGCCATCGTCGCGGAGGGTGGGCGGCTGCGCCGGGCCGAGGGAGCGGAGGACCTGCTCGCCTATTACGCGGGCAGCATCGCTCACCTCTTCGCGACAGGGAGCTGACGGCGTTTTTTTCCGTTTGGTAAAATTTCGGGCCTGTGGCAGGCTGCGGCAAAACATCGCCTTGGGAGGTGAGACCGCATGAACAGCCCGCAGACGCCCGGCGTCGTCCCGCACCGCCTCGACCCGGAGCGGATCGCCGCCAACTTCTCGGACGCGCAACTGCCCTTCGACGCGCACGAGGCGCGGGTGGCGGCGGACCGCTGCTACTTCTGCTACGACGCGCCCTGCATCGCGGCCTGCCCGACCGAGATCGACATTCCCCTGTTCATCCGGCAGATCCAGGCGGGACAGCCCGAAGTCGCGGCCAAGACGATCTGGGACCAGAACATCTTCGGGGGCGCCTGCGCGCGGGTCTGCCCGACCGAGCAGCTTTGCGAGGGATCCTGCGTGCGCGAGGCGGCGGAGGGCAAGCCCGTGGAGATCGGGCGGCTCCAGCGCTACGCGACGGATGCCGGCATGGCACGGAACGCGCATCCCTACAGCCGCGCGCCCTCGACCGGGAAGCGCGTCGCGGTGGTGGGCGCCGGGCCGGCGGGGCTGGCCTGCGCGCACCGGCTGGCGATGCATGGGCACGACGTCGTGGTGTTCGACAAGCGGCCCAAGCCGGGCGGGCTCAACGAATACGGGATCGCGGCCTACAAGGTGCCGAACGACTTCGCGCAGGGCGAGGTGGACTGGCTGCTGCGGATCGGCGGGATCGAACTGCGGATGGGCGTGGAGCTCGGGCGCGACATGACGCTGGAGCAGTTGCGGCAGGATTTCGGCGCGGTGTTCCTCGGGATCGGGCTGCAGGGCGTGAACGGGCTCAGGGTGCCGGGCGAGGAGCGGGGCGGGGTGCACGACGCGGTGGACTTCATCGCGACGCTGCGGCAGGCGCCGGACAAGGGCGTGCTGCCGATGGGGCGGAACGTGGTGGTGATCGGCGGCGGCATGACGGCCATCGACGCGGCGGTGCAGTCCAGGGCGCTGGGGGCGGAGAACGTCACCATCGTCTATCGCCGCGACCAGGCGCAGATGAGCGCCTCGAACTACGAGCAGGACCATGCGAAGCACGTGGGCGTGAAGATCGTCCACGAGGCGGCTCCGGTGGAGCTCCGCGGGAACGGGGCCGTGCGCGAGGTCGCCTTCGCCTATACCGAGGCCACGCCCGAGGGTGGCCTGCGGCTGCGCGAGGACGGCTTCGGGCTGCAGGCCGACATGGTGTTCAAGGCCATCGGGCAGACGCTCGGGGCACTGCCGGATGGGGTCGCGGCTATGGGCGGAAAGCTCGACCTGGGGAGCCTGCCGGCGGGGGTCTGGATCGGCGGCGACTGCTCGCCGGGCGGACAGGACCTGACTGTGACGGCCGCCGCGCAGGGGCGCGACGCGGCCGAGGCGATTCATGCGGCGCTGATGGGGAGGACCTGAGCGATGGCGAACCTTGCGACCAACTTCATCGGCATCAAGAGCCCGAACCCCTTCTGGCTCGCCTCGGCGCCGCCCACGGACAAGGAATACAACGTCCGCCGCGCCTTCGAGGCGGGCTGGGGCGGGGTGGTCTGGAAGACGCTGGGGTCCGAGGGGCCGCCGGTCGTCAACGTCAACGGGCCGCGCTACGGCGTGGTCTACGGGGCCGACCGCCGGGTGCTGGGCATCAACAACATCGAGCTCATCACCGACCGGCCGCTCGAGGTGAACCTGCGCGAGATCAAGTCGGTCAAGCGCGACTATCCGGACCGGGCGCTGGTCATCTCGCTCATGGTCCCCTGCGACGAGGAGTCGTGGAAGGACATCCTGACGCGCATCGAGGACACGGGCGCGGACGGGGTGGAGCTCAACTTCGGCTGCCCGCACGGGATGGCGGAGCGGGGCATGGGGTCCGCCGTCGGGCAGGTGCCCGAATACATCGAGATGGTCACGCGCTGGGTGAAGCAGTATTCGCGGATGCCCTGCATCGTGAAGCTCACGCCCAACATCACCGACGTCCGAAAGCCCGCCGAGGCGGCGAAGCGGGGCGGGGCCGATGCGGTCAGCCTCATCAACACGATCAACTCGATCACCAGCGTGGACCTGGACAGCTTCAGCCCCGAGCCGATGATCGACGGCAAGGGCACGCATGGCGGCTATTGCGGGCCGGCGGTGAAGCCCATCGCTCTCAACATGGTGGCCGAGATCGCCCGGAGCGCCGAGACGCGGGGGCTGCCCATCAGCGGCATCGGGGGCGTGACCACCTGGCGCGACGCGGCGGAGTTCCTGGCGCTGGGCGCGGGGACGGTGCAGGTCTGCACGGCGGCCATGACCTACGGCTTCAAGATCGTGCAGGAGATGGCGGCGGGGCTCTCGGCCTACATGGACGAGAAGGGGTTCACGAGCGTGGACGAGCTCGTCGGACGGGCGATTCCGAACGTCACGGACTGGCAGTACCTGAACCTCAACTACGTCACCAAGGCGCATATCGACCAGGACCTCTGCATCAAGTGCGGGCGCTGCTTCGCGGCTTGCGAGGACACCAGCCATCAGGCGATCGCCATGGGGCCGGGGCGCGTGTTCAGCGTGAAGGACGAGGAGTGCGTGGCCTGCAACCTCTGCGTGGACGTGTGCCCGGTGGAGAGCTGCATCACGATGGTGGAGCTGCCCAAGGGCGCCGTCGATCCGCGCACGGGGATGGTCGTGGGCGACTACGCCAACTGGACGACGCATCCGAACAACCCGGCGCGGAAGATCGCGGCGGAGTGACGTCGGGTCCTCGATGGTCGTGAGGGGGTCGGGGCGCTGTCCCGGCCCCCTTTGCGTCGGGGCCGGGCAGGCGGCGTGCGGGTCGTGCATGGCTCTCTCCTGCGGCGGGTGGCTGATGGGGAGAGATTCGCAGAGAGAGATTAACGAATTCCGATAGCAACGAACGTTGTGGCTGGGGCGACGCAACACCGCTAGATGTGGGGTCCGCGCCCCGGTTTTCCGCAAGGGAGCCGGTGCGGAGGGGCGAATCACGCAGGAGGCGAGATGCGGCAAGGGCTCGGGCGCAAGGCCGAGGCGGTGAACCTGTCCCCCGGTCCGAGGGCGGCGGGGTGAGCGGCGAGGTGCTGGATGTGGTCCAGAGGCTCGTGCTCTCGGCGCCGGGGGAGGTGGTCGTGCTGGTGCTGGCGGTGGCCGTCGCGCTGCCGGCGCCGGACGTGGACCTCTGGGCGATCCGGCTGCTGCATCACCGCTCGATCCTGACGCATTCGGTGCTGCTGCCGCTGCTGGTGTCGTGGTTCCTGCCGGAGCTGGGGCCGGCGGCGGTGGCGGGGGTGTCGCTTGGCGTGGCGGTGCACCTCGCGGCGGACCTGCTGTCGCCGTCGCACGGCTTCGGGCGGGTCTACTGGCCCGAGCCTTTCCAGGTGAGCCTGGGGCGGTGGAGCGCGCTGTGGCTCATGCTGAACGCGCTGGGGGCGTCGTGGCTCGCGGTGGCGGTGCTGCCGGCGGGGGAGGCGTGGCGGTATCTGGCGGCCGGGGTCGGAGCGGTGGCGGCGGTGGGCTACGGGTTGCGGAAGGAGCGGTCGGTGCTGTCGGCGCTGGTCGCGCTGGGGGTGGTCGCGGCGGGCCATGCGCCGAGGTGGTGGCTGGGCTGAGGCGGCGCGGGGTTGCCGAAGGTGGTGGGCGCCGCCACCTAAGGAGCGGTTAGCTGGGAGACCGCTCATGGACCTGTCCGTCCTCGACCTCTGCCCCATCGTGGAAGGCGGCGACGCCGCGCGGGCGTTCCGCGAGTCCGTGGCTCTCGCGCAGGAGGCGGAGCGGCTGGGGTTCAAGCGCTTCTGGCTCGCGGAGCATCACAACATGCCGGGGGTGGCCTCGGCGGCGACGGCGCTGGCGATCCAGCACGTCGCGGCGCATACGACGACGATCCGCGTGGGGGCGGGCGGGATCATGCTGCCGAACCACGCGCCGCTGGTGGTGGCCGAGCAGTTCGGGACGCTGGCGACGCTGTTCCCGGGGCGGATCGACCTCGGCCTCGGCCGCGCGCCGGGGACGGACATGGCGACGGCGCGGGCGCTGCGGCGGCACATGGTGTCGGAGGACAGCTTCCCGCAGGACGTGGTGGAGTTGATCGGATACCTGTCGAAGGAAGGCGGGGAGGCGGCGGTGAAGGCGGTGCCGGGCGTGGGGACCGAGGTGCCGGTGTGGATACTGGGGAGCTCTCTCTACGGGGCGCAGCTCGCGGCCTATCTGGGGCTGCCCTATGCCTTCGCCTCGCATTTCGCGCCGGGCCATCTTGAGGAGGCGCTGGAGGCGTATCGGGCGACGTTCCGGCCGTCGCGGTGGCTGGAGGCGCCCCGGGTGATGGTCGCGATGGGCGCGGTCGCGGCGGCGACGGACGAGGAGGCGGAGAGGCTCCGGTCGTCTCAGGTGCTGTCCTTCGCGCGGCTGCGGACGGGGCAGGCGGGGAAGCTGCCGCCCCCGGGGCCGCTGGACTCGGTGCCGCGCGAGGCCATGGCGGGGGTGAACCACGCGCTGGGCTTCGCGGCGGTGGGGAGTCCGGCGACGGTGCGGCGGCGGCTCGGGCAGGTGGTGGAGCAGTATCGGCCGGACGAGATCATCCTGGCGGGGATGATCTTTGATCTGGAGGCGCGGCTCGCGTCGCTGCGGATCATGGCCGAGGCCGCGCAGGAGCTGAAGGCGGCGGCCTAGATCGCCGCCCAGAGCACCGCCAGCGCCAGGAGGATCGCCCAGGCGCTCCAGAGGGTGCGAACGGAGGCCTCGATTTCGCGGGGGCCGATGGTGCGGCGGCCCTGCGGGTGCACCCAGGGGAAGTCGCGCATCTGGCCGTGGTAGGAGCGGGGGCCGGAGAGGGCCACGTCGAGGACGCGGGCCATGGAGGCCTCGGGCCAGCCGGCGTTGGGCGAGCGGTGGAGGCGGGCGTCGGCGACGATGTCGCGCCAGTGGCCGCGCGGGCGGGTGAGCCAGATGAGGAGCGCGGAGAGGCGCGCGGGGATCAGGTTGAGGAGGTCGTCGAAGCGGGCGGCGGCCCAGCCGAACTGCTCGTGCCGGGGCGTGCGGTGGCCGATCATGCTGTCGGCGGTGTTGGTGAGCTTGTAGGCGAGGAGGCCCGGCAGGCCCGCGACGGCGAACCAGAAGGCGGGGGCGACGAGGCCGTCGGAGAAGTTCTCGGCGGCGGATTCGATGGCGGCGCGGGCGACGGCGGGCTCGTCCAGGGTCGCGGTGTCGCGGCCGACGATCATGGAGACGGCGTGGCGGCCTTCCGGCAGCGAGATGCGAAGGGCGCGGGCGACGGCTTGGACGTGATCCACCAGGGAGCGCTGGGCGAGGAGGATGGCGCCGACGAGGACCTCGGCGATGCGGCCGGGGAGGGCGGCGAGGACTTGGCCCAGGGCGATGGCGCCGAGGAGGAGGAGCGCGAGGGCGAGGACGCCCTTGAGGCGGGTGCGGTCGTTGAAGGTCCGGTCGGCCCAGGCGACGGCACGGCCCATGAGGACGGCGGGGTGGGGCCAGCGGTCCCAGAGGGCGCGGGGCTCGCCGAGGATCGCGTCGAGGAGGAGGGCGAGGACGAGGCTCAGAGCGCGGCCTCCAGGTGCGCCCAGCGGTCGGGGTGCGGGAGGCCGAGGCGGAGCCAGGTCCGGGAGTAGGGGAAGACGCGGGAGAGGACGTGGGTGCGGGCGAGGCGGTCGTGCCAGGCTTGCGCGTCGTCCACCTCGTAGAGGCGGAAGAGAGTGGTGCCGCCGGCGACGCTCGCGCCCCTGGCGGTGAGGAGGGCGTCGAGGCGGTGGGCGTCGGCGGCGAGGCGGCTCCGGGCGGCCTCGGCCCAGGCGGGGTCGGAGAGGGCCCGTGCGCCGATGGCCAAGGCGGGGCCGGAGACGGGCCAGGGGCCGAGGGCGTCGTGGAGGCGGGTGGCGATGGGGCCGGGGGCGAGGATGGCGAAGCCGAGGCGGAGGCCGGCGAGGCCCCAGAACTTGCCGAAGCTCTTGAGGACGAGGGTGCCGGGATGGGCGGCGCGGGCGACGTGGGTCGCCTCGGGCGTCACGTCGCAGAAGCTCTCGTCGAGGACGGCGAGGCTTGGCAGCGCCTCGGCGGGCCAGAGGCGGCCGGTGGGGTTGTTGGGATGGACAAGGACGGCGGGCGCGTCGGAGTCGTCCGTGAGAGGGATGCCGGCGGCCGAGAAGCTCGCGGCGTATTCGTTGTAGGTCGGGCCGGGGATGCGGATGCGGGTCGCGCCGAGCGCCTGGGGCAGGCGCGCGATCAGGGCGGAAAGGCCGGGGGCGGGGACGACCTCGGCGGCGTCGGGGACTCGCCAGAAGGTGCGGGCGGCGACGACGAGGGCCTCGGTGGCGGCGCGGTCGGGGAGCGCGGTCCAGGCGTGGGGCGGGATGGGCGGCAGCGGGTAGGGGACCGGGTTGATGCCGGTCGAGAGGTCGAGCCAGTCCCCGCGCGCGCCGCCGTGGCGGGCCATCGCGGCGTCGAGGCCGCCGCCGTGGTCGCGGGGGATGGGGGCCCCGAGCGGAGCCTCGATGCTCATGCCTCCTCCGGGAGCGGGGGATGGCGGGTCACGAAATGGCCCTTCACGGGCTGGGGCCAGAGCTTGTAGGGGACCTGGCCCGTGCCGCTCCCGTCGTGGAGCGCGGCCCAGGCGACGATGGCCTCCGCCGCCTCGGTCGTGGGCTCGAAGCGGCCGAGCGTGTAGCAGAGCTTGCCGGACGCCTGGACGGCGACGTTGCAGCCGTGATCGCAGCCCATCAGGCAGGACACGCGGCGGGTGCGGAGGGAGGTGCCCTGGGCGGCCGCCTCCACCAGCGCGGCGAGGCGGGCGCCGGGCGGCTCGGCGCCCTCGGCGGGGCCGGGCCAATCCGGGCGCTTGCAGGTCTCGCAGACGGTGATCCAGGTGGGCATGGGCCGGGGTTGAAGCGCATCCGGGCCCGAGGGGCAAGGGCCCCCGGTCAGGCGGGGCAGCGGGCCAGGATCTCGGGCGGGCCGCCCGGGGCCACGAGGACCAGGATGTCGGGCGAGGGGTTGAACAGCGACACCTGCCCCCGGAGACCCGGCAGGGCCAGCATCCCGGGACGGATCTCGTCCAGCCCGTCGAGGCCCAGGTAGGCCATGGCCTCGTTTTCGTCGACGCTGCGGTCGAAGGTGTTGCCGATGATCCAGTCGTGACGGATGGCCATGGTGACCGCCTGCCCGTCCCGACCGCTCGTGCGGCGGAGCTCGAAGCTGCGGGGGGCGGTCTGGACGAGGGCCGAGGGCGTGCGCTCGCAGGCCTGCCGCAGGATCGCCGGGTCGAGGCCGGCGGGGTCGGTGAAGAGGACGCCCGCGGGGGCCCAGTCGCCCTGCAGGCCGGGCAGCAGCGCCATGACGGCGGCGTCCGCGAGGAGGTCGGCCTGGCCGAGGCTCGGGGCGCCGGGCAGGGTGAAGGCGCGGGCGGCGGCGGCGTACTGGCTGGCGAGGTCCTGCGCCATCGCGGGCGCGGTGGCGAGGAAGAGGGTGAGAAGGGCGTGGCGCAGCATGGCGGTCTCCCGGGGTGCGACGGCCCCAGGGATCACGCCCGGGCCGCTGTCCTCAAGCCCGGGAAACCCGACCCCAGCCCTTCGCGCCCATGCGGCGCGCCGAGGTCGAGGCGCGGGCCGATGGGGACGATGCGCGTCGGGTTGATGCTCTCGTGGCTGTAGTAGTAGTGCCGCGCGATATGGTCGAGGTGCACGGTCCCGGCGACCCCAGGGGTCTGGTAGAGGTCGCGCGTGTGGGCCCAGAGCGCGGGATACTCGATGAGCTTGCGGCGGTTGCACTTGAAGTGGCCGTGGTAGACCGTGTCGAAGCGGATCAGCGTGGTGAAGAGGCGGATGTCGGCCTCGGTCAGGCGGTCGCCCATGAGCCAGCGCTGGCGGGCCAGGCGCGCCTCCAGCCAGTCGAGCGTGTCGAAGAGGGCGTGGGCGGCCTCCTCGTAGGCCCTCTGGCTGCGCGCGAAGCCCGCGCGGTAGACGCCGTTGTTGACGCAGTCGTAGACGCGGGCGTTCACCTCCTCGATGTCGCCGCGCAGGGCTTCGGGCCAGAGGTCCAGGGGCTCGGCCCCCAGCGCGTCCCAGGCGGAGGTCAGCATCCGGATGATCTCGGAGGATTCGTTGCTGACGATGACCTCGCGCTCGCGGTCCCAGAGGACGGGGACGGTGACCTTGGTCGTCGCCCGGGGGGGCGCTGCGCAGGTAGATGTCGCGGAGGAAGGGAAGGCCGTGAAGAGTGTCGCCGGTGGCGCCGGGGAAGTCCGTGCGGAAGGTCCAGCCGTCCTCGAGCATGTCCGGGTGGACGACCGAGACGCCGATGTGGGGCGCCAGCCCCTTGAGGGCGCGGACGACCAGGGTCCGGTGGGCCCAGGGGCAGGCGTAGCTGACGTAGAGGTGGTAGCGGCCCGATTCCGCCGGGAAGCCGCCCTCGCCCGAGGGGCCCGGCGCCCCGTCCGGCGTGACCCAGTTGCGGAAGGTCGAGGCCGGGCGGTCGAAGGCGCCGTCCTTGATGCGGGCGAGGGGCGCGTTCGCCACCCAGGTTCCGTTCTCGAGCTGACCCATCGGGCGCCTCCTTGGAATGCCCGCACGGACCTAGAGGATGCGGAGGCCGAGGAAAGGCGCAAAGGCTGCGCAGGAGCGCACAGGGGCGAGGCCGGGAGAGCGCGGCATGTCGCCCCATGAGCGTCGGGTGCCGCTTCCACTCTTGGCGAAGGGGCCCCGGGCAGGGTAGGAGGGGCGCCAGACGAAGCCCTGCGGGGCCGGACAGGTGGTGCGAGGGGGACCGACCCGTCCCGGGGATGCCCGGCGCGCATCGTCGAACGGGGGTTCTCCTCGCGCGGCCGGCATCCCGCTCCCAACCTCGGCCACGGGAGCCAGACCGATGCGCAAGATCCTTCCCCTCCTCCTTCTCCTGCCGACCTCGGCCCTGGCCCATCCGGGGCACCTGAGCGCGCTGGACGGGCACGACCACTACGTGGCGGCCTGGGCGCTGCTCGGCGCCATCGCGGGGTCGGGCTGGCTGGTCTGGACCGAGCTGACCCGGCCCAAGGACGAGAAGCCCAAGCGGACCAAGGACGACGGGGCCGGCGCTTGAGCGAGCGGATCGGGGTCCTTCTCTGCGGCCACGGCTCGCGCGATGCCGGGGCGGTGGAGGAGTTCGCGGAGCTGGCGGCCCGGCTGCCCGCGCACCTGCCGGAGGACTGGCTGGTCGAGCACGGCTACCTGGAGTTCGCGAACCCCGTCCTGCGCGACGGGCTGGAGGCGCTGAAGGCCAAGGGCGCGACGCGCATCCTCGCGGTGCCGGGGATGCTGTTCGCGGCGATGCACGCCAAGAACGACATCCCGACGGTGCTCTCCACCTGGGGCGCGCGGTCCGGGGTGCCCGTGACCTACGGGCGCGAGCTGGGCGTGGACCCCAAGATGATCGCCGCCGCCGCCGACCGCGTGCGCGAGGCCATCGCGCGGGCGGACCGGGCCAACGGGCCGGTGCCGCTGCACGAGACCTGCCTCGTGGTGATCGGGCGCGGGGCCTCGGACCCGGACGCCAACGCCAACGTATCCAAGGTCGCCCGGATGCTCTGGGAAGGGCTGGGGCTCGGCTGGTGCGAGGTCGGCTATTCGGGCGTGACCTTCCCGCTGGTGGAGCCGTGCCTGACCCATGTGGCGCGGCTGGGCTACCGGCGGGTCGTGGTGTTCCCCTACTTCCTGTTCACGGGCGTGCTGGTGGACCGCATCTACGGATTCACCGACCGGGTCGCTAGCGCGCAGCCGGGGATCGAGTGGGTCAAGGCGGACTACCTTGGGCTGCATCCCGAGGTGCTGCGGACCTTCGCGGAGCGGGCTGTGGAGCAGGTCGAGGGGGTGCCGCCCCCGAACTGCCAGATGTGCAAGTACCGCACGCAGGTCCTGGGCTTCGAGGCCGAGGTGGGCAGCCCGCAGGAGAGCCATCACCACCACGTCGAGGGGCAGGGGGCGTCCGCGCCCGGGTCCAACGTGGCGGACTGCAAGCTCTGCGACGACTTCTGCACGGGGCTGTGCCGGCTGGGGATCGCGGCGGCGGAGCCCTTGGGGCACGTCTCGCACATGGGCGGCGGGCACCTGCACGACCATGGCGACGGGCAGCTCCACTGGCATGGGCCGGGCGGGCATCATCACCACCATGGGCACGGCCACGACCACGGGCATGAGCATCCGCGCTACCCGCACGAGGACCACCCGCTGGGGCCGATCTCGGCGCTGTCCACGCTGAAGGCGCGCTAGGCCCTTTATCTGGCTCCAAATATTCCCGCCGGAGGCTTTCGCGGCCTCCGCTTGCGCCGAGGCATCCGATGCGTCCCTATCTCAAGGACCCCGCCGCGATCTACGCCGAGAGCTTCGCCACCGTGGAGCGCGAGGCGCGGCTCGACCGCTTTCCGGACGACCTGCGGTCGCTGGTCATCCGGGTGATCCACGCCTGCGGGATGGTGGAGGTCGCGGACCGGCTGGCGTTCTCGGCGGGCGCGGGGGAGGCGGGGCGGAAGGCCCTGGCCTCGGGTGCGCCGGTGCTCTGCGACTGCGAGATGGTTGCGGCGGGGATCATCCGGTCGCGGCTGTCGGCGGGCAACGAGGTCGTCGTGACGCTGAACCACGAGGGCGTGCCGGAACTGGCGCGAGCCCTCGGGACCACGCGGTCGGCGGCGGCGGCGGAGCTGTGGGAAGGGCGGATCGAGGGGGCGGTGGTCGCCATCGGCAACGCGCCGACGGCGCTGTTCCATCTGCTGGAGAAGCTGGACGCGGGCTGGCCGAAGCCGGCGCTGATCCTAGCCTTCCCGGTGGGCTTCGTGGGGGCGGCGGAGTCCAAGGCCGAGATCGCGGCGGACCCGCGCGGGGTGCCCTTCGTGGCGCTCAAGGGGCGGCGCGGCGGGTCGGCCATGGCCTCGGCGGCGGTGAACGCGCTGGCGGCGCCGTGACGCCCTGGCTTCATGTCGTGGGGATCGGGGAGGACGGGCTCGGGGGGCTGCCCCCGGCGGCGCGTGCGCTGGTGGAGGCGGCCGAGGTCGTGGTCGGGGGCGAGCGGCACCTCGCCATGGCCCTGGGGGGCGCCGAGCGGATCGCCTGGCCCTCGCCCTGGAACGCCATGGCGGAGCGTCTGGGCGCACTGAGGGGGCGCCGCGTCGTCGTGCTGGTGACGGGGGACCCCGCCTGGTTCTCGGGCGGCGTGACGGTGGCGCGGGCCTTTTCGGGTGAGGCGGTGATCCATCCCCATCCGGGTGCCTTCACCCTGGCGGCGGCGCGGATGCTGTGGCGGGTCGAGGAGACCGAGTGCCTGTCGGTCCATGGACGCCCGCTCGAACGGGTGGTCCCGCATCTGGCGCCCGGGGCGCGGCTCCTGCTGCTGGCGAACGGGTCCGGGACGGTGGGGGATCTCGCGCGGCTCCTTTCGGCGCGGGGCTGGGGGCCGAGCCGGATCGTGGCGCTCTCGCATATGGGCGGGTCGGAGGAGAGGCGCGTCGGGGCGACGGCGGAGGGCTGGGCCGGCGAGACGCCGGCCTTCGTCACCCTGGCCGTGGAGTGCGTTCCCGGCCCCGGTGCCACGGTCCTGCCGAGGACCGGGCTGCCGGACGATGTGTTCCAGTCGGACGGGACCATGACCAAGCGCGAGGTGCGGGCGGCGACGCTGGCGAAGCTGATGCCGCTGCCGGGAGCGCTCCTGTGGGACGTGGGGCTCGGGTCGGGGTCGGTCGCGATCGAGTGGATGCGGGCGGCGAGGGGGGCTCGGGCGGTGGGCGTGGAGACGCGCGCGGACCGGCGGGCGATGGCGGCGGCGAACGCGCTGGCGCTGGGGGTGCCGGAGCTGGAGATCGTGGCGGGCGAGGCGCCGGGGGCGCTGGACGGGCTGCCGGAGCCGGACGCGGTGTTCCTGGGGGGCGGGCTGTCCGAGGCGGCGTTCGAGGTCGCCTGGGGGCGGCTGAGGCCGGGCGGGCGGCTCGTGGCGAACGCGGTGACGCTGGAGGGCGAGGCGGTGATGATGGCGCTGCACCGGGCGCATGGGGGGGACCTCGTGCGGATCGCGGTGTCGCGGGCGGAGCCGGTGGGGCGGCTGACCGGCTGGCGGCCCTCGATGGAGGTCATGCAGTGGAGCCTGTCGAAGCCATGGTAGCGGGGCGGCTCATCGGCGTAGGCGTGGGGCCGGGGGCGCCGGACCTGCTGACGCTGCGCGCGGCGCGGGCGATCGAGGCGGCGCGGGTGCTGGCCTATCCGACGCTCGCGGGGGCGCCGTCGATGGCGCGGGGGATCGCGGCGGCGCATGTCGGCGCAGGCGTGGAGGAGATCGCCATCGACGTGCCGATGACGCCCGCCCGGGAGCCGGCGCAGAGGGCCTATGACGAGGGGGCCGAACGGATCGCCGGGCACCTGAGCGCTGGGCGGGACGTGGTCTGCCTCTGCGAGGGGGACCCGATGTTCTACGGGTCGTTCATGTATCTGCAGGCGCGGCTGGCGGATCGCTTCGCGGTCGAGGTCGTGCCGGGCGTGACCTCGGTCTCGGCGGCGGCGGCGCTGGCGCGGCTGCCGCTGGGCGCCCGCGAGGGGCGAATCGCGGTGCTGCCGGGGACGCTGCCGGACGAGGCGCTGCGGGCCGGGATCGCGGCGCACGAGACGGTCGCGGTGATGAAGCTCGGGCGGCATTTCGGGCGGGTGCGGGCGCTGGTGGACTCGCTGGGTCTCACGGACCGCGCGACGCTCGTCGTTCGGGCGACGCTGGACGGCGAGGCCGTCGTGCCGCTCTCGGAGGCGCCGGAGGAGGCGCCGTATTTCTCACTTCTTCTGATCGCGAAGGACACCGACCCATGGCTCTGACCCCCGTGGTGGTCGCCCTGACCTCCTCTCCCGTGGCCCGCCGGGTGGCCGATGCCCTTGGGGTGCCGCTGCATGGCCGCGCGACGCGCGTGGACGGCGCGGACGTGGCGTTCGAGGACACGCTGGAGCACGTGCGGACGCTGTTCGCGGCCGGGGTGCCGGTGGTGGGCGTCTGCGCGGCGGGCATCCTGATCCGGGCGGTGGCCCCGCTGCTGTCGGACAAGCGGGCAGAGCCGGCGGTGGTCGCGGTGGCCGAGGACGGCTCGGCGGTGGTGCCTCTGCTGGGGGGGCACCGGGGGGCGAACGCGCTCGCGCGGCGGATCGGCGAGGCGCTGGGGGTGCCGGCGGCGGTGACGACGGCGGGGGATGTGGCGCTCGGGATCGCGCTGGACGAGCCGCCGGAGGGGTGGCGGCTCGCGGTGCCGGAAACGGCGGGCGCGGCGATGGCGGCGCTGCTTGCGGGGCAGGGCGTCAGGCTCACCGGCGAGGCGGCGGGGGAGGCCGGGTGGCTGAGCGCGCTGCCGGAGGGCGATCTGGAGATCGCCTGCTCGGTCGCGCCGACGCCGGGGGCAGACCTGCACTTCGCGCCCCGCAAGGTGGTGCTGGGCGTCGGTGCCTCGCGCGGGTGCCCGGCGGAGGAACTGGCGGAGCTGGTGCGCGAGGCGCTGGAGGAGGCGGGCATCGCGCCCGAGGCGGTCGCGGCGGTCGGGACGCTGGACCTCAAGGCCGACGAGGGGGCGATCCTGGAGCTGGCGCGGGACATGGGCGCGCCGCTGCGGCTGTTCCGGGCGGAGCAACTGGAGCTCGAGGCGCCACGGCTGGCGACGCCGTCCGAGATCGTCTTCTCCGAGGTGGGGTGCCATGGCGTCTCCGAGGGCGCGGCGCTGGCGCTGGCGGGGGAGGGCGGGCGGCTGCTGACGGCCAAGCGGAAGTCGCGGAACGCCACCTGCGCCCTAGCAGTGGCCGCTAGTCCGGTGACGGTGCTCGCCGGACGGCCGAGGGGGAAGCTGTCGGTCGTCGGGATCGGGCCGGGGCAGGCGGGGTGGCGGACTCCGGAGGCCTCGCGGCTGGTCGCGGAGGCGGAGGAGCTGGTGGGCTACGGGCTCTACATCGACCTGCTGGGGCCGCTGGCGGCCGGCAAGGCGCGCGTGGACTTCCCGCTCGGGGGCGAGGAGGACCGCTGCCGCTACGCGCTCGAGCGGGCGGGCGAGGGGCGGAACGTGGCGCTGGTCTGCTCGGGCGACGCGGGCATCTATGCGATGGCGGCGCTGGTGTTCGAGCTTCTGGACCGGCGCGAGAACGGGGTGTCGGATGCCGCGCGGCGGGCGGAGGTCGTGGTGACGCCCGGCATCTCGGCGCTGCAGGCGGCGGCGGCGCGGGCGGGGGCGCCATTGGGGCACGACTTCTGCGCGGTGTCGCTGTCGGACCTGCTGACCCCGCGCGAGGATATTCTAAGGCGGCTCAGGGCGGCGGCGGAGGGCGACTTCGTGATGGCGCTCTATAACCCGGTGTCGCGGACGCGGCGGACGCTGCTGGCCGAGGCGCGGGACATCCTCTTGAAGCACCGGCCCGAGGATACGCCGGTGCTGCTGGCGTCGAACCTCGGGCGGCCGGAGGAGGCGATCCGGTATCGGCGGCTCGCCGACCTGCGGGTGGACGAGGTGGACATGCTGACGGTGGTGCTGATCGGCTCCTCGCAGAGCCGGATCGTGGAGCGGGGCGAGGGGCCGAGGCTCTATACGCCCCGGGGCTACGCGCGGAAGGTGATGGCATGACGGTGCATTTCATCGGGGCGGGGCCGGGGGACCCGGAGCTGCTGACGCTCAAGGCGCAGCGGCTGATCGCGGCCTGCCCGGTCTGTCTGTATGCCGGGAGCCTGGTCCCGGAGGCGGTGGTCGCCGGGGCGCCGGAGGGGGCGCTGGTGCGGGACACGGCGACGATGACGCTGGAGGAGACGCACGCGCTGATCGTCGAGGCGCACGCGCAGGGGAAGGACGTGGCGCGGGTGCATTCAGGGGACCCGTCGCTCTATGGGGCGACGGCGGAGCAGATCCGGCTCCTGAAGCGCGACGGCATCCCCTTCGACATCACGCCGGGGGTGCCGGCTTACGCGGCGGCGGCGGCGGCGCTGGGGCAGGAGCTGACGGTGCCCCGGGTGGCGCAGAGCATCGTGCTGACGCGCGTCGCCATGCAGAGCACGGCGATGCCCGAGGGCGAGACGCTGGAGAACTTCGCGGCGACCGGGGCGACGCTGGCGATCCACCTGGGGGTGCGGGCGCTGCGGGACATCGTGCGGCGGCTCTCGCCCCTCTACGGTGAGGACTGCCCGGTGGCGGTCTGCATCCGCGTGGGCTGGCCGGACCAGGCGATCCTGCGCGGGACGCTGGCGGACATCCACGCCAAGGTGCGGGAGGCCAAGGTGACGCGGACGGCGCTGATCCTGGTGGGCCGCGCGCTGGGGGAGTCGGCGGAGTTCCCGGACAGCGCGCTCTATGATCCCGCGAAGCCCCATGTGCTGCGCCCGCGCGTGAAGGGGGGCGTGGCATGACCGTGGCGGACGGGCCGGCGAGACAGGATGTTGCTGAACCGGCAACTTGATTTCCCGCTGGCTTCGTTCAAGCTGGATTCGGGGAAGGGGGTCCCGTGTCCATGACCGAGTTTCTGCCGGAAGCCGTGCGCCAGGGGCTGGAGGCTGCTCGCGCCGCGCTCTCAAACGCTCGAACCGTTTGTGCATCCATGACCGGGGGGCCGTCCACAAGGTGCTGCGGCTCTGGGAGGACGGCTTCACGCTGGCCGTGACCGATACCCCGCCGCTGCATGGCTACGTGGACCTCTTCGATGGGCCTCGGCACCTGGCCTCGTGCCTGATCGTCGCCACGGGCGCGGAGGAGGGCGGCGAGCGGACCTACGAGTTCAAGATCCGGATGCCGGTGACCGACCGTCCGGCGGTGGACTTCGAGCAGCCCGAGTCGAGCCCGGCCGCGCTGATCCCACGGAGCTTCTAGGGAGGCATCCGGCCGGATCGCGGAGGACGCAGCTTCCCCTACCCCGCCGGGCGGCGACCCGGGGACGGGGTCACCATGGCAGAGAAAGGTTGAGAAACCGTTAACGGCCGGGAGAAAAGTCGTGACGGAGGGCGGCGTCCGGTCGCGCCGGTTCGTCCCGATGGGATGGGGCGCGAGGGCTCTGCCCGGTGGTAGGGTTCGGACGGGGTGCCCTGTAGGGTGCGCTTCAGCGCACCATTTCACGGCGGCGTGCGAGACCCGGTGCGCTGAAGCACACCCTGCAGTTTCGGCCGGCAGGGCTCAGGCGGCCGATGGAACGTGGCGGGCTGAAGCCCGCCCTACGGGGGTGGCGCTGCGGTCAGGGGACGATCTCGACCTCGGTGCCCAGCGGCGTCACCCGCCAGATCTCGTCCATGTTGGCGTTGGTGACGGCGATGCAGCCGTCCGTCCAGTCGGCCAGGAGGCGGGTGCGCCCCTCGATGCCTTCGGGCTGGCCGTGGATGAAGATGTCGCCGCCGGGGGAGTAGCCGCCTTCGGCCGCCCTCTCCCGGTCGTCGGGCTGGGGGTAGTCGATGCCGACCGAGAGGTGGAAGCGGCTCGCGTCGTTGCGGCGGTCGATGCGGAAGGTGCCCTCGGGGGTGCGGCCGTCGCCCTGCCTCGCCTTGTCGCCCTCGGGGGCGAAGCCGAGCGACACGGCGTAGACCCGCACCACGCGCCCGTCCTGGATGAGGGAGAGCCGCCGGTCGGACTTGTCCACGAGGATGCGGTCCACGGGGCCGTCGAGAGGCGGCGGGGGAGGGGGCGCGATCAGGTGCCAGAGCGCGCCCAGGACGGCGAGGATGGCGAGGAGGCCGGGCATCAGCCCTCCGGCCCCGGCTCCCAGAGCTCCACCGCGTTGCCCTCGGGGTCGTGGAGGCGGGCGAAGCGGCCGAAGGGGCTGGGCTCGGCGTCGGCGGTCACGTCCTCGCCCAGGGCGCGGAGCTGCGCGACCATGGCGTCGAGGTCGCGGACGCGGAAGTTGAACATCACCTGCTGGCGGGCGCTGGCGAAGTAGGTCGTGTCGCCCTTGAACGGCGCGAAGGCCGTGGGGCCGGCCTCCTGCCGCCAGGTGTCGGAACCCGGCCCCTCGATGCCGAGGCGGGTCCGATACCACTCCGCCAGGCGGTCGGGGGTCTCGGACCGCCAGAAGACGCCGCCGAGGCCCAGGGCCCGCTCGGTCATTGCACGTCCCGGAAGGCGCGCTGGAGGCGCTCGACCGCCTCGGCCACCTGCGCGCGGGGGGCGGCGATGTTGAAGCGCATGAAGCCCTCGCCCCCCAGGCCGAAGCTCGGGCCGGTGTTGACGGCGATGCGGGCGTCGCTCGCGAGGCGGCGGGCGATCTCCTCGGGGCCCATGCCGAGGGCGCCGAAGTCCACCCAGGCGAGGTAGGTGGCCTCCAGCGGCATGGAGCGGAGGCCGGGGATGGCGTTCACGCCCTCATCGAAGAGGCGGCGGTTGCCGTCGAGGTAGGGAAGAAGGGCATCCAGCCAGGAGGCCCCCTCGGGCGAGTAGGCGGCGGGGACCATGTGCATCCCGAAGCTGTTGGGCGAGAGGCCGAGGGCGGCGATGCGCTGGGCGAAGGCGGCGCGGAGCCGTTCGTCCGGGATGATGACGTTGCCGGTGTGGCAGCCCGCGATGTTGAAGGTCTTGGTGGTGGCGGTCATCATCACCAGCCGGTCCAGGGTGCCGGGGATCAGCGCCATGGGCGTGTGCCGGTGGCCGGGCATGACGAGGTCGTGGTGGATCTCGTCGGAGACGAGGACGAGGTCGTGGCGGCGGGCGAAGTCGGCGACTTGGCTCAGCTCCTCGCGCGACCAGACCCGGCCGCCGGGGTTGTGGGGCGAGCAGAGGATCACCATACGCTCGCGGCCCGTCAGGAGGGCGTCGTAGGCCGAGAAGTCCATGACGTAGCGGCCGTCCTGCTGCGTCAGGGGGCATTCGGTCACCGTGCGGCCCGCCGCGCGGATCACGCGCGCGAAGGCGTGGTAGACGGGCGTGAAGAGGACCACGGCGTCGCCGGGCCTGGTCCAGGCGTCCACCGCGAGGCCCACGGCGTTGACGAGGCCATGGGTGGTGGAGACCCAGGAGGGGTCCACCTCCCAGCCGTGCCGTTCGCGCATCCACCAGCGGATCGCGGCGAGGTAGGGCCGGTCGTCGCCGAAGTAGCCGTAGACGCCGTGGGCGGCCATGCGCTCCACCGCGTGCTGGACGGAGTGGGGCGGGCGGAACTCCATGTCCGCGACCCACATGGCGAGGCCGTCCGAGGGGGCCACGCCGTAGAGCCTCTCCATCATGTCCCACTTCACGCAATGCGTGCCCCGGCGGTCGATGGGCTCGTCGAAGTCGGGGGCGGCGGGGACGGTGCGGAGGTTCATGAGGTCTACTCCCTTGGGGCGGCCCCGAGGGGGTGCCACCCTCGGAACGCGCCCGCAAGGGGTGCGGTTGCGCGGATGCGGCCTCTCGCCTACATCGGGGGCATGAGCATCCGACCGATCCTCCTTCATCCCGACCCGCGCCTCAAGGCCGTGGCCAAGCCCGTGACCGCCTTCGACGAAAGCCTCCGCCGGCTGGCCGAGGACATGCTGGAGACCATGTACGAGGCGCCGGGCATCGGCCTCGCCGCGCCGCAGGTGGGGGTGATGAGCCGCCTGATCGTCATGGACTGCTCGCGGGACGATGAGCCGCGCCGACCCCTCGCGCTGGCGAACCCCGAGATCGCCTGGCGGTCCGAGGAGACCGGGCCCTACGAGGAGGGGTGCCTGTCGATCCCGGACCACTTCGCCGAGGTGGTCCGGCCCAAGGCGGTCGAGGTGACCTGGATCGACCTTGAGGGGAAGGCCCAGCGGGAGCGGTTCGAGGGGCTTTGGGCGGTCTGCGTGCAGCACGAGATCGACCACCTGAACGGCAAGCTGTTCATCGACTATCTGGGGACCATCAAGCGCGGGGTCATCACCCGCAAGATGGAGAAGCTGAAGCGCGACCTCGCGCGCGAGAAGCCGCATCCCAAGGGCCACGAGGCCGCGCAGCTTTGATCCGGCCCATCGTCCATATCCCCGATCCGGTGCTGCGCGAGGTGGCGGCGCCGGTCGAGGCGTTCGACGAAGGGCTGCGGGACCTCGCACGCGATATGCTGGAGACGATGTACGACGCCCCCGGGCGGGGCCTCGCCGCGCCGCAGGTGGGGCTGCCGGTGCGGCTCTTCGTCATGGACGTGGCCTGGAAGGACGGGGAGCCTGATCCGCAGGTCTTCGTGAACCCGGAGGTCATCGGGACCTCGCACGACATGGTCACGCGCGAGGAGGGGTGCCTGTCGATCCCCGAGCGGGTGTCGCGGGTGAGCCGCCCGGCCGAGGTGGCGCTGCGCTGGCAGGACCTTGGGGGCGAGTGGCAGGAGGACACCTTCGAGGGCTTCGCCGCGACCTGCGTGCAGCATGAGTTGGACCACCTCGATGGGATCCTGTGCATCGACCGGGAGGAGCCCGCTCCGGAGACGGGGGCGTGACGCGGCCCGTCCTGCTCTGGCCGAATCCGGTGCTACGGCGCCCAGCGGACCTCGTGGACGGGATCACCGACGAGGTGCGTGGCGTCTGGGACGGAATGGTCGAGGTCATGGAGGCGATGCCGGGGGTGGGTCTCGCCGCGCCGCAGATCGGGGTGGGGCTGGCGTTGGCCGTGGTCGATGCGTCCGAGGCGCGGGGGCAGGCGGTCAGGATGGCGAACCCGGAGGTGCTCCATGCGAGCGTGCAGATGCGGGAGCACGAGGAGGCCTCGCCCTGCCTGCCGGGGGTGTCGGCGGTGATCTCGCGGCCCCGGGCGGTGACGGTGAGGTTCCTGAACGAGTCGGGCGAGGTCGAGGAGCGGGACTTCGTGGGGCTCTGGGCGACGAGCGTGCAGCACCAGATCGATCATCTGGCGGGCCGGATGTACTTCGACCGGCTGAGCCGAGTGAAGCGGGACATGCTGCTGCGGAAGGCGCGGAAGGCGTGAGGATCGCCTTCATGGGGACGCCGGAGTTCTCGGTAGCGCCCTTGCGGGCGCTGATCGGGGCCGGGCACGAGGTCGCCTGCGTCTATTGCCAGCCGCCGCGACCGGCCGGGCGGGGTCAGAAGGAGAGGCCCTCGCCGGTGCAGGCCGAGGCGGAGGCGCGGGGGATTCCGGTGCGGCATCCGACCTCGCTGCGGACGCCCGAGGCGCAGGCGGAGTTCGCGGGCTTGGGCGTCGAGGTGGCGGTGGTGGTGGCCTATGGGCTGATCCTGCCGCAGGCGGTGCTGGATGCGCCGACGCATGGGTGCCTCAACATCCACGCCTCGCTGTTGCCGCGCTGGCGGGGGGCGGCGCCGATCCATCGGGCGGTGATGGCGGGGGACGCGGAGACGGGCGTCTGCATCATGCGGATGGAGGCGGGGCTCGACACCGGGCCGGTGCTGTTGCGCGAGGCGATGGCGATCGGCGGGACGGACACGACCGGGGACCTGCATGACCGGTTGAGTGACCTTGGGGCGCGGCTGATCGTGGAGGCGCTGGGGCGGCTGCCAAGGCTGGTGCCGGAGGTGCAGGCCGAGGACGGCGTGACCTATGCCAGGAAGATCGACAAGGCCGAGGCGCGGGTGGACTGGACGCGGCCGGCGGCGGAGGTGGATCGGCTGATCCGGGGGCTCTCGCCGTTTCCGGGGGCGTGGTGCGAGGCCGGGGGCGAGCGGGTGAAGCTGCTGCGGTCGCGGCTGGCGGAGGGCTCGGGGGAGCCGGGGCAGGTGCTCTCGGGGCTGACCGTCGCCTGTGGCGAGGGGGCGGTCGAGGTGCTGGAGGTGCAGCGGGCGGGGGCTAGGGCGATGCCGGCGGCGGAGGCGCTGCGGGGGTGGGACCCGGGGGCACGGCTGGGCTAGGGTGTTCTGGGGGCACGTCCGGGCGGAGGACGCAGCTTCCCCTACCCCGCGAGCTGGCGACTCGGGACGGCTCCACCATGACAGGGACAGGTTAAGGGGCCGTTAACGGCACCAAGGATATTGTTGCGGATGCGGCGTCGAGGCGGCGGGAACCGCGCCGGCGGGGGTTGGACTGGGCGGGGCGCGTCCGGCTCGTCTGAACCGAATGGTGTTCCAGGCCGGACCTCTTCTCCGATGGGTCTGTCGCTTGGTGGCGGGACCGGACGGCTAGGACGCGGCGGCGGGCCGCGCGGCCTTCTTCGGCTTGAACGGCGCCATGCCGGCGCGGGCGAGGGCGTCGGCGCGCTCGTTCTCCTCGTGGCCGGCGTGGCCCTTGATCCAGCGCCAGGTGACCTTGTGGCGCGAGGCGGCTTCCTCCAGGCGGCGCCAGAGATCCTCGTTCTTGACGGGCTCGTTCGTGGAGGTGCGCCAGCCGCGCCGCTTCCAGTTGGCGAGCCATTCGGTGATCCCGCCCTTCACGTAGGCCGAGTCGGTGACGACCGTGATCGCCGAGGGGCGGTCGAGCGACTCGAGCGCGTTGATGGCGGCGAGGAGCTCCATGCGGTTGTTGGTCGTCATGGGCTCGCCGCCCGAGAGCTCGCGCTCCTTGACGACCGCGTCACCCTCGCGCGCGAGGAGGAGGGCGCCCCAGCCGCCGGGCCCCGGATTCCCGGAGCAGGCGCCGTCGGTGTAGGCGAAGAGGGCGGGCATGGCGGGAACCTCGCGAGTCGGAGGCCCGTGGCCTAGCCCGCCCCGGTCGGGGGCGCAACCAGCCGTCAGGCCGGGAAGTCGGCGGGGGCGATGCCGGCGGCCTCGAGCGCCTTGCGGACCTGCGCGACCTCGTCCCGGGTCAGGCCGTGGTCGCCGCCGTGGAGGCTGACGTGATGGCCCGCGAGCGTCGCGGTGAAGCGGCCGTGGCCCGAATGCCCGATCTCGGCCCCGAGCTCGCGCAGGACGCTCTCGACCTCGTGGAGGTGGAGGTTCGTCGGGATCGGGTGGGCGAAGAGGCTGTGCAGGACCTTGCGGTGGCTGTGGTTCATCTCGGGTCCCCCGTGGCTGATGCCCCAGTCGCGCACGGGTCGCGCGGGCGGACCTTGACCTGGGTCAAGCGGGCCGTGGGAGGGGGTCGGACCGTGGCGCGGGGGCCACATCGCGCGGCGTCAGGCGGGCTCGCGCAGGATGCGGGGGACCTTGAACTCCACGTCCTCCTCGGCGGCGACCACGGGGAGGACGGTGACGTCCCAGCGGGCGCGGAGGGCGTCGATGACCTCGTTCACCAGCTCCTCGGGGGCGGAGGCGCCGGCGGTGAGGCCGAGGGAGCGGGCGCCCTCCAGCGCGCGCCAGTCGATCTGGGCGGCGGTCTCGATGAGCTGGGCGTGCGGGCAGCCGGCCTTGCGCGCGACCTCCACGAGGCGGCGGGAGTTCGAGGAGTTGGGCGCGCCGACGACGAGGATCGCCTCGCAGGAGGGGGCCATGGCCTTGACCGCCATCTGGCGGTTCGTCGTGGCGTAGCAGATGTCCTCGCGCCCCGGGCCGAGGATGGAGGGGAAGCGGTCGCGCAGCGCCGCGATGATGCCGGCGGTGTCGTCCACCGAGAGCGTGGTCTGCGTCACGAAGGCGAGGCGGTCGGGGTCGCGGACCTGGAGGCTGGCCACGTCCTCCACGTCCTCCACCAGCAGCACCTCGCCGGGAGGGAGCTGGCCCATGGTGCCGACGGTCTCGGGGTGGCCGGCGTGGCCGATCATCACGAGCTGGAGGCCGTTCTCGTGGTGGCGGGCGGCCTCGATGTGGACCTTGGTCACCAGCGGGCAGGTGGCGTCCACCTGGATCATGTTCCGCGCGGCGGCCTCGGCGGGGACCGACCTGGCGACGCCGTGGGCGGAGAAGACAATGGGGCGGTCGGCGGGGGCCTCGTGGACCTCCTCGACGAAGACGGCGCCCTTGGCGCGCAGGCTGTCCACCACGGTGCGGTTGTGGACGATCTCGTGGCGGACGTAGACGGGGGCGCCCCATTTCTCCAGGGCCAGCTCCACGATGCGGATGGCGCGGTCCACCCCGGCGCAGAATCCGCGCGGGGCCGCGAGGTGCAGCGTCAGGGGCGGACGGGTCATTCCTCGGCGGGGATCGAGGCCGGGGATTCGGCGGCCGTCTGCTGCTCGCGCGGCCAGGGGCGGCTCCCCTCGGGGCGCGGCTCGCGCGGGGGGCGGCCGACCACGTCGCGCAGGTCCTCGAGGTCGATGAAGTTGTCGGCCTGCCGGCGCAGGTCGTCGGAGATCATGGGCGGCTGGCTGCGGATGGTCGAGCAGACCGAGACGCGCACGCCCTTGCGCTGCAGCGCCTCGACCAGCGGCTTGAAGTCGCCGTCGCCGGAGAAGAGCACCACATGGTCCACGTGGGGGGCGAGCTCCATGGCGTCGACGCAGAGCTCCACGTCCATGTTGCCCTTGACCTTCCGGCGGCCGAGGGAGTCCGTGTACTCCTTGGCGGGCTTGGTCCGCATGGTGAAGCCGTTGTAGTTCAGCCAGTCGACCAGCGGGCGGATGGGGGAGTATTCGTCGTTTTCCAGAAGGGCGGTGTAGTAGAAGGCGCGGACGAGCTTGCCCCGGCGCATGAACTCGGCCCGGAGGAGCTTGTAGTCGATGTCGAAGCCCAGGGCCTTGGCGGCGGCGTAAAGGTTGGAGCCGTCGATGAAGAGTGCGAGGCGATCGTCGCGGTAGAACATGAAATGCCTTTCGTGAACGGCCATCTGGCCCGATGGCCTGTGGCAGCGGGGGTAATGCCGACAACATAAGCGAGCCTGCAAGCCGTGCAAGTGGAGGACGATATGGGAGACGCGACCGTTGCCCTCGTGGCGCTGGGGTCCAACCTCGCCTCGCCCCGGGGGACTCCGGCCGAGACGGTGGCCGCCGCGCTGGAGCTCCTGAGCGGGCTGGGACAGGGGCTAACCTCAAGCCTGCTCTGGAAAAGCCCGTCCTGGCCACCGGGCGGGCCCGACTATGTGAACGCCGCCGCCGCCATCGAGACGACGCTCCCGCCCGAGGCGCTGCTGGACCGCCTGCACGGCATCGAGGCGACGTTCGGTCGCACGCGGGAGGCGAGGTGGGGCCCGCGGGTGCTTGACCTCGACCTCCTGGCCTGGGGGGATGCGGTGCGGCCGGACGCGGCCACGCAGGAGGCCTGGCGCGGGCTCGATTCGGAGCGGCAGGGGCGGGAGGCGCCCGACCGGCTGATCCTGCCGCATCCCCGGATGCAGGACCGGGGCTTCGTGCTGATGCCGCTGGCCGAGGTCGCCCCGGACTGGCGTCATCCCTTGATCGGGAGGAGCGTGCGGGAGATGCTGGAGGCGCTGCCGCCCGAGGCGCGGGAGGGGATCGCGCCCTTGTCAGCGGGCTAGGGGCGGATTGCGGCTTGTCAAGCGGAACCCGAGGCATTAGCTGGAAGGCTTCCGAGGCCGGACCGCCGGACGAATCCGCGCGCCCGGCCCCACCGCTATTTCCGGGAGTGTCCCATGGCCCGCGTGACCGTCGAAGACTGCGTCGACAAGGTTCCCAACCGCTTCGAGCTCGTCATGCTCGCCGCCCACCGCGCGCGGGAGCTCGCCTCGGGCTCGCCGCTGACCGTGCAGCGCGACAACGACAAGAACCCCGTCGTGGCCCTGCGCGAGATCGCCGACGAGACCCAGCAGGCCGAGGACCTGCGCGAGCGCATGATCGCCGCCAACCAGACCCAGATCGAGGTGGACGAGCCCGAGGAGGACGCCATGGCGCTGCTCATGGGCGCCGAGATGGACCGCCCGGTGCAGAACGACATGGACGAGGAGCGGATGCTCCGCGCCCTCATGGAGGCGCAGGGCCAGCGCTGATCCGGCGGACCCCGGTCCGCCAGGGGGGACGGGATGCAGGACCAAGCCATCGCATTGGCCACGGGCGCAGGCGCAGCCGTCACGCCCGACGACCTGGTCGCGCTCGTCAAGGGCTACAACCCCCGCTCGAACGAGACGCTGATCCGCAAGGCCTGGGCCTTTGGCGAGAGGATGCACGACGGGCAGCTCCGCAAGAGCGGGGAGCCCTACTTCACCCATCCCGTCGCGGTGGCGCGCCTGCTGGCCGAGCAGCAGATGGACGACGCCACCATCGTCACGGCGCTGCTCCATGACACCCTGGAGGACACCAAGGCCTCCCACGCGCAGATCGAGCGCGAGTTCGGCCCCGAGATCGCCGAGCTGGTCGAGGGCGTCACCAACCTGACCAAGATGCAGATCCGGTCGGACGAGACGCGCCAGGCCGAGAACTTCCGCAAGCTCTTCATGGCGACGAGCCGCGACCTGCGCGTGACGCTGGTCAAGCTCGCCGACCGGCTGCACAACATGCGGACGATCAAGTCCATGTCCCCGGAGAAGCAGGCCCAGAAGGCCCGGGAGACGATGGACATCTATGCGCCGCTGGCCGGGCGCATGGGGATGCAGTGGATGCGCGAGGAGCTCGAGGACCTGAGCTTCCGCGTGCTGATGCCCGAGGCGCGGGCCTCCGTCATCCGCCGCTTCATCACGCTGCAGGACGAGACCGACACCGTCATCAAGAAGATCGTGGAGGACATCCGCGACCTCCTGGAGCGGGAGTGGGTCAAGGCCACGGTCACGGGGCGGGCCAAGAAGCCCTATTCGATCTGGCGCAAGCTGCAGACCAAGGACCAGGCCTTCTCGCGGCTGTCGGATATCTACGGCTTCCGCATCATCTGCGAGACCGAGGCCGACTGCTACCGCATCCTGGGGCTGATCCACCAGCGCTGGCGCGCGGTGCCGGGGCGGTTCAAGGACTACATCAGCCAGCCCAAGTCGAACGGCTACCGGAGCATCCACACCACCGTCTCGGGCCGGGACGGCAAGCAGGTCGAGGTGCAGATCCGCACCCAGGAGATGCACGAGGTCGCGGAGTCGGGCGTCGCCGCCCACTGGTCCTACAAGGACGGCATCCGCAGCGAGAACCGCTTCGCGGTCGATCCGGTCCGCTGGATCGCCCAGATGACCGAGCGCCTGGACGAGGGCCACGACCACGGGGAGTTCCTCGAGGCCGTGAAGCTGGAGATGTACCAGGACCAGGTCTTCTGCTTCACGCCCAAGGGGCACGTGATCCCCTTGCCGAGGGGGGCCACGCCCATCGACTTCGCCTATGCGATCCACACGCGGATCGGCCATGCCTGCGTGGGCGCCAAGGTCGATGGGGTGCGGGTGCCGCTCTACTCGCGGCTCAAGAACGGGCAGATGGTCGAGATCATCACCGCCGAGGGCCAGACCCCGCAGGCGAGCTGGATCGGCATCGCCGTGACGGGGCGGGCCAAGAGCGCGATCCGGCGGGCCCTGCGCGAGGAGGACCGGGAGCGGTTCATCAAGCTCGGGGCCGAGCTCGCCCGCGTGGCCTTCGAGAACGTCGGCAAGAAGGCAACCGACAAGGCGCTGCGCACCGCCGCCAAGGCGCTGGGCCTCGACGACGAGGAGGATCTGCTGGCGCGGCTCGGCAGCGCCGAGATCACCGCGCGGCAGGTGGTGAACATCCTCTACCCCGACCTCGCCCGCCGCCCCGGCGAGGAGGTGGACGAGAAGCGCGCCGTCGTGGGCCTGAGCCCCGACCAGGCCTTCCGCCGCGCGCTCTGCTGCCAGCCGGTGCCGGGCGAGCGGATCGTGGGGATCACCCACCGGGGGCAGGGGGTGGTGGTCCACGCCATCGACTGCCCGGCGCTCGCCGACTACGAGGACCAGTCGGACCGCTGGGTGGACCTCCATTGGCAGGAGGGCAACCACCGGCCCGTCAACACGGTGACGCTGGAGCTGACCATCTCCAACGGGCCGGGCGTGCTGGGCCGCGTCTGCACCCTGATCGGGGAGCAGGGGGCGAACATCTCGGACCTCCAGTTCACCGACCGCAAGCCCGACTACTACCGCCTCCTGATCGACGTGGACCTGCGCAACGTCGAGCACCTGCACCGCGTCATGACCGCGCTCGAGGCCGAGACCAACGTCTCGGCGGTGGCCCGCTTCCGGGACCCGACGCGGGCGACCCTGACGCCGCCCCGGCGCTGATGGTCTTCCGGCGGCGGGATCGGCGGACCCCGTGGCGCGCGGCGGCCGAGGCGGTCTATCCGCGCGGCGGCTGGATGCGGGCGCTGAACTACATCAAGCACCGGCTCCGCCGCCTGCCCGACAGCCCCGAGAAGATCGGGCGCGGCATGGCGGCGGGGGTCTTCATCAGCTTCACGCCACTCTACGGGCTCCATTTCATCGGCGGGCTGGTGATCGCCAAGCTGATCCGGGGCAACCTCATCGCCTCGCTGATCGGCACCTTCATCAACAACTTCGTCACGCTGGTGCCGATCAGCGCCATGGCCATGGCGCTGGGCTACTGGATCCTGGGCAAGGAGCTCGACGCGCACCTGGTCAAGGACCTGGGCCGCTACTTCAGCGAGGCGGGCTGGGACCTCTGGCACAACTTCTGGGCCATCTTCACCTCGGAGACGATGGACTGGGCGGGGCTGCGGGTGTTCTTCCGCGAGGTCTTCGTGCCCTACTTCGTGGGCGGGGTCGGTCCCGGGGTCCTGATCGCGGTCGCCTGCTACTGGGTCACGGTGCAGCTCGCGCGGGCCTACCAGGCGGGGCGCCGGAAGGCGCTGGAGGAGAAGCTCTCGCAGCTCCGCAAGACCCCTGGCGCCGGGC
This sequence comes from Rubellimicrobium mesophilum DSM 19309, assembly GCF_000600335.2. GTDB lineage: Bacteria > Pseudomonadota > Alphaproteobacteria > Rhodobacterales > Rhodobacteraceae > Rubellimicrobium > Rubellimicrobium mesophilum. The sequence goes on along the minus strand of NZ_KK088572.1, from coordinate 9,600 downwards.
CGATGGGGCGCTAGGCTGGGCGGACCGGACAGGGAGGGAGCGGCATGGCGGAGCGGCTGAGGCTCGGGGTCAACATCGACCATGTGGCGACGGTGCGGAACGCGCGGGGGACGGCCTTCCCCGACCCGGTGCGCGCGGCGCTGATCGCCGAGGCCGCGGGCGCCGACGGCATCACCGCCCACCTGCGCGAGGACCGGCGCCACATCGGCGACCGCGACATCGAGCGGCTGATGGGGTCGCTGACCAAGCCCCTGAACTTCGAGATGGCCGCCACTGGGGAGATGCAGGCCATCGCGCTGCGCCACCGCCCCCACGCGATCTGCGTCGTGCCGGAGCGGCGGGAGGAGCGGACGACCGAGGGGGGCCTCGACGTCGCGGGCGCGGAGGAGCGGATCGCGGGCTTCATCGCGCCGCTGCGTGAGATGGGCGCGCGGGTGTCGCTGTTCATCGGGGCGGACCCCCGGCAGGTGGAGGCGGCGGCGCGGGTCGGCGCGGCGGTGATCGAGATCCACACCGGCGCCTACTGCGACGCCCACCACGAGGGGCACGAGGCGGAGCGGGACGCGGAGCTTGGGCGCATCCGGGCGGCGGCGGCTCAGGCCCATGGCCTCGGCCTGGAGGTCCATGGGGGGCATGGGCTCACCTACGAGACGGTGGCGCCCATCGCGGCGATCCCCGAGATGCGGGAGCTGAACATCGGCCATTTCCTGATCGGCGAGGCGATCATGCAGGGCCTCGCGCCCGCCATCGCCGAGATGCGCCGGCGGATGGACGCCGCCCGCGAGGGGATCTGACGGAACGGGGCCGGGCGACGGGCCGTTGGGCCGGCGGACTCCCCGGAGGCACCCATGCCCGACCCGCTCGGCCCCCCGCCCGACGCTCCTTCGGCCACCGAGGCCGAACGGGAGGCGCTGCGCGAGGCGGTCCGGCGGGCCTGGGCTCTGGCGGATGACGGCAAGGCCGCCTTCGTCGCGGCGGTGATGTCGGGCGACCGGGTGATCGCGATGCGGGCGAACGAGGTGGGCGAGGCCCGCGACCCGAGCCGCCATGCCGAGATCGTCGCCATCGCGGCGGCCTGCGAGGCGCTGGGCCGGGTGGACCTGGCCGGGGCGACGCTGGTGACGACGCTGCAGCCCTGCGAGATGTGCCTCGCGGCGATGCGCTGGGCGGGGATCGGGCGCGTGGTCTTCGCCGCGCGGCAGGAGGCGGTGCACCCCAAGTACTTCCAGTTCGGCGGGCTGCGCCTATCTGACTTCCAGAAGGCCGGGGCGGGCTTCACCGCCGTCGGCGGCGTGCTGGAGGAGGCGATCGACCTTTATGCGGACGGGGACGCTTAGCCTGCTTGTTCTCGCCGCGCCGGCCTGGGCGCAGCAGGTCGCCGACTGCGACGGCGTGCCGGCGGTGACGGACCTCGTGGAGCCCTGGGAGGAGACGAGCCGCCCGCTCGGCGAGGGCGCGATCCGGCTCGCGCTCCTGCACGGCGCGGGGGAGGAGGGGGTGAAGCTCCTCGTGCTGACGCTGCCGCCGGTGGAGGAGGCGCCGGCGGAGGAGGTCCCGCCCGCCGAGACCCTGGCGGCGCCGCCGCGCCATTGCCGCATCGTCACCGAGGGCGGCTTGGGCTTCGCCTCGCTCGACGTGGGCGCGGCGGAGGTCGAGGAGGACCCGGAGGCCGCGACGCTGACGGCGCGGGTGCCGGCGCTGCGCTTCGTGCCCGAGTCGACCGAGCTGGAGGAGCTGACGCTGAGCCTGACCTTCGGGGTCCGGGACGACTCCCTCGTCGCGGCGCTGGAGGGGGACGAGGCCGCGCCGGACGAGGGCGAGGCCCCATAGGGTCGGGAATACCCGACGTGAGCGGCCGGCGCGCGAGGAGTAGGGTGGGACCATTCAGACCACCCGCTTTTCAGGTGCCGACATGTATTCCGATCCTGTCCTGGGCGCGTTGCTGCGCCATTCCATGCGCCTCCGCCTCGACCCGCCTCCCGAGGAGGTTCCGCTTCCCCCCATCGACGTCGCCGCGCTGCGGGAGCTGTCCGGCCGCGCGCCGGCCGAGGCGCCCCGGCCGGGCTATATCGAGACCCTGGTCCCGCTGCGCCGCGCCGCCTGAGGTCAGCCGGGCGGACGGGTGGCGCCGAGGCCCGCGCCCGCGAACTCGGCCCGGAGCCAGTCGATGAAGGCGCGGACCGGGCGGCGGACCGATCCGTCGGCGGGCGTGACGATCCAGTAGGCGTTGGGCGTCGCGTGGCGGCCCTTGAAGGGCTCGGCCAGGCGGCCCATCGCGAGGGGGTCGGCGGCCAGCGACTCGAAGGTCAGGAACACGCCCTCGCCCGAGATGGCGGCGTCGAGGCAGAGCTGCGCGTCCGAGAAGAGCGGGCCGTCGCCCGGCACGACGTCGAGCCGCCCCTCGGGGCCGAGCCAGTCCTCCCAGCCGAAGTTGGCACGGGTCTCGCGGATGATCGGGACGCGGGCGAGGTCGGCGTGGTCCCGCAGGCGCACCGCCATGTCGGGCGCGCAGACGGGGAAGATGACCTGGGGGGCGAGGCGTTCGGCCCGGACGCCGGGCCAGTGGCCGCGTCCGACGCGGACGCAGAGGTCGATCTCCGCCCCTGGATCGGTGAGGGCGAGGTCGGCGTCGATGCGGACCCGGATCGCCGGATGGGCGGCGCGGAACTTCGGAAGCCGCCAGATCAGCCAGCGCGAGGCGAGGATCGGCGCGACCGAGACGGTGAGGCAGTCCTCGCCCTGCGGGGCCGCGCGGGCGACGGCGGCCGTGAGGTCCGCGAAGCCGCGCCGGAGGAGCGCCAGGACCTCGGCGGAGGGGCCGGAGGGGACCATGCCGCTCGGCTGGCGGTCGAAGAGGGCGCGACCCAGGACCTGCTCGGCCCGGATGACCTGCTGGCTCACGGCGCCGGGGGTCACGCCCAGGTCCTCGGCGGCGGCGCGCAGCGTGCCGAGGCGGGCGACCGCCTCCACGGCGCGGAGGGACTGGAGCGGCACGCGGTTCAGCGGGTTGGGCATATAGCGAGGCTATACCCCCGTCCACCGATCCGGCAATGCGGCGCGGCGCGGGGAGGCGCATGATCGGGTCATTGAAACACTGCCGTTACACGGAGGCGATATGACCCACCTCATTCCCGTGCTGCATTTCATGACCGACGCCTTGCGCCGGCGCCTCGGACCTGCCGAGGCGCCGGCCGCCGAGCCGCTCGACCATCCGGCGCTGCGGCGGATGTCGCCGCGGGAGCTGGCGGACCTGCCGCTGCCGAGGCCGGAGGTCGCCGAGATGCAGGGCAAGGCCGTCCGTCCGGCGGCCTGACCTTCCGGGCCGCCCCGGCGAGCGCGGAGGCGGCCCCGCCGGGGCCTCTTGGGCATCGTCGGTGACTGTTCCCTGGGGGACAGAGGTTAGGTCCGAAGCGGAGCATTGTCGGGTCACTGGAAACGGAGGACCACGATGCTGCGCTCTCTCCTTTCTCGCCTCGCCAGCCTGCTCGCCGATCCCGACGAGGGCTTCGAGCCCGACCTGATCGATCATCCGGCCTTTGCCGGCATGACGCGCCTCGAGCTGGCGGACCTGCCCTTTCCGCGACATCCCTCTCGCGGCGCGGAGGCCGATGCGGTAAGCGCATCCGAGCCGCTGCCGCAGGAGCCCGATGCCATCCCCTACGCCGCCTGATCCGCGCCGCCGCCCCGAGGGTCCCCGGTGATCCTCGGCATCGGCACGGACCTGTGCAACATCGAGCGGATCGAGGGGACGCTCCAGCGTTTCGGCGACCGCTTCCGCGACCGCGTCTTCACCGAGGTGGAGCTGCGCAAGGCCCGGTCGCGCCCGCACGAGGCGGCGACGCTGGCCAAGCGCTGGGCGGCCAAGGAGGCCTGCTCCAAGGCGCTGGGGACGGGGCTGCGGATGGGCATCGCCTGGAGGGACATGGGCGTCTCGAACCTGCCCTCCGGGCAGCCCGTGATGCGCGTCACCGGCTGGGCGGCGGACCGGCTGCGGCAGATGACGCCGCCGGGGCACGAGGCGATCCTGCACGTCACGCTGACCGACGACCATCCCTGGGCGCAGGCCTTCGTGGTGATCGAGGCGCGGCCGATTGCCTAGGCGGCCCTCGGGCCTGGGACGGCTCCTCGCGGTGCAGGCGCCGGCGGACCTCGCGGACTGGCTGGACATGGTGGCGGTCGGCGCGCTGATGGCCTTCGAGTGGAGGGCGCCGTCGGTCGCCTTCGCCTGGGCGGCGGTGGCGGTGGCGGTGCCGCCGATGACGCTGGGCCTGCTGGCCGGGGTCCACGTGGACTGCTGGCCGCTGCGGCGGACCATGGTGCTGTCGAACCTCGGTCGGGCGGGGGCGACGCTCCTGCTGATCGCCGTGCCGTCCTGGCCGTGGCTCGTCGCGGTGGTGGCGCTGCGGGCGGTGGCGGATTCGTTCTTCTCGCCCGCCAAGCAGGCGGCGCTGCCGGCGCTTGTGCCGCCGGAGCGGCTGATCGCGGCGAACGGGCTGAGCCAGGCGGTGAACCAGGCGACCAAGGTGGCGGCCCCGGCGCTGGGGGCGGCGGCGCTGCTGGCGTTGGACCCGCGCGGCGTGTTCGCGGTGAACGCGGCGATGTCGGGGCTCGCGGCGGCGATCGCGCTGACGCTGCCGCCGCTCGCGCCGCGGCCGGGGACCGGGGCGGGGGCGGTCTGGGCGGAGCTTCGCGAGGGCCTTGGGCTGGTGGCGCGGTCGCGGGTGCTGCGGGGGGCGATCGGGCTGATCGTGGCCTCGACCTTCGCGATCTTCGTCTACGACACGCAGATCGCCCCGCTGGTGCGCGAGCTGGGCCTGGGGGAGGAGGCCTTCGGGCTCTGCCTCGCCTTCGTAGGGGGCGGCGGGCTGCTGGGGAGCCTCGGTCTCCTGGGGCTCAGGGCGGGGCCGCTGGGGATCGTCGCGGCGACCGGGGTGGGGTCGGGGCTGCTGATCGCGGCGCTGGGGCTGCAGGAGATGCGGGGCGCGGAGGCGGCCCTCCTGCCGTTCCTGGCGCTGTCCGGGGCCGTGGGCTTCCTGAGCTCGGTCGGGCGGGTGCCGCTGCGCGCCATGGTGCAGGAGGCCACGCCCCCGGGGATGATGGGCCGGGTGGCCGCGCTGGTCGAGGCGGCGAGCCTCTCGGCGCTGCTGGTGGCGCCGTTCCTGGGGGCCTGGCTGGCGGAATGGCTGTCGGTGGGCGCGCCCTTCCTGGCCGGAGGCCTCCTGATGATAGGCGTCGCCGCTGGCGCCATGGTGATGGGACGGCGGGGCGGCGCGGGTTGACTTGAGGGGCCCGGGGCGTCAGGTAGGCCCCGTCGCGCAAAGGCGGTCGCGCAGAGGCGGGGGCGGTGGATGGCATTCGGACGGGACCGCCGCGAGGCGGAGCAGACCAACCAGGGCTTCGCCGCGGGCGTCTGGGAGACGGTCAAGACCGTGGTCTGGGCGCTGCTGATCGCGGGCGCCTTCCGCACGATCTTCTTCCAGCCGTTCTGGATCCCCTCGGGCTCCATGAAGGACACGCTGCTGATCGGCGACTTCCTGTTCGTCAACAAGATGGCCTACGGCTATTCCTACGCCTCCTGCCCCTCGATCCCCTTCACCGGCATCGACGCGCAGGACCTCTGCGGCTTCCTCGACGGCGACAACACCCGCATCCTGGGCTCCATGCCCGAGCGGGGCGACGTCGTGGTCTTCCGCCATCCGGTGACGGGCACCGACTTCATCAAGCGGCTGATCGGCCTGCCGGGCGACCGCATCCAGATGAAGGACGGCCTGCTCTACATCAACGACGAGCCGGTGCAGGTCGAGCCCGCGGGCGAGTTCCACGAGGTCTATGCGCCGCAGGGACCGCAGGGCCTGCCACCCTCCTGCAAGGGCGAGCGGCCGGTGGAGGGCGGCGACTGCGTCTCGGACCGCTACGTCGAGACCCTGCCCAACGGGGTGGAGCATGACATCCTCGACATCGGGATGCTCCGGCAGGATGACACCGGGGTCTACACGGTGCCCGACGGCTACTTCTTCTTCATGGGCGACAACCGCGACAACTCGACCGATTCGCGGTTCCCGCAGCCGCAGGGCGTGGGCTTCGTCCCCTTCGAGAACCTCGTGGGGCGGGCGGACCGGGTCATGTTCTCCTCGGCGGGGCGGTCGATGCTGGCCTTCTGGACCTGGCGGCCGGACCGCTTCCTGAAGGCGATCGACTGACCCTTTCCTCCGACGTGCACGATTCTCCTGGCATGAGGGGCGCGCGGGCCCGGACGCCGCTGAGCGCCGGCTCGCGGCGCTAGGGGCGGCTCCATGGCGCGCCGGCCGATGGCCGAACCCTTCTCGCCCACGGGTTTCCTCGGACGGGGGCTCGATCCCACGGGGCGCACGACGCCGGTGGGCTTCGCGGCGCTCCTGCTCGTCATGGGCGCCCTGTGGGTCGTGGGCCGGCTCGGGCCCGTCTGGGTCGAGGGGTGGAGCCGGTGGCACGAGGCGCTGGCGGCGATCCCGCTCGCGGCGCTGCTGGTGCCGGGAACGGGGCACGCGCTGAGGCGGCTCAACGACAGCGGGCGGCCGGGCTGGTGGGCCTGGGCGCTGCTGGTGCCCTGGCTCCGGTGGGCCCTGCTGCTGGCGCTTCTGGTCACGCCGAGCTCGCAGCGGCGGCGGCGGACCGACAGCGGCTGGCGGCTCCTGGGGCTGGGCGTCGCCGGGGTGGCGGCGCTGGTGCTGGCCGGGAGCCTGATCTGGACGACCGCCGAGGTCGCGGAGCAGGGGATGAAGCCCGCGCTGGTGCCGGGGGACCGCGTGCTGGTGCGGCGGGCGCCGGTGACGGTGGGGCGGGGCGACGTGATCGCGTTCCGCGTCGAGGGCGAGGCCGCGCCCCGGGTCGCGCGGGTCGTGGCGCTCGGGGGCGAGAGGGTGGCGGTCGAAGGCGGGGTGCCGGTGATCGACGGGGCGAGGGCGGCGCTGGCCGAGGACGGGCTCTTCGCCGAGGTCTTCGGGCCGCAGGGGCCGGCGGGGGTGATGCCGGTCTGCGGCAACGGGCCCGTGGGGCTCGGCGCCGACTGCCTGACGCACCGTTTCCTTGAGACTCTGCCGGAGGGCACGACATATGCTGTTCTGGACGCCGGGACGCGTCCGCTCGACGCGGGCTTGGAGGTCGAGGTGCCCCGTGGCCGGTTCTACGTGCTGGGCGACCACCGCGACGCGGCGCGGGACAGCCGGCTCTCGCCCGCCGTGGGCGGGACGGGCTTCGTGAGCGAGGGGCAGGTGATCGGGCGGGTGGACATGGTCGTCGCCTCGGCGGAAGGACGGCACTGGTGGGACCCGCGCGGCTGGCGCCCGGGGCGGATCGGGGGGATCGTGCGATGAAGCTGTCGGGGACGCTGCGGGACCTGTCCGGGCGGCTGGGGCACGAGTTCCGCGACCCGTCGCTGCTGGTGCGGGCGCTGACGCATGGATCGCGGGGCGGCGAGGCCGACAACCAGCGGCTCGAGTTCCTGGGGGACCGGGTGCTGGGGCTGGTGGTGGCCGAGGCGCTGCTGGAGGCCGATCCCGGGGCCGACGAGGGGCGGATCGCGCCGCGCTTCAACGCGCTCGTGCGGCGGGAGACCTGCGCGGAGGTGGCGCGCTCGGTGGACCTCGGCGCGGGGCTGAAGCTCGGGCGGTCCGAGATGATCGGCGGCGGGCGCAAGAAGGAGGCGCTGCTGGCGGACGCCATGGAGGCGGTGATCGCGGCGGTGTATCTGGACGGCGGGCTGGAGGCGGCGCGGGCGGTGATCCTGGGCCTTTGGCAGGACCGGATCGCGGCGGCGCCGGAGGATGCGCGGGACGCCAAGAGCGCGCTGCAGGAATGGGCGCAGGCGCGGGGCTTGACGCCGCCCGACTATGTCTTGATCGGACGGGAAGGGCCCGACCACCAGCCGCGCTTCGTCATCGAGGCGCGGCTTTCGACGGGCGAGGCCGAGAGGGCCGAAGGGGCGACCAAGCGCGCGGCCGAGCACGCGGCGGCGGCGGCCCTGTTGGGGAGACTGGAATGACGGACGAGACCGAGACCCGGGAGGGGCCGACGCGCGCGGGCTTCGTGGCGCTGATCGGGGAGCCGAACGCGGGGAAGTCGACGCTGCTGAACCGGATGGTGGGCGCCAAGGTGTCCATCGTGACGCACAAGGTGCAGACGACGCGGGCGCGCATCCGGGGCGTGGCGATGGAGGGCAGCTCCCAGATCGTCTTCGTCGATACGCCGGGGCTGTTCCGGCCTCGACGCCGGCTGGATCGCGCGATGGTGGCGGCGGCCTGGGGGGGCGCGGCGGACGCGGACCTCGTGGTGCTGCTGATCGAGGCGCATCGGGGGATGACCGAGGGGGTGAAGGCGATCCTCGACTCGCTTCGCGAGAAGGTGGGCGGGCGGCCGGTGGCGCTGGCGATCAACAAGATCGACCGGGTCAAGGCCGAGGCGCTGCTGGCGCTGTCCAAGGAGATGAACGAGGCCTTTCCGTTCGAGCGGACCTTCATGATCTCCGCCGAGCGGGGGCATGGGACGAAGGACCTGAAGGAGTGGCTGGGCGAGAGGATGCCGGAGGGGCCGTGGCTCTATCCGGAGGACCAGCTCGCCGACCTGCCGATGCGGATGATCGCGGCGGAGATGACCCGCGAGAAGCTGACCCTGCGGCTGCATCAGGAGCTGCCCTACGAGTTGACCGTGGAGACGGAGGCCTGGGAGGAGCGCAAGGACGGCTCGGCGCGGGTGGACCAGATCATCTACGTCGCGCGCGAGGGGCACCGGGGGATCGTGCTGGGCAAGGGCGGCGAGACGATCAAGGCCGTGGGCCAGGCGGCGCGGGCGGAGCTCGAGGAGTTCATGGGGCGCAAGGTGCACCTGTTCCTGACCGTGAAGGTCAAGGAGAACTGGCTGGAGGACCCGGAGCGCTACGGCGAGATGGGGCTCGATTACCGTGACGGGGCGTGACCGCCCGCGCCCCTTTGGGGCGACCGTGACGGGGCTTGAGCCCGCGCCCCTTTGGGGCGACCGCGACGGGGCCTGACGGATGCCGGAGCTGAGGCTGAAGGCGGGGATCTGGGTCGCGGCCTATCTCGCGCGGCTGCAGGCGCTGGCGATCCCGGCCTTCGTCGTCCGCAAGGGGGACGAGACGGCGGGGGCGGTGCTGGTGAAGGTGGCGACGCTCGATGGGAGCGCGAAGGCGTTCCAGCGGAGCTTCGACCCGATGACGGGGCAGCGGACCTGGATGGTGCTGGCCGAGGGCGAGGAGCGCGAGGTGGACGAGGCCGTGCAGCGGCAGCGGCGCTTCGACCCGGACCTCTGGGTGATCGAGGTCGAGGACCGGGCGGGGCGGCACCTCCTCGGGGAGGAGGGGCTGGAGTAGGGGTCCGTCCCTCGCTTCGCTCCCCCAAGGTATCGGGGACCGAAGGAACGGGGGGCCTAGACCCCCTGTCCCTTGGCCCGGCGGAGTCCGGGCGTGGAGGGACAGGGGGCGTGGACCCCGAGTCGGAGCGTTCTCCGCCCGCCGGGTTGGCACGGCGGGGCGGAGCGGCCTCCGGTCCCACGCCGCCGGGGGCCAACCCGGCCGGCGTGGGGGGCGCGTGTTCGACGCGCGGCGGC